>NZ_CP194944.1:0-159939 GCF_051136265.1 Candidatus Pantoea rara | reverse complement strand
TAGGAAGATCCGTGATGTGAACAGGCCAGAGCCGCTGTTACTCGATACAGTGGATACTATCACTCACTACAGCGGTTAATCTACTTACCATAGTGGTTATTTCTCTCGATACAGTGGTTACTTTACTCGCTATAGTGGTTAATGAACCTGTCTCAAGGCAGGCATACCGTGGCCTGGCGCTCTGCAGGGATCTTTAAGGAACTTATTAGGATCTTAAGAGGATCTGTTATTGGATCTATTCAGTGGATAACCCGGTAAAAATGCCAGCTGCAGGATGACTCAGGTTCCCTGCCTTTTCCCTGGATCATCGTCTTTCATCGCAAACGGTCAGTAAATCCCGAAAGCTGGACCTGCTCACTGTTATACACACGCTAAAAGGCCATTTACTCGCTACAGTGGTTGTTGCGTACTCGCCAGCGCGGTTGCTCTTCTCGCTATAGTGGTTGTTATACTCCCTATAGTGGTTATTCTTCTCGCTACAGTGGTTACTGACACCCTCTCAGGCCTTATGCCACAAGGCTTCAGACACTGTGGGGATCTGTTAAGGATCTCAATTTGATCTATTAGGGATCGACCCATTGGATCTGACCTGTGGATAACGGGGATAAAAGAGACAAAAACAAACTAATCGTGGAGTCGCAGATTTAATAAATTTCTTCCTGCTGTAGTGCAGTCATGATTAGCCACGAACAGTGGCTCAGCTGAAGATTAACCGTGAGGTGGTTTAACCCAAATGCCAGGTATAACTGCGATCTGCATTCACTAATGACAGATTAACGATAAGATAATTGAATTTTGATAGAAGACTCTGACGATCTGACAGTATTTTCACCCTGCATAAAATTCATTATGTTATTGATATATAATGATTTATTTTATTTTTTCATGGTGAAAAAACCCTATGATTCGACATGCGAGATCACCTCCCTGATATCACAGGGGTAGATAGAGTACTAAAACATAGGAAGTTTTGACGTGGAAGCCGACAATATATGATTTGATCAGAAACATCGGGTAATAAAGCCTGCTCACAGGAAATACGCCCATCAGCATAATGAATCTCTCTGGAAGAAGATCTGAAGTGTGAATGCCATGATTATTATGCAGGTGAAGCCAGTCACTCATAAGGGGAAATACAGAGATAACGGCCTAATGAAATTGGACTGGATACTATAGAACAAAGAATTGGAGCTTACGAAATTTCTGAATCACCGCTAACTGTATTGTTGAGAGTTCATACTCGTATTGTGATTACAAGTCCTTTGCCCTCGTTCATAAGTTTCAATGTGTTTGCTGCCAGATTAACGAAACGACTAAAGTGTTCGGGTAGAATATATTCCAATTATTTTGCTCTGACCTCCCCTGATTAAAGAACGCAATCATCCACTAGCACAAGAAAGATTGCTGCAAAGCAGTGTTAAAAAGTCGTCATCCAGCCAGGGTATGAGAGGGTCATGATACAGAAAATATGGCAAGAACAGATTAGCCAGATATGATCTACGTTAATCGATGTCAGCAGCGCCCCTTATATCAACTCACTTTACTATCAAACGCGAAAGTGTAAGCATAATGAGATGCTGTTTAAACGAAAATTTTCACCGTGCTGTTTAAGTTTTATGTAAATGATTTATAACGACTTTTATGCTATTTTCATCGTGAAAACACCCTCCGCAACACATCAGAAAACGCCATTAACCTTTTTTACTGACATGACCAGAATCCTTAGCCTTTTAAAACTCACCTGACTCTCTCTTCTCCATTTCAACATCACGGACAAGAAATCCAGGTTTTTGTCTTTTTTCTTATAAATTGGCAGGTAAACCCTTTTTGTGTAGTATGCAAAAAACATTAACGCAGAGGGTCTTATGAAGCGTGATTATGGTGGAGTGCTGGAAATGGCCACACGGGCCAATTCCATGTTACATGGATTGAGTAGCCACATTGAGCAGCAGCGTCAGGAATTTAACCAGACCGGTTTTTATCAGACCTTCTCGCGCAATGCTGTCGCGAATATGCCTTTGCTGAGTAAGCATGCTGTTGTCGCTGCCATTAATGATATGGAAGCAGCGGGCTATCAGTTTGGTAAGAAACAGACCGGTAGTACATCGCAATATGCCCTGACCATCGAAAACGTGGTCGATATCTATGCGCATCGTAAAATACCGAAATATCGCGATCGCCACGATGGTCCCTTTGTTGTCTTTGTTGTCAGCCTTAAAGGCGGCGTTTCTAAGACCGTCAGCACCGTCACACTGGCTCACGGTATGCGCGCCCATCCTTCTATGCTTCACAATGATCTGCGCATTCTGGTGATTGATTTGGATCCACAGGCATCGAGCACAATGTTCCTGAGCCACACCAACAGCGTAGGTTCCGTTCTGGAAACGGCAGCGCAGGCGATGCTTAACGATCTTGATGCAGACCAGCTTCGTGAACAATTTATTAAGCCAACCGTCATGCCAGGCGTAGATGTGATCCCGGCTTCTATCGACGATGGTTTTGTTGCCAGCGACTGGGAAGAGTTGGTAGCTGAACATCTGCCAGGTGTTGCACCTTCAGAGGTCTTACGCCGCAATGTGATTGATCGCCTGGCGGGAGATTACGATTTCATATTCCTTGATACGGGTCCTCATCTTGATTCCTTCATGCTGAATGCAATTGCAGCCAGTGATGTGTTGCTGACACCAACGCCGCCGGCGCAGGTCGATTTCCACTCCACCATGAAGTATCTGACGCGTCTGCCTGAAATGCTGGAACGTATAGAGTCCGAAGGTATCGAACCCCGACTCAAAGCTAATATCGGCTTTATGTCTAAGATGACCTCAAAACACGATCACCTGACTTCGCAAAGCTACGCCCGCGAAGTGTTTACCAAATCGATGCTGGACTGCAGCTTACCGCGACTCGATGGATTTGAACGCTGCGGAGAATCTTTTGATACGGTAATCAGCGCCAATCCTTCCTCCTATCCGGGCAGTGCAGACGCTCTGCGCAAAGCGAAATATGAAGCCGAGCAGTTCTCAAGAGCTGTGTTTGACCGCATCGAATATATCAGGAGTACCCTGTGAGCAAACCTATACAGCGCATTGGCCGCAAGTTTGGTGATTCTGCTATTGCAAACATGATTGACAGCAGCAGCCAGTCGCGCACCTTTACGCTGAAGTCGGGTGCTAAGGCGACCTTTGTCCGCCAGCTCATCCTGCATGATGATATTGAGGCCCGAACCAGCGTTGATCCAAAAATTAATGGCCGTGACCAGAGTACGCTGACGCCAGAATCACTTCAGGAAATTACCCGCACCATTACGCTGCAACAGTTCTTTCCGGCTATTGGTCGTGTCAACGGTGACAAAATTGAGATCATGGATGGCTCGCGCCGTCGTGCAGCGTGCATTCTTTCCGGTGCCAGTCTGGAAGTACTGGTCACCGCGGATGAACTGAGCCTCAGTGATGCGCGTCAGCTGGCCGCAGATATTCAGACTGCGAAGGAGCACAACCTGCGCGAATTAGGTTTGCGCTTTATGCTGATGAACGAAAATGGCATGAGCAAATCAGAAATTGCAAAGGCAGAAGGCATCTCTAACGCCAAAGTCTCACGTGCGTTCCAGGCAGCATCCGTACCCGCTGAGTTTATCGAACTCTTTCCGGTTGTCTCTGAGCTGACTCTACAGGATTATCAGTTGCTGCTTGATGTCTGGGAAGAGGCGAAAGCGGAAGCGGTTGAGGCCTCTTCACTGGTCAGCGAGATCCAGCAAAAGCTGAATGAAGATGTTTCCCTGCAAAGCACTAACGCAGATGATAAGAAAAGCGCTATCCTGAGTGGCTTCAAAAGCGCCCGTCGTCAGTTAAAAAAGCCGGTGCCCGTCAGCAAAACCGTGACAGAGAAATTGGCAACATTTTCCACGGCCAATACCTATGCACGTCGTAAGACTAATGATGAGAAGCGCACTGTCCAGTATGAATTCAGTCGTCTGCCAAAAGAGATAGCTGAACAGATCGATGCATCCATCAGACAAATACTCTCAACACTGAAGTAATCGTCATCACACGTGTGTAATGTCTGAACCGGCCGCTGTGCCGGTTATTTTTTATTCCACCCTCCACCTGCCTGTCTGAAGCATTATCCGTGCCTGACATCTTCACCCGATAAACTTCTCTGTTAATTACGCATCACTTTGGCACTGTAACGCTTGAACTCGTCACGGTTTAACGCTATAGCTAAAACGGTTTAGCTTTCGGGTTTAATTACAGGAGTCTTTTATGTCTGTTCGCGTATGGTGCCTCGGGGATGCCGTGGTCGATTTACTACCGGAAATGCCGGGTCGTCTTATGCAGTGTCCGGGCGGAGCACCCGCCAATGTCGCCGTTGGAATTTCCCGTCTGCAGGGAAACAGCGGTTTTATCGGTCGGGTAGGCGCTGATCCCTTTGGTGAGTTTATGCGACAGACGCTCAGTGAAGAGAAGGTCGATACCCGCTACATGATCGCTGATTCACAACACCGCACCTCAACCGTGGTGGTCGGGCTGGATGAGCAGGGCGAACGTTCCTTTACCTTTATGGTGCGGCCCAGTGCCGATCTGTTTCTTAAAACGTCCGACCTGCCGGAATTCCAGCGCGATGAATGGCTGCACTGCTGTTCGATCGCCCTGGCGGGAGAACCTTCCCGTACCGCGACGCTGACCGCGATGAAACGGATCCGTGCTGCAGGGGGGCATGTCAGCTTTGATGTAAATCTGCGTGAAGACCTCTGGCCCGATCAGGCACAGCTGCATGCGGTGGTCAACGAGGCGCTTAGTCATACCGACGTGGTCAAACTCTCAGACGAGGAACTTGATTTCCTCTGTCCGGGCCAGGAACCGGCTGTCAGCATGCCGCTGCTGGCCGAACGATTTGGCATTCGCTTGTTACTGGTGACGCGGGGCAGGGAAGGGGTGATCGCCTGCTATCAGGGCGAGATAACTCACCATGCCACTACGCCGGTGGACAGCGTTGATACCACAGGTGCAGGAGATGCCTTCGTGGCCGGTTTACTCTGGGGACTGGCGAAGTCAGGTCTGCCTGACGATGAATCAACGCTGACCATTTGTCTTGCCACAGCACAACGTTGTGGCGCGCTGGCAACCACCGCGAAAGGTGCCATGACAGCGCTTCCCTGGCTCCACCAGTTGGGCGATCTGGCCAGCTAATCGTCATGTAATGCTCCTGTTTTGAGAGCTATCTCACAATCACTAAACCGGTTTAGCTATTTTCATTGCAGAGGGAAATTACCCCTGGCTATGATTTGCGCCTAAACCGGTTTAGCAAAAATACCGGTGATGATAGCCTCTCCTCAGGGATATAAAAAAATGAAAAAAAGCACGTTAGCAGTCGCCCTATCTTTAATTTTAATTTCTCCATCAGTCTGGGCCGATCCCAGCATGAGCAGCATTGAAGCACGCCTTGCGGCGATGGAACTGCGACTGCAGGCAGCCGAGCAGCGGGCAAATGTCGCTGAAACCCGCGCTGAGGTTGCCGAAAAGCAGGCACAGGTGGCGGAGAAGCAGGCTCAGCAGTTGGCTACCGTGCAGCAGCAGACCCAGAATTCTACTGCTGACGTTGCTCAGCGCACCGCGAAGCTGGAACAAAAATCTGCCGATGAAGGTGGCTTTGAGTTCCACGGTTACGCCCGTTCCGGATTGCTGATGAACAGCTCAGCTGCCAAAACGCAGGGTGGCCCGACGGTCACTCCTGCCGGTGAAACCGGCGGTCACGTTGGACGTCTGGGTAATGAACCGGATACCTACGTTGAGCTCAATCTCGAACATAAGCAGACACTGGACAATGGCGCCACCACCCGCTTCAAAGCGATGCTGGCCGATGGACAGCGCACCTACAACGACTGGACGGCCGCCAGCAGCGATCTCAACCTGCGTCAGGCGTTTGTCGAACTCGGTCAGCTTCCAACGTTTACCGGCGCGTTCGATAACGCAACCGTATGGGCTGGTAAGCGTTTTGATCGTGATAACTTTGATATCCACTGGATCGACTCCGATGTGGTGTTCCTTGCCGGTACCGGTGCTGGTATTTACGACATGAAGTGGAGCGATCAGACGCGTAGTAATATCTCGCTGTATGGCCGTACCTTTGGCGACATCGAAAACAATGAAAATATGGCGCAGAACTACATCCTGTCGCTGAATAACTTTGTCGGCCCGGTGCAAATGATGGTCAGCGGTATGCGGGCGAAAGATAACGACGATCGCCGGGATATCGACGGGCTCAGGGTCAAAAGCGATGCGGCTGAAACCGGCGTACATGCGCTGCTTGGTCTGCATAACGACAGCTTCTATGGGCTGACAGAGGGCACATCGAAAACCGCACTGCTCTATGGTCATGGCCTGGGCGCAGAGGTGAAGTCGATTGGTTCTGACGGCGCACTGCTGCCAGAAGCGAACACCTGGCGGCTGGCGAGTTACGGGATCACCCCGCTGGGCGGTGGCTGGCACATTGCACCTGCCGTACTGGCACAGCGCAGTGACGATCGCTACGTCAAAGGGGACAGCTATGACTGGGCGACAGTCAACCTGCGGCTGATACAGGAAATCACCCAGAATTTTGAAATGCAGTATGAAGGATCTTATCAGTACATGGATCTGCGTCCGGAAGGCTACAACAACCGTAATGCGGTCAGCGGCAGCTTCACCAAACTCACCGTTGCACCCACCCTGAAAGCCGGTGACGTCGGTGACTTCCTTAAGCGTCCGGAAATTCGACTGTTTGCCACCTGGATGAACTGGGATCACCGGCTGGATAACTATGCCAGTGACGACGCGTTCGGCAGCAAAGGCTTTGACGCCGGTGGCGAATGGAACTTCGGCGTACAGATGGAAACCTGGTTCTGATCGGGTGGCCCCGGATGCCGGGGCCTTAAATCCACGCGGATAAAAACATAACGAGACTGAGGTGTGTATGGACTATGTAAAAATATCGCGGGCACTGTTGCCTCTGCTGGGTGGCAAAGAGAACATTGCCAGCGCAGCGCACTGTGCGACACGGCTGCGGCTGGTGCTGGCAGATGATGAGAAAGCGGACACCACGGCGATTGGCCGGATTGAAGGCGTTAAGGGCTGCTTCCGCAATGCGGGACAGCTTCAGGTTATCTTCGGCACCGGCGTGGTGAACAAGGTCTACGCCGCCTTTATCGCCGAGGCGGGTATCAGCGAATCGAGCAAGTCTGAGGCCGCGGATATTGCTGCGCGTAAGCTCAATCCTTTCCAGCGCATCGCCCGCCTGCTGTCGAACATCTTTGTGCCGATCATTCCGGCGATTGTGGCGTCAGGTCTGCTGATGGGCCTGCTGGGGATGGTCAAAACCTACGGCTGGGTTAATCCGGAAAATGCACTCTACATCATGCTGGATATGTGCAGCTCTGCGGCCTTTATTATTCTGCCGATCCTGATTGGCTTTACTGCAGCGCGCGAGTTTGGTGGTAACCCATTCCTCGGGGCGACGCTGGGCGGCATTCTGACCCACCCGGCGCTGACCAACGCCTGGGGCGTCGCAGCCGGTTTCCACACCATGAACTTCTTCGGCATTGAAGTGGCAATGATCGGCTATCAGGGTACGGTGTTCCCGGTGCTGCTGGCGGTCTGGTTTATGAGTCTGCTGGAAAAGCAGCTGCGTCGGGTTATCCCGGATGCGCTGGATCTGATCCTGACCCCGTTCCTGACGGTGATTATCTCCGGCTTCATTGCGCTGCTGATTATTGGCCCTGCGGGTCGTATGCTGGGTGATGGTATCTCCTTTGTCCTCAGCACCCTGATTGCGCACGCTGGCTGGCTGGCGGGACTGGTGTTTGGTGGGCTTTATTCGGTCATTGTCATCACCGGCGTCCATCACAGCTTCCATGCGATTGAGGCAGGACTGCTGGGCAATCCTTCGATCGGCGTGAACTTTCTGCTGCCCATCTGGGCGATGGCGAACGTGGCTCAGGGTGGGGCCTGTCTGGCGGTGTGGTTCAAAACCCGTGATGCGAAGATCAAAGCAATTTCGTTGCCCTCAGCGTTTTCAGCGCTGCTGGGGATCACCGAGGCGGCGATTTTTGGTATCAACCTGCGGTTTATGAAACCTTTTATCGCCGGATTAGTGGGGGGCGCACTGGGCGGAGCGTGGGTGGTTTCGGTTCATGTTTATATGACGGCGGTCGGACTGACGGGTCTGCCGGGCATGGCGATTGTCCAGGCTGGCTCTCTGCTGAATTATGTTATCGGCATCGCCATCGCCTTTACTACCGCGTTTGTGATCTCTTACCTGCTCAAATACAAAACGGATGCTGAATAATGGCCTCATCAACACGTCTTGCCGCCATTCTCCAGGCGGTGATGAAGGGTATGCCGAAGGCGCTTAGCGACAGCCATTATCCAGGCTGGCATCTGGCGCCGGTAACCGGGCTGCTTAACGATCCCAACGGCTTCATTCATTTTGACGGCCACTTTCATCTCTTCTACCAGTGGAATGCGCTGGGCTGTGCGCATCAGCACAAGTGTTGGGGACACTGGCGCTCAGCCGATCTGCTGCACTGGGAACATCAGCCCATCGCCCTGATGCCGGATGAGGCGTATGACCGCAGCGGCTGCTACTCCGGCAGCGCGGTAGACGACAACGGTCGGCTGACGCTGATCTACACCGGCAACGTGAAGTTTGATGATGGCTCGCGAACGGCGTGGCAGTGTCTGGCGCAGCAAAATAGCGCGGGGGGGTTTGATAAACTCGGCCCGGTCATCGCCGTGCCAGAGGGCTATACCGGCCACGTTCGCGATCCCAAAGTCTGGCGTCACAAAGATGACTGGTACATGGTGCTGGCCGCGCAGAATACGCAGCTGCAGGGCAGGGTGCTGCTGTTGCGTTCTGCCGACCTGCGGGAGTGGGAGAATCTCGGTGAGATCGCGGGCAGTGAACGGGGTGGTCTGGGTGCCGCGGGCTACATGTGGGAGTGCCCGGATATGTTTATGCTTGGCGACAGCACCTATCTGATCTGCTGTCCGCAGGGCATCGCGTCTGAAGAGAAGCGCTATCTTAACAGTCACGCCTGCGCCTGGCTGAGTGGCTCGCTGGATTATCAGCAGCCTGCATACCCGCACGGGCCGCTGAATGAAATGGATGCCGGATTTGAATTTTATGCACCGCAAACCACGCTGACCGCAGATGGCCGGCGTCTGCTGGTGGGCTGGATGGGGACGCCGGATGGCGAAGAGATGGCTCAGCCCACTGTCGCGCAGGGCTGGATCCATCAGATGACGTGTGTGCGTGAGCTGAGTTCACACAATGGGCGGCTCTTTCAGCAGCCCGTGGCGGAGCTGCAGGCGTTGCGGCAGAAAGAGCAGCACTATCAGGGTCGCGCCGATCATACACCACCGATCGGCGCACAGCGGCTGGAGCTGGAACTGGAATGTCAGGGCGACATTGAACTCAATTTCGCCGATACGCTGATCCTGACGTGGCAACAGAATGAACTGCGGCTTGCCCGTCGCAGTCTGGTGACGGGCGAATGGACATACCGTTACTGGACTGGCACAGCACGCCGGTTGCAGATCCTGTGTGATCACTCCAGCGTTGAGATCTTCATCAACGGTGGGGAAGGTGTGATGAGCAGCCGCTATTTTCCGGACCAGCCGGCACTGCTGACCCTGCGCGGGCGCGCAGAACTGCAGGCCCGCTACTGGTCGTTACGTCGCTGCATGGTAGAATAAGCGCTTGTTTCATTAACCGATGCCTTGCTGTGAGAAAAACAAAACGCGTTACTATCAGTGACATTGCTGGGCTGGCTGGCGTTTCAAAAGCCACTGCAAGCCTTGTGCTCAACGGTCGTGGCGAAGAGTTACGGGTTGCGAAGGAGACGCGTGAGCGGGTTCTGTCACTTGCCCGTGAACACCACTATCAGCCCAGTATCCACGCCCGGATGCTGCATGATGCCCGCAGTCATACGCTGGGGCTGGTGGTGCCGGAAATGACTAACCACGGCTTTGCGGCCTTTTCTCACGCGCTGGAAAATCTCTGCCGCGCGGCCGGTCTGCAACTGCTTATCTCCTGCACTGACGAAAATGCCGGGCAGGAGATGGCCGTGGTCAACAATCTGGTGTCGCGTCAGGTCGACGGGCTGATTGTGGCTTCCAGTATGCTGAACGACAGCGACTATGTCAGCCTCAGCGAACAGCTTCCGGTGCTGCTGTTTGACCGCCATATGAATCACACGCAGCTGCCGTGGGTCATCACCGACTCGGTGACGCCAACTGCTGAGCTGGTTGAAAAGCTGGCCCGCACCTCTCCGGAGGAGATCTACTTTATGGGCGGGCAGTCCGATCTCTCACCGACACAGGATCGTCTTGCGGGATTCAGAGAGGGACTGTCGCGGGCGGGCGTGACGCTGCAGCCGGAGTGGATTATTCAGGGTAACTACCATCCCGGCAGTGGCTACGAGATGTTTGCTGCACTCTGTAAGCGGCTGGGACGTCCACCTAAAGCGATGTTCACCGCCGCCTGTGGCCTGCTGGAGGGGGTGCTGCGCTACATTAGCGAGCATAATCTGCTGACCAGCGACATCCGTATCGCCAGTTTTGATGACCACTACCTCTATGATTCACTCTCCATTCCCATCGACACCGTGGAGCAGAATGTCCCGGCACTCGCACAGGCCTGCTTCTCAATGCTGACCACCATGATCGCCGGTGAAGATCCGGTTAACAGCCAGCTTATCCTGCCCGCTACGCTGCGGCTGCGTGGCTGATCGCCGGGCGCTTCTGGCCCGGCAATACCGTATCTCACCACTCGACCGGCAGGGCGCTGACGCCGCGCAGGTTGGCCCTGTGATTGCGGCGAACGCCAGCGGTCACAGGGCGCATCTCTGGCAGTCGGGTCAGCAATACCTCTAACGCCACCTCCATTTCCGCCAGTGCCAGCCGATAGCCCATGCAGTGATGAATCCCGCCCCCGAATGCCAGGCAGCGTCCTTCATTCCGGCGGATATTTACCCGCTCCGGCGAGGTAAAGACCAGAGGATCGTGATTGGCTGCGCCCAGACTCAGAAAGAACCGCGTTCCGGGGGGTATCAGCTGGCCTGCTACCTCAATTTCTTGCAGAGTGGTGCGATAAAGCATCTGAACCGAACTGTCGTAACGCAGACATTCCTGAATGGCATCGGGTATCAGCCCATGATTCTGCTTCAGGCACGCCAGTTCCTGCGGATGGTCATGCAGGGCCAGAATGGTGTTGCAGAGCATATTTGACGTTGTCTCATGACCGGCAAGAAAAAGCAGTATCACATTGGCAATAATCTCATCGTGACTCAGCCGGTCGCCATCACTGCCGCTGCGCAGAAAAAGCGACACCAAATCACTGGCGGTGCTGTGACGCCGGGAGACGATCAGTGCGCTGAAGTAACTTTCCAGCACGGAAAAAGCATCAGCGGCGGCCTGCAGATCCGCCGGGCTGATTTGTGGGTCGAAAACCTTGACCAGTGCTGAGGTAAGGCGGCCCAGTTCAGGCGCATCTGACTCTGAGACATCCAGCATCCTGCAGATAATGCGCACCGGAAGCGGAAAAGCAAACGCCTGAGCCAGATCGCAGGTGCGATGGGCAGCCAGAGCATCTACCAGTTCATTGGCTACTGTCAGCGCCATCTCCCTGAGAGGTTTAATCTCCCGGGCGCTGAATGCCTTCATGACCAGTCCTCTTAACCGGTTATGATCCGGCGGATTGAGCACCAGAAACATTCTGCTGATCCCCTGAAACAGCGGCATGTCGGCGGCATCCTCACCAAATCTTAGCCTGACACTTTCCATATAGTTCTTACCGACCCGCCGATCGTTCAACAGGGCGTCCACCACCGCATGACTGCCGCTGATGATGATCCTGTTTCCTGCAGGGATAAGCGGTCCCTGACGATGGAGTTTCCGATAAAGCGCAATAGGATTGTCAGCATAATCGGGGTTCATGAGTTCATGAAGTTGCATAGCTCACTCTGCTCCGGATGTATTAATACAGACGCTGAATGCGGGAGAGGGCAGCACAAAGGCTGTTTTTATCATTTTCACTGAGGTGGGATGCCGTGAGTTGTGACATCAGAAACGCGTTGTCATCCTGCGAGAAGGTACCGGTCATCAGGCGCTGGCTGATCGCAGTCAGGATTTGGGTATCAAGCCGCTCTATCTGCTGGCGGGTCTCGGCCAGATCCGTGACCGGGAGGTCACTGTCCGGTGATGAAAGCCAGTCAGCCCGATAGCGATACTGAATCGCTTTACTGGCATTCATCAGCGCATGAACAAACGGCCCCACGGAGTGCGGCTCAAGCCCGGCATGCTGAGCGTTCTGCAGCATATGATCCAGCACCACCTGCTCCCTTGGCAGATCCTCGACAGGCAAATGATGCAGTGCTTTGTAACCCGCTACGGCTTTCATCACCTGCATCCGTTCATTGAGCGCGGAAGACAGTGATCCAAGAGAAACAGAAGAAACCGAACCTGCAAAAACGTTACTACACATAAACAGTGAAGAGAAAAAGATTGCCACAAAGTGAGTCATTTGCCTGCTCCGTTGATAGAACTGGCACTAATTTATGCATGAAAATGTCACCTGATGTGATTATTTTGTTTTCAAAATGTGAATCGCAAGGCAGGACAGTGAGATGAAGGCAGGTAACTAATTTTGAAGTTTTTTTTTATTTTTTCGGTCATGAAAACTTCATATTGATCTGCAACACTGCCTGGTTAGCTGCTGATACAGCTGGGCTGATTTGACTCTCCTGAAGCGATCCGCATCGCGCCAGCAATTATCTGCGACGCCACGAAGGCGTTTACGCGGCGTGTTTCATCGTGCGCACAGGGATCAGGGATACGATGTGCCGCGAGTGTGGCGCTTTTAGCAGCAAAAAGAGGGTGATATGTCGGTAACTCAGGTTATTGTTGATGGTAAAAGTGTCGTGGAGTTCGTTAAGCGTCTGGGAAAACAGGCGGCAAACCGGGTAGATATGAACGGGCATAGAGGGCTAAAAACAGCACCAAAATCGCCCAGGAAAAAGTAAATAGTGCGTTTGATGCAAAATGGATCAGCGCAGAAGAGAGCCTGAGCCTGAAGCAGCGCGTTTACAGCGTTCAGGATAAGTTGATTGAACTGGCATTAGGGTGATTTTAAATAACGACATGGTTCGGCGCTAAATCAGCAGGGGTTAAAAACTGATATTTCAGCACGCAGCGCCGTCCGGCATTTTGTGCGCTTCGCAGTGAAGGCGTATTACCGGGCAAAATGGTGCCTGTCAGCAGCGCTCTCTCACCATAGTGATGATGAAGCTGCTGCAGCAAATGCTGCTGAGCGCGTGCGGCGAGTCCACGGCCCTGATAAGCAGGCATAATCACTTCATCCATGATCTGAAATCCCTCAATAAAGGTCAGTCTCCGGCGAACACATATCATCATTCCTGCCACCGTTCCCTGCCAGACAATCAAAAGCACATGTCCTCCGGCGATATCTTCCCGTAACTCCTGCCTGCTCGATGCCATCAGCTGATCACGCAGATGCGGCAACGTGTGCCAGCTGGCGCGATAGGCGTGGTTAATCGCCTGGATACAGGCGGAATAATCTTTCCGTCCGGCTTTCACCAGTGAAATGTCTTCGTCGGGGGGCGCAGCGAGTGTAGCCGGATCGCTTATGAATATCAGTTGATCGGTTAAACCGATATCCGGATGGCTTGCGGGCAACAGGATACGCAGCTTTAAGGGGTTAATCTTCTGCCACGCCTGCATGATGACAGAAGCGATCGTGTAATCGATGGGACCATCACGGGCCACGATCTCAATAAAAGGCTGGGCAGGATCGCCACCCAAATAGCGTGGCCCGGTGAGATATCGCTGGCCGTTCACCGTCAGTTCACGCTGCAAAAAGGTGTGCTGGGGCAGACCTGTTTCACGCCAGGGAAAGTTGGCAGAGAAATGATGATCGTGGCATCGGGTCTGCTCCTGCGCCAGCCAGCTGGCAACCCAGTCGCGGAGGCAGTCAGATGAGACAGGAACAGTACGGTAAAGCGACACCATATAATCCAGCATAAGATTCCTTATTGCCCGCCGTCAGTGGTCTCCTGCCTCTTTCCGCGATCTGTCTGAACCATTGCCAGTGTGCAGATGAGGCTGCTGAGAGTGTAAACGATGTGCTCTGTTAAAGACCATCTCAACCTGCCAGCCAGCGCCATTCCTTTCCTGCAGCATGAAAGCCGGACGGTATGAGGCTGAAAAGGTGAGCAGTTAAATATCATCCTTTGCGATCACGTCTTGTTGCCACTTCCGGTACTGATTTAAAAGCAGGCAGAAAGAGTTTTTCGACTCTGACCGGAGGCGAAATAGATGGTCAAATTAATTGACTAAATAAGGCAAGGTTGCCCAAAAAAATAAATGAGAAATAAAATACATAATTTTTACGTAAATATTACGGAATCAGATAATCGGCAGGCAATAAATGGATTATGCTAAAGGGGCTGTTCAATAATTATAAAATATCCGATCCTTTTAACACCCGGGGGTTACATGGTTCATATTGATTTATGCACCAAAGAGGGCGTGATGAAAGCATATGCTTTTCAGACGCCTATGCAGGCAATGACCCTGCTCGAAACCATTAAAAATGATGATTTTCAGTGGTTTAATCTGGAGTGGGACGGGCGTCGTTTTAACTGTCCACATCAGTTTATTAAAAGACTCAGCAGCCGTTCGTATATCAAAGCATTCTGGCGTTAAGCAATTTAAATGTTCATGCCTATTCATAATTACCTGTAGCTGATGCTGGTTTAATTAAACTGTTCGACGCCCATTTTAGTCGTGATGATAAATGGGGCAGACTCTGCCCCGTTATTTTAAACCTGCGGAAGCCGTTATCGTCGCGGTCGACACGAATAATAGCGCGTTCTCTGCACAGATCCTGAATCAGTTAGTTTCATTATTACCGCTTAATCATTTTCTGCTGATTAATGTCATGGCCCTCTGAACGCTGAACCCGGCTTTATGTAACGCCAGGCGATTTTGTGCTGCGCCCGGCAATACGTCGTAATTCTCACTAAATCCTCTTCTATTCGGCCCTTGACCGGAAGCGTCAACTGTTACACTTAAATGACTCTTAATCCGGATACTGACCGCAATGCCCCATGAAAAATGCGCCTTCGTTCACTGCTGACTCTGCTTTCCATTGGCGGCGTTATTCTGACTTCCGGTCTGCTGCTGAGTGCGCTGCTGCTGTTTCAGAAGGCTAATATCGAAGACAGCCTGCTTGAAGGGAACATTGCCTATGCCCGTAAACTGGCTGATACCACCGATCGTTATCTTGCGACAGCGCAACGTGAACTGGCCTGGAGTGCCTCGCAGATCAAGGCGCTGAGCAATATTGACCAACTGAAAGGGGAGACCGAACGTCTGCGAATGCAGTCGGGCTTTTTTAATTCGGTGCTGGTGGTCAATCATGATGCCATCATTGCAGCCACCTCACCCGACAGTCTTAATCTGATTGGCATAAAGCTGCACTCGGCTGCCAGCCTGCAGGCCATTGCGACCCAGAAGCCCTTTATATCTGCACCATTTACCTCTGCAGCGGGTAACTATGTGGTGTTTTTATCACAACCCTTGTTCAGCGAAGAAGGCCACTATCTGGGCTACATTGGCGGCACCATCTATCTCAAAAAACAGAGCATGCTGAGTGAGATCCTGAGTCAGCATTTTTATAACAAAGGATCAACGGTCAGCGTGGTCAGCAATGATGGACTGATTATTTTCAGTCACGACCCGGCGCTCGTCGGAACAAAGATGCTGCTCAGCCTGGCATTACAGAAGCGCCTTGCTAACACTGAAAGCGGGCACTTCACGCTGGAGAATAACGGACAGAGCTACCTGACCGGTTATGGCACGCTGCATAAAACTGGCTGGAATGTATTTATTACCGGCACTTCTGAAACGGTCAGGCATATTCTGATGCGCACGGCGGAAAGCGCAGTCTGGTTCGTTCTGGGCATTATTATTGTGACAGCGGGCGTTATTGCTTTTATGGCAGGGCGGATTGCTTCTCCACTGGAAAAGCTGGCGGACAGAGTGCGCGATGGTGGCAGCGAAGCGCAGGCGGAATCACTCGCCACGGTTAAAACCTGGTATTACGAGGCAGACCGGCTCAAAGAAGCGGTGCAGGCGCATCGCCACGCCGTTGCGGGCCATATGGCCGCGCTGAATGATGAAGCGATGACCGATCCACTGACCGGGCTTTGCAACCGCCGCGGGTTTTCGGCGCTCGCGGCGCAGTCAGACAGCGAGCATGAACAGTGTGCCATCGCTATAGACATTGACCATTTTAAAAAGATTAACGACTGGTACGGGCATGACGCAGGCGACGCAGTACTGGTTAGCCTGGCGACCTTGCTGCGTCAGCTCTGCCGCACCGGCGATATCGTCAGCCGGTTTGGTGGCGAGGAGTTTATTCTGCTGCTGCCACACACCACGCTGGCAGATGCCGCGCGCACGGCAGAACGCATCCGTGAAACTGTCAGCACCACGACCTTCCCGTTTGCCGGAACGGTGACGATATCAGCAGGCGTGGCTTTCCGGGGTGAACAGGCTGGCGATCGCGAAGCGCTGCTGCGGCGTGCCGATGAAGCGCTCTACGAGGCAAAAGCTGCCGGGCGCAATACCGTGATGATTGCCAGGGCAGAGGGCTTCCACGCCATTGAGTCGGTCAGGTAATAATCGGGGGCTGGTGGAGGAGGCTCAGCACTTACTGCGTAATCGCCAGCCGAGCCACTCATCCAATGCCGCTTCCGGCAGCGGCCTGGAGTAGAAAAATCCCTGTGCCTGGTCGCAGCCAAACTCAGTCAGCGCCGTGACGGTTTCCGCATTCTCCACCCCCTCAGCCAGCACCATGTAATCGAGATCCTTGAGCATCGAAATAATACTGCGGGCGATGACGCGCGATGCGGTGTCAGACGAAATTTCGCTAATCAGTGAACGGTCCAGCTTGATCACGTCCAGTGGCATACGTCGAAGATAGCTGATGTTGCTGTAGCCGGTGCCAAAGTCATCCAGTGAAATACCAAATCCACGAAGCTTTAGCATCTCAAGACCCTGCATTGCAGTCGGGCTTTCCAGAATCCGTTCTGTCTCCAGGCACTCAATGCCCAGCAGCGAAACCGGCAGCTTCTCCCTGATCATCCGCTCTTCCAGATCGTCGGCAAAACCGTCGCGGGAAAAATCACTGCTGCTGACGTTAATGGTGATGGGCAGCTGAATATAACTGTTACGCAGCCGGGAGAGCCTGGCGATGGCGTGCTCTGTGACCCATGTCGTCAGCTCACTGAGTAGCTCGGTCTGGCCGGCAAAAGGTAAAAACTGTGCAGGCGATAGTTCACCGTGCTGCGGATGCTGCCAGCGGATCAGTGCTTCCAGTCCAATCGGCTTGCCGCTGTGCAGACAGATTTTAGGCTGATAGGCGAGCCACAATCCCTTATCCTGGCGTATAGCCATGGCCAGGTCATGCATCAGAGTGAAATCCTGGGTGTGGCGCGTATCGGTGGCCTCACTGAAAGGCATCGAGGCCACGTTGCGGGTAATGGCCTCATGCAGCGCGCTGACTGCACGCCGCAGGATCTCCTGAGCGGGCATCTCTCCGGTGTTGAAGCTCGCTTCCCCGGTGTAGGTCATCAGTGCAACCGACAGCCCATCGCCAATATCCGCACTGATTCCGGCCAGCTCCGTTGCCACCCAGTCGGCATTGAGTCTGCTCTCCTGACGTGTCAGCAGGGCAAAGCGTCCGGTTGCAACGGTATAGAGCATCTCACCCGGCGCAGGACGCAGGCGTAGCGGCAGCAGTGTCGCCACATCTTTCAGCAGGCTTTCAACTGGCCCCATGCCCATTGAGCGCGCAAGCTCATAAGCCCGCGGCATATCAATACAGTCAATCAGCACCAGCCGCCGTGGCGTCGTGTCTCCGGAGGCGGCAAGAAACTGCAGGTCACGAATCAGACGCTGACGGTTGGGCAGGCCGGTTACCGGATCGGCAAACCCCGCCGAGTGCCAGGCATCAAGAAATGACATCACCAGTGTCGCCAGCATTTTTAGCATCGCCACCTGATCGTCACTGAAAAGATGAGGAGCCGTGTCGGTCACGCATAACGTACCCAGGATCAGACCCGTGCTGCTTTTCAGCGGAACACCGGCATAGAAGCGGATATAAGGCGCACCAGTAATCAGCGGATGTGAAGCAAAGCGGGTATCCAGCAACGTATCGGGCACGACTACAGTGCTGTCACTGTCCACTGCATGCCGGCAGAGGGAATCCTGCCGTGAGGATTGGGTGAGGGTGAAATTGTGCGCAGCCTTAACATGCTGCATCTCATCATCCAGAACAGAGATAAAGCTGCCGGGAATACCGAGTGCCTGGCTGGACAGCCGGACGAACTGTCGCAACACATCGTCACGACTTTCGTCGTTACTGCGAAGCGCATGCAGGGTTCGCGTACGGCATTCGTCGCCGCCGCTATGGCTCATAAGCATGGATTCCTCCGCACCGGCTGATTACGGCACGAAATTAAACAGAAAAATTAAAGGGTATGGTGTTATGACTACAGGCTATTTCCGAAAAAGGAAAGCGCTTTAACGTTTATTTTTGTATCGCGCTGCCCGCCACCGCTGGTCAGAATAGCAAATCCTTTTTCTTTAATGAAATATTTTCGTAATGTCGATTCTATTATTTCGTCGTTAAAAACTATTAATTTCTGAAATATCCTGCCAGTATAAAAAGCATAAACATAGTGCACGATATAATAACGCATTAAAGTAGATGATATAACTTATTTTTGTTTAATTTTAACGACACCAATGACAACATCGGGGAAAACCTCATGAATTCACTCAGGCATTTCACTATCCGGCGCGTTGTGCTGTGGATGATGATCGTTTCACTGGGCGTGGTCGCGCTGGCTGGCGGCTTCAGCAGCCAGGTGGTGCGCGACATCTATCGTCAAACCGATCGCACAGAGGCCCTGACGCAACAACTGAGCTTCCTGGCGCACAGCGCTATTGTTATGCAGAGCGGGTCGCCAGCCGATAAAAATGCGCTCATTGCATTAACCCCGGCCGATGCTGACTGGGATAGCTTTCGCACCACCCTCACAACCGCGCCAGCAGACTATGCAACCGTTGCCCGCGCGCAGCTGGATAAGGTGACGCAGCAGCTGGCTGAAACTCAGGCCCCGCTGAAAGCTGACCGTCATCGTCTGGAGAGCGTACTACTGGCAGCGCTGGTGGCAGCAGTGGCATTACTGTTGTTCTGTGACCGCTATCTGGTTGTTCACCTGGTGCGTCCGGTAGGTAAAATTCGCGGTCATTTAAAAATTATTGCCGACGGTGATCTGACGCGTGAGCCGGACGATCTGGGGCGCAACTGTGTCGGGCAACTGGTGCCGCTGGTCAAAGAGATGCAGCACAGTCTGCTACAGACGGTCAGTGCTATCCGGGACAACGCCGCCATTCTGCATCGTGAAGCAGGCGACATCGCAGCGGGTAACGCCGATCTCTCTGATCGGACATCAACGCAGGCCGCTGCACTGGAGCAGACTGCAGCCAGCATGGAGGAGATCACTGTCACCGTGCGTCATAATGCACAGAATGCGCGTGAAGCGCGTGAACTGGCCGCCAGCACCACGAATACCACGCATGAGGGTGTGGAACTGGTTCAGAGGGTATCGGCAGCCATCGCCAGCATCGCGCAGGGATCAGAAAAAATCCGGCAGTTCACCGCGACCATTAATGGAATTGCATTTCAGACCAACATTCTGGCGCTGAACGCCGCCGTAGAGGCCGCCCGTGCGGGTGAACAGGGTCGTGGCTTCGCGGTGGTTGCCAGTGAGGTCCGTTCACTGGCGCAGCGAAGTGCGGTGGCCTCTAAAGAGATCGAAGAGTTGATTGCTGATACCGTGGCACGCGTCGACGATGGCCGTCAGGCTGCAGAGAGTGCGGGTACCACCATGGCAGCCGTACTGCGCGGTGTCGGCGGCGTCAATGAACTGATTGGACAGATTGCGCTGGCCTCGGATGAGCAGAGCAAAGGCATTGCCCAGGTCACCGTAGCCGTTGCTGAACTTGACCGTGTGACACAGCAGAATGCCACGCTGGTTCAACAGGTTTCGGCGACGGCAGGTAGCCTCAGCGGCCAGACCCAAACGCTGGGCAGCGTGATTACGCGCTTTACTCTCCCGCATCAAACCGTCCCCGTGGCGAATAAAGGCGTGACACCTGCTGAGCCCAGGGGTGGCTGGGTGACGTTTGGCAAAGCATAGCCTGCTCGGGTATCAGAAGGATTCTGATCACGAAAGTTATATAGGCCGGAAATACATTCCGGGTTCAGTGTGAGGTTTTGCAAACTGAATGAACAATTATTTTTCAGGGTTTTGCCGGGTGTTGATTAACCTCCGGCTGCCGTAACGTTTAAGAAGGGGTTTCTATTATTCAGATCGATTCATGCCCTATTCGGCGATCGCTTTAAATACAATCTGCATTATTTCCTGAGCTTATAGTGATGCATCACGCTTTCACGGCAGGAAGAAACTGGCAGGCCGTTAACACTTAACTCAAATTTATGCTTTGGCCGCGGACGTACGCTTTTTCCCGGCCAGCTTACCGGAGCTCCGCAGGCGGAGAGTTTCATATGGGAAATCAGATTTTACAGCGGCCTGTTGCCGTACAGCACAACGTGCGTGAACTGCGCGTTGCCGCTGGTCTCTCTCAGGAAATTGCAGCAGAACGTTTTGACCTAAGCCAGCGCGTCTGGCAGACCAAAGAGGCATCGAAAAATCCGGCGCTGCTCAGTCAGGGGGAGTATGAACTGCTGATGCTGCTGGCCGGAGAGCATCCGCATTATGAACTGGTACCCAGGCTGAGAAAGTAAGGCCGCCAGCCTCTGTTTTCTCTTAAGTAAAGTCATCCCGGGCCGATATACTACACAAGCGAAGCGTATTTACTGCTCGTCTGACAAGCCTGGCCAGATGATTCTGGCGTGGTCCGCCATAAGCCGCTGATCCGCCACACCCTCTCTGCCAGGCCTATCGTATTCACTGGCGCTTCTTTGTCTGCGGTGCCAGCTTCATCGGGCTCAGCGCAGCAACCTGTTGCTGCAGAGTTCACTGACGGGCCTTTCTTCCGGCAGCGGGTCGGCAGCAAATTCTGCATGTCCTGTCTGAGTGAACGTGTCCTCTTTACGCTGTGTCATGCCGGCGACAGCAGATAACATCAGAGGGGAATTACGCTGAAACGTCCCGTTTATCATGATGCCGAGGCGGCTCGTCTCGACGCACTTAAGCAGTATAACCTGATGGATTCTCCGCCGACTGATGCGCTGGATCGTCTCACCACGCTTGCTGCGCGGCTGTTTCGGGTGCCGGTTGCTTTTGTGTCGCTTATCGACGAGAAGCGACAGTTCTTCGCCTCCCGCTACGGTTTAAATATCTCAGGTACCTCGCGCAACGTCGCGTTCTGTCATCATACGCTGGCGAAGGGCGATATTCTCTGCGTGCCGGATACGCTGAAAGATCCGCGCTTTCGTGACAGTCCGCTGGTTCACGGCTACCCCTTTATCCGCTTTTATGCGGGCATCCCGCTCTCTACCCCTGATGGCCATCACATTGGCACGGTCTGTCTGACCGACAGCCATCCGCGTGAACCCCTGACCGCTGAGGATCAAAAGCATCTGACCGACATTGCCGCGCTGGTGATGGATCGCATGGAGATGCATCGTCTGGAGTTACTGCGCTACACCAGTCAGCAGCGGCTTCAGGCCATCTCCACTACGTCACCTGACGCTATTGTCTGCACAGATCTGCGGCGCGGTATCACCTTCTGGAATCCGGCTGCCACGGTGCTGTTTGGTTACACAGCAGAGGAGATGAGAGGTCAGTACATCAGCGAGCTGATTCCGGCGCGCTGCCAGACTGACTACCGCAATGAACTGGCCCGGCTAACCTCTGACGAAGTGGCTATCTCGCATCCACGTTCGCTGCAGATATGGGGTGTCACGCGCGACGGTCGTGAGTTCCCGGCCGAGGTCTCTTTTTCGGGCTGGCGTGAAGACGGAGAGCGGCTGGTGGGCATGATCATCCGCGATGTCACGGCCCGCTATGAGAGTGAGGCACGACTTTGTGAGCTGGCCTCAATGGACATGCTGACGCGTCTCGCCAGCCGTAGCGCGTTTATGGACCAGGTCGGACAGCTGACCACTGCGGATGTGCCCTATACATTACTGATGACCGATCTTGATGGTTTCAAAGAGGTTAACGATACGCTGGGACATGCCGCCGGAGATGCGCTGCTGTGCCACGTCGCTGAACAGATTCGCACGGTGTGCGCGAGCGCCGTGACCGCTGCGCGGCTGGGCGGTGATGAATTTGTTATCCTGTTAGCGGGCGGCAGCGCAGAGGCCGCAATAACGGCGGAAAAACTGATTGCGGCCGTACAGACGCCGTTCCGCTATCACGACTCGCCGGTCGTCGTCGGGGCCAGTACCGGCATCGCCTCCTACCCGGAGCACGGGCGCGATCCTTCTGCGGTAATGTCCGCCGCTGACCTGGCGCTCTACCGCGCCAAAGCATCAGGCAAAGGCCGCAGTATTCTGTTCATGCCTGCGTTTCGTGAAGCGGAGCAGCAGCGCCGACGCTTTGAGCGCGAACTGGAAACAGCAGTGCGCCAGCAGCAGTTCACGCTTTACTATCAGCCGCGCTTCGAGGTTGAGAGTGGAAAACTCACTGGCTGCGAGACGCTGGTGCGCTGGCAGCATCCGACGCGCGGTCTGCTGTTGCCTGCCGAATTTATCGGCATGCTGGTTAAGAGCCCGCTTTCGGTGACACTGGGCGAGTGGATCATCCGCAGTGCTCTGACCCAGGTCCGGCAGTGGCAGGTGCGCGCGCCTCAGCTTCGCGTCAGCATTAACCTGTTTCCGCGCCAGCTGGCAGGCAACAGTCTGGAAGCGGTGATACGTGAGAGTGCTGGCGGTGATGCCGGTTTTGTTGAGCTGGAAGTGGATGAGCCATTACTGGCTGTGCTGGTACAGGATATGCCGGTTCAGATTGAAGCGGTGCGCCGTACCGGTGCCACGTTCGTGATCGATCATTACGGACGGACGCTGGGAGCGATTAACCTGCTGCGTCATAGCTTTGTAGCGGGCTTTAAAATTGATAAGTCGCTGACGCACGAGCTGGGTTCCAGCATGCGGGTACGGATGATGTTCCGGGCCATGACTGCGCTCGGCAAAAGCCTGGGTATTCAGGTGGCTGCAGAAGGGGTGGAAGACAAAGAGCAGATCGCTTTTGTCACCACCGCCGGGTGCGACATCATGCAGGGCAATGGCCTGTGCCGGCCAATGACGCCTGCGGACTTTGAGGCGATGCTGTGCGGACAAGAGCACTATCTACCCGCGGTCGCCGTCGCCAGCGGTCACGATGTCACGCCACGCTTATCGATCTGACAGAAACAGGGTGAACGATGCCAGTTCCTATGCCTGTCAGTTCAGCGTGATAGCGGGTATTCCTGCTTCAGCAAGCCGAAGATCCAGTCATCCTGCCACTGGCCATCGAGAAAGAAGTTCTGCCGCAAGGTTCCTTCCTGAATAAAACCTGCTGAAATCAGGGTCTGGCGTGAGGCTGCATTGCCTGCCGTCACCGTGGCGGTCAGTTTACGATAAGCCTGCTGCTCAAAGCAGAACGTGATGGTGGCATGCAGTGACTCCCTGCCATAACTTTTGCCCTGCGCATCTGCCGCCAGAATGAAACCAAACTCCGCAATACCGTCTCCGCGATCGATAAATCCGCAGAAACCAGCCGGCAGACCCGAAATCTTTTCCTCGATCACCAGACACAGCCAGTGTTTGCAGCCCGGATACCAGGTGGGCAGGCGGACATCAAATGAGTGGGTTCTGATCGCTTCCACGCTGCGCGGGTCGCTGATGTACTTCATCACCGATCGATCCTGACTGACCGCCAGATAGAAGGGCCAGTCTTCCTCGCGCAGCACACGGTAAGTCAGGCGTGGCGAGGTCATTTGCGCTGGCATTGCGGGTGGTAAATCTTCTGTGGACATCCTGCCACTCTCTGCGTGTCGAATCGGTAAGGCAACGGCGTAAAAATAGCACAACGTCTCTGACGGGCGTCATGCGTTTTCGCGACGCTGCAAGGGCAAGACGGAGAAGTTTTTAACCGCTTCACGGTTTCGTACGTCAGGCTTCGGTTTTTGCAGGGTATATCGGCTGTTAACGCTCTCCTGCAGGCCATCTGCTCACTTCGTTGCTACTCTTTTAGCCACATGAACTCAATTGACCCGATGAGAGTAATTCCCTATGGTTTTGAAAACGTTTGAGGCCGGAGCCTGGGCTGCACTGAAGGAGGCTGCAACCGATCCGCAGGCCGGATTTCGTTATCTGATGCTCTGTACGGTCGATGCTCTGGCGCAGCCTCAGGCGCGAACCGTGGTTCTGCGCCAGTGTGCCGACGACCACAGGATGCTGACATTTCATACGGATGTACGCAGCCCGAAGTGGCAGGAGATGGCGGCGAATCCGCAGGTCACCGTGCTGGGATATTGCCATCAGCGTCGCCTGCAGCTGCGGCTGGCAGGCCGGGTTGAGTGCTATGCGGCGGGAAGTGATGTTGCCCGGAAGGCCTGGCGTGCCTTACCGCAGCATACGCGGCAGACTTACACCGGCGGACCTCCAGGGGATGCGCGGACAACGGCTAACGAAGCGTCTGACCCGACGGCAGCGGAAACGGGAGAATCCCGCTTTGGCGTAGTGATCGTGCGGGTCAGTGTGCTGGACGCCTATCAGCTTCAGCGAAACGAAAATCAGCGCGCCCTGTTTCACTACTCCTCTATGGGCGCGTTGCAGGAAAGCAAGTGGCTCAACCCCTGATTAACGTCAGGTCAGGTTAATGGCTGATTGCGCCTCTTTTCACACACGGCATAAAAAAGATTTCACTGTCTTCCGCTTCGTTAGCTTTTTTATCTGCCGCACCGCTTAATCGATTTTAGCACCACGTTATCTTCATATAATGGCATTTTTCTGCTTTTTCCTATCTTTTGTCATTGTTTGTGCCAGGCTTTAATTAGCCTAAAAGCAGTGACTTATGCTTAAGGTAAAGAAAAGTACAAATGATCGCTCTGTATCACAGGCAGGTTAAACATGAACAATCAACCTCCTGAAAAGCCAGGGTCAGAGGGTAGCGACCAGGTCATAAGCCTGGCGGAGGAAACCGTTGAGATCTCTAAGCAGCGGGTCATTGACGGTTATGTCAGGGTTACCCGACAGGTCACTGAGCATCAGCAGAAAATTGCGCTGATGCTCCGGCATCAGACAGCGGAAATAGAACGCATTCCCAGGTCGGAACGGCTGGCTGAGATGCCGGCAATCCGTGAAGAGAATGGTGTGCTGATCATTCCGATTGTCGAAGAGGAAGTCGAAATTGTTCGTCATCTGGTGCTGAAAGAGGAGTGGCATATCCGCAAGGTTGTCAGTGATGAAGCCACAGAACAGGTTGTTTCCCTGCGCAAACAGCACGCTCACCTGACCCGAACACCCTATTCAGAGCCGTCCGAATCCATCACCGAGGAACACAACATGGCGCGTGAAACAATCGTAACAATGTTCAGCAATATCTCACTGGCAGAAGGCGCAAAGCGTAACCTGATTAAGGCCGGGTTCCTGGATGATGACATCGATATCATCTCCGGTGATCGCTTGCGTACCGAAGGTCATGAGGCCCGTCACCCCGGCTTCTGGCAACGCCTGTTTGGCAATACGCTGGAGGAGGATCAGGCCGAAGTGTATGAAGATGCGATGCGGACTGGCGGAGTGGTGCTGTCGCTGCGGGCCGATGAAGATGCGTTGCCGCGTGCCCTGGGCATCCTGGATGCACATGAAGAACTTACCGAGCGCAGCGCGGCGTTACCCGATGATGACGCGCCGGGTTACGCGACCAGCGATGGTCTGACTGCACCTGCCAGTGGAACGCTGCAGGATAATGTCGCCGTCGATCCACTCTCTACCGATCCTGCCCATCGTGGCGCTGCCCGTACTGCCCTGACCGGTGACGAAAGCGACGAGGATGTATTGCGTCTGGCCGAGGAGCGACTGGAAGTAGGTAAACGTCTGGTCAGCGAAGGGTCGACCCGCGTACGCCGCTACACTGTCACCGATCAGGTGTCACAGAACGTCTCGTTGCATGAGCAGCACGCTGAAATCTTCCGTCGTCCGGTCAGCGAAACCGGCTCAACGGCTAATGTTGACTGGTCTGAAAAGACCGTCGAAGTGGAAGAGACGCATGAGCAGCCCGTGATCAATAAGACCGCGGAGATTATTGAAGAGGTGGTGTTACGTAAAGAGGCCAGCGATCGGGTCGAAATCATCAACGATTCGGTACGCCGTCAGGAAGTGGATATTGACCATGCCAGTACGGATCCTCTCGGTGCAGACCGGATGACAGGGAATCGTACGGTGGCCGATCCGTTGCTTGAGAGCACGCGTCAGGCCCGTGATGACCACGATAGCCGCCCGTTGACGCCAGGCAGCGAGCCAGCGCATAAAGAGGGTTTCGCGGAAAAGACCGGTGATAAAATCGCCGAAGCGAAAGAGAAGGTTGAGGACAAGTTTAAAAAGCCGTAAAGCTGCTACGGTGATTGTCGCCTTTCAGGCCTGAAAACCCGTCACTGACGGGTTTTTTTGCATTAAAGAAGCTTAAAAATTGCTAGCGTCATGGAGCGCTAACATACCCATTCTTCTGTTTTATAAAAGTTTATTCACACTGTTTTCCTGAAAACAAAATGTGGCTTAGCCTTGAAGTCCCGAATTGGGACTGCTATATTAGTCCCGCCATGGGATAACAGGGAACGTCAGTGCGAATTATATCGATCGCGTCTCTCAAGCGATTCTGGGAGACCCATAATCAGGCGGAGCAGCCGTTAAGAGCATGGGTAGATGAAGTCAGTAAGGCTCAGTGGAAAACGCCGCAGGATATTAAGGATAAGTACAGAACGGCAGATTTTCTGAGCAACAATCGGGTGGTGTTTGATATTAAAGGCAATCACTACCGTTTAATTATTGCAGTGGCTTACAGGTTTCAGGCGGTCTACATAAAGTTTGTAGGTACGCACGCCGAATACGACAGAATAAACGCAAATACGGTGGAAATGTGATGGCTTATAAAATCAAACCGATTCACTGTGAAGCAGATTATGAAGCCGCTCTGTCTGCCGTATCTCCCCTGTTCGATAACGAGCCAGAACCGGGAAGTGAAGCCGGGGACTTTCTGGAAGTCATGATCCTGCTTATCGAAAAATACGAGCAGGAACATTATCCGATTGAGGCACCCGATCCGGTAGAAGCGATTAAATTCCGCATGGAGCAGATGGGGCTGACAGCGAAAGACTTAGTGCCGGCGATTGGACGCCAGAACCGCGTCTATGAGGTACTGAATCATAAGCGTGCGCTGACGCTGCCAATGATCCGGAATCTGCATAAAATGTTCAATATTCCGCTCGCATCCCTTGTAGGCTCTGCCCAATCCCAAAGGATAAACGTCCAGTAACTGAGGCCCGCCATATGCGGGCTTTTTTTTTCCTGCGGTATTTTATTGAATTCTGGACCAGCCAGATCTGTGACGGCATAAACGACAACGTCCCGGACCAGCAAGTTCTGAATCACCTCCTCGCGTTGTGAACACCGCAATCCCTGACTACCCTTGCTGTTGTTTCCATCCCCAGGCGGGCCAGATAGCCCGAACGCCGGATTTGCATCTGCAATTTTTTAGTCATTAACGGCAGGCCATCATGAATCTGCCGTGCATTATCAAACAGGGAAATCATGACAGAACAACGCAACGCCGATCATTACCGCGCTGATGAGCACATCGACCCTTATGTCTCGGTGCAGGGTGCAAGAACGCATAATCTCAAAGATGTTTCGCTGCGATTTCCCCGAAATGCCATGGTGGTGTTCACCGGGGTTTCAGGCTCCGGTAAGTCGTCCCTCGCCTTTGATACCCTCTATGCGGAAGCCCAGCGCCGGTTTATCGAGTCGGTCTCGCCACACGCCCGTCGCCTGATCGATCAGGCCGCTGCGCCAGATGTGGATAATATTGACGGACTTCCGCCTGCGGTGGCGCTTCAGCAGAGCCGGGCGGGGGCGCAGGAGCGTTCAACGGTGGGCAGCCTCACCCGAATTTCTGTCACGTTGCGCCTGCTGTTTTCCCGTGCAGGCGTAAGGCCAGAAAGCGTGCCCTTTATGACCGCCGATTATTTCTCGCCCAACAATCCTGAAGGCGCCTGTCCGCATTGCCAGGGACTGGGAAGGGTTCACACCGTCAAAACTGAGTCGATGGTGCCGGATGGCGCGCTGAGCATCCGGCAGGGTGCCATCGCCTCCTGGCCCAGAGGCTGGCATAACAAAAACCTGCGAAGCATCCTTGAGACGCTGGGTTACGATGTTGATGCGCCCTGGCAGACGCTTTCAGCCCGTGACCAGCAGTGGATACTGCTGACTGACGAGCAGCCCTCGGTGCCGATTTTTGTCGGCCTGAATGCTGAGCAGCGTGAAAAAGCGCTGGCGGCAGGCGAAGAGCCCGCCTATACCGGGACTTACACCAGTGCAGCAAAAATCGTGCTGCAGAGTTATTCAGGTGGCAGTGAGACGACGAAGAAACGGCTGGCGCGCTTTGTAACGGTGACTCCCTGTGCTGAATGCCACGGTAAAAGGCTAAACCGGGATGCGCTGTCCGTGACGTTTGCCGGTCATGACATTGCCAGCCTGAGTGAGCTGTCGGTCTCAGAACTTGCTGAGCTGTTTAAGCCTTATGCGACAGGTGCCTCCCGGGACCTGCCTGCCGAGGCGGCGCTGCAGGAAGCGGTTATCCGGATGACGTCGGATATTGCTATGCGGCTCAATCAGCTTGAAACCCTGGGTCTGGGGCATCTTGCGCCGGGGCGGCGCACCACCATGCTCTCCTCTGGCGAGCTGCAGCGCGTGCGTCTCGCAACCCAGTTAATCTCGCGATTGTTTGGTGTGCTTTATGTGCTGGATGAGCCTTCAGCCGGCCTGCATCCCGATGATGTCAACGCGCTGCTCGCGTCCCTTAAGAACCTGGTTCGCGCAGGTAATTCGCTGGTGGTCGTCGAGCATAACCTCGACCTTATCGCCGAGGCCGACTGGCTCATCGAGGTCGGCCCCGGACCGGGCACGCATGGCGGCGAAATCGTCTATAACGGTGAACCGGCAGGACTTGAAGACGTGATTGCGTCGCCTACTGCGGGTTATCTCTTCTCCCGCAGCTATACCGGGCTGCGCCAGCGTCGACCCGCAGAGAGCTGGCTCAGATTTGAACAGGTCTATTGCAACAATATCGCCGGAATGGATATCGCCATCCCGCTGGGGAGAATGACGGCCGTCACAGGCGTGTCCGGCTCTGGAAAATCGACGCTGCTGAATCGTGTACTGCCGGAAATGCTCGGACGTTTTGATAAAATGCCTGACAGTGAAGAGGGTGAGGAAGACGATCTGGTGCCAGACGTTAAAGGCAAGATTGTCAGCGGAAATGAGGCTATTGGCCGACTGGTCAGAATCGATCAGCGTCCTATCGGGCGCACACCTCGCTCAAATCTGGCCACGTACACCGGATTTTTCGACATCGTTCGCAGGCTATTTGCTGACACCCCTGCGGCGAAAGCCAAAGGCTTCAGCGCCAGCCGCTTTTCCTTCAATCTGCCAGCCGGACGCTGTCCTGCGTGTGAAGGGCAGGGACAGATTTCAATTGAGCTGCTCTTTATGCCCAGCGCCACCGCAACCTGCTCAGTCTGCGCGGGAAGCCGTTACAACCCTGAGACGCTGGAGGTGAAGTGGAACAACCTGACGATAGCGGATGTGCTTAATCTCACTGTGGACGATGCCACTGAGGTATTTCACGGCTATGACGGGATCCAGCGTTCGCTGTCGGCACTGACATCACTGGGGCTGGGATACCTGACGCTGGGTCAGCCCGCCACTGAATTGTCCGGTGGAGAGTGTCAGCGCATCAAGCTGGCCTGGGAACTGCAGCGCGTCCAGCGGACGGCTACGCTCTATCTGCTTGATGAACCCTCGACAGGCTTGCACCCGTCTGATATGGACAAGCTGTTGATTGTTCTGGATGAACTGGTGAAGCGCGGCCACACCGTGATTATGGCGGAACACACCATGCGCATTGTGGCAGAAGCGGACTGGGTAATTGATTTGGGTCCCGGTTCGGGGCTGAAGGGCGGAAAGATTGTTTCATCCGGCTCACCGGAAGAGGTCAGCAATTCTGCAGAGAGTCTCACTGCGCCCTGGCTTTCTACACAGCTGAAAAAGAGGGCGGGCGATCCGGGTTAACCGGATTGCGGTTGATGACGCCGCTGCTGAAACGGGTGTACTGAAAGGGCTCAGGGGTAAGCTCCTGAGCCCGTCAATAATGATATCGGCATGAGGCGATTAACAGAGCGTCTCCACTGACGGCATAAACCAGCCGATGTTCTGCCGTAATTCTGCGTGACCAGAAACCTGCAAGGTTATGTTTTAATGGCTCGGGTTTTCCTTTGCCTTCAAAAGGCGTCCTGCTGGTATCTTTTAGCAATTCGTTAATCTTTTTGACCGTTTTTTTATCGGTATCCTGCCAGTAAAGATAATCATCCCAGGCTTCTTCTGACCATGTCAGCTTCACTCAATAATATCCCTTTCAGTCCCGTTACCGCTTTGCAGGCTTTCGATGGAATCCATCAACCTGCGAGCATTTTTAGGTGACCGCAACAGGTAGGCTGTCTCTTCCAGTGAGTTATATTCTTCAAGCGACATCAGCACGCAGGATTCACCGTTCTGGCGGGTGATTAATATCGGCGCTTTATCTTCAACCGTCTGAACCATAGTGGCAGACAGGTTCTGTCGGGCTTCGCTGTAACTGATCGCTCTCATAGGACCTCCGTAGTAAGTAATACAAGTTATTGTACAATGATAGGCTATGACAGGGAAGCAGCAGACAGTGACAGACAAGATGTGCTTTCAGGCCTTTACTGAATCTATCCTGGAACGCGCCGCCCAGCGGGCACATACAGCCACAGTTAAGGTGATGAATTTTATCGGGCCTCCATAGGGGCAATGGGGATATTTCTGTGAGGCTACGGCCTGTCTGGCGCGCAGCACATCAGCCTGGCTATAGAGTGTAGAGAGTGATGAAGCAGAAGGCGGAGCGGTGAAGCGGATAACCGGGCAACAAAAGCCGGTTATCCGCCGGAATCAGAGGATTAACGGTGGAACAGCGGGAACGCGCCGGTCAGCAGGCCGCCCGCCATCAATACCAGACTGACCAGGATCCCCCACTTGATTGCAAAGCGCTGGTGGTCGCCGATGTCGACTTTTGCCAGACCCACCAGCAGATAGACTGACGGCACCAGCGGACTCAGCAGATGGAATGGCTGGCCGACAATCGAAGCGCGCGCAATCTCTTCGGCGGTAATGCCGTAGCTGGCCGCCGTCTGAGCGATAACCGGCAGGATGCCGAAGTAGAATGCATCATTCGACATGAAGAAGGTGAACGGCAGACTGACCAGTGCGGTGAACACCGCCAGGTAAGGCCCGAAGCTGTGCGGGATCACTGCCAGCAGGCTCTTCGCCATCGCATCTACCATGCCGGTGCCGGAGAGGATACCGGTGAAAACACCGGCGGCAAAAATCAGCGCGGTCACCGCCAGTACGTTCCCGGCGTGGGAACTGATGCGAGCTTTCTGCTCCTCCAGGGTCGGATAGTTGAGCATCACCGCAATCGCAAATGCCAGCATAAACAGGATCTGAATCGGCATTAAACCAATGACCAGCAGCACCAGCAGCACGGTGGTCAGAATGAAATTAGGCCAGAACATTTTTGGACGACGGTTGGCAGCGCACTCTTCGGCATCGCCCAGCCCCAGCTCAATGTTGTCGAGATGGTGATCTTTCATGGTCATCACGCCAAGACGCTTACGCTCACGCAGGCCAAACAGCACCGCCATCGCGACCAGACTGACACAGGCCAGCAGCATGGCTGGCAGCATCGGAATGAAGATGTCGAGTGCGTCAATGCGCAATGCCGCCGCTGCACGGGCAGTTGGGCCACCCCAGGGTGAAAGGTTCATAATGCCGCTGGCGAGGTTGACCAGACAGGTCATCATCAGCACGTTCATGCCCAGTCGGTGATAAAGCGGCAGGAACGCGGCGATAGCGATCATGTAAGTCGTCGAGCTGTCACCATCCAGTGAGACAAGCAACGTAAGCACCGCCGTGCCGACCAGCACTTTCAGGGGATCGCCGCGCACCATCCGGAGAATAAAGCGGACCAGCGGGTCAAAAAGCCCGGCATCGATCATCATACCGAAATAGAGAATGGAGAAGGTCAGCATCACGCCGGTAGGAGCCAGCTTTTTGACGCCATCCAGCATCATGGCACCCAGGCCTGCGTAAAAGCCGCCAATCAGCGCAAATATGGTTGGTATCAGGATCAGCGCAATTAAGGCTGACATACGTTTGGTCATGATTAAATACATGAAGCAAACGACCATCGAAAAACCCAGTATTGTCAGCAAAAGAACAGCCCTCGCATGGCGTAAAAGTAATGGAACGGTGACATAAAGGCAGGAAAATTCAGGTTATTACTTAGCGTGGTAACAATTAACCTGTTGTTTTAATTAACCCTGCACTCAAGGATGATATTAAATTGTTGTCAGGATTTAGCATTTCTTTAACAAAAAGGGTGATCACGATCATCTTTAAACAAATCTTAAACGAGTTTGTGTGACTGGGATCAAAGCGTGATGGAGTGTAACCGGGAATTTCGGGCCAGCAGGGGGAGGAATCAGACGGGCAGGGGAGTATAGAAACAGGGTAAACGGCTGTGGCAGGACGCTCAGCCGGTTAAAAGTATTAACTGCCTAACAGCTGAATGATCATTTCAGGTGTTTTGTTCGCCATTTTACTGACGGCAGTCTGGCCCTGCTGAATAATCTGGTTACGCGCCAGCTGACTGGCTTCTTCGGCATAGTCCGCATCCTGTATGCGGCTGCGTGCCGCTGAGGTATCCACGCCCTGTTGTGCCAGCACATTACGGTTTGATTCGTAACGGTTAATTTTTGCGCCATAAGTGGACTGATAGCCACTGATCTTCGCCAGCGCACTATCCAGCGCCTTCATGGTGCTGGATATGTCATCACTGTTCAGCAGCGTGGTATTGTTCAGTCCCAGGGTTTTGGTATCTGACGGGGTAGCGGGGATGCTATCCGACTGCACCGGCTGACCATAATCGGCGCTGGTGACCACTTCCAGAGGGCGACTCTCATTTGGCGGCGTTGCAGGCACGCCTTTAGGTTCAGGCAGGTTTCCCCAGGTCAGATTACCGGTGAACGAGCCATTGCCCACCACCACTACAATCAAATCTTCGTTCACAGTATCCAGCGTGATGCGCTCAAGCGGGTGACTGGTGAGAGTCCCGTTGTTGAAATCGCCGCTGGCGACATCTTCATAGCGGTCGCCGTCACCGCTATAAGTGATGTTCATGCCGTTATAAGTGCTGCTGTTACTGCCCGCCAGCGCCCAGCTCGGGCCACCTTCCAGCAGTTGCGAACTGTCATACGCGGCACCGCTGCCAAAACCGTTAGTGCTGGTCAGCAGGTTAGTATCGGCGGTAGCCGCATTCGTAATGCCTTTGCTGGCCCAGGTGTAATCGGGCGCAGCGCCATCCAGCGGTGTACCAACCAGATGTTTACCGTCGCGGGTAAAGAGCTGGAGATCGTCATCCAGATTCAGCGAGTCGATGGTGATGCTTATCGCTGTCGAGCCTGCCGGAATGTAGGCCAGCGGGATCACGCCAGAGGTAAAAGAGTAATTCTTGCCCGGAACCGGAAACTTCGTGTTGATAGGATCAACGTTACCCAGTTTCGCGGGGGGCAGATCGGGATTATTGGTCGCCAGCGGATAACGGCCGAAAATCTCGGTGTGATCCGCGATGTCGTTGATGCCTGCCAGAATCTGCTGATAGGCACCGTTGACACTCTGCCGATCCGCGTCCGATAGCGTGCCACTGGCTGCCTGAACCGACAGCGTGCGGGCCTGGATCAGCAGATCGACGATGCTGCCCAGGCCTCCGCTGGCGGTCTGGGAATAGCTGATGGCGTCATTGAGGCCGCGCGCCACCACCGCATCGGCATTGATATTGGCCGTCATGCGGTTGGCAATCGCCTGACCCGCTGCGTCATCTTTTGCACTGTTAATCCGCATCCCTGATGATAGCCGTTCAACCGTTCGTCCCAGAACAGAGTCAGTGCTGTACCGCGTTTTGTTCGTAATGGCGGCGGGTTCGTTATGGTTGATCGTTAACATGGTCGCTTCGAACAGGGAAAGGAGTCTCTGTTTTATCGGCAGGATAATAAGCAGCTTTACTCTGTGCGGCGATGAAAACGCAGGGCTGGCGCGCTTAAACGGTCAACAGGCTGATGGCTAACCGTTTTTAAGATAAAAGAAATTAATGTTTAAACCGGCGCTGAAGCAGAGCCTGCTGCGCCGGGACGCAGCAGGGGAGGGCAGATCAGTTAAAGACCATGCCGCCATCAATCAACAGTGACTGACCGGTCATGTAATCGGAGTCGGGACTGGCCAGATAGGCGACGCAGGCCGCCACATCGTCCGGCTCAGACAGACGCCCCAGTGTAATGCGTTTCGCAAACTCCTCCGTGCCATATCCGGCCGGTTTTCCGGCGGCTTCAGAGATCTGCCGGTCTATCTCTTCCCACATTGGCGTTCTGACAATGCCAGGGCAGAAGGCGTTAACCGTGATACCGGCTGGTGCCAGATCGCGCGCGGCAGTCTGGGTCAGGCCGCGCACGGCGAACTTACTGGAGCTGTAAACCGCCAGTTCCGGATTGCCAACGTGCCCCGCCTGCGAACAGGCATTGATGATTTTGCCGCCGTGACCTTCTGCTGCAAACGCTTTGATCGCGGCCTGCATACCCCAGATCACCCCTTTAACATTGACGTTGTAGACCTTGTCGACCACTGCTTCGGTGATCTCAGCAATCGGCGTGGAGGGCGCAATCCCCGCGTTATTGACGATGACGTCAAAGCCGCCCAGCGTACGACGCGCCTCTTCTACGGCGTCCATCACCTGATCGCGCTGTGAAACATCGACTTTCAGCGCGATCGCTTTGCCACCCTGCTGGTTAATCTTCTCTGCAACCTGGCGGGCGGTTTCCTGATTAAAATCGGCCACCGCGACCGCCAGCCCATCTTTCGCCAGACGCAGGGCGATCGCTTCACCAATGCCCTGGCCTGCGCCGGTCACAAATGCCACTCTGTTTTTCATCATGATGTCCTTTTTGAGAAATTAAAGAAGCTGGCTCAGATGCAGCTGACCCATCAGCAGCGGGTTGTCGGCGTAATCGACCGGCACAGCCACCACCGCAGGACCCTGAACATCCATCGCTTTACGTAGCGTCGGCTCCAGCTCTGCCGCGCTGGTCACCGCAAAGCCCGCTGCTCCAAACGCTTCAGCATAGGCTTTGAAATCAACCGGACCAAAATTGACGCCCGAGACGCGGTGATATTTTTTCTCTTCCTGCATCGCCACCATGTTGTAGGCGTTATCGACCCAGACGATGTGCAGAATATTGGCTTTTAACCGGACAGCCGTTTCCAGCTCCATGCTCGATTGCAGGAAGCCGCCGTCGCCTGAAACCGACACCACTTTGCGCTGCGGGTCGACCAGCCAGGCACCAATCGCCCAGGGTAGTGCCACGCCCATGGTCTGCTGACCGTTGGAGATCATGATCTGACGAGCGCGGAAGCTGTAGAGATAGCGGGCGATCCAGATATGGAAGCTGCCCATGTCGACGGTAAGACTGACATCGCTGTTAATGATGTCCTGCATAGCGCGCACGATGCGTAGCGGATGCAAGGCAAATTGGTTGAGACTGGCACCCTGCATCGCCAGCAGTTTGCGTTGCTGCTGACGATCCTCAAGGATGCTTGCCGCTTCTGATGTCAGCTGCAGCGGAGTAGTAATGCGCGCCGCCAGTTTACGCACCGTGGCAGCGATATCGCCCACCAGTTCTGCATCCGGCAGATAGCGGTTGTCGGTCTCTGCGGGTATCACGTCAATGTGAATCAGGGTCGCGTTACCGCTGTTCCACATCGCCGGTTCATATTCCACCGGGCTGTAGCCGATGGTGATAATCAGGTCAGCCTGTTGCAGCAGGCGATCGCCCGCCTGGTTGTTGAACAGTCCGACGCGTCCGGCAAAGCGAGAGAAGTGATCCTGTCTGACCGCACCCGCAGCCTGATAGGTGCTGGTAACAGGAATGTGACTGCGGGTCAGCAAATCGTGAATCGCTTCGCTGTTTTCCGACTGGCTCGCCATTAATCCCAGCAGAATGACCGGATTTTTAGCCCCGGCAATCGCCTCGCTGACCGCATCTATCATCGCATCTGGTGCGGCACCCAGCACCGGACGACCTTTGCTGCTGAGCGCTTTGCCGGTGACCGGCTGGTCAACAATATCCTGTGGCAGGCTGATAAAGGCCCCGCCGCCCCGGCCATGCTCGGCGTGGCGAAACGCATTCGACAGACATTCAGAGAGCGCAGAGGGATCGGTCACTTCAACCGCATATTTGGTGATCGGGCGAAACATTGAAACGGTGTCCATACTCTGATGAACCTGCTTGGCGCTGTCGGAGCGTTTCACCTGGCCGCCGATAGCAACCACCGGATCGCCTTCGCTGGTAGCGGTGGCCATGCCGGTAATCAGGTTAGAGCAGCCCGGCCCTGACGTAACCAGCGCCACACCCGCGTTGCCGGTGAGACGGCCCACTGCGGCGGCCATAAACGCGGCATTGGCTTCGTGGCGAACCGGGATGGTCTGAATGGATGAGTCCAGCAGCGAGTCAAAAACCTTATCGATCTTTGCACCTGGGATGCCAAAGACATGCTGGACGCCCTGCGCCTCAAGCTGCGAGACCACCAGGTCTGCGCCGCAGGTCCAGAGCGTAGTATCGGTTGGAGTTTTCATCGTCATTCCTCTGATTAGCTTTCTACCGCACGGATCGCGGCGTCAAGATTGGCGGGGTTCAGGTCGGCATTGAGAAAGTCACTGTCCTGCGGCAGATCCACGACCAGCTTGCTGATGGCACCAAAGGTCAGGGTGCCCTGTTCCAGCGCGTAATCGAGAATGTGGCCGCCGCCTTCGCGGTCGTCGGTGATAAAATGTTCGTGATAGCCCGCAACGTTAATGCCCTGCATATATTGTGGTGTCCGGAATCCGATCAGTTCGCCCGCGCGCTGGCGGAAGGAAAAGGTCGGCTGATCGCCCAGCACTTCCGGCATGGCGCGATAGGGACGGCACTGGCACGGCACGGTGCGAGTATCAACGCGGCTGAAACGACCGCTGATGCGCAGCGCGCAGAACTGGTTATCGGAGGTGATTTCGCTGTCGATCACCCGATGGATTTCCTCACGCGACAGGGGGCGGTCAAACTCAAACAGGTGCTGCGGTTTGAAGAAGGTCATTACCGCAAACGGGGTTTTCTGCGACGGATCGGCCGGGTGCGCGCTGCCATCTGAGTGCAGCTGATAGACCTTGCTGTCAAACGCAATCATTTCGCCATCCAGCCGGTTAAAGGTACCCAGGCCGAAATCACCTTTGCGCAGCAGGTCAGCAATCCGGACGTTGCCGTCGTATACGCCGCTCAGCAGCGCACTCATTAAAGAGGTCTGATAGATAACGCTTTCTGGTGCATCCTTAGAAAGTGTTAAGACAGTATGTTTTAGTTGATCCTCACAGGAACAATCAGTTACACAATTGCTCATTGAATGCCTCGTCGATTAACCGTTAAGCCGTGTTAACCTAATGGTGAACCGATTCAGTCGGTGGGTCCAATAGCGAAACCTGTTAACTTTGAGACGTTTTTGATATGGAACTTCGCCATCTGCGTTATTTTGTTGCCGTAGCCGAGACGCTTCACTTCACCCGGGCCGCTGAAATGCTGGGAATTTCTCAGCCGCCGTTGAGTCAGCAGATATTGCGGCTGGAGCAGGAAATTGGCACACCGCTGCTGAAGCGACTGACGCGCGGAGTAGAACTCACCGAAGCGGGGGAAGCGTTTCTGGCGGATGCCCGACAGATTGTGCAGCTGGCCGATCAGGCGCTGGAGAACGCGCGCGGCATTGCGCGCGGGATCAGTGGTCAGTTGTCGCTGGGGTTTGCCAGCTCAGTAGCGTTTAATCCACGCATTTTCACCCTGATCCGTCAGTTTAAAGAACGTTATCCGGCGATGGAGTTGCTGACCCGCGAAGAGAATATGTCTTTGCTGATGCAGGATTTGCAGGAAGGCTTGCTGGATGCGGCCTTTATCCGGCTGCCGTGCGAAAGCAGCAAGGCCTTCAATCTGCGCGTGATCTCTACCGAAAAAATGCTGATTGCGCTGCCGCGTTCCCATCCCCTCAGCGGCACGCCCACCGTGCCGCTCCCGGCGCTGGCGGGCGAAACCCTGATAATTTTCCCGCGCGATGTCTCGCCGAGCCTGTATGAGCTGATTGTCACCGCCTGTCTGCGGGCCGGCTTTTCCCGCCACACCTTCCAGCAGGCGCCGCAGATCACCACCTCGCTGGGCATGGTCGCGGCGGGCTGCGGGATTGCGCTGGTTCCGGAGTCCATGCGTTGCGTCGATAACCCCGACGTGAGCTTCTGCGAGATCGAAAACAACACGCTGTTTACCGACGTGGCTTTTGCCTGGCGTCGGCTTCATCCGTCAAAAGCGGTGCTGCATCTGCTGGCGCTGCTGGCGGCCCAGCCTGCGGCACCCGACAATGCGGGTTGATAAGCACCAGCTATTGTACTGAAAACAATAACCAACTGGCGGCGCGGGGCCGGGATGCCAATAATCGGTGCATGACTACATACCGCGTAAGAGTCGGGTATCACAACCCGTCAGCCCTGACATTCAGGCAACTGGATGAAATTCTGGAGCCGCAGCGATTCTGGAGAACAGATTCGGCGGGCGGCCAGTTCCGCTATTTCATGGAGTATGAGTACCAGTCTGACGTGCGTGACCTTTGTTCGGTCTGCTCGCTGGCCTACAGTCAGGCCTGTAAAGTCAGAAAGTGCCCACTGATACTGGTCGAGGTGATGAACTGAATGTGTCCGGCAATTCCGCTGCGCAGCCAGGATTGCCGGACATTGTTTTAATGAACGCTTTAACGTCGACGGCGCTCCATCATCAGACTTAACGCAGCAGGCAGCACCGTAAGCGTCACCAGCGTGCCGCTGACCAGTCCACCAATAATCGCCAGTGCCATTGGCCCCCAAAAAACCTGATGGGCGATGGGGATCATGCCAAGGATCGCGGCACAGGCGGTCAGCAGGATGGGACGCGCCCGGTGATGGGCAGCCTGTCGTATGGCTTCACCGGCAGGCAGTCCGGCATGGGTGTTCGTATCCACTTCACTGATCATGATCACCGCGTTGCGAATGATGATCCCCGCCAGCGCAATAATCCCCAGCAGCGCCACAAAACCCAGCGGTGTGCCAGCCGGTAGCATCGCGGATACAATGCCGGGCAGGCCAAACGGAGCCATGCTCAGCGCCAGCAGCATGCCTGAGAAGCGTTGCAGCTGAATCATCAGCAGTACCAGCATGGCGCAGATCGTCACTGGCAGCAGGGCAAAGACTGAACCGTTGCCTTTATCCGATTCCGCAGCGACGCCGCCTTCCTCAATGCCATACCCGGCAGGGAGTGATGCGCGCAGCGCGGCGACATCGGGCGCGAGCTGTAGCGAGACACTTTCAGCCCGCTGACCGGGCGCGATATCGGTCTGCACCGTGATGTAAGAGAGTCGCTGACGTCGCCAGATCACCGGATCATCCACACCCCAGTTCAGGGTCGCTACCTGGCGCAGTGGAATTTTCTGTCCGCTGGCGTTGGTGATCATCAGTCCTTCCAGCGTGTCCGTGTTCTGCCGTTCCGTATCATTGCTGCGCAGTACCACATCGATCAGCCGGTTGCGATCGCGCAGCGTGGTCACGACGCTGCCGGACATCAGAGTGTTCAGCGCGGTGGCGATGGTGTCTGATGAGAGTCCGGCCGCGCGCGCTGCGGTCTGGTTCACTGCCAGCGTCATGACGCGTTCTGGTTCCCCGGCCGTGAGATTGACCCCACGTGTTAACGGCGAGCGGGCGAGCACTGCCGCCAGCCGATTAGCGGCCTGTCGTACCTGGGCATTGTCCGGGCCGGTAATGCGGTATTTCAGCGGCCAGCCGACCGGTGGGCCGAGCTCCAGCGGTGAGACGCGGGTGGTGATGTCATTAAAATCGGCTGCCAGTTTTCGTTCCAGCCGGCTGCGCAGCCGATCGCGTACGTTGAGATCTTTCGCTACCACAACCAGCTGTGCGATGTTTTCATTATCCAGCAGCACATCCATCGGCAGATAGAAACGTATTGCACCTGAGCCAACGTAGCTGGTGAAGTTCGCCACATCCCGGTCATTCTGGAGCATTTTTTCAAGTTGTACGGTACGACGCGCGGTTTCCGCCTGGGCCGCATTGGCGGGCAATGTCAGGCTAACCAGCAGTTCGGGACGATCTGACGCCGGGAAAAACTCACCCTGCATAAACGTGGTGGCATAAAGGCTGGTCAGCAGCACCGCCAACGCTATGCCCATCGTCACCAGTCGGTTGTGCAAAATCACCTCCAGCAGCCGGTGATAAGCGCGCATCAGCACGCCCGGCTGCTGGTGGGCCTTGATGTGCTTTGCCGACAGCAGCCAGCAACCAGTGAGTGGAGAGAAGATGACCGCGACCACCCACGAGCAGAGCAGTGCCAGCGCGACCACCACAAACAGCGAATAGCAATACTCTCCAGCACTCGAAGCAGCGAAACCGACCGGAATGAAACCGGCAATCATCACCAGCGTACCGGTCAGCATCGGGAATGCGGTGGTTTTAAACGCATAGGTGGCAGCCTGCCATTTGCTGTCGCCCGCTTCGAGTCGTGCCACCATCGCCTCGACCGTAATCATCGCATCATCCACCAGCAGCCCCAGCGCAATGATCAGCGCACCCAGCGAAATCCGTTGCAGACCGATACCTGCGAGTAACATGCCGGTAAAGGTCATCGCCAGCACCAGTGGAATTGCCGCTGCGACCACCAGACCGGCGCGCAGCCCCAGTGACACAAAGGAGACGGCTAACACGATGATGACCGCTTCGCCCAGTATCCGGACAAAGCCGCTGACCGCGTTTTTCACCACGGAAGACTGGTCGGCCACGCGGGTCATGGTGATACCGTGCGGTAACTGACTGGCCAGCATCTGCATGCGCTGATTAAGCTGCTGACCGAAATCGAGCATGTTGCCGCTGGCGGCCATAGAGATCGCCAGTCCGATAGCCGGAACGCCATTAACCCGGAACGTGGGCGCCGGGGGGTCGGCAGGTTGCAGGCTGAGGGTCGCCAATTCAGTCAGCGGGATGAAACGCTCCCCGATATGCAGCGTAATCGCCCGCAGATTTTCGACCGAGATCAGGTTGCCGCTGACCCGCAGCGCGATGTTCTCGCGATCGGTTCGCAGGCTGCCAGCGGGTACGACGTCGTTCTGGGCTTTAATGGCGTCGCTGACCTGTTGTAAATCAAGCCCCATGCCATTTAGCTTACGTGGTGAAAAGGCAATAACCACCTGCTGCTCCTGCACACCCAGCAGGGTGGTTTTTCCGATGTCGGGCAGGCTGGTCAGACTGCGCCGCAGGTTGTCGACCCGATCGCGCAATTCTCTGTCGGTAAAACCATCCGCGGTGAAGCCATAAATTGTGCCGAAGGTGTCATCAAACTCATCGTTAACTGCCGGACCCTGCACGCCCTGAGGCAGTGAAGAGGCCACATCCTTCATCTTTTTACGCAACTGATACCAGATGCCCGCCACCTGAGAGGGCGGTGTATCATCACGCAGGTTGACATAAATCACCGTCTGTCCGGCGCGGGTTTCACTCTCTACCGCGTCCAGTGACGGAATCTCCTGTACCTTCTGTTCCAGCACGTCAGTGACCAGTTGCACAGTATTGTCCACGTCAGCGCCCGGCCATTGAGCTGAGATGACGGCGGTTTTGATAGTAAACGCCGGATCTTCGTTGCGCGACAGACCTTGGTAGCTCAGCACACCCGCAGCCATTACCAGCAGCATAAAAAAGATCACCAGCTGTTGATGCGCCAGCGCCCAGCCAGAAAGGTTAAAGCCAGCCGTTTTTCTCATGGTGCCTCCTGCGTAAGCGTCACTTTTTCGCCGGGCTGCAGGGTGCTGACACCGGCCGTAACAATGCGCTCGCCCGGCTGGATCCCGGCAGTCACAAAGATTTGCTGCGCGTTAAAGCGGGCCAGTACTACCGGACGAAGCTGTAAGCGTGACGTGGCATCAACGACCAGCAATGCAGGTTTGTCTGCGAAACGGGTCAGGGCGCTGGCAGGCAGGGCGATCACTGGCGGTTGTGCATCCGGCAGGCTGACGGTGACCGTGGCGCCGGGTGCCATCGCCTCAGGTGGATGACTCAACGATATGCGCAGTCGCCACGTGCGCGTCTGTGGATCGGCCTGTGGGCTGATATCTCGTACCGTACCACTGGCCTGAATGGCGGGATCGGCCAGCAGCGTAACTTTCAGCGGTGTCAGATTGTCAGGCCGTAACAGCGCAGGCGCGGTCAGGTCAAACACCGCATCGCGGGCATCACCTGCGGCCAGCGTCATCACGTTTTGTCCGGCGCTGACCACCTGACCTGGCTGAACCGTAATGGCGGTGATCCGGCCTGCGGTGGGTGCAGTGAGCTGAGTCCAGCTCAGGGTATCCTGGGCATTTTTCAGTGCTGCTTCGCTGCTGAGACGGCGGGACTGCGCGCTTTGCCAGTCCCCCTGGGCGCTGTCAAGCTGGCTGCGGGCAATAGCACCACCGGGCATCAGTAGCCGCATTCGATGCAGGTTAAGTGCGGCAACCCGTTCAGCGGCGCGGGCGCTGTCAAGATCGGCACGCGCGCTGCTCAGCTGATTTCGTGACTGATTATTTTCCAGCGCAGCCAGCGGTTGTCCGGTGCTGACACGGTCGCCCAGTTCAGCCGCACGACTCACGACCCGCCCATCCAGCCTGAAGGCCAGTGCGACCTCTTCATGCGGGCGGATTTCGCCCGTCAGCACCAGTGACGAATCATTGCTGAGTGGCGGGGCAATCACCGTTTTAACGGGGCGGAGCGGGGCGGCAGGCGGGGCCGAATTATTATCCCGGCAGCCGGTCATGATGAGCACGCCGAGCAGCACAAACACCACTGGCGCAAAGATCTGAACACTGAAGAGATGACGCCACACCTGGCGGGCAGCATCCGGGATTAAATCAGTCATAGCCGGGTTCCTTTAATGAGTTGTGCTCATTGAACCCGGCTTGTGTCCAGAAACGTTGCATGAACCATCAAGAAATGGTCAAGCCAGAACAATTTATCTCCCCGGCAGCGTTACCCCGATTAACAGGCCGCCGTCGGCGGGTAACGTGGCGCGAAGTGACCCGCCGTGCGCCTCGACGATCGCTTTGGCTATCGATAGCCCCAGACCACTGCCGCCGGAGTGGCGGGCACGTGAGGAGTCGGCCCGGGTAAAGCGAACAAACAGCTGCGGCAGGAAGTCCGGCTCTACACCCTGACCATAATCGCGGAAAGTCAGGGTAACCGCCTGATCGTTCTGGCTGGCGGTGATCAGCAATGCACCCCCATCCGCTGCGTAGCGCAGTGCATTTTCACAGAGGATAGTCACCACCTGGCCCAGGCGGAACGCATCGGCATCGAGCATGAGAGCCTCTGGTGCGATCACGCTGATGGTCACACCTGCCTGTTCTGCCTGCGGCAGCAGCCAGCCCGTACGCTCGCGCAGTAACTCACTGAGATTAAACCGCTCCCGGTTCAGGACCAGCTGACCGGCATCCGCCAGTGACAGCAAATGCAGTTCATCGATCAGTCGGCTGAGCTGCGTCAGTTGCTTCATAATCATTGCCAGTTGCTGTGGCTCCGCTGGAAAGACGCCATCCAGAATACCCTGCAACCGGCCCATCGCCGCCGTCAGTGGTGAGCGAAGTTCATGTGCCATCGCCACATGTGAGGTGCGCAGCTCGCGCTCGTAACGCGCCAGTTGCTGGGTCATCTGATTAAAATCTTCGGTAAAGCGCACCAGCTCCTGCGGAGCTTCTTTCACCACTGCCGCCGTTCGGCCAAACTCCCCTTTTGATACCGCTCGCGCCGCAGTCGCCAGCTGGCTGAACTGCGTGGAGAGTGGACGCGCGAAACGCAGTGCCATAAACACCATAAACGGGATGGTGACGGCCACCAGCGCAATCACAGTAAACCAGTCCGAGGAGGCCAGCGACGGATCAGAAAACGTGAGCCCCCACCATTGATCAACGATCTGGTGAAAGCGTGCCGGGTCGCTGGCAGGATGGCGGCGTAGCTGTGAAAACTCTTCCAGCAGTGCGGGTGGCATACGGTAATAGACCCAGTACGCCTGTACCGCAAAGCGCAGCCACATACAGAAGGCGATCAGGATGACGCTGCCAATCGCCAGAAACATGACCCTGACGCAGATCCAGCGCCACAGAGAGTTGTAGATGTTTTTATTCATGGCTGTCTGAACCGGTAACCCACGCTACGCACCGCCGGTAACACGTCAGAGATGCCTGCAGCTTCCAGTTTACGGCGCAGGTTGTAGACGTGTGTATCCACCACCCGCTCCAGCGCATCGCTTTCTGGCAGACAGTGCTCCAGCAGAAACAGACGGGTAAACGGACGCGTCGGCGCACGCATCAGGGTGACCAGCAGGGAAAATTCAGTGGGTGTCAGATCGAGACGGCGTGGTGTGCCGCTGTCGCATTCAATGACAGCAGTGAGGGCGATCGGGTCGACGACCAGATCGGCCCAGCGCAGGATTTCGGTGACCGGCGCGCTATTCTGACTGCGGCGCAACACCGCCTGCACGCGCGCCACGACTTCGCCCGGATGATAGGGCTTGACCACATAGTCATCCGCGCCATAGCGGAGTGCACCGATGCGGTCCGGCGCATCGCTCATCGCCGTCACCATGATCACCGGCGTATCGTCGCGACGTCGCAGTGCGGCCAGCACTTCGGTGCCGTTCATGCCAGGCAACATGATATCCAGCAGGATCAGATCGGGCTGCCAGCGTCTGGCGGCATCCAGCCCGCCAGGACCGTCACCGGCAATCATAACCTCATAATTTTCACGTTTCAGGTACGCCTCAAGGACGCCAGCCGCGTCAGCGTCATCTTCAATAATCAGGACACGTTTTAACTGCATTTCAGATCACCTTGACTGTTTCTTCATAAATCCCTGGTCATTCATTGACACTCGCCTCGCATACTCCCGGCCAGTGACGCGGCACTGAATCCCTCAGCTCCGCACCTGATGTGATAATGAGGAAACATGATGATAACCGGAAAAATAACGCTTCACATGGTCTGTTTTTCGCTGGGATTAAGTGCCGCAGCCGTCAGAGCAGATGACAGTGCCACGCCGCCGCCCAGCGTGACGCTGGGCATTGCAGGCATCAATGCACCGCGCTACAGCGGCGCAGATAAGCAGCACTGGCAGCTGACCCCAATTATTCAGGCGCGCGACGGGGCCTTCTTTCTCGATTCGCAGAAAGGGATTGGCTACGATCTTCAGGCGGATAATGGGCTTTATCTGGAACATACGCTGGGCTATGGGCTGGGTCGATCTGACCGGAACTCCTCATGGCGCGACGGTGACGACCGGCTCAGGGGTATGGGTAAGATCGATGCCACGGTCAACACCGCGCTGGCGGTGGGATGGTCAGTCACGCCGTGGTTTGTGCTGGAGGGCAAAGCGACGCTGCCCCTGAGTGACAGTCAGGGCGTGCAGTATCGGACTTCGGTTACGCTTATCCCCTGGCAGACCAGCGACGATACTGTGGCACTGCAGGTGGCGGGACTGTTTGGCGACGGACGTTATATGAACACCTGGTACGGTGTTAACCGCGAGCAAAGTGCCCGCAGTGGATTTGAACGCTATGACGCGGCGGGTGGATTTTATGGTACTGACACCAGCCTGACCTGGAGCCATCAGTTCACGCCAGCCTGGGCTGCCAGTGTCATCGGTGATTACACCTGGCTGGACAAGCATGCCTCAGATAGCCCGATTGTCGCGCGGCACAACGGTGCCTCTGCTACCCTGGCACTGAGCTATACCTTCTGAATGGCGCCATGAAAAAAAACGGGATGCGCAGCCACCGTTGTTTGCTTGCTGCGCTGATTCTGTTGTATCTGCTGGTATATGCAGTGATTGTTGTGGCGCTGAGTCTGTTCGATGCGCCGGTGCGGGGATAAGGTACGACAGCGGCTATTTGCTGCTGTGAGGCGCAGCGTGACTGCGCCATAAATTTTTACTTTCTGCTAACGGCATCAGGTTCGTTGTTCGCGTTGATAAAGATGAATGATCTCTTCAGAGAGTTCACGAGCCAGCATCGAGGTCATCAGGTGATCCTGAGCATGAACCATAATTAAGGTCATGGGCTGCCGGCCTTCCCCTGCATCCTGTTCGATCAGTCGGGTTTGCATTTTATGTGCCTGCCGGGTAAAGGTATCCGCCTCGTGCAGCAGATCCCGCGCCTGTTCAATTTTACCCTGACGCGCCGCCTGTAATGCCTCAAAGCAAAGGCTGCGCGACTGGCCTGCATTAACAATAATTTCCATAACAGCCTCTTCCTGATCGATCATGCTAAATTCTCCGGATGGGTAAAACCGTTACGGGTAGCAGTGGCAGCAAACCATTCACCGCTTTTTTTCACTGTGCGTTTCTGGCTGGTGATATCAAGCTGGACAAAACCGTAACGGTTTTTATAGCCGTTGCACCATGACCAGTTATCAATAAAGGTCCACATATGATAACCGAGACACTGGCTGCCCTCGCCAATCGCCCGGTGAACCCACTTAAGATGTTCCGCAACAAAGTCGATGCGGTAGTGATCCTGTATCTGCCCTGCCTGAATGAATCGTTGTTCATCCTCGACACCCATTCCGTTCTCTGAAATAAAGCAGCGAGGATTGCCATAATTCAGCCGCAGGTTGGTGAGAATGTCATAGATGCCGGGCTCGTAAATTTCCCAGCCCCGATAAGGGTTCATCTTCCTTCCGGGCATCTCATAACTGTCAAAAAACCATTCAGGCATAAAAGGGGCTGCCGGATTGATCGCGCTATCGCGGCATTTCACCCGTCGTGGCTGATAGTAATTGACCCCCAGCAGATCGATGATGCCGTCAGCGATCAGCGCGCTGTCCTCAGGCTGCGTCAGCGGTAGCTGGTCGTACTGCCTGAGTAGCGCAACCAGATCCGCCGGAAATTCGCCGCGTAAAACCGGGTCGAGAAAACTGCGGTTAAACAGCAGGTCTGCATGATGAGCGGCCGTCAGATCCGCCGGGTTCTGTGACCGGGGATAGGAGGGTGTCAGATTCAGCACGATGCCGATCTCTCCGGCCGTGTTACAGGACCGGAAAGCCCGAACCGCCGAGGCATGTGCCAGCACGGTATGGTAGGCCACCGTCGCCGCGCGGCGAAAGTCCACCACATTGGGATAATGGAAATCATAAAGATACCCTCCCTCGACGGGCACAATCGGCTCATTAAAGGTAAACCAGTGCAGGACACGATCGCCGAACAACTCAAAGCAGAGACGGGCGTAGCGACTGAATGCTGCAACGACCTTACGATTCTCCCAGCCGCCCTGTTCCTGCATCGCCATCGGCATATCGAAGTGAAACAGCGTAATAAAGGGCGTAATACTCTGTGCCAGCAGTTCATCAATGACCTGGTTATAGAAGACCACCGCCTCCTGATTGACGTCGCCGGTGCCATCAGGGATTAACCGAGACCAGCTGATGGAGGTGCGAAAACTATTGTGATTCAGTTGCTTCAGCAGGGCGATATCCTGGTGCCAGTGCTGATAAAAAGTGGACGTCTCACCCGGGCCAATCTGCTGATGAAAACGTGAGGGTTGTTGTGAATACCAGTGATCCCAGATGGTGGCACTTTTGCCACCGTTCAGGCTATCGCCTTCAGTCTGCAAAGCGGAACTGGCACTGCCCCACCAGAACGAATCAGGAAATGTATAGTGCATGATGCCTCTCTCTTAAGTAATCAGGATGTACCGGCGGTTTCTGCCAGCGAAGCAGGCGACTGCGCCTTTTCCTGCTCATTTTTTATCAGCGATCGTTCATAAGCTCGCAGGAACGGCAGGTAACACAGCGCAGAAAGCACCATGCAGACCAGGCACATGACCACAGGACTGATTGCCCAGTTAGCCGCCCAGGAGGCGCCAATTGGCGCGGGCGTCGTCCACGGCGTGAGCGAAACCACCTGAGCCAGCCAGCCCATCCGGGTGGCGGTATAAGCCAGTACGGCGTTTAGCATTGGCACGCAGACAAAGGGAATAAACATCAGAGGGTTCATGATGATCGGTGCGCCAAAGAGGATGGGCTCATTGATATTGAAAAAACTTGGCACGATGCCCATCCTGCCGATAGTTCGCAGATGGGTGGCGGGACTGCGCAGTAACAGGAAAGCCAGGGGTAAAGTCGATCCGACACCACCGATCAGAAGATAGTGATCCCAGAAGCCCTGCAGATAAATGTGTGGTAACACAGTACCTGCCGCCAGGGCGGCCTGATTAGCAGAGAGATTAGCCATCCAGAAGGGATTCATGATGCCGGTTACAATCAGCGCGCCGTGAATGCCGGCGAACCAGAAGATCTGACACAGCAGCACCGACAGCAGAATGGCAGGTAAAGAGTCAGATGCGGAGACCAGGGGAGCGAGCAGATGCATAATGGCCTGTGGAATGATCATGCCTGTTTTAGCTTCAATAAACAGGTTCAGCGGATGAAGGGTGCCGATAATCACCACCACCGGAATCAGAATCTCAAACGATCGTGCTACGCCAGTTGGCACCTCTTTTGGCAGACGGATAGTGATGTTGTTGTGCTTCAGCCAGGCGTAAACGCGGGTAGCGTAAATGGCCGTAATCAGCGCGGTAAAAATGCCCTGACCGGAAAGATACTCAGTGGAAATTGTGTGATTGGAGTAAGGCGCTGCCACCAGCAAAAAAGCCATAAAGGCCAGCAGGCCTGACATCACCGGATCCAGCGCGAATTGCCGCCCCAGGCTGGCCCCGATACCTACCGAGATAAAAAAGGTCATCACGCCCATACTGAGATTAAACGGCAGCATCAACTGGTCACGATAGGTGGCGGAAAAGTCGAGCCAGGCCCTGGCCACACTGTTGGTGCTGGTGGCGGAAAAGGGGGGAAAGATAAACACCAGCATAAATGAGCCAATGATCATAAACGGCAGGGCGGCAGTGAAGCCATCACGAATGGCAATCACATACTTTTGCTGACCCAGTCGGCCGGCAAGTGGCGTAATTGATTGCTCGATCACTGCAATCATCGACTGATAGAGTGAGCTCATAAATCCGCCTTTTCATTTGCTGCTGCGATCAGCGACAGGGCAAAATCCAGCACCTTGTCTCCCCGCTGCATGCCGTAATCCATCATATCGATCGGTTGTACCGGGATACTCTGGCCTGCTGTTTTTTCCGTCAGGCTTTGCAGCATGTATTTTACCTGTGGCCCAAGCAAAACCACCTGATAATGGGAAAACTGCTCATCAAACTCCGCCACGCCAAACGCCTTGATCTCGGCGGCTATTCCCTGCTGAGCAGCCGCTTCCTCCATTTTTCGCACCAGCATGCTGGTAGACATGCCTGCTGAACAACACAACATGATTCTGTACATGGTTACTGTTCCCTGCCTTAGACACTGAAGTGAGGCTAATTGGATATCATATGGAAACCGGTTTCCATGAAAAGTCAGAAGAAGTGTGATGCCCATCAATAAGCAGGGTTTAAGGATATTTTTATTTCGATTAGGATCACAAAAATAGGTGGATAAGCGAAGGTAATGCGAACATATGGAAATTCGGTTTCCATGTGAAACTGAAATGGCTATACTTCCGGCGGCAAACACATGCACAGCCGGACTACGCTGATTATAACTGGCCGCCTTTTCAGGGGAGAAAAATGTCTACTATCAACGATGTATCGCGGCTGGCTGGGGTTTCTAAAGCCACAGTTTCCCGGGTGTTGAGCGGTTCACGCGGCGTTAAGGAAGCCAGTCGGCTGGCTGTATTAAAAGCCGTTGAAGAGTTGAATTATCGGCCTAACGTTATAGCCCAGTCATTATTTAGTCAGACTACGCACTGTATTGGTGTGATCTGTGCCCAGGAAAATGTTAACCAGATTACTGCATGGCTTTTTGCGCTGGAGAAGCAACTACGCCAGCATCAAAAACATCTGCTATTGCGCTTTGCCCGCAGTAAAAGTGAAATCCTGACAGCCCTTGACGAGCTGAGTTGCGGCCTGTGCGATGATGTGCTGATCATCGGCGCGCATTTTCCGCTTAATATCGACGATGAGCATGTGATTCTGGTCGACTGTGCCGAAGCGGAAGGGCCAAACAGTCTGCAATTCGATCACGCTTTTGCCGCAGAGACAGCCTGCAACTTCCTGATCAATCAGGGGCGCCGTCAGATCGCTGTCATCCAGCCAGAGAACAGCAGCACGGCCGGGCAGGTCTTACAGGGCTACAAAGTAGCGCTGGAAAATAATGTCTTACCTTTTAACCGTAATCTGGTGATTAGCGATGCGGTCTCATCATCTGTAGCGATTCAGATGCTATTGAATAATGCCGGTAGCCGAAATTTTAACGCATTGCTGGTGGCGAACGAAATGGAAGCACAGAATGTCATCGGCCAGTTACAGGCATTCAAAAAAGCGGTGCCGGACGACATAATGGTATTTAGCCTTGCAGGTTCAGTTAATTTACCGGGGTTGCCCACTATTCCGGCCATTGAATATTCGCTTGATGCGATGGCGTCACGAATCGTCAGTTGGTTAACTGCCACTACCCAGCAGGTGCTGGGCAGCGCAGTATTACGGGGTGATTTAATTATTCCCGACTGGCGACAGCGCTAATAATCTGCGCGGTTAAGCGAGATTATGCTGCCTGCGTTGCAGGAAATGCCAGGTTGCGCCCAGCATGCCGGAGTCGTTGCCGTAGGTCGCAGTATCAATCGGGATATCAAGATCATATTTTGCCAGCTGCTCAGCCAGTTCACTGAGGAATGGCTCACGCCCGGTCATTCCCCCACCGATAAATATCATCTCCGGATCGAACACGCTGAACAGGTTATATAAGCAGGCCGCCAGATCCTGGTAGAATTTATTGACCACCTGCTGCGCGGCTTCTTCATTGCGGTCATAAGCGTCAAAGACATCTTTACCACTGACGTCGTCGGTGGGCCGACCGGTGAGCTGGCTGTAATTCTCCCGCAGTGCCGTCATGGTACAGCTCTGGCTCATGGTGTGGCGTTCAATATTGCTGCTGGTGGGACGCGACGTCAGCAGGCACCCAAACTCGCCCGCCCTGTTTCGGTTACCCCGGATCAGCGCGCCGTTGCAAAATGCCGCTCCGCCTAAGCCGGTGCCGATAGTCAACATCAGAAAATCATTGCGTTTTTTCGCTTTTCCCAGCCATTGCTCCGCCAGCAGGGCACAGTGTGCATCGTTTTCGACTGTGGCAGGCAGCGCGGTTTTTTCTGTCAGCCACTGGCTCAGATGATACTGGTCAAAGTCACGAATGGTGCCACCCATCGCAATATATCCGGCTTTTGCATCAACATAACCGGGCGTGCTGACGGCAATGCCTGCACAGCCGGGATTTTTCTCAAGCCATTGCAGGATTTCATCAAGTATTTTGTCGCGTGAGTTATGGGAAATATCCGCACTGTCACTGCACAGAATGGTCCCCTGTTCATCAATCACGCCCATTTTTAAAGAGGTACCACCAATATCGAAAGCTGCAATTTTCATCAACGTTCTCTGAGGTTGTTTTCATTCGATTAATTGTAGTGCTGAAAGAAAAGGGCAGGCGTCGGGAGGACGGCATTTTTTGTCAGGGAAGGTACAGATTTATAAAGCTATTGCAAAAGGGTAGCCTCTGGAATTATCCAGCGAAGCGTCATGTTCCGGAGAGTTGAACCCTGCGCGGCCAGTGTGGCTGGTGGCGCAGGTTGAGTCGTCACTAAGACGTCATTGCCACTTACGAAGCAGCAGGCTGGCGTTGACGCCACCAAAGCCGAAACCGTTCGACATGGCATAGGTCAGTTCGGCCGGGCGTGCATTGAGCGCCACCAGGTCAAGATTGCCTGCAGCGTCATCGGGATGATGAAGGTTCAGCGTCGGCGGGATAAGCTGCTGACGCAGTGCCATCAGGGTGAATATCGCCTCAACGCCGCCCGCTGCACCCAGCAGATGGCCGGTGGCAGATTTGGTTGACGAGATCGCGACCTGTGAATTATCGCCAAATACAGCCTGGATAGCGGCCAGTTCGCCGTGATCGCCAACCTGTGTCGAGGTCGCATGAGCATTAATGTGCTGGACGTCGTCCGCGCTGATACCCGCCTGGCGCAGAGCAGTTCTCATTGCCCGCGCAGCACCACTGCCATCTTCCGGACCTGCGGTAAGATGGTAAGCATCGGCACTGGTACCATAACCAATAATCTCCGCCAGTGGCGTCGCACCCCGTGCCTGGGCATGGGCCAGCGACTCAATCACCAGCAAACCAGCACCTTCGGCCATCACAAAGCCGTTTCTGTCGCGATCAAACGGACGTGAGGCGTGATGCGGGTGATCCTCATAGCCTGCGCACAGGGCACGCGCTGCCGCGAAACAGCCCAGCGTCACGCGATCCAGCGCTGCTTCGGTCCCGCCACAAATCGCAATGTCCGCTTCGCCGCTTCTGATTAATCTTGCTGCATCACCAATGGCCTGTACGCCTGCGGCACAGGCTGTAACAGGTGCCCCCAGCGGGCCGGTAAAACCGTATTTAATCGAGACATGGCCAGCGGCCATATTGGCCAGAAACGACGGGGCAGTGAAGGGCGAGAGTCTGCGCGGACCGCGCGCATCTGTGGTGCGCACGGCGTCAGCAATAGCGCCAAAACCACCAACACCGGAGGCAATAATGGTCGCGGTGCGTTCACGCGCGCCCTCATCTTCAGGATGCCAGCCCGCCTGGGTCAGGGCTTCTTCTGCAGCAAGCAGCGCAAATTCAATAAATCGCGACATTTTTTTACGCTCTTTCGGCGCAATGAACGACTCCGGGTCATATCCCGCCAGCGGGTCTTCATCAATGTCGGGCACACAGCCACCTACTGAAATACCGGTGCCGGCAGTGAGCGTGTCGGGCAGAATGCGGATACCGGACTCACCCGCCGTTAATCGCGCCCAGACGTTTTCAACGCCACAACCTAACGGCGAAACGATGCCCGCGCCGGTAATGACGATGCGTTGTGATGAGGATGATTCACTCATGTAGTTGCTCCCGTAAGCTGTCCGGTCAGCGATTGACATGCTGACGCGGAGAGTTGAAACGCGCCTGAAGCGCAAATAGCGAGGCCCTGCACAGGGTAGTGCGCTGTGCGGGCGCAGAGATGAAACAGCGCAGAATGAGATAAGTGGAACAGCATCAGAATCCAGAGTGATGACAAAACAAGTTGCTATAGTTAATCTTGTGACTAATTAAGTCAATAGTCACCGTATGCACTTCACTCAGGGTGCAAGGCTACGTAATACCAGGGCGGCCAGTTGTGCAGAGGCTTCTTCCGCGTCATCGAGGCTGTACTGCAGCAATAACGGATTGGCGTAGGGTTTGATAACCCGATAGATGGCCTCTGCTGCTTCGTCAGCGGGGGTTTTACGTTCAAATTCACCCGCTTCACGCCCGCGACGCAGAATCTGCTGAATCAGGCTAAGCAGTCGCTCTTCATGTGCCCTGGCTGAGGGCCAGCGATCGCGCGACGCCACGGCGGCAATGTCATAAAGTTTGCGTTCGTGAAAAAAGAGTTCAGTGCCGGTGACGGTAAGCGTCCGAAACAGCCGCCGCAGCTGTTCCGATGCGCCAGATGCATCGCAGATTGCGACGTCTACGCGCTGCATCATCATCGCCAGCCGGGTAGAACAGATCACTTCCCCTATCGCCTGTTTGGATTCAAAAAATTTATAAATATAGGCTTTTGAAAAGCCGATTGCGCGGGCAAGGTCAGAGACGGTGGTTTTTTCATAGCCGTAGTGCGCGAAGTGCTGCATGGCTGCATCAACAATCTGGTCACGAATGTTGTGCCCGGCCGGGCCGCGTGTGCCATTTTCCGTTACGGATTGGGTCATTGTTATCGCCTGATAATCGGAGTGGGTGAACAATTAAGTGACTACTGTTATAAGTAGTCACATTTTATGCCCTGTTGCTGGCAAAATCCATGATTTGCGGCGGATGAAGGGTGCTGAGGGTCGTTAACCTGCACATTCAGCATGCCGCTGGCGTCGCGGCTGAAATGTGTTTGCTAAAAGCGCTGACAATGCAGCCACTTTCGCAGATGACAGGTGCAGACGAGTCGTTCCAGGGCGTAAAGCCAGAGACATCAACCCAGTGCCGGCCTGAAAGCCACATTTTAGTGCCAATGTAAATTCACCACGGTGAGTTAACTGATTCAGGTCTCTTTAGTGCTTCTTTAAATAAGCTGAATTATACTGTCGCGAATCAGCGTAAATTCAGTGATTTCTTAATGATTTATATTATCGATGAACAGATTACCTACAATTCAGATGACTGTACGCTGAGCCATCTTCCTACTCAGGAAACGCTGAGTCTGAGTATTTCATCGGGTCGGCTATTTGAGCAGTTACTTAATTCTGACGGTGAAATACTGTCGCGCGATAGCCTGTTGACCGAAGTCTGGGATAAATATGGTCTGCGCGGATCAAATAGCAATCTGAATCAGTATCTGAGTATTCTGCGCAGAGCACTTGCAGCTTATGGCTGTGAAAACCTGATCATCACCATTCCGAAAATCGGCATTCGACTCAATACTGACATCAAAATAGAACGCGAATCGTCTCCGGCTTTTGTTGCGACGCCGGTTCAGGTTGATGACATGCCCGCGGAGCTGGTAGTGTCTGTCGCGGAGGGGCAGAGCGTGCAACCGGCTCCCGTTATCGCAGAGCCTGTTGTTGAAAAATCTGCTCTAATTCTCAGACAGGCCCTGTTCGCCCTGATCATGCTGGTGTTGCTGGGAAGTGCTTTCTGGTATTTCACTGCACGTCAGCCTGCTGAAAAGAGCGCCTCTATGAACAACATTAAACTGGAAGGCGGCTGTGAAGCGGTTATTATTCCGGGATTAGATGTGTTTGAACGAAAGTCACTGGAGAAGCAAATTCTTGAAATGCTAAAAGAGAATAATCAATCCTGTTTACCGGGACGACGCATCTTTTTCGATAAAAACACGGCATTCACAACAAAAGATTATGGCAGGACCATTCTTTCTGTATGTAACCTGAACAGCAGTGGTCATATCGTTTCCTGCGACAACTTCTACTATCTTGACTGGAGAATGTTTTGAAACGGAAAGCCACTTTCACGCTGACGATAACGCTGGCTATGCTCTTGCTGGTGACCTTTGCAGGAATTAACTATTTTAAACCCAGTGAAAATGATCTGCCTTTCCGTTGCTCAGCGTTCAACCGCTACGATCTTAGTCGCAATGACAATAAAAAGATTGAGTTTGCTGTTTCCCAGGATCTGCGTTTTATTAATTCTGATTCGGGGTATCTGTTACTGAATGGACAGGTGACTTTTGGTGATCAGGTCACAACGGTTAATCGACGTATTGCGCTTAGTGCCGGTAATAAAATTGATAGTGACACTTACCGCTACAAAATAAGAACGATTATTACTTCGGCTAACGATACGACGCAGGATGCCGTATTTAATCTGCTGCTGGCTGAGATCACTCTTGATCCTGGTTATCTTCAGCTGGATATTACTCAGGTCGATAAAAAAGCGTATCTGGTTGGCGGACCACTCTCCTATCTCTTCACCTGTCAGCGTTACTAAACACAATGACTGATAGCTTAAACGCAGACCGGAAGAGCACGTACTCTTCCGGTCTGTTTTATCTTTGCATTGCTGGTTACCAGGTACGGAAGCTTTTCAGAGTATCAGAGAAAAGCTGAATGTCTGTAGCGGTTATGATGCTCGCTTTTGACAGAGAGAAAATCAATATATCTTCCATGTTAAGCGTGAATACGGCTTGTTTTTGATAAAGACGAAGATTATCTGGCCGCAGAAAGTCATAAGTGATCATAATACCCGTCGTCAGGTTATTCCCTAAAGCCACGGGCTGATGAGCTTCCTGTTGCCAGTCTTTCATCTGTTTTTGCAGGATAGCGAGCTGGCTAAGAATATACTCTTCCGGATTGTTATGGTTGCCTAACTTATCACGGGAAATAGTGATGGGTGGCAGAGCAGATCGTGTATCAGCCAGGGTGTTCAGTGTTCGCTCGCAATAGCCTTCCGGCAAGGTGATTGTGCCTTCAGTGAAGCGGCAAATAGTCTTATCCATGGGTCATCTCCGTTTAATTATGGCTTTCTGCCTGCCCAAATAACTGCTCTGCGGTGACTTCGCTGAGCTTACCGTTATTTAACAGGACGATTTTATCGGCACTTCGTATAGTTTCCGGGCGGTGTGCAATGATGATTCGGGTAATCTTCATCTGCTTAATTGCGTTGTTGATCTGCGCTTCGTTATAGATATCCAGATGACTGGTGGCCTCATCCAGCACCAGGATTTGTGGATCGCGATAGAGCGCGCGCGCCAGCAGGATACGTTGCAACTGGCCCCCCGATAAAAACGAGCCCATATCGCCTACCAAACTTTGATAATTCATCGGCATTTTCATGATATCGCCATGAATCTGAGCCACACGGGCCACGCGGGTAATCTTTGCGTGGTCGGGCTCGTTGTCAAAGAAGCTAATGTTCTCGCTGATTGAGCCTGAAAAGAGAATGTCATCCTGCATTACGCAGCCGATGCGGTTACGATGATGTTCAAGTCCCGTCTGAGTGATGTCCATGCCACCCACGGTGATCGTGCCTTCTTCCGGGTGCAGCAGGCCAAGAATAATTTTGGCCATCGTCGTTTTACCCTGGCCGGATGGCCCCACAATGGCAAGACTCTCACCTGCTTTAATCTCCAGATTGGCACCATCGACAACCCAGGGTTCAGTCGGCGCATAGCGAAAACGGATATTGATAAGCTTGATATCCTGCGGTACGTCTGGCTCATTGTCGGTTTCCTTACCTGCCAGACCAGGATTGCCTTCAGAACTGGCTTCTGTTTCAGAAAGAACAATATCGGCCAGGCGTTCACCATGCATTCTCAGCATACGGAAATCGATGATGGCATTGATCAAACCCGAACCACGACTCATGAATTGATCGGAAAAGCTGATAAAGGCGGTCAGCATACCGGCAGAGAAATTGCCATCCAGGACCTGTAGCGCAGCAAGCCAGACCAGCACCACCCGACCCACTGAGGTCAGCAATCCCTGAGCCGAACCAAACAGGATATTGAGCTTCTGTAACACGATGCCTTTATTGGTGGTATCCACCAGAAAGTTCATGTAAGCCGAGAGTCGGGGCACCTGTTTATTATTTGTTTTGACCGCCTGGATCCCGCGCAGCGTTTCAAGCAGAGAAGATTGGGTTCGGGCCGAGCTGATGATTTGTTCCTCATTAGCGCGGCGAACCGGATCGTAGGCCATGAAGCGCAGCAGTGCATAGGCGAGAAAAAGTCCAATGACCAGCCACGCCAGTTGCGCGTTATAAATGAAAAGCATGACGACCGTGACGATTGACATGACACCGTCCAGTACGGTGCTGATAAAACGGGATGTCAGCGTACTTTGAATCGTATTAAGCGAACCGTAACGAGAGAGAATGTCTCCGACGTGGCGTGACTCGAACCATTCCAGCGGCAGCTTCAACATATGATGGCAGACGTTTACGGTCCACTGCACACTCAGCTGGCTCGAGAACCAGCTCATGACCCACGACCGCAGGGCTGTGACGATAGTCTGAAACAGGGCGATCATGATAAAGCCCACACCGAGCAACGACAGCAAAGAGTAGTCAGCCGAAACGAGCACCATATCCATAACCCACTGCATAAAGAAGGGGCCGAGGACGCCGAAAAGCTCCAGTGCGATTGAGAGGATAAGCACCTGAGCAAAGGCAGACTTTACGCCAGTCACGCTGCCCACCAGCTTCATCATGGAGATGCTTTCTTTCTCTTCTTTTACTTCAAAGGTGGAAGAGGGAACCAACTCCAGCGCGACGCCGGTGAAGGCAGTCGATGCTTCTTTAAATGTCAGTTCTCTGATCCCGCGCGCAGGATCGTGAAGAGTAATTTTATTGCCACGTACTTTCTTCAATACCACAAAGTGGTTCAGTTCCCAGTGCAGAATGCAGGGCATGCGCAGTTTAGACAGCTCTTCCATTTCCACTCGCAGTGCGCGGGAAGTCATGTTGAGTTGTTGTGCCATAGCGATGACATCAGCCAGTGTGGCGCCTTTGAGTGATGTGGCGAACTGGCGACGTAACGTGATCATGTCGATCTGATGACCATGATAATTAGCCACCATGCCAAGACAAGCCAGCCCGCACTCCGTTGCCTGTGACTGACGAATCATCGGTAAGCGGTTAAACCATTTAAAATTGAGTTTCTCTAATAACAACACAGAACAGACCTTCTAAATCAGAGAGAAATTTTGTGTCCCAGCGCGAAAATCGGCTCCAGTACCCATTCATAGAGACGACGTTTGTCGACAATAAAGTCGGCATCCAGCGCCATACCTGGCTTAAGTTTTTCATTCTGCGAATAAGCAGAAATAGTTTGTTTATCCAGAGAGACCAGTACCCGGTACTGCTGTTCCTGAATATTGTTTTTACCGGTTAAGGTGGTGACTTCCTGAGGAGAGAGGGCCGTTCGCGAGACCTCGAGCACCCTGCCATATTGCTGACCAAATTTTTGGTAGGGGAAGGCCTTATAACGCAGTACGACACGCTGACCTGGCTGGATAAAGCCAATGGATTGCGTGTTGACCATGATGCGGGCAACAAGATTGGTGTTATTGGGCAGAATCGCGACGGCCGACTGGCCGGCGTTCAGCATCTGACCATTTTTAACCATGATCAAGCCGACATAACCACTTTTCGGCGCACGAAGCTCAATGGATCGGCGCGCTTCATTTTCTGCCAGTGATTGACGGTTATCTGCCAGTTGACGTTCGATATCGTTACGTTTTTTCTCATCATCCAGCGGCTTTTCATGCAGTTGCTGCTCAGCCTGAACAATTTTTTGCGACGTATCCAGCAGCTGACGCTGGTACTCCTGGTAACGCGCCTGGCTGTCGAGAAGATTTGATTCCTGCTCTTCCAGTTGACGGTTTGAGGCGTACCCCTCCAGGTGCATTGCGTTGAGTTTATCCAGTTGCAGTTTTACTAACGCCACCTGTTTGCGACGGTGTGTTAGCTGTAGTTTCAGCTGTTCCCGCTGAAGTTTCAGACTGGCGATGGTGTCGGATAACCCTTTCATTTCGACGTCATGCAATTTGGCTAGTGTCTGAAGATCCTGCTGAAGTCGTTCCCGCTGACCCACCAGATTTTCGGCGATAACCTGACGAGTCTGTCCTATCTGCGTGGAGACTTCTGACGACAACACCATAAGCACATCATCTTTTTTGACCCGCTGTCCCTCTTTAACCGGAATATCCACCACTGTTGCGCTAACAGGAGGCGGAACGATTAACATGCCATTTTCAGGCAGCAGTTCACCGGTAGAGGATTCATATTTGGTGTAGCTGCCAAATATGAAAAAGAGGGCAGTAACAGCAGTAATAAAAATCACCACGGAAATAACAAGCCAGCGATAGGGTGGACAATAAAGTGCCACGATGCCCAGGTTACCCCGGTTAGCGGCATCAAGTGCCTCCTGGCGGAAGAGTGACTGTTCCATTTATTGATTCATCATGATTAAAGGATTAACGGCACTGAAAGAATTTCAGCATGTCGGGTGATAACGATCCGGTGCTTTGTGCCAGATTGATCAGGGCGTTGAGATAACTTAAACGGGCTTCAGCCTGGTCTTTGAGTGCGGCGTAATATTTTTGCTGGGCATCCAGTTCGTCGTTAACCGTGCGGAAGCCCATTTCCCGTCCATACCGGACCGACACAACTTTTTCACGTGCTGAGTCGACCGCATTCTTCTGAGCACTGATTAAGGCTTTGCCATTGGTCAGGCTCAGCCATGCAGAGCGGGTATCGGTTGCTGCTTTGCGTTGCGCTTCCATCGTGGAATATTTTGCCGCCTGACGACGATAGGCCGCTTCAAAAGATTGTGAAACCTGACTGCCGCCAGCAAACAACGGAACAGATACGTTTACGCCGTACTGCAGGTTATTACTCTTTGAGTTCGTCCCAAAAATCGCGTCATACAGGATATTGTCGTCGTCGTCGTTACGGCTCCAGTTCTTGCCATATCGCGCATAGAGTGAAACCACTGGCATGTGCGCGCCATCAGCTGCCAGCACATCTGCGTCTGCCTGATCAGTCTGAAACAAGGCAATCTTAATATCGCTGTTACGTTGCTGGCTGGCATTGATTGCCTCAGTCAGAGAAGAATAGGGCGATGCTTTAAGACACTGGAAATTAACTGGCTCTATACTGTCCGGGCTGATACCGGATAAACGGCGAAATGCCTCTCCTGCCAGCAATAGTTGATTACCGGCCTCTATTTCCTTAGCTTGTGCAAGCGCGTAGTTAGCCTTTGCCTCATCCAGTTCCGTACGGGTATTCTGCCCATTGATTAAACCGGTCTGAAGTTTTTGCTGTTGTTGGTTAAAATTATGGCTGGCGGCTTTTGCTGCCTGCAAAACTTCCTGTTGATATAGCACCGTAAAATAAGCATTGCTGATGGAATTAAGTAACTTCTCTTCAGCCTGTTTTGCCTGTGCTTCAGCAGTGTTGGCAATAGCAACACCTTTACGCCATCCGGCATATTTACTCATATCAAACAGTGGCTGTCGGACGCTAAGATCGTAACTATGGTTAGTTACCCCACTCTGATATTTTTTATCAGGCTGTTCCTGACGATCCCAGTTTCCTTCCAGTGTTAATGTTGGCAGCATTCCAGCCATACCCTGCCAGTATTTTTGTTTATCTGCAGCACTGGCCATTTGGCTGGATTGTAATGCAGAGTCATAGGTCAATGCAGCCTGAGCAGCTTGCTCGAGGCTGGTTGCCAATGTGCAAAATGGAGCACAGGTTAGTGCCAGCAATGCAATGTTCAGATTATGGGATTTCATGATTTTCGCTATATATAAAAATCTTTGTGCAAGGGGGTTAAATGAGTTTCTGTGCAAAAACATACTTAATCAAATCTGTATTTGACTGGAGCTGAAGTTTACGCATGGCGTTATATTTCTGCGTTGCAACGGTGCTTATGCTGCGTTTACGCGCTTTTGCTATGTCCATCAGGCTATATCCAATGGCGAATAAGCGAATGACCTCTACTTCTGATGGCGATAAAAGTGCCGAATCTGCAGGTGCAGAAAAAACAATTTTTTTCATCTGTTCTGAGTAGTATATTCCTGAATTAGATGAGCACACCCAATTGAATGCCTTGACCAGATCACGAATGTCATCTCGTTTGTGCACAATGGCATTAACCGGGATTCGTAATAAGCCTTTCAAAATAGCCTGGCTGTTTTGTGCAGTGAAAACAATAATTTTTAAGTTCTGATTTTGCTTATGTATCTGCTCTATTTTCCGTACTCCATTGACATCATTACCCTCAAGATTAAAGCAAAAGTCCGTTATTAATATGTCTGGGGCATCCTCTTTGAGGATAGGAAGTAAATGATCGCATTCAACCGGATAAGCAAAAATATCAAGTTCTAAAAACTCGTTTATGAGTATGTTTTGAATGGAGTGAAGAATAAATGGACTTTCATCAGACACACCAAGTCTAAGCTTGTTTTCTTTCCCGAATTTATACACAGACAATCCTTTTCTGTAGATAAAATTTGAAGAAGGGCTCTGCAGAGCCCTGCTAATTACTGGTAACTAAGCGTGTATGTCGCTACCGCATTTGCTGTGCCAGGATTTATTTTCGCTGCTGTCTGATAATAACGCGCATAGAGGGGCACCGTGATTAAAGCAGATGAGAGTGGGTAACTCGCAATGTTAAACGGTGTTGCGAGTGCAATTGGTTGCTGATTTTCATTAAGAATTTGTACCCCGACACCACTGGCCGTCGAAGTTGTATTAAGCGCGACTACGCCAGCCTCTGAGAGTCCACTGGACGCATCACCATCGAGCTGCATCATAACGTCAAATGTCCCTGATAGCAGAGCCTCACAGTTCAGCCGAATATTAAACGCTGTCGTAGCGCTGGTCTGGCCTATTCCTGAGCCTAAGCCACTGCTGGGGTTGGTGGTGTAGCTGCCCAATGGTACTGGTAGATTGGTATTACCCGCGACTGAGCAGGTCTGATCTTTTACAGTGAAACCTGTTTTGATATTGGTGAAGTTAAAGGTCTCATCGGTACCTTTTACTAACGAACCAACATCAAATGGGTTCACATAGCTTTTGAGGTAAGTCGATGGCGTCATAGTATTGGATGTCTTTACAATTTGATAAGGTACGTTCAGAGAGACATCCGTATAGGCACCGATGGTTCCGCCGCTGGTTAAAGCATATGTGCTAATCTTTATACCGGTTGGAATACTTGCTACTTCGGTACCCATCTCACCACCATAGCCGGTATAGAGTGTTAATCCATAGCCGAGAGCATTCTCTGGTATCGCCTTACGTTTAAAATAAACTTCGCCGATCAACCCAGCTGCATACTGCTGCAAATTGCTCAGCGCGCATTGGAAGTTAGCCGTTGCTGTGCCGCTATAAACAATTGTGCCCACCGGCACAGCGGCTGAAATGTTGATGCCTAATGATTTCACGTCAACCAACGAACGCGTGGTCGTCATTTTACACATCAATGTCACATCGGTTGATGAGCCCGCAGCATTAACGTTAAAAATAGTCATCAGTATCAGACTTATTGTTAATAAAACAGAGCCAGTGAGGCGCATTATTTTCTTTCCTGATAGTAAACACATGATGTCACCTCATTAACCCTGATTATCTTTATTATCGGTATTGGAAGCGTAACGAACTGGCTGCATTGGATCATTGCTGCAGGTTGTCGTTAGTCTTGCCAGTGTTTTATTGTCACTGGACTGAATTGATCCAGACTCAAGGTTAACCAGGCAATTATCATTTCGCGTTTTCCCCCATGAAACATGAAGACGACTGACATCTTTGTTTATTCTGACGTAAATCTGGCCACCCTGTGAAACCGTCGTCACCAGATTGCCATTTTCGTCATTCACTGACGCACCAAAAGGTAATGCATTACCATCAGGCTGATTCGCCCTTATTAATAGTGGTTTCCCCTTAGTGGTTTTATAATCCAGTCTGACCACTGCACCTTCAACTGGAATAACACGCTGTTGGGTTGATTCCAGCTCAACGTCAAGCGGAATACCCTTAGGATCAATCGCCAGCTCATTTATTCTGTACGGATTCAGATTGGGTACAATTGCTCTGCCGCTTCCGTTTAATACTATATTTGGATAACCGAGTACCCTTGCACCTTCAGCATCATCTGCTGTCACCACGGCATATGTAGTCGACTGATAAGCACTAAAGTTAATGCCATCAGGCAGGGCAACCACGGCTCCGCTGGCGCCGCCAGAAGCAGAATAGTAGTTCTCTCCCTGGGTATATGACGCTGTCAACATGCTGTAAGGCGAACGATATTGTCCACTTACTGAACCTGATTTTTTATTATCAATGTCGCGTGCGGCACCTACGTTATAACTGTATTGGTCATATTCACCCAGGACACCGTTAACGGCGGTTTGTGCCGTCACGCCTTCTTTATTATGCGTGGCACTTGCTGTTACATAATTTTTACTTTCGCTACCAAGTGGTATTGAGAGGTCCAATGAGAGTTGGGTATCGTGTCCGCCTGTTGAATATAATAATCGGTTTGCTGATAATGTATAGGATACGCGACCAATTCTATTATTATAGCCTAATTGAAACTGGGTGTTTGTACCGACACTTTCCCAATAATTTTGAACGAAACCAGTAAGATAGATATTCCCATATGAATCTCCAAAATTTTGGCTGGCAGTCAATGAAAAGCGTTGTTTAGGACGGGATAGATAATTTATTCCATCACTTTTGTTCTTCTTGTAATAATTATTAATTTGCAAAGCATTGTCATAGCTGTAATAGCCGGAAGAAGAAAATCGATACGCGGCGAGTGTAAAGTTCGTATCAGTCTGGGGTACTTTTTTACTGTAAGTTGCGCGATAGCTCACGCCCTGCTTTTTCTCATTGCCATATTTGGTCTGAGCCCCGGTGACATCAAGAGAGATAGCGCCTATGGGTAAACCAAATGCACCGCCTAGCAGCGCCGATATGTAGTTATCTGATCCCAGGATACCGGTATAGCCCGTCAGACTGTTGGTAAAACCATGTTGGATGGTGCCCTGATAAACAGAAGGCGTATAGGCCATATTGTCTTTACGCGATACACCACCCGTCACAGAATAAAACGTCATACCGGGACGTTTCAGTCTTGTCATGGCTGCATAGGGCACAGAAAAACGGGTTTCGCTGCCATCCGCTTCTTTTACCGTAACATCTAAATCACCACCGTAACCGGTAGGGTAGAGATCGGTAATGTTAAAAGGACCCGGTGATACCGTTGTCTCATAAATTTTACTGCCGTTTTGCGAGACGGTTACCTGAGCACTGGTACGGGCAACACCCCGAATCTCAGGTGCGTAACCCCGTTGCGAATCAGGCCACATTTGATCAACTGTCGATATTTGCGCACCGCGAAATGAGAGAGTATCGAAGAGTTCGCCACTGGTGTTTCCTTCACCTAAGAGCAGACGTGACTTCAGTTGCGGGATATCACGCTGAACATAGGTGTTAATTGCATTATAATTATGTGATTCATCACCTTGCTGGCGTCGCCAGCTTAATGAGCCGTCATGGCGGAACATCCAGCCACCCAGGTTAAAGCCTGCCAGCGCTCTGCCATAAAAAGAATCATATTCACGACCGTCGTTAACAGAACGGTAATAGTTAGTGTCATAGTTGAGTGTAAATGCCGTTTCACCTTTATCCCAGAATTCGGGTGCGACATAACCACGTGCTGAACGCAGGAGGTATATCTGTGGAATGGATATGTCCATCTGCATATCCGCAGAGTTAATTGCAGCATGACTTTCTCTGACCACCTCTTCAAGGGATATACACTGTTTACCCGAACGTAATTCCTCAGCTTGTTCAGAACTGAAAACGGTGTCTTTGATTGAGAGACTTTTTACCAGATCATAGGAAAGACAGGCCTTGGTACCTGTTCCTTCACGTACAACCTGAACATTTTCACGACTGATTTGACGACCATTTAAAAAAATATCCAGCGTATACACGCCAGGATCAATAGGGTTACCTGTTGCATAGCGGGCAACATCTACTTTTACCCCCGGCAAGTTTTTTACAAAAGATTCATCAAAATCATAAGCACTCTCAGCAAACGCGGCTTGGGTTGCTGCGGCCAAAAAGAGCGCCATAAATGATAGATATAAATCTCTGCCAGTTGGTTTATTTGAACGGGTCATCCTTGCCATCATAATTTCCCCTGGTTAATTACCAAAAGTTAGTCGGTTATTTTACTTTCAACCTTACGTGCAGCACCAAAATCGTCCAGATACTGATAGTTAAATGTTGTTTTTATTTGACTTGTGTTCATGCCTTTCATCAGGAATTCTTTTTTCTCGCCTGGTGCCAGCATTTCACCTTTTTCACTGACTAATTTATGACCTGCGTTATCTTCAGCATTAATCTGTGAGACGTTAACGTAGAAAGGTGAGTTGTTCATTGCGGAAAGGGTGTTAATTTTTTGACCGTGACGCCATACCAGTCCTGACGCAGCTTTATTTGCCTGCGCTGTATCGAACTGAACCGGACGATAGAATATTTTGATACGACTTCGGATCGCCATTTGCAACTGATTCTGATTAGACAGACTTTTAACACGAGGGGGAATATCCAGAACGTTAAGCCAGAAAACAGACTCTTTGTCGGCGGGCAGACTGGCACCAGTAAATACAATGCGTAACGTTTGCCCTTTGTTAGCCTCCATGCGGAAAACAGGGGGAAGTAAAACAAAGGGAACATCAATTTTATCTACGGCTTCATTTTGATTTCCGCTGTCAATCCATGCCTGGACCAGCGCGGGCTGATCGCCCCGGTTATCAAGTCGAACGGTAACCTCTTTCTCAGAAGCTGGATAGATTACCCGGGTGCCAATAATCGTCACGCTGGCAAATGCAGACGACGTCATTGCACAGGTTAGCAGGCAGGATAGTAGAAAGTTAACGCTTTTTTTTTTCATGATTTTAACAGGAATGATGAAGAGGAAGAGAGGTGAGGGCATTGCCCCCACCCTAATCAATTACAGGTAATTGATTGAATAATTTACTGTTGATGCAACACTACCCGCTGTTGCAGGTGCAGTAGCGTAGTATTGAGCTGAGTACGACAGAGTACCTGCACCCGCTGTCAGAGCCACAGTTTTAGGTGCAGTAGACTGCTCAGTGCTACCTGCATTGATGGCCACATTAGCACTGTCCAGCAGTTGCAGATCAACACCCGTTGCCGTTCCGGTATTAGTCAGACGACCATTTGCATTAACACCAGCGCCCTGCTCAAAGTAAGCGTAAACATTACCTGTTTGGGCCGAGCAATCGCTCAGTGACAGAGTGAAACGGGTGTTGCCCGCAACAGAACCAGCCGCGTCCAGGACACCAGCAGCAACTTTTGGCAAGGTAACGGTGGCAGTGCTGCCTGCGCCGTTAACGCTTACGGTACAGGTCTGAGATGCAATGGTGCCGGTGAAGTTAATGGTGCCATCTGAAGCTTCTGCTGCATTAACCTGAGCTGCAGCCAGCAGCAGACCCATAGCAACCATAGATACCTTTTTCATATACTTTCCTTTGTATAAAATAATTAACATTTTTATTTTTGAACTTGTGCATTTAAATGCAGCCGTTCATTATGCCGATAAGGGTGACGCTCTTATCAGAAAATCAGACGATCAGCATGCCGAACGCGACTGCGGCGACAATACCTACAATACCCATACCAAAAGCGTTACCACTGATTGGGTTTGCTGCTGGCACTGAGTCCGGCCGAACCCATTCAGTTTTCTCAGTTGACGTTGAGCTGTCACCTAATCCCCTGAAAAAATCCAGGATTAAAGATGTAAGTGAGCCGCCGCTAACCCCTTCGATTTCTTTAGTGTTTAATTCTCGCATGGTACTTCCTTATGCTTTAATTACCGGAGCAGTGGCATCGAATTGGTTTTCAACAATCTGATTGAACCAGCCCGCAGTTGAGTCCCAGCCATTGATTGCGCCATAAAGTGCACCATCAACCAGACCAACAACGGCACCGACAACCAGGCCGACGCCAGCAGAGATAATGCCTGCACCAGCAATGCCACCAGTGCTACCGCCGCTCATAGCCCACTTCAGACCGAAAGACGTGATACCAGTAACGCTACCTACTGCGACCGAACCAATAAAATCAAATAAACCTGCGCCTGAAACGTTTTGCATTTCAACAGATGTTAACTCTCTCATTTATATCTCCAATATTATTCAGTTGTTCAGATTATCAGTATTGAATTTTTAAAATGCCGCTCCAAGCGAACGGCGCTATTAGATTCGGTGACCATAAAAAATAAAATAGTAAAATATCCATAATCGATATTCTGTGTAATTTTTAATAGGTAAGAAAGTTTTATTTCATTACATGTTATTTACATTAATGGTAATTTAGGTAGGCAGGGTAAACTTAGCTTCAGTGCCAGTACATTATTTCTGGCATTATTTTCGGATGTCCTGATTGGTAGTGCTACTACCATTTTCAGGTGGTAAAAATGATACTCACTCAGTCGTGTGAGGGTTTTTCAGGTAATTCACATTCTTTCCTTAGAATAGTCGGGTTCTGACGAAGATCGCTTCATATGCAATCAAAGGTAAAAACCAGCCACACAGAATAATTCACACGTTTGGATTTTAAACCTAAAATATTTTAAAAAACAGAATATAAAACTATATAATAATAACTTTGCGATTTAAATGTCTGCTATGGGGATCATATGGTTTAATTTATGTCATCAGATTATGGTTCTTTTATTTTTAAGGAGAAATTAACAATGATTATATTATGAATAGTCATGTGACTAATATTGCAAATTTTTCAAATGTTACACTGTATTTTCTTGTTTAATACCGTGGTTTTATAACATTTGTGTTCATATGGTTATGATTGATTCCTTTTTTAAGAAAAAAGTTATAACACTATCAATAAGTCTCTACTTATTAGTTTGATGTACTGACTAAAGGACTTTAAAACGGTGAAATATCTGGTTGTGATGTCATTGGTTGGCATTATTCTCCTCCTTTTTGCATGTTTGTGGTGTTGAATTTTATCGCAATGGTTTTACTATGGTAAAACCAACAACGACCTCTTCTATGGCTTACATTGGAGAGAAAGCCAGCGATCAGAAATACACCAGGCGAAAAAAGAGAGACTATAACAAACGGATTTTTGCTAATTTTTCTACTAATCACTAACTTCGTGTCAGTTAGATTGAGTTAATTATTATGTATAGAGTGACTGAAAATCATGAGCGGATCATTGATGCGCTAGCCGGGTACACCCAGGTTGCTAATCCAGATGAGATTTCACGCGGTAAGCGTCGTTACCATCTTACTAAAGATAATGTACGCCGGGTTATGTTCATTCTTGATGGTGATTTCTTACTGAAACTAAAGAGCGAAAATAAAGTATTGAATATCGTGTCGGCCCCCTTTGTTGTCGGTGTCACTCCGGCACTCGATGAACCTCCTGTCTATCTGGAAAGAATCGATTATGGGAAGGTCAGTTTCATCGATTACGATGTGTTCTGGCGATTAGTATTTGAGAAGGATCTCTTTAACGATGCCATGTCTATTCTGTCTGGTCAGTACTCAGACCTGATGAACTACATTCAGCTGCCCAAGAATAACTCACATGATGAAGTGATTTCTTTAATTGGCCGCTGGGGAAAATTGCCACCTCATCTTAAGAAGCGATTTTCGGCTCTTTTCCTGATTGAAAATAGTTCTCATCTTTCAAAAAGCTCCATTTGCAGAGTGCTGAAAGAATTAAAAGATAAAGGTGAGCTGTCTTTGGTAAATGGCAAATTCACCTGATTTATTTATTTAACTTTTGAGATGCTTAAGGGAAAAATGGATTTTAAAGTCGTTTGTACAAATGAGAATTACTTCTTTCGGCTGGGCATCTCCAAAATTATTGAAGAGGCACTGTTATCTGATACGCCAGTAGAATTCTTACCTGCCTATGACGCGAAAAATTTATGTCAGGCGGACTTTATACTGATTAGTGTTGCACAGTGGCGCCTTTATATGTGTCAACCTGCCTATCGGGATCGGAAGCCTGGTGGCATTTTAATGGTTTTTGTTGAAAGCATTGAAGACATCACTACTGATCATTTGCCTCTTTGCTATCGCTCTTTGATTATCATTCCGCGCACTGATTCTGTACGTGATATTTCAGAAAAAATTATCCGTTTCTGGCTGGGAAGACAGGGAAACGTTAGAGGATTTGTCTCCACGGATTGCTCGAATTGCGATTTTGCGCGTATTACAGTAGTCCAGTTGCAGGTGCTAAGTTTTCTGAAGAAAGGGTATAGCGTGGGGCAGACAGCTAAACGCCTGAATCTTTCAACTAAAACAATTTACGCACATAAATACAATGTTATGAAGAAGTTTTCGATAAGTGGTGATATGGCCTTTAACGCCTTCATTAATGATCTGACTTTGCTTGAGCTTTATAAGGGTGTTATTGATTTTGCATAATTTTGAATGCTGATTCACCCCATAGGCGAGTCGATCTGCGAAATAAAGAGTTAATTCAGATGCCCGGATTTTCTGTGATGCATGATGGCATGCCCAGGCTACCCTCTGGCAGCTAAGCGTTGAGAGGTTTTTGTGAGAAAGCAACTGCGGAAAAAAGATAAATCACTAACCATCCCTTTTAAAATGGTAATCGCAATCATGTCAGGGATGATTTTTTTATTATCTATTTATATTTACAGTAACTATTTTGTTGCTGCACACGTATTTCATCTTCACGATGCATTTCAGTCAGGCGTGGATAGCTGTAATCCTTCTCAATCTGTGCGGATACTCAAAGAATCGCACACACGTAAGCAGAAATTCCCCGGGCAACATTGCGCGTTATTATCTGGATCGCTAAAGAGCTTTTGAATCACCCCACTTGTGCGATAGTGGCTTTCAACCATAATCGGTGTAGGGGTATGACGTTTGTGCCATTGACTCTTGCAAGCGATAAGGTATTTGTAACTTCCGATAAATTAAGACAAGTACAAAGTCAGCGTCGCCGCTGGCTTTTTCATGATCATTTCAGCATATAAGAACGGCCTACATTGATTTAGCTGTAGCTATCATCAAGGGTAACGTCTTCCTCTCGCTGGCTTTCGACAACAGCAGCATAACTGAGCATCGGCAACATACCCATTCCACCGGCCAGCATCATTGCTTTTACGAGTTTTTCGATCAGTCGGGAGAGCCAATTGAACAGTGGGCGCTGTTTCACCGCGATCATCTGCACTAAATTATTCCCATTCGCCTGCAGACACACCGGGTAAAGAGTCAGGCGAATGCAAGGAGTATAAATACTAGATTCTAGCTGTTCTCACCTGAGTTCGGCCTTTATTTCTCTACGTCGCAGCACTCCTCCTCATGTTGTCGCCACTGTCTGCTTTCCTGACATAACGGGCTTTTACAGCCTCACTCAGACTAAAAGCGTGCAAAGGTCGGGCGTGTCATGTCTGCCTGACATCGTCTCAAATGATAAACATCATGAATAATATTCAGGGATTTTTTTTGGGAACGTCTGCGCTGATGTTTAAATAATCATATTTATGAGCGTTGCATTAGCAATTTATTCAACGTTGAGCGAAATAATAAATTAAATTTTCATCCAAACGTGTGATTGTTACATTATTTTGAGGTCATTTTATAATTCTGTACTGATGGGCATTTTGCGGTATATTAAACAATGAATAACATTCATTTTATTTTGGTTATGTTTTTTTATTTTCATATAATACAGTTAGTTATAATCTTAATGATGCTTAAGTAGTGTTATTTTTTGATTTATATCAATATTGCTGCTGAAGCCCGATTTAGCTAAAGATTGCCGTAATGATACTATTTATTTATTAAATAATATTTCTTAAATAATAATAGTATCGTGAGGGTAATCCATTGAAGCATTTTGGAAGCGCAGCGCTGTGCTGTACATTTTTTATCTGCACTAAATCCTATGCGGGCATCATGCGACACGATATTGATGTACAGGAGTATCGTGATTTTGCTGAAAATCTGGGCAAGTATACGGTAGGTGCCACCCATATACCTGTCTATAAAAAAGATGGCTCTTTATCGGGAACTCTCGACTTTCCTATGCCAGATTTTGGCGGCGTTTCCTCGCTGGGATTTTCGACGCTGATATCACCCTCTTATATTGTCAGTGTGAAACACAATAGCGGTTACAAAACAACCTCATTCGGTAATGGCGCTCAATACGCTGCTACTTACAGCCTTATTAATCGTAATGAGCTCACCTCTGAAGATTTCCATATGCCACGACTCAATAAAGTGGTCACGGATGCTGCTCCTTATGACACTGTTGTGAAAGCAGACTTTCTTGCAAACTACAAATCACGTTATGCATGGTACACCCGGGTAGGAGCAGGGAATCAGGAACAGATCAATGACGATCAAACGGCGAGAATACAGGTCTCGGGCGGTTATAACTGGAAGTCTGGCGGAACTATCAGTGCCGATAACGTGCGTCAAATATCCTACGACACATATTTGCGTTATTTTAATTTGGGTCCTGATGATGTCGGTACGACCCCTCTTTCTATTGGCACCGGTGGGGCAGACAGCGGTAGCCCGGTGTTTGCCTGGGACGAAGTGGAGCAGCGGTGGAAACTGGTCGCGGTTCACGTAGGTTACGATCAGGATAATAGCCTTTATCGCAGGCGGGCTGTGGCGGGATATCTGCCGGGTGATTTTATTGCTTCGGTTCAGGAAAAAAGTATCTCGCCAGCTATCACAGATAGTGATGTAAACGAGGCCATTTACTGGGATAAAACAGCGCTTAGCCAGGCTGATAATACCTGGTCATGGCAGGGGCTGGCTGATAAATATCAGAGTGTGGCCCCTTCTCAGGCAACCGCCGAAGAACTTGATGCGACTAAAGATCTCCGTTTCAACGGGGCTGGCGGACTTATCACGCTGAATGCACCAATCAATATGGGCGCAGGCAAACTTCAGTTTTCCAATAATTACACTGTAACCTCGGCGAATGGTGTCAATGCAACCTGGGCTGGCGGTGGTATCGAAGTTGACGCAGATAAAGAAGTCCTGTGGCAGGTAAATGGATTGGCCAATGATGCCCTGCATAAAATCGGCATGGGTTCACTGCATATTAATGCCGTGGGTACTAACCCGGGTTCGCTGAATGTGGGAGAGGGTACCGTTATCCTCGATCAGCAAGCTGATAGCTCAGGAAAAAAGCAGGCTTTCTCTTCTGTAACTCTGGTTAGCGGGCGGCCAACGGTTGTGCTGAACGATGAGAGTCAGGTTGCCGCTGACCAGATCTATTTTGGCTATCGCGGTGGCCGGTTAGATTTAAATGGTAATGCGCTTAGTTTTAAAAAGATCAACCATACCGACAGTGGTGCGACGCTGGTAAACAACAGCGATAAGCCGTCAACCCTCAACATTACTGGCTATACCGCCGCAGACGTCCCCTTTTATAATTATACGGGTAGTAACCGTAAAGGCACACCAGGCAATGTCTATGTGTATAGCAACCCATACACAAAAGATACCGAGTATTTTCAGTTAAATACCTCCGATTACGGTTATTTCCCGACTGATAAATCTTCGACAGCGACCTGGACTTATCTGGGCACTGATGCCGATGAAGCCATTAATTATCGTCTGACACAGCTGAACGTTCAGGTATTCCGCGGTTTCCTGGGTGAAACGCTTGAGAATGCGTTGAATGGCGTGATGAACGTTAACATTCTGCCACGCAACGCCACGGCGATCACGGCGCTGACCGGTGGCATGAACCTGAATGGTGACCTGAATGTCAATAGTGGCACCTTGGTCCTTTCAGGTCAGCCCGTCGCACATGCCGGTGGTCTTGTCATTGATGACGACTGGAACACTTCACTGTTCAAAGCCGATCAGATCAATGTTGGCACCGGTGCGCATTTCCAGGTGGGAGAATACGCGGGTGTCAAAGCGAATATTGTCGCCGCTGAATCTGCAACCCTCTCTCTGGGATACAACGACAGCGCGCAGGCAGGGGAAAAAAGCTGGCGTTGCTATTCTGCCATCTATTCTGATGATCTGTCCTGCAGCCAGCCAGTGCGAAGCGCAGACGCCCTGGCGCTGCTGCCCGCCAGTGAAGTGGAAGGCGATGTTCAACTGGCAAATAACAGTTCTCTACATCTGGGCAAGGTGAATTATCAGGGTGCTGTGACTTCTATCGGTAGCAGCCTTATGACGCTGGGTACTCATGCGAACTGGACGATGACCGGTAACAGCAACGTTACCGCGCTGTTGGCTCAGCGTGGCTCAACACTTTCGATGATTCCTTCAGGCAGCTGGAGCGCAAAAACGCTGAGCGTTGATTCACTGGATTCGACCGGCCTGAATCTGATGCTGGGCGTCAAACCGTCAACACTGGAAAGCGACAAACTGATTGTAAAAAACTCGGTGAGTGGTGGCGACAACGTGCTGGACGTAAGTCTGCTGGTCGGCAGCAAAGAGCAGGTTTCGCTGACCCAGGATCTGGTAATGGTTGATGCACCCGCTGGCACCTCACACAGTTATTTCGCTTTCGCAGACAGCTACAGTGGTTTCAGCGTTTACACCCCAAATTATCAGGTGAAAGACGATAACGACCGCGTTTTATGGGTGTTGGAAAGTAACAAATCGGCTGAACCTGTACCTGAAGTGACGCCTGTACCGGAACCAGCACCTGTGCCAGAACCAGCACCTGTGCCAAAACCAGCGCCTGAGCCAGAACCAGTACCTGTGCCACAACCAGCGCCTGAGCCAGAACCAACACCTGTGCCACAACCAACACCTGTGCCTGAGCCACAACCAACACCTGTGCCAGAACCGGCGCCAATGCCAGAGCCGACCCCTGTACCGGAACCAGCGCCTGTGCCGGAACCAGCGCCTGAGCCAGCACCTGTGCCAAAACCAGCGCCTGAGCCAGCACCTGTGCCAAAACCAGCGCCTGTGCCAAAACCAGCGCCTGAGCCAGAACCAACACCTGTGCCAGAACCGGCGCCAATGCCAGAGCCGACGCCCACACCGGAAGTGACGCCTGCACCAGAAAATCCGGCGGCTGACCAGGCTGCTGCAGAGGAAGAAAAAACTGACGCCGAAGCAAAAGCGAAATCAGAGGCAGAGGCCAGGGCAAAAGCCGAAGCTGAAGAAAAAGCCAAAGAGGAAACAGCAAAAGCAGAAGAGGAAGCCATAAATCCGACATTCAACCCGGATGACTGGTTCTCTGTTTACGACAACCTGCCACTCATCCAGCGCACGCGTGCCTTAATCGCCTCGCGGCAGTATATTTTCAGTGAAGCGGTCAGCCAGTTGCATAACCGCACTGACAGTCTGCGCGCCTCGCCAGAAAGCAGCGGATCATGGGCAACCATCGAGCAGAGAAAAGGGCATTTTCTGGGGATGAACGCTAACCAGCAGACACTGAATGTGGGATGGGATACGCGCAGAGAGACGCAAACAGTGGGGATCAGTGCCAGTTATACCCAGGGAGAGGTTAAAGGGGGAGGCCGTGAAAAGCATCGACTGGCCACTGTAGGGGCTTACTACTCCTGGCAGTCTGATGCCGGGTGGTTTATTGATGCAGCCAGTCGTTATATGTACCTCAATCAGGAGATATCGCTGGATCCTGCACTGCATATTAATGGCGTGAAAAAGGAGAGTCAGATGCTGGCTGGCAGCCTGCGGACGGGGTATCAGTTCGGTCTGTCTGACGATACGCTGTTTATTTCACCTTACGTGGGAGTCAGCGGTGGCGTCATGTCCGGCTACACACTCAAAGGGAATGACGCAGAAGTTTCGCTGAGTTCAGCGACACCTTACTTTACGACCACCGGCATTATGGCGCAGAAACGCGGACTGGGTGTCTTGCTACCAAACGTAAATCTGAGTGCGAGTATTGAATATCAATATTCGCCAGGTAAAAACGGATCAACCACAACGCTTTCCGACCGTCATTTGAATCGCCGGTACAGCGCCTGGTCTGATAATCGTTATCGCAGCAGTGTGGGGCTGCAGGGTGTCATCACGCCTGACCTTTCTCTTATCGCGAAAGTTGATACCAGTTTTGGTGGTGAGTTTAAAACCGATTACAGCGGCCAGGTCGGTTTCGCCTTGCGCTTCTGATATCGTTTAATAACAGAGCATCATGGCCAGGCTGCGATGATGCTCTGTTTATTATCGAGTGGTATTGTTCATCAGCCATCGTCAGAGATATCTCATCTGAAAGATCGAATAATATCCCACCGGAGTGCGAACGCTCGAAAAATAAGTTAATGTTTTTCAACCCTCCGCCGTTTTACCGGTTTAGCATACCAGTCTCCATACTTCAGAAGGGACTTCACTGTAGGTCTCGTTCATTATTATTTCGGCTTTGCGATGATCATATGCGCCTTCAAAAGATGAGAGATCGTCAGAAGGAAGTTTTTTACGCATATAGCTTGTTACGATATCCAGGATATCGGTTGATGGGCAATTTCTTAACTTATTCAGATAATAGACTTTTTTCATAATTTTTTGCTGAAGTTAACCTGTAGAAATGAGCTTATGCGCGGTCTTAACTTTACTAAGCTGACGCGCAGTGATGTCGACGATGCCAGAAAAAGATATCCGTTCCTGACAACAGATATACGTGTGCCCGTGCGCACGGATGTGTGATGTCGCCTCTGACGGTTCACTGTCCCGACTAAGCGGAAGGCTAAAAAAGCTGTTTTGCTATCTTAAGGTGCTCAGGGTTTTTTATGTTTACTTAAATATTATTTTTATGCACACACCTGCCGTAATCCCATACCAGATTGAACAGATAGGCATAGACCAGAAAAAAAAGCACCAGTCCACATTCCAGTTTCAGCGCGGCGAGTAGCGTAATATTCAGCCACCAGGCTGCAAAAGGTATCAATATTAATAACAGACCCAGCTCAAATAAAATGGAATGGAGGCACCTCATTCGCCAGTCTTTTTTAAATCCTTTTCGTAACTGAACGCTGTCAAATATCAGGTTGAACAGATAGTTCCACCCCATTGCCAGCGTTGATGAAACGATGGTCAATAATGCCGATTGCGAAGGTGCTGCTGAGGCAAGAATAATCAGAATGATGAAAACCAGTACATTAGCGATGACTTCGAAGAGAACGGCATGCAGCACTCGCTCTGTGGTTGTACGTACCGGGGGTAAATAGTGTTCCAAACCTGGATCTCATTAATCAGTCAGGCACCGTTGAGGGTGCGGAATAATTTCAGGATAACCCTCTGGCCAGGACGCTTATATTCACCTCTCAGTTAGCCGGGACCAGAGTGGTTAATCTGCTATGTTTTTCGCTGCACGCGGTGCTGGTCTGACGGATTGGAGGCGATGATAACAATCCTGAAGCGGAGTGGAATATTAAAATAAAAAATTCCGTGTATATAGATTTATATTTTAATATTTAGATGGTAAGCAGGCATAAAGTCTGCCTGTCGGCAACATGTACCGTTCAGACGCGATGGCGATCCGGAAGAGCAGAGCAGAGTAGAGTTGATGCTGCCTGAGGTTAACCGCGCGTTATCCGCAGGGCCATCCTCTGACACTTAAAACAGATTTAAGCAGCCGGGCCACCGCTGAAATGTGCGATCTGACGGTTTACCTCATATTGAGTTCTCGGCGGTATAAATCATGAAGTCCACTTTACCGCTGGCATACTCATCGGGTTTCACCCCATGCTCCAGATAATTCAGCATCAGCTGCAGGGCGATTTGAGCATGTTGCCGGGTATTCTGGTCCAGCGTCAGTGCAACGCTCTGCTGCGCCATTAACGTGCGGGTGGTGGCGTAAAGTTCATGAGTGATCCAGATACACTTATTCTGCAGACGATGTCGGGCAAGTGCCTGACCAATCTCGGTGTTTCCCAGGCCGGTATTGTAAATTCCCTGCAGATTGCCGCTCTGGATAAGCTGCTTCTCCAGTAACTTACTGAGGGTAGCGCGATTTTCCTGAGCGGCAAGAACTTCACGAAGCTGAAGGTGCGGATATCGTTCAGTAATCAGCATGCGAAATCCTTCAATGCGCTGACGATGCGCGCTGTAATCCCTGTGCCCACTGACCATCAACACCTCCCCAGGCTGATGCAGCATTTTACCCATCAGCTGAGCGGCGGTGCGTCCTGCCTGCAACTGATTAATTCCCACATGACAGAGCCGCGCGGCAGCGGGCAAATCCGTGACCAGCGAGATCACCGGGACGCCACGCCTCTGGCAATGTTCCAGCGCCTCATAGATTGCTGGATGCTCATGTGCAAAAACGATCAATCCATCCCGCGTTACAGCCCCCTCCCGGATGAGCCTTGCCAGTCGCTCAGGCTGTGCTTCAGGCACAAAGGTGCGATGCAACGTCAACCGGCGATAGCCCAGATGCGAGGAGAACGCCGTAAAATCCTGCGCCAGTTGCTTAAAGAAAAACGAGTCATTGCTGCTCAGCAGCAGTTCTATCTGCCACGGATGACGATGCTCCTCAGGCAGGGCCCGCTTCAGGCCGATTTCCCGTGCTGCCTGCAACACCCTGTGAACCGTTTCCGGCGCGACGCCGCCACGTTCATTAAGGACCCGATCCACGGTTGCCAGCCCCACTCCTGCCCGCCGGGCGACCTCTTTCAGCGACATAACGATCTCCTTTGAGGTAAACACCTCAAAACACCATGCCGTGAGTGTAAAACGCAGCGCTATTCTGCTGATGCAGCTTTCTGCCGGACTATGATGGAGTTCAAATAAATGAATAAAAAGCAATGTGTTGCCCTGCTGGGATGTGGCTTTATTGGTGAAGTTCATGCCGCGAATCTGCAGGCGCATCCCGGAGTTGAACTGGTGTGGGTGGCGGATGCGGAACCGGTGCGTGCTTCCGCTTTTGCGACTCGTTTCGGTGCCCGGGCCGCGTCTGTCACTGAGGCGATAAATGATACGCAGATTGACATGGTGTTGATCGCCAGCGCAACGCCGACCCATGCCGATTTGCTGGAAGCCGCTGCCCGTGCCGGTAAAGCAATCTATTGTGAGAAGCCGGTCGATCTCTCTCTTGAACGCGCCCGTAAGGCCGTGGCTAATGTCCTCCCTTACAACGTGCCGGTCACGGTGGGGTTTAATCGCCGTTTCGATGTTAGCCACCAGCAGCTGAAGCAACAACTTCGGGAAGGGCGGATAGGTCCGCCGGAACTGATTCAGATGGTCTGCCGCTCCTCGACCATGCCGCCGCTGGCCTATCTTCAGGCGTCCGGGGGTCAGATGCGCGATCAGGCTATTCACTTTTTCGATCTGCTGCGCTGGCTGACTGAAGAAGAGGTGACAGAGGTGGCAGCCATGGGAGCCGCGCTGGCTCTGCCTTCGATCGATGAATTTGCCGATGTTGATACCAGCACATTGCTATTGCGGCTGCAGAGCGGGGCGCTGGCGCAGCTCGATAATACCCGCCGCACCGGCTATGGCTACGATGAACGCATCAGCGTGATGGGACCGCACGGAATGCTGGAGTCATCTACTCAGCTCCAGCGCGGCGTCACCTGCTATCAGGGTGCGCAGATTCAGCAGCCAGGGTTGCTGCCCGACTGGTTCAGCCGGGTGCAGCCAACCTATTATGCTCATCTGGATGCATTTATTCGCTCGCTAAACGGTGAGCAGATAGCGGATCTGCCAGGCCTGGAGGATGGTCTGAAAGCACAGGCGATTGCAGAAGCTGCGGTCATCTCTCTGGCGGAACGGCGTTTCTGTCAGGTGGAAAAGCACGTGTTCTGATGCGGCGAGGCACCTGACAAAAAATAATTTTATTTTTATCGAATAGAAACCGGCGCTGAGCTGTTTACCGTATAGCGCCGCGATAGCGGACTGAATCCCGCAGGCTTTACCATCTGCTCCCCAGCCCCGATAAGGATAAATTATGACAACGCGTTCTGGTCTTTCTCTGTTTGCTGTTCCTGCCCTGATGCTGATGCTGCACGCTCCGCTGAGTATGGCGATGGGTGACAATGACAGTGAGAAAAAAACGCCTGACTGCCCCAAAGGTCAGGTCTATGACAGCCAGACTAAAAGCTGCGTGCCCGAGAAAACCAGCAAGCTGAGTGACGACGATAAAACGCGCTACGCTTATCATCTGGCGAAAAAGGGCGAATATCAGGCGGCACTGAACCTGCTGGATACGCTTAACAACCCGGATACCCGCGAAGCCTGGAACTATCGTGGCTATGCCACCCGTAAACTTGGTCGCACGGATGAAGGTATTGGCTATTATCAGCGCGCCATTGCACTCGATCCCCATTACGCTAAAGTGCGTGAATATCTGGGCGAAGCCTGGATGATTAAAGGGCGTCCCGATCTGGCGCGCGAACAGTTAAAAACGATCGCCGGAATCTGTGGTATCGATTGCGAGGAGTACCGCGATCTGCAGGCCGCGATAAATGGCCATCCCGAGGTCTGATGCGGCAGGGAGGAGCGAAAAATCACTCACAGTGACATCCGTCAGCACCTTGCGGAACATCTGACGCGACTCTGGCGTTACGGCTATGTGCTGTCGCATAACCGTGACATGGCAGAAGAGCTGGTGCAGTCAACCTGCGTACGCGCGCTGGAACGCAGCGCGCAGTTCACGCCGGGCACGCGTGTTGATCGATGGCTTTTTTCGATCCTTCACTCCATCTGGGTCAGCGATTTACGGGCGAGAAAGGTGCGACAGGGACAGGGATTCGTTGATCCCGATGCGTTACTGGCCGCAGATAACCACGCCATTAGCGACGACAACCGTCATTTCCAGCGCATTATGCAGCAGGTTAACGCCTTACCCGAGGCGCAGCGCAATGCGTTGTTTCTGGTTTATGTCGAAGGACTGACCTACAAGGAAGCGGCGGAGACGCTGGCCGTTCCGATTGGCACGATTATGAGCCGTCTGGCCGCTGCACGTACCACGCTGGCAAGACAGCCAGCGACCTCGCCCGTACCCCAGGAGAAACGGAGATGAACAGGGAAACTTTTACGCCACCGTGGCGCGATGAGGCGATAGTCGCCTGGCTGGATGGTGAGATGACCCCGCAGGAAGCCGCGCAGTTTGAGCAGGCGATGGCGGAGGATGCGGAACTGGCCGCGCGGGTAGAACAACTCCAGCACAGTAGTCTCGATTTTGAGCAGGCTTTTGCGCCGCTACTGGAACAGGCACCCCAGGCAAGAATGGCACAGCAACTGGCGGACATCCCGACACCTGCGCCGATACCCGCTAAAGGCTACAGCCGCCGGGCACTGATTGCGGCATCAGTCAGCTTTTTGCTGGTGGGCAGCAGCATCGGTTTTATGGCAAGACCGTCAGATGATGAGAAAGAGGAAAGCCAGAATATCCGCGATCTGGAAGCACGCTATATGTCACTTTACAGTGCTGAAACGCTGGCTGATACGCTCAATGACGCCGCTATGCTGCAGAGAGGCCTGGACCGTACCCGACTCGATCTGGGATTGCAGCTGCACCCGCAGCAACTGCACCTGCCAGGGGCTGAACTGAAAATGGTGCGGATCCTGCGATACGAACGGACGTCCATCGCGCAGATTGCCTGGCTGCACGCAGATTATGGCCCGATGGCGCTCTGTATCTCGCCCGCGCCGCACGTTACGAACCCGATTACCCGTGAACAACGCCACGGCATGCAACTGGCATGGTGGAAGCGTGACGGCTATCAGTATGTGCTGATTGGCCGCAATCCACCGGCCCAGCTGGCTGCCACAGCAGAAACATTGCAGACCGCGCTCAGTTAAACCGGCTTTCCCGCAGCGGAGACTGCAACAAGATTATCTGGATTGCGCGGTAATGGTCAGCGCAATGTTTACACGGTCATCAACCACACCGACCAGTCGATCCATGCCGAAGGCAGAACGCGAGATAGCTGTGGAGGCATGCAGCGCCAGCGCTCGAGACGCCGGGTCAATTGTCTTTCCGCTGTCCAGCGAGGCCAGCATAACCACTGGCCGGCTGACGTTTTTAACCGTCAGTACGCCAAAAATCCGGTAATTACCGTCACCCAGTGAGGCAACGCGGCTGCTCACAAAGTGAATCTGTGGGTAACGTTCTGCATCAAAAAACAGGTCACTTTTCAGTTGCCAGGTTAACAGGCTATTCGAAGCCACCAGCGTTCCCACCGGAATATTCACTTCAATGCGGTCGTCATGATCCTCTTCGGGATTGAGCGTCACCATGCCGGTTACGCCCTGCAATCTGGCCTGCGAAAAGTCGTGACCAAAAGCGCGCCATGAGAGGCCAATCGATGTTTTATCGGGCGTTATGGCATAGGTTACCGGTGCGGCATAAAGCGCCGGGCTGAACAGGGCGAACAGAGTACATAAACAGGCGGTACGTATCATCACTATTTTCTCTTTATTAGGCAGACCAAACGTTAACGCCTGAAACCGCGATCTTATTCACTTTTTTCAGCACTGTTTTTACCCTGCAGGCACAGATAATCTGACAGATGTTAACTGACTGTCACCAGAGATTCATCAAAGTGTCATGATTATTGAGAGGGCGGAGCATTAATAACTAACAATATTAAGAATACATTAAGACGCTATTATTACGCTGTGATTTTCCTGGGATGAGCGGGGTGCTATTTTTTTCAAATATTCTGCAAATATAAAAGCAGGATCGGAATAGTAAAAATACTCTATAAAATCATTAATTTATTTTTTTCATCAGTAAGTCACTTTTCTCTGATGTGCTGATTCCTGGCCTGATGACAGTAAGGATCAGCTCTTTTTAAACAAATTATAAATAAATCAAAAAGAGTTGAGGTCAGAATCACTATCGGCAATTTAATAATGAACTTTTTCGGAAACCCTTAACTCACTGCTCCTTGATTTTATTGTCATTCACGCTATTCATTTAATGTTCAGTTAAGTTTCATACGGTAGTTTGTATTAGCGGTCCGGTAACCTTAATTCCATAAAGGGAAAACGTGGTGTCAATAACACCATAGCCGGATGTTGATAATGTGCTTTTTCTTTTCTTATTCCGGCGTTGTCCCTGATTAACAACATGCGACAGCTTATAGGTTAGATCTGCAGGAGTTTTAGCATGGAATTTTTGCCATTTTCCCGCCCTTCATTTGGTGATGAAGAGCTAGCTGCTGTTAAAGCGGTATTTGACTCTGGGTGGATAACAACTGGCGCAAAATGCGCCGAGCTGGAGCAGGCCTTTGTTAAGCTGACCGGCAACCAGCACGCCATTGCGGTGAGTTCAGCCACGGCGGGCATGCATGTCACGTTGATGGCGATGGGAATCGGGCCAGGCGATGAGGTGATCACGCCGTCCATGACCTGGGTCTCTACCCTTAACCTGATCACCTTGCTGGGCGCCACGCCGGTGATGATTGATGTCGATCCAGATAACCTGATGGTCACGCCGGAACGGATAGCCCTGGCGATAACACCCTGCACCCGCGCCATCATTCCGGTGCATTACGCCGGTGCGCCTGCCGATCTCGACCCAATTTATCAGCTGGCTGAGCAGCATGGCATCGCCATCATCGAAGATGCGGCTCACGCGGTGGGCACCACTTATTGCGAAAAGCCGGTAGGGCATCGCGGTACCGCTATTTTCTCTTTCCACGCCATCAAAAATATTACCTGCGCGGAAGGGGGCCTGGTGGTGACTGATGACGCCGCACTCGCCGATCGTATCCGCAGCCTGAAGTTTCATGGCCTGGCGGTGGATGCGTTTGACCGCCAGACCCAGGGGCGTCTGCCGCAGGCTGAAGTGATGATGCCGGGCTTTAAATATAATCTGCCGGATATCAGCGCAGCTATTGCGCTGGTGCAGTTACAGAAATTACCGGGCTTTATTGCCCGCCGCCGTGAGATTGCTGAACGCTATCTTGACGCGCTGCGCACGCTGCCATTTGAACCGCTGGCGTTGCCTGCCTGGCCACATCAGCACGCCTGGCACCTGTTTATTATCCGCATTGATGAACAGCGCTGTGGCCTGTCGCGCGACGCCTTCATGCAGGCTTTGAAAACGCGGGATATTGGCAGCGGTCTGCATTTTCGTGCGGCGCATACCCACAGATATTATCGCGAGCACTATCCCGACTTACGTCTGCCCGCCAGTGAACTTAACAGCCAGCAGATGTGTTCGATCCCACTGTTTCCGTCAATGACGGATCAGGATGTCGAGCGAGTGATTCAGGCTTTACATGACATTGCGGGAGCCTGAGATGCGCGATATCAAACCGATCAATATGCTCTCCGTGGTCATCCCGGTCTATAACGAGGAGCAAAGCCTGCCGGAGCTGCTTAACCGCACCACCGCCGCCTGTGACGCCATCAATATTGCGTATGAAATTCTGCTGGTGGATGACGGCAGCAGTGATCGTTCAGCCGAACTGATTGAACAGGCCTCAGTCGTTCCCGGCAGCCGGATAAAAGGTGTGCTGCTCAACCGCAACTACGGTCAGCACTCCGCCATCATGGCCGGTTTCAGTCAGGTTCGTGGCGATCTGATTGTTACGCTGGATGCCGATCTGCAGAACCCGCCGGAAGAGATCCCGCGCCTTGTCGATGCTGCGCGTCAGGGTTATGACGTGGTGGGCACCGTCCGGCAGCAGCGCCAGGACACCTGGTTCCGGCGCAAGGCATCGCGCACGCTCAATCACCTCATTCAGCGGGTTACCGGCAAAGCGATGGGAGATTATGGCTGCATGCTGCGCGCCTATCGTCGCCACATCGTCGAGGCGATGCTCAACTGCCATGAACGCAGCACCTTCATTCCGATTCTGGCCAACACCTTTGCCCGACACACCATTGAGCTGCCGGTGATCCACGCCGAGCGGGCCTTTGGTGATTCGAAATACAGCTTTATGCGCCTGATCAACCTGATGTACGACCTCGTGACCTGCCTGACCACTACGCCATTGCGATTGCTCAGCGTGGTGGGGAGCCTGATTGCGCTCTCCGGCTTCGCCTTCTCGCTGGTGCTTATCGTACTGCGACTTTTCTTTGGTGCGGCGTGGGCGGGAGACGGCGTCTTCGTGTTGTTCGCCGTCCTGTTCATGTTCATCGGTGCCCAGTTTGTGGGTATGGGACTGCTCGGAGAGTACATCGGGCGCATTTATAACGACGTTCGGGCGCGTCCGCGCTATTTCGTTCAACGCATTGTTCAGGCTCCAGAAGAGCCTTCAGTACAGGATACTCAATCATGAAGACCGTTGTTTTCGCCTATCACGACATGGGCTGTGTCGGCATCAATGCGCTGCTGAATGCAGGCTATGAGATTACCGCCATTTTTACGCACAATGATGTGGCGACCGAAAATCACTTTTTCGGCTCAGTAGCCCGTCTGGCGGCCGAGCACGGTATTCCGGTCTATGCACCGGATGAGGCGAATCACCCGATCTGGCTTGACCGCATCCGCACCATGGCGCCAGAGATGATCTTCTCCTTCTATTATCGCCATCTGCTGAGCGATGAAATCCTGCAATGCGCTGAAAAGGGAGCTTTTAACCTGCACGGTTCACTGCTGCCAAAATACCGTGGCCGTGCACCGCTGAACTGGGCGCTGGTCAACGGCGAGCGTGAGACGGGCGTGACGCTGCATCGCATGGTGACGCGCGCGGATGCCGGTAATATTCTGGCGCAGCAGACGGTGGCGATTGTGGATCCGGACAACGCGCTGACGCTGCATCGCAAACTGACCCAGGCCGCAGAGCAGTTGCTGAACGATGTATTACCTCGCCTGCGTAAGGGTGAGGTCAGTGAGTGGCCGCAGGATGAGAGTCAGGCAACCCGTGTGGGCCGTCGCACGGCCGAAGATGGCCGTATTGACTGGAATCAGCCTGCTGAGACGATTCACAATCTGGTCAGAGCGGTTACCGATCCGTGGCCGGGTGCCTTCGCCTTTGCCGGTTCGGTTAAATTTATCGTCTGGAAGAGCCGGGTTCATCCGCAGCAACATCAGGCGAAGCCAGGCACCGTGCTCTCCAAACAACCGTTCCTTATCGCCTGTGGCGAGGGCGCGCTGGAAATCCAGACCGGACAGTCTGATCATGGCGTCTACATGAACGGCAGCCAGCTGGCACAGAGTCTGGGCATGGTGCCTGGCGCACTGCTCTATTCAAAACCGCAGTCGGCCTTGCAGCGTCGTACCCGTGTGTTAATCCTCGGCGTTAACGGCTTTATCGGTAACCATCTCACCGAACGTTTGTTACAGGATGAGCATTTTGAAGTCTATGGCCTGGATATCAGTTCAGACGCTATCAGTCGCTTCCTGGATCATCCGCGCTTCCATTTTGTCGAAGGGGATATCGCTATCCATTCCGAATGGATTGAGTATCACATCAAAAAATGTGACGTCATCCTGCCGCTGGTGGCGATCGCTACGCCGATTGAGTACACCCGCAATCCGCTTCGCGTGTTTGAACTCGATTTCGAAGAAAATCTGAAAATCATCCGCGACTGTGTGAAGTATCAAAAACGCATCATTTTCCCCTCCACTTCAGAAGTCTACGGCATGTGTACCGATGACAGCTTTGATGAGGATACCTCTAATCTGGTGGTCGGGCCGATCAACAAACAGCGCTGGATCTACTCCGTATCCAAGCAGCTGCTGGACCGCGTGATCTGGGCGTATGGCGAAAAAGAGGGACTGCGCTTTACCCTGTTCCGTCCGTTCAACTGGATGGGGCCGCGTCTGGATAACCTCAATGCGGCGCGTATCGGCAGTTCCCGTGCGATCACTCAGCTTATCCTCAACCTGGTGGAAGGCTCACCGATTAAGCTGATCGACGGCGGCAAGCAGAAGCGCTGCTTTACTGACATCAGCGATGGTGTTGAAGCACTGTTCCGCATCATCGAAAACAAACAGCAGAATTGTGATGGGCAGATCATCAATATCGGTAACCCGGATAACGAAGCCAGTATCAAAGAGCTGGCGGAGCAGCTGCTGGAAAGCTTCGAACGCCACCCGCTGCGCAGCCAGTTCCCGCCGTTTGCCGGTTTCCGCGAAGTAGAAAGCAGCAGTTACTATGGCAAAGGTTATCAGGATGTCGAACACCGCAAACCCGCTATCCGCAATGCGCGTCGCTTACTTTGCTGGACGCCGACTGTGACCATGGATGTCACTATCGACAACACGCTCGACTTCTTCCTGCGCACCATTGAGCAACAGGCTGATAAGTGATGAAGAAGATCGGTCTGCGGATTGACGTAGATACCTGGCGCGGCACGAAGCAGGGTGTGCCGGCGCTGCTTGAGCTGTTCCAGCGTCATGCGGTGCGGGCCAGTTTTTTTTTCAGCGTAGGACCGGACAACATGGGCCGCCATCTCTGGCGGCTGGTGAAACCTGCGTTTCTCGTGAAGATGCTGCGATCACGCGCTGCGTCGCTCTATGGCTGGGATATTCTCCTCGCCGGAACGGCGTGGCCGGGAAAGCTGATGGGACGAGGCTTGCGGCATGTCATTCAGGATACCGCCCGCTATCACGAGATGGGCCTGCACGCCTGGGACCATTTTGCCTGGCAGACCTGGGCGGGCGTCTGGCCGCAGGATAAGCTGGTGGAGCAGATAGCGCGCGGCACCGAAACGCTGAGTGAGATCCTCGGCCATCCTGTCAGTTGCTCGGCCGTCGCAGGCTGGCGCGCCGATGGCCGGGTGATCGCCGCTAAACAGGATTTTGGGTTTCACTACAACAGCGACTGTCGCGGCATCGGGCCATTCCGGCCCATGCTGCCGGATGGACAGATCGGTACCGTACAAATTCCGGTGACGTTGCCTACATGGGATGAAGTGGTTGGCCGCGAGGTCAGCGCAGAAGGTTATAACGACTATATTCTGGCAAAAATGCTCGCTTCTGACGAGGGCGCCGTATACACCGTGCATGCCGAAGTCGAGGGGATCATTGGCTACCCGGACTTTGACCAGCTGCTGACTGCTGCGGCACGCAATGGCATTCAGTTCTGCCCATTAAGCGAGCTGCTGCCCGACGATCTGAGCACCTTACCGGTGGGCAGGGTCGTCAGAGGCGAAATCCCTGGACGGGAAGGGTGGCTGGGCTGCCAGAAACTGACTGAAGAGGCAAACTAGTGCGGATACGTAACAACACGAAGTGGCTACTTTTTTTCAGCTTTTTTGTTCTCTATTACCTGATCCCGCCGACATTCCGCGACCTCTGGCAGCCGGATGAGACTCGCTATGCGGAAATCAGCCGGGAGATGCTGGCAACCGGTAACTGGGTCACGCCGCACTTCTTCGGCCTGCGCTATTTTGAAAAACCGATTGCTGGCTACTGGGTTAACTCGCTGGGGCAATGGCTGTTTGGCCACACCAACTTTGGCGTGCGGGCAGGATCGATATTCTCAACGGCGATCACTGCCGCACTGATCTACTGGCTCGGAAGGCGGCTGTTTGGTTCATCACGCACCGCCGTGGTCGGTTCCCTGATTTTCCTCAGTTCGTTGCTGGTGTATGGCGTGGGCACCTATGCGGTGCTGGACCCGATGCTGATGCTCTGGCTGGCCGCCGCGATGTGCAGCTTCTGGCTGGCGACGGAGGCGAGCGGACGCGCTGGTCGTGCGGGCGGCTTTCTGTTGCTGGGTCTCGCCTGCGGTATGGGGTTTATGACCAAAGGCTTTCTGGCGCTGGCAGTGCCGGTGCTGGCAATTCTGCCGTGGGTGCTTTGGCGTAAGAGACTTCTTGAGCTACTTTGCTTCGGGCCGCTGGCGCTGATTTCAGCCGCAGCGATCAGCGCCCCCTGGGCGCTGGCCATCTATCATCAGGCTCCCGATTTCTGGCACTACTTCTTCTGGGTTGAGCATATCCAGCGCTTTGCGGAAGACAATGCGCAGCATAAAGCACCTTTCTGGTATTACCTGCCAGTTCTGCTGCTGGGCACGCTGCCGTGGCTTGCGCTGTTACCGGGCGCATTGATGACCGGCTGGCGCGAGCGTCAGCAACATCCGGGTGCGCTTTATCTGCTGAGCTGGACGGTGATGCCAGTGCTGTTTTTCAGCCTGGCAAAAGGCAAGCTGCCGACCTACATTCTGCCCTGTTTTGTCCCGCTGTCGCTGCTGATGGCACACTATGGTCTGAACGCCGCGCAGCGTACTGGTCGCGCATTAACAGTGAATGGCTGGCTTAACCTGATTTTCGGCATTCTCACTCTGGCAACGGTTGCGCTGGTGCTCGCGCCCTGGAGCGTGACGCATCATCCGCTGTTTGCCACACACGAGATGCTGAAACTGGCGCTGGGTGCACTGGCGTTTCTCATCTGGGGCCTGGTGGGTGCATACAGCTGCCGCTCTTCACAACGCCGCTGGCTGGCGGCTGCGCTTTGCCCGCTGGGCGTCGCGCTGTTTATTGGCACGGCGATTCCGGACAAAATCCGTGATGCCAAACAGCCGCAGCACTTTGTCTCGACGATCAGCGAGCGTCTGGCCTCCAGCCACTTTATCCTGGCGGATAATCCTGGCGTAGCCTCTGCCGCAGCCTGGCATCTGCAGCGCAGCGACATCGGTTTCTATGACACTAAAGGCGAGCTGGAATATGGGCTGAGCTACCCGGACGCGCAATCCCGCTTTGTCTCTCAGGCGGACTTTAGCGGCTGGCTTGCCGAACATCGCCGCACGGGAAGTGTGTCATTGCTGTTGCTGTTTGATTCGCCACACAGTGATATAGGCGAGGATGTTCCGGTGCCGGACGCCGTCTATCGGCAGGGCAGGCTGGTCTGCCTCTATTACAGTCAGATGAAGTAAATGCTGCTGCTGATTATATTGGTGAGCCTGCTTAGCTGCAGCGCACAACTGTGCCAGAAACAGGCGACCCACGCGGCAACGCGGCGGGTTCGCCTGAGCTGGATTGGTGTGAGTGTGCTGCTGTTAGGTATAGCGATGCTCCTCTGGCTGCTGGTGCTGCAGCGGGTGCCTGTCAGCCAGGCCTATCCGATGCTGAGCCTGAACTTCATCTTCGTTGCGCTGGCCGGACGCATCCTCTGGCGTGAACGGCTGACGCTGCGACAGATTGCCGGCACGCTGCTGGTGGTGACGGGTGTGGCGCTGATGGCGAGTCAGCTATGAAAGGGTACGGATGGGTCGCATGCAGCGTGCTGCTGGTTTCAGCGGCACAGTTAATGATGCGCTGGGCAATGCCACGTCTGCCCGATGTCAGTAGCCTGACGTCGCTGCCCGCCTTCGCCATACTGCCCGCTTTGCTGTTGCTGGCCGGGCTGGGCGCCTATGGCATTTCCATGCTCTGCTGGATTCGGGCGCTACACTATTTTCCGCTCAACCGGGTCTATCCGCTGCTTAGTCTGAGTTACGTACTGGTCTGGCTGGTGGCGGTCTGTGTGCCAGTATTCCATGAGGCATTCAGCTGGCATAGCCTGGCGGGTGTGGTGATTATTGTAATCGGTCTGCTGTGCATTGTGGTTAAGCCCTGAAATGAGTATTTTCCCATAAAACTTACTTCTTATTAGCGTTTTCGGGCAGCGATTAACGCTAATAAGAGGCGTACTGGTATTAACAGATAACTGCTGGTTAGCAGAGCGGTTTGATCTTAGTGGCTAACGCACTGATGTCGCTGATAACCAGATCCGGCGCAGGCGCCAGCGGATACAGCGCCTGTCCCTTACGGCTGACAAATGCAGTCTTCATTCCTGCACGTTTTGCTCCCCCGACATCCCAGCCATGCGCCGCCACCATCATGCACTCAGAGACCGGCTTACCCATCTCTTTCATGGCCCATTGATAGACTTTGAGATCGGGTTTATACACCTGAGGCTGTTCCACGCTGAGAATACGGCTGAAAAGCGGAGCCAGCCCGGCAGAACTGAGTTGCTTTTCAGCCAGGGCGGCAGAGGAGTTGGTCAGTGCAACCAGCGTAAAACCCTGCTGCTGCAATGCAGACAAGCCAGGGGCTACGTCAGGGTGAGCGGGCATGGCCGCGATAATGTCAGAAAGTGGTGCCGCGTCTGCTGGCAGAGTGACGCCGTACCTCATGGCCGTCATCTCCAGTACGGCTTCGGCGATGTCACCAAAGCTATGCCAGCTGCCCGTCACTGACTCGACCAGTGAATGATGCAACAGCGAGGTGAACCAGGCCTCGGCGCGTTCTGGTTTGTTGCCGAGCCGCTGCGCGACAACCTTGTTCAGTTCTTTTGTATCCAGCAGGGTTTCGTTGACATCGAAAAACAGGGTGCCGCTATAAGGTGCGGGATAATAGCTGTCGGTCATCGTGCCTCCGGTTAGTTTAATGGATGTGACTGGTGAGGCGTTAAGGTCGCTGACTGAAAGTAGAATACTGCAGAGGATTGCTCAAGATTGGGGCTTTGGTAGTTAAAACTGAACTACGGAAAGTGAAGCTATGATGGGAGTGTACATTGTGCGCAAAATACTTATTATGTTAAATATATGTATATTGTTGAATCTTCATCACTTAAATCCTGCTTTTCACCTATTCACCAGTCTCCATAAGCCCATTTACGCTATTAGCTGTAGTTATCTTTAAAAAGGCTGGGCAGGAAATGCTATGATCATAGTGAAGTTATACTTCACTCTTCCATAAATCTGTAATATGTGATAAGAATGCATGAAATGAGATTTATCTTAATAATTTACTAGTCAGGTGCTTTTATGGATGAAAAAGCTTTTTTTGGTTATCCCGGAAATCCAAATGAGATCGGTGAAGTTATTGAAGCTGCAATAGCTTCTTATAACAAACGTTCAATGAATGCAATTGTGTCATGGAAGGCACTCGAAATCGCCGGGGCATTTATTGCTGATCAAGTTTTGAAACAGATAGATGAATCTGACTTATTTTTAGCTGACATAAGCCATTTGAATTTCAATGTTACTTATGAAATAGGTTATGCTATAGGTAAATCAAAGAGAGTAATATTATTTAAAAATAAAAGTTTGGTTTCTAAGGGTGTCAAAATTAGTGATGTGGGGATTTTCGATACATTAGGATATCATGATTATGAGAACTCTTCAGATTTGATTAAGTTATTTTCGACCCCTCACTCAAGTAAATCTTTAGATGCATTAGTCGATAAAAACCTAAAGGCTCCTGTTTACCTTCTTGATACACCTAATAAAACGGATTGGTCCACAAAAATCATATCAAGAATTAAAAAAGCGGGATTCATTTTCCGTAACTTTGATCCAAATGAATCTCCGAGGCTTTCCGCCTATGATGCGATTAATCAAGTATCACAGTCTTACGGTGTTGTTGTACCACTCCTAGGCTCGAATTCCGCAGGGGCTGAAATTCACAATATGCGTGCAGCTTTTATTGCTGGCCTTGCTGATGGAATGGGTAAGGCAATGACAATAATTCAATCTGGGGATGAACCTGTTCCAATTGACTATAGAGACTTTGTAAATTGCACCTATCACCCTGATGATGTAAACCAGTTTATTGAGGTTTTCGCAGCGGATGTAACTCAATCATTTCAGAACAGTGATTCTAAAAATGTAAAAACTGAGCGTTCTTTCCTAAAGAGAATAAATTTAGGAGCAACATCTGCTGAAAATGAAATGAGAGAGTTGGAAAGGTATTATCTCGAAACAGATCAGTTCCTAAAATCTTTGAGAGGTGAGGCTCATTTAGTTGTCGGGAGAAAAGGCTCCGGTAAATCAGCAATTTTCATTCAAATTAGAGATGCTGAACGTGGAAAAAATAGAGCAAAGAATATTGTGCTTGACTTAAAACCTGACGGCTATAAGTTAATAAAATTCAAAGAAAGGATTTTAAAATTTTTAGCCGAAGGTACGTATCAGCATACTGTTACAGCTTTTTGGGAGTATGTTCTACTTCTTGAAATATGTTATAAAATTTTAGAAAAAGATAAACAGCGTCATATACATGATCATCAATTGTATGAAGGTTATAGACAACTTTCAGACCTTTATCATGTTGATGATTATGATTCAGAGGGGGATTTTTCTGAAAGAATGTCTACATTGATGGAGAAAATATATTCAGAATATCAATATCAATATGGTTCAGAAGAAAATGTTTCTTTAACGTCCCCTGAAGTAACAGAGCTTTTATATAAGCATGATGTAAAAAAACTAAAGAGTTTACTTTCTAACTACCTAAAAAACAAAGAATACTTATGGTTATTGTTTGATAATATTGATAATGGTTGGCCAACTTCTGGTTTAAAGCATGAAGACCTATTAATGATAAGGGCTTTAATTGATGCTACTAGGAAAATTGAGAGGCAATTTCACAACGATGATCTGAAAGTTCGCTCCATTGTTTTTTTACGCAATGATGTTTATGAGCTTTTAGTAAAAGAAACCTCAGATCGGGGTAAAGAAGCTAGTGTTCTTCTTGATTGGACTGATACGGACCTTTTAAGAGAATTGGTGAGGCTTAGAATCGTTTCTAATGGTTTGGATGAGAGTTTAGATTTTAAATCAGCGTGGCTCAGACTTTTTGTGAGTCATCATAAGGGAGAGGAGACATCTCAATTCCTCATTGAGAGGTCTTTGATGCGACCAAGATTTCTTCTAAACTTGATAAACCATTGTAAGAGTTTCGCAATAAATTTAAATCATGATTTAATCGAAAGCTCAGATATTGAGAAAGGTACAACAGCTTATTCATCAGATCTTCTTAGAGATATTGGATATGAATTAAGTGATATATACAATGAGTCAGACGGCATACTATATTCCTTTGTTTCGTGCCCTTCAGAGTTATCAGAGGAAGATGTGTTAGGTAAAATTAGCTCATTTGGTATTGATCAAGATAACGCAAAAAGAATTCTTGATTTACTTTTATGGTATGGATTTCTGGGTATAAAAATAAACTCTGATGATCCTAAGTTTATTTATGATTTTAGTTATAATAAAGCGCTTATGGATGGTATTAAAAAGAATTCTAGCCATTTAATTACACTGGTCATAAATCAAGCATTTTGGCCGTCATTGATGATTAATCATTAAAATAATTCAAGAGCTTATCATGTTTGAATATCCATATGTGTATGTATTTGCTGATGAAAAATCAACTATAATGCAGCGTCTGTATCTGCGTTTGTTGATATTAGAATATTTCTTATTATTTTGTACTGCCGCCAATTCTTTTCTTTCATATCAAGAAAAATACACAACTTCTGCGATATTGTTGTTTTTCTTAATGATTTTATTATTTGTTAAGATGAAGTTTTCCTCATCGAGTGATTGGTATAAATATAGGGCATTGGCTGAATCAATTAAAACCATGAGCTGGCGTTATAGTATGAAAAGTTCGCCTTTTAATTCAGGGGATGATTTAAAGGACTACAAGAAATATCAAGTTTTCTTAGAGGAAATACTTAAGGATAGTAATTATATACCTAGAAAAGTTAGTGGGAATGTCTTGACCAAGAATAACTTCACTGGCTCAATGAAAACAACTCGCGAAATGAGCTGGGAGGATAGGAAAGAATTTTATTTAACACACAGAATACTGAATCAATGGGAATGGTATCGATCTAAATCTACATATAATTCTAATATGGCAAAAAAATGGTGGAGAGGGATTTTGGTTTTATACCTTTTTGCTTTTTTCACCTCACTGTATAATATATGGTTCAACGATTATTTTATTTTTCCTGTTTCAGTTTTGACAACACTCGCTTCATCATTGTTAGGTTGGTCGCAGATAAAAAGGTTTAATGAATTGAGTTCATCATATTTATTAACCTCTGGAGAAATAGGTTTGATGAAGGAGCAGGTGAATTATATATATACACAAGATTCATTTTCTGACTTTGTAAATGAATCTGAACTCGCTTTTTCTCGTGAGCACACGCAGTGGGAAGCAAGAAGGAAATAAATAATAGGGGGTCATCACCCCCTTAGATATTAGCTCGCATGCTTTCTAATAGATGTAATTATACTTTCAGTGTTCCACCGAACGATTTCTACTGCCCTTGAAGACACAACTGTCGATATTCTTTCCGCTCCTCTAGGAACTACACCGATAATAGGTATTTTGAGTTCCAATGCGGTATCAAGCTCCCACTTCATCCATTCGCTATGTGAAGCGAAAATACCAGCCAACCCTATCATTATACTTGAATTTTTTATTTTTTCTTTTAAGACTTTTTTCACGTAATATGCATTTTCTGAATTTATTGGCGTATCACGGTTTACGTGTGAATAGTCTGCCTTAAAATGACTTCTAGCGTCTATTAATCTTATTAAGTCAGCCAGTGTATTGTTGTGATCCCAAGAGTGACTAATAAATATTGTGTGTGTTTTTGCCATTTCCTTAATCCTTTATATTTGTTCCGCTTTCTTGACTAGTGACTTTGAGATTAGCTTTGTTATTTTTTTATTCAAGTATTTAAATAAAACTGAAATAAATTATATTTTAACGTGTGTTTCAATGCAAATATTTCACAACGAATTTATTACCTCCTCCAAGAAATTTATTTATTTTTATCAAGTTTGTGTTAATTAGTCTGGTTTTAATCTATTCGCTTACTGAGTTAAATTGATTTGATGAGACCGTTTTTCGGATTTTTCACCCTGTCTTCAACATTACCACTATTGTAGTAATAAATAAAACTGACCCTACATAATTTGGATTTTATGAGAGAACTTTTTCGTAGGCACGCTGCAATTACTGGATCATTTTATATAATCCTTGCTTCATATAATAAGGGTTTTACGAACTGGGATGGGCCAGCACTCACCTCCAGATCGTAAGCTCACCCTAAATCACTAACCTTATATAATTATCATTATTTAACTCTAAAGATAAGATTAAGCAACCTTAAGATAAAAAATCCTTATTTTTATCTAAATAAAGACAAAAAATAGAGATAGATCCTGTAGGCGTTTGATGGTCTTCTCTACCATGTTTGTTCATACCGCCGTGTCTTTACTCACTACAGCACCCTCTCGCTGGCAAGATGATAAACATCGCTGCGCTCGCGTTTACCGACAGCCACAACGGCAATCAGCAGCTGACCGTCTATCACATGATAAACCAGGCAAAACATGGACACTCTGAGTGTGATTTTATGGTAATCATTAATATCACGAAGTCTGGCAGAAGGAATATGGGGAATGTCACAACATTACTTCATCTTTCAGGCAGACTGCTGCTGGAGAGATTTTTGCAGCGTCTGCCACTCTTTAAAGGCCTCTTCTCTGAATTTGACGGTATAAGTTACAAAAGCGCATCCAGATCCACATCAGGCAGAGACTGGTTACTTCGTTCGTGGGCCAGCTTAACCAGTTCCTGATCGTCAACGGCATCATGCATCTGTTTATAAACATCGCCTGCTCTGGTTATTGTCAGCGCACTATGACCAGCAACTGTAGAAACGTTTAGTAAAACAATGTTCGAAGCTTAGCTAATAAAAAAATGGATGCCATACCTTGTCTGTTTCCCGAATGACGAGACTCAATGATATACATATGCTCGTGAGATAAATGCATTTCGAAATGCAGCAGATGTAATCCAGCGTTGATATTAATTGAGTCACTAAATATGGAATGTAACAAAGCCAGCGTCTTAGCATGACGCTGGCTTTCACTCTGCATGAATAATACTGTTATGGCTTGCTGACAGGCTCTGGCATGGCTGAGGAGTGGTGAGTAGAGATTTTCCAGCCTTTGCCATCCCAGACATAGGTGAAAGTATAACGTGCTGTGACGTGCGAATTATCTTTAAAGGTAAACGTATAAACACCGGTATCAATCGCTTTATTACAACCTATGCGAATAGTGCGAGAGTCGATTTTACCGCTTGGGCCTTTTTTCAGGAAGTCTCTGAAGTAATCAATACGTTCCTCGTCGGTCAGGCGCACCTTATTTGAAATTGTTGGCAGCAAAACGGCATCGCTGACGTATAACTCAGAGACTTTAGTCGCGTCACCGGTTGCCAGAGAATTATTCCAGGTTTCAAACAGGCTGGCGACATCCTGTTCAGACACTTTTACACAAGTAACCGGTTGCTGTGCTAACGTAATCACGGGTGCGGTGAAAAGGCCCAAAAGGCACAGTGCGAGTAAACTTTTTTTCATTATTTTGACACCTCATTTTTTTCCAGTGTAATCGCTGTACCACGCCATTGGCTGGAGTCACCACCTGTGCTGAGCGAGGTAATAAAGAAATATCCTGCACCTTTTTTATCTGCTTCATGACTCATGGCATTAACGGCATGAGATTTTCCACCACGAACGCCCGAAATTGATATACGATCTTTAATCGAATAATTACCTAATTCAGCACGCTGAACCTGTGTGGCAGCAAATGACGACCCTGTTAGTACAAGTAATGAGAGTAATAAGATTGCTTTTTTCATGGATTGAACCTCGACATCAGTAAGGATGATTAAATGCCTGATAAGAACTGATGAGCAAAATAGCGAAGAAACAGTTGTAGCCAAACTTAAATCTGTAAAATATACATAATTAGTTTTTTATACTGACATGCGTGACAATGTCAGATTCCATCAAAATTTAAAACTGCCGTAAAAATAATAAATTTAATGAGTTTCATTGTTTTTAACATTCAGTAAATAAAGATATCCAGGCGGAGAGAAGTATGGCCATTTGGCACTTTGGTACAGAAATAGAAACATAATGATTAAATAAATCACTTAATAGCAAAACGATAATGTGTTTTCATTCTGGATTTGATGAAATGTTCCTGATGAGGACGCATGGGTTTATTAATTATATATCCGGGATTACAGGGTATTTATTAAGGTTAATTACAGTCATCAAATCTCACCGCATACCTGATGCATCTGAGACTTCTTAAGTGAATATCAGATTTACAGCTCTATAAGGGAATGCAGACCCTGGCATCCCATGATCCCACCCTCGGCAGCGCTAACAATAAGATGAATAGCTTTAGATGTCATGACTTCGTATAATTGTTCTTATACGAAGTCATGACACAGCGATGCTGCCGGGTTAATATGAACAGCAGTTAAGTCAGTACTGAAAATGGCAACGCTACGTAAATTCTGCACGGTTATGCTACTGCTGAATTTTCAGAATTCACGTAGCGCGATCAAGGCTGTTTTTGGTAGATTAGTGAGCAAATATGAGCGAGTTAGTACCGACAACCAGCCTGAAGGCAAGCCGCAATAGCGACATCACTGAACGACTCAGGCAGTTCGTCCAGGATAAAGAGGCTTTTTCACCGAACACCTGGCGACAACTGCTGAGTGTCATGCGGATATGTAATCGCTGGTCGGAAGATAACCAGCGTAGTTTCCTGCCCATGAGCGCGGATGATTTGCGCGACTATCTCTCTTTTCTGGCTGAAAGCGGCCGCGCCTCTTCGACCGTTACATCACACGCAGCACTGATCTCGATGTTACACCGTAACGCCGGGTTGCCTGTCCCCAATGCTTCTCCGCTGGTTTTTCGGGCTATGAAAAAGATAAATCGAGTGGCCGTAACGAATGGCGAACGCGCTGGACAGGCCGTGCCCTTCAGGCTCACGGATTTGCTGGCGCTGGATAAGGAGTGGTCAGGTTCAGATAATCTTCAGGCGCTGCGTGATTTAGCTTTTTTGCATGTCGCTTATGCAACGCTGCTCCGTATCAGTGAGCTTTCACGGCTGCGGGTGCGGGATGTCATGCGTGCCGGTGACGGTCGTATCATTCTTGATGTGGCCTGGACAAAAACATTTGTGCAGACTGGCGGATTGATTAAGGCGCTCAGTGCCCGTTCAACTCAGCGCCTTGAAGCGTGGATCGACGCCTCCGGGCTATCCAGCCAGCCTGATGCATATTTGTTTAGTGCAGTGCACCGCTCTGGTCAGGCATTGGTTTCCGGGAAGCCGATGAGCACAAGGGCGCTGGAACATATCTTTAACCGTGCATGGCTTACCGCTGGAAAATCCGGCGCAGTTAAGGCCAATAAAAATCGCTATACCGGATGGAGTGGCCACAGTGCAAGGGTCGGTGCAGCCCAGGATATGGCCGATAAAGGCTACCCAATAGCCCGTATTATGCAGGAAGGTACCTGGAAAAAACCGGAAACGCTGATGCGCTATATCCGGCATATCGATGCTCACAAAGGGGCTATGGTGGAGTTTATGGAGCAACACGCTAATACCGATTTTCCCGACTGATGACTTGATTAAAAGGTCACTCCGTGATCTTTCAGGCTAAAGTTATCCACAGAAAAAGTGGACAGCCTGTGTGTAAGCCGGTACTGAATAGGCAGGTACCGGGCATCCTCCGGATGCATCCCTTTGATTTATTTGATTTCTTGTCAACGTCATTCAGCCTGCTGCTTATCGGTCAAAAAAAGCAGACTCATGTGTGTCAGCATCAATCCTTCTCGTGGCAACTCTTTCTTCACCGGCGGGGGTGACTTCAGCTGGCAGGGTCGTCAGAAAGGCCAGGCTTAAGTGGCCCTCTCAATGGTTAATGACGTGATTTCATCCTGAGCACTACTTCATTTTGTTTCCCATCACATAAGTGTGAGCAATGGTACGGTCGTCACCTAACATTTCAATGCCAAACAGGATCTCTTCGATGGTTTTTGAACCTTCATTGCGTCCGGCAAGCACCTGCCCGGCCAGAGGGTCCAGGACGACAAAGTCAGCTTCTTTGCCCGGCGTTAAGCTGCCTATTTTATCCTGTAGCGATAGCACTGTTGCGCCGCCCAGGGTGGCAAGATAGAGGTTTTCCATGGGTGTCACTGAGTGGACGTCATCGGGGTTATCAGTAAATGCCTTGCGCATCTGCGTCACTTTGTAGGCTTCATCCATGGTCTGAAGGATGGACAGACTTGTGCCTGCGCCGACATCGGTACCTAAGCCAACCGGGATATTATACTGATGGGCCTTATCCAGGTTAAACAATCCGCTTCCCAGAAACAGATTCGATGTCGGGCAAAAGGCAATACTGGCGCCTTTCTCTGACATGACTTTGTAATCGGTGTCATCAAGGTGGATAGAGTGCGCGAAAATGGATTTCTTTGTCACCAGTCCGCTTTTGTCATACACATCCAGATAACTGCGGCTTTTCGGGAACAACTCTTTAACCCAGGCGACTTCCTGCTTATTTTCCGCCAGATGGGTTTGCAGATACACATCGGGGAATTCTCTAAGCAATTTCCCGGCTATACTGAGTTCTTCCTCAGTGGAAGTAGGCGCGAAACGTGGCGTAACGGCATAATCAAGTCGGCCTTTGTGTTGCCATTTTTTAATCAGCGCTTTGCTCTCTTCATAGGCTGATTGTGGTGTATCCAGTAATTCGGCTGGCGCGTTTCGATCCATCAGTACTTTCCCACTGATCATGCGCATATTACGCTTTAACGCTTGCTCAAAAAATGCATCAACCGAAACTGGCGAACTGGTTGCAAACACCAATGCTGTTGTTGTGCCATTTTCCACCAGTTGATCCAGGAATACCGAAGCTTTCTGGGAGGCATACGGATGATTGCTGTATTTTATTTCAGTTGGAAAAGTGTAGGTATTTAACCAGCCTATAAGTTGTTCACCATATTCACTGATCATGGTGATTTGCGGATAATGAACATGGGTATCGATGAATCCAGGTGTGATAATTTTCCCTCTGTAGTCAATCATGCTATCAACAGGCTGGTCTTTCAATGTGGCATAATGACCTGATTTTAAAATATATCCATCTTTAATAATGAGATAGCCATCTTTGTAATGTACCGAAGCATCTTTCTCTTTGGCCGGATCGGCTTTGAAATAGAGGATTTCAGCGCGATATCCAACCGTTTCCGCTGCTGCGCCAAATGAGCAAAGACAAAGTAAAGCGACAAGCTTGATGTTCATGGACTACTCCGTTAACTTTTTAAAAATCCGTATTTTTTAGGGCAGAAATGATAGGTGAAATGAGATAGGGTTCAGATACTAAAAATGCGGTGAAGTTCTGAGTCTGAAAAAACAGTAACAATACTGAAATTTATTCCTTATGCTGCTGCCTTATCAGTATGTCAATAATGCCTGAAGTTAAATCTAAAGCTGGTCGGGTGTGTCAATAATAAAACACCCCAATTTTTTCCTCTGCTTTACTAAGCTATAGCTTTTATTCATATACTTATATAGAACAAATTATTAACATTTAAATTCTTACAGGACGAAAAATATGAGAAATCTGGACCTCTTAATGTCGGGAGTCTTTATGCTTTCAATCGCTACTACAGCCATCGCAACTGGCCAGGATCAGCTTCCAGGTTATGCTCAGGGTGCAGAGATTCTCCACGTTAACACCCGTCAGGACCAGATCGACAATATTGGAGATGTGGTTTACCACCAGGTAAAAAACATGCGCTCAGTCAGGCAACTGCATATGTCACTGCTCGTCCCTCGAACCGATAAATTGAAACCAGCGATCATCTATTTTCCGGGTGGTGGTTTTCTGACAGCGGAACATGACAAGTTTATTTCAATGCGGCTGGCGCTAGCGGAGGCCGGTTTTGTCGTTGCCGCAGCAGAATACCGCACTATTCCTGATGTTTTCCCGGCACCGGTTTTAGATGCTAAAACTGCAGTCCGATATCTGCGCCAGCACGCCTCAGAGTATGGCATCGATCCGACGCGTATAGGGGTTTTGGGCGACTCGGCTGGGGGATGGCTTGCCCAGATGCTGGGCACTACCAATGGTGATAAATCGTTTGATAAAGGTGATTTCCCTGATCAGTCTTCAGATGTTCAGGCAGTGGCCACACTGTATGGCATCTCCGATCTGCGAAGCATCGGTGAAGGCTTCCCGGATGCAATACAAAATGTGCATCGATCCCCTGCCGCAACTGAAGCTCTGCTGGTTAATGGTACCGCTTTCCGTAATTTCGCCGGGGCATCAGTGATCGACCAGCCTGAGAAAGCGTTATACGCGAGTCCGATTGGACACCTGAATGGTGCTAAGCCCCCTTTTTTAATTATGCATGGCAGCAAAGATACTCTCGTCTCTCCAGAGCAGAGTGCGAATCTTTATAACGCGCTTCACAAAGCACATGACCGCGCTGATTACGTATTAGTAGAAGGAGCTGAGCATGGTGATTATCGCTGGTATCAGCCTGAGGTAATCAGCAAAGTCACCCGCTGGTTCCGTCAGGTACTGGGTGAACCGGTGAAATCACAGAACCTATCAGCGGCAGACCCTGACGCCAACCTCTGACATTCGGGGAAGTTTCCTTGCCTGTTAACCTGTGCAGGCAAGGAACGCTTTCGTTTCGCACCACATTTATAATTACTCGTCTGCTGCAGGTCCGTATCGCATCTCAGCATAGTAATGTGGCCTTTACGGTTACTGCGCATACTCTTTCTGTTTATCACAGTCGCCGTGGCAACCGTGGCAACGTCCCTTTTCCTCCCGCAGCATTACCGGTATTGCCTGCACCCGGCTTCTCGATTTACGTAAGGCCAGCAGGATGATCCCGTTCAGTATCATTACGCTTATCAGGCAAATTGAGCTGAATGCGGGATGTTCGGCAAAAGTGACGGTCTGATAAAAAAGCGTGGCCGTGGTGTAGGCGATGTTCAGTCCCCAGAAGAATGAGAACATCATCCATTTTTTGCCGGCTTCGCGTGCAATCGCGCCCATAACAGAGACGCAGGGTACATAGAGCAGCACAAAGATTAAGTAACTGTAAGCGGCAAAGCCGCTGCCAAATTTAGCTGACATCACACTGATTGAACGGGTCGTCATCTCCCCATCGCCTTTGCTGGCTTCAATCGGATTGGCTAGCGCATCAATTCTGAATGCGGCAGTTAACCCCGCCCAGGTTTCCGTCAGCGCATCTTTCAGTTCACCTGGCAGATTAAAGGATTGCGGATCAAATGGACTGTTCTGGAGTGCCTCTGTGGTGTAAAGGCTGTTAAGCGTACCCACCACGACCTCTTTCGCCATGATGCCGCTCACCAGCCCCACGGTGGCCTGCCAGTTATCCTGAGTGACCCCAATCGGCAACAGCACCGGCGTAATCGCTTTGCTGGTTGCCGCCAGCGCAGACTGGTTAATGTCATCAACCAGCTGGCCATTAAATGCAAAGCTGCTCAGCACGCCTATCAGCATGCTTACCAGGATGATTACCTGTCCGGCGCGTATAACAAACATTTTCAGTCGCTGCCATGTCTGCAGGAGAAGGCTTTTAAGATGAGGCCGGTGATAGATCGGCAACTCCATGATAAACGGCGAGGCTTCTCCACCCAGCAGGGTATGCTTGAGTACCAGCGCAGTAACGATCGCCACCACAATGCCCAGCAGATAGAGTGAGAAAACCAGGCTGGAGCTATGGGTGTTGAAGAATGCCGCAGCGAAAACTGCAAAGATTGCCAGCCGCGCACCACACGACATAAAAGGCGCTATCAATACTGTCAGCAGACGCTCACGCGGCGTATCCAGCGTGCGTGTCCCCATTACCGACGGCACATTACAGCCAAAGCCGACAATCAAAGGGACAAAAGATTTCCCTGGCAGGCCAAGCGACTGCATCAGCCGATCTATCACAAAGGCAGCGCGCGCCAGATAGCCTGAGTCCTCCAGGAAAGAGAGGAACAGGAACATCAGGCCAATCTGCGGAATGATCGGCAGTACGGTATTGATACCGGCACCAATACCCTGCGCCAGAAACACCGTCAGCCAGGCCGGGAAGTGGCAAACATAGCCCAGCCATTGTATGCCATGAATGAATATTGCCACTGAGCCACTGTCGAACAGTGGCTGCAGCGCGGCACCGATGTTAATTGAGAGTACAAACATCACATACATCACTGCCAGAAATATCGGAATGCCCAGCCAGCGGTTGAGTACGATGTTATCGATCTGGCGGGTGAGACCGGCAGGTAATGCCTGATGAATATTACTGACGGCTGCGCAAATCGTGTTGATGGCGCGATAGCGGTAATCGGCAATCTGAATACCGGTATCGCCGCCCGCCTGCTGAATAATCTCAGGCAAACGCGGAAGCAGTTCCGGGCAAAACTTCCGACTGTTGATATCGCCTTCAAGCAACTGCAATGCCAGCCAGTAGCGTTTTTGTGGGGCTATCGTGCCGGACATTAACAGGCAGAGCTGCTCAATTGCTGTTTCAATCGCGGCCGGGTAACGCACCCGTTTCGATGTGAGGTAAATATGAGGCTGATCGATCAGGACTTTGAGCTGGGCGATACCGTCACCTTTAGTGGAGGTCAGTGAAACGACCGGGCATCCCAGACGCGCTGATAGCGCTGGAACATCAATCATGATGTTATGGCTGGCGGCAATATCCTGCATGTTCAGGGCGACGATGCAGGGCACGCCTAGCTCCAGCAGCTGAAGGGTCAGGAACAGGTTACTTTCCAGACTGGCTGCATCGACGACGTTAATCACCACATCAGCGTGATCCTGATAGAGATACTGGCAGGCGATGCTCTCATCGATGGAGCTTTCAGCGGATAGCGTGGTCAGTGAACGAGTGCCAGGTAGATCGATGAGGCGGACATCTGACTGCGCGGTAAAAAACTGCCCTTCTTTGCGCTCGACCGTGACGCCCGCCCAGTTACCGACCCGCTGGCGGGCACCCGTTAGCTGATTAAACAGCGTGGTTTTGCCGGTATTTGGATTGCCAATCAGCCCGATGGTTATCTTTTTCATCAGACGATTTCCTCCAGGAGGATATCGGCCAGGTCACGCTGTCTCACCACCAGGCTGACACGACGGGTCCGGATCTGCACCGGGTCGCCCATTGGCGCTACGCGAATGATCTCGATAACGGCACCTGGAAGCATGCCCATTGTCAATAATTTCTGCCGCCAGGCGAAATTTACCGATGGCCGATAGCCCAGGATTCGGTAGGTACTGCCCATGTTAATTGCCATACCACGCTCTGCTTCTGAGTAATAAACACGCATTATATAAATGATAAGCGTTTCGGTTTTTGATATGACATCAGGCAGACCGTGAAAAAGCGCTGTTTATAGGTTTGATTTAGGAAACAGAGAACATCTTGCTGTAACGTGAATGGCCGCGGGAAGATTGATACCCGCGATTTCCGTGAGGCCTCTTATCGCCCGTTTCGAGGGTATGGGACTTCAGCATCTGTAATCCGGACTGCAATTTGTTACGCGAGGGCAGAGGCTAATTGTCCGTTGAAAACGGCAATAAGTCATACAGCAACCCGGTCGTTGTCAGTTACCCAGCATCCAAAAGGTTTATATGAAACAACTTACCCTCACTGATCTCCAGCAACTCAGTGAGCAGGCGGCCCAATCCCCTCGCTTGCGAGCCAATCGTAATTTACATCCTGAATTAAGTGATGCGGTACAGCGTCTGGCTGTCGCTATGGAGCCGGGTACCTATGTCCGCCCTCACCGTCATCCGCATACTTTTGAATTGCTGACTCCGCTCAGTGGACGATTTCTGGTATTACATTTTGATGATGATGGATCCGTGACCCAGCGGGTGGTGTTAGGTGAAGAATGTAAGCTGCTGGAGACAGATGCGGGGATCTGGCATGCGGTGTTGTCGATGGATAACGATGGCGTTATTTTTGAGGTAAAACACGGAGGGTATCAGCCAGTGACTGAGCAGGATTCGGCTCCCTGGGCACCCGCTGAGAATGATCCGGGTGCGGGGGAACTCATGGAATGGTACTTACGGGCGCAAGTGGGTAATACTTTTACCCGATAATCTATGGCTTCCGTGAAGCAGATCATCTCTGCGGTCGGGACCATTCTGACGTTCCCGTGTTGCGGCACCCGATGTGCTACTTCCCACAAAAAGGCTTTGATCTCTGACACTGCGCCGGTCTGTACTAAAGCGTTATCAAGGTTAAATTAGTTACATCATTCAAATCATGATAAACAACAATTACGGCCCTCCGGGCCGTGCGGGGCGGCTTGTCAATGAGCACTCGGATTTTCAGAACAACTCTGTTTGGGGTTAGTCCGGAGGGGCTCTATTCTGCAGAATATCTCTCGTTGTTTAATAAACACCAAAAGGGTGTTGTAACTAATAGGGTTTAAACAAAGCGTTGTTCTGCCCCTCTTTTTTGGTACCGCGTTAACACATCACAGGGCTTTTTACTCTTGTCGCTTGCCTGAACGTGACCTGAGCTATTGAGTATTAAACAAGGAAATGGATATTACAGAAAATGGCGATAAACCGATTTAGAGGCCATCGCCACATCAGGAGTGCCTGTAAATTACTTCATTATGCGAATCGTTTTCACATCAACTTCAACACTGTTCCAGTCTTTATCGACTTCACCTTCGATACGGACTTTGTCTGTAGGTGACAAACTTTGCCCCATCCAGCGCTTGTCGTCGATATCAACATAAATCGTGCCTGTGGCATCTTTAAACTCATAAAGTTCATGACCAACCTGTCGGATGATATTGCCTTCAAGAACAGTCCATGCGTCATCACGCAGTGTTTTAACCTGAGCGACAGAAGCTACACCCGGCGCTGGACCTTTAAATCCGCCCTGCGAATAACCCTGCCCTTCTGCCGAAACAAAACCTTGCTGCGCAGTAACACTAAAAGTCATGCCTGCAAACAACGCCGCTAAAAGAATCTTTTTCATATTTTTATCTCCGTTAAATTGTCAGGCTAATTTACAACGCAAATCTTAACGAGATCTTAAGAATGAATATTACCTGCATGTGTTTTCAAAATTGAACAAGACGGGTACAGTCGATAAAGCCAACGCAATATAAACACCAAAGTTAAAATTGTGTTATCAATTAATCATGAAAGAAACAAAATACAGGTATTCACAATCAAATTTTAACAGCCATTCCAGTATGGCTTTCATTGCCGTTAAGTATTTCATTACTTCGTAAAAAGAACATAGTTCGCCAGCATATTAAAAAGCTAACTTTTTCATGCAGACTACCTCTGGTATTACCTCATTATGTATTGACGATTTTCTCAAACGCTATTTTTATTACTTATCCTCATTCAGATGAGTGGTTTTTATGTCTCATTGGTCATCGTAATGTGACTCAGCAACAATGAAATTTTATTTTGTCGACAATATGGCTCGCATGAATGTCGTTCTGACAGAGTCAAATACCGGGAATATTTTATGGTGCTGTCTGCCAGTACATAAACCTGACGATGGAAAGCCGTTTATGTTTTCCATATTTTTGTTTTTTCATAATGAGGTAGGTGATAGTTTGCCTTTTCAAGGCCAATAACAAAGAAGAGTGTAGGCGGCGTATAGCGGAACCCGAAGGCTTACGTGGGTAAGCCTTCGATCAAATTGAGGTTAATTCAGGTTATGAGCATCATCCTGTGCTTCTTTTAAATCCATTTCTGCAGATTCCAGCCTCAGCTTTTTCTCTTCTACCCTGTTGTTTTTATTGCTTATTCTATCGGTCCGGCCTTCCGCTTTGGCTTCAGCCAGATCCTGCTGGGCTTCCCGAAGTTCGAGTTCCGCTTTTTTGACCTTCATTTCGCGTTTTCTGACATCGTGAGAGGCGCGCCTGACCTGACGCTCATCAGTGCAATAAGTCTGGATTTTGTCACGGGCAATATCAAGCCGTGCAACCTCTGCATTATTTCCATGAATTTTAGCCATTTCTTTTTTGGCCGAAATGTCTGCCAGTTGGTTTTTACAGGAATCTGTCCCAGCGATGACGGCCAGGGGAGTTGAAATTAATATCAATGTAATAATTGTATTTTTCATAACTATATTAAATCCTTGTTAAAGTATACTTATCAAAATAATGATGCTGATTGAATATAGCGAAATGAAAAAGAGTCACAACAAATAAATTGAAAAATGAAATTATATTCTCATCTGGGAGCGATTGTTAACAGTAAGTTTTAATTTTTAAAAACAGACTTATAAAATGAGCAGTGAATTCTCATAAAAACCAGCTGCATCCTGGGTTAAGAAACAACCCAGCATTGCGTAGAGTCACGTCAGTGCTGCATAATCCTGTGCAGCCGTTAAAAGTGATCCTGATCATTTTTTGTCAGAGTAAAATCATGACAGCCTGATTGTTATCATATCGTTTAACATTCACGGCGAATAATACCGCATCTTCTTAAAAAGTAACGACAGGAAAGTAAAATGACATTTATGAATTCTGGTAAGAAAATTGGCTTCGCTCTGGTGATAATGGCTTCGGTTATGTCCATTACCGCTTGCTCAGGCAATTACGTGATATCCACCAATGATGGACACATGATTAACACCCATGGCAAACCCGCCAGAGATAAAGAAACAGGGATGATCTCTTATAAAGATGCAGACGGAAATATGCATCAACTGCAGCAGCACGACGTTAAAGAGATTGTGCAAAAGTAAATTGCTTTAAGCAACGATCGTAATAACATCCCCTAAAATTTTTATCCTGCGGAACACTGAACAATGAAAACGACTGTCATCAGCTTCGGCTTGCTGCTGTGCGCCTCTTCGTCTGCAATGGCGATTGGCCTGAATGCGGAACAAGGTAAAAACACCTCTGCGCTGGACGCAGAAATTGGCCGTTCATCCAGCGGAATTTATCTGGATAGCCAGTGGATCAAAAATACGGCGGACGGTGTGCAGATTGGTCAGGCGGGTACAGGTTATAACCTCGAAATCGGTCCGGTCATGCTGACAGCTGGCGTTAAAGCCACGTACCTCGGTGGCAAAAAAGGCGATAACGGCGTCGCATTTCCTGTCGGCGGCGGTGTGAAACTCAATCTGCCTGCCAATTTTGCAATTTATGGGGAAGGTTATTCCGCCCCGGAACAGCTAACCAACAGCGTTAAAAATTTTGTGGAAGCCAACGCCGGCGTCAGCTGGTCACCGCTTGGGCCACTGGTCTTAAAAGTGGGCTATCGATATGCCGGTGTTGATGGTAAAGATGGACGTCCGGGGCATACCCTGATTGATGGCCCCTACCTGGGTGGCGGTCTGACATTTTAATATCGGATAACATTGTCAGGAGAGGAAATTCTGCAGATCCACCAAGTGGTTTCCTCACTTAATCTCTCGTCTCAGGGAAGACGGGTGTCACTGAGAAACAGACCATGAAACCTCTTGCGCTAATAATATTTACTCTCTGTCTGACCGGATGCGTGCAGTATAAATGGGTCAAACCTGATGCATCTGAGCAGCAGGAAACCGTGGCGGAAACAGCCTGTCAGGCTCAGGCTTTGCGGGATTTACCCCCTGACAATGTTGTGAGTAGCAAATACATCTCGAAAGACAGTAAACATAAAAGCACTGACACGGATTACTCCACCAGTGATGCCAATGAAAGTCAGCGAGAGATTCTGGTAAAAGATTGTATGTTCAAAAAAGGCTGGCAACAGATTGAGGTTCAACAATAACCCCATCAGCCTGTCAGAGGCCAGGTCAAACCCTGGCCCGCTCTGTTGAGTTTTACGGGTCACGCTCAGAATTTATTCAGACATTATCGTTTTGCTGTGCAGTACGATGTCGCCGACAACGTTCCGAACAATACATCACCTCGTTCCAGCACTTTTCCCACTTTTTCCGCCACGACATTGGCTTGTTACACGTTTTGCAGTATCGAACGGGTAAGGATTTTTTATTGCCTTTAAACACGTAAGTCTCTCCTGGAAAACCCTATGTTACGGGCGATAGCGTATCTCTCCTGCCGTGTAGCTTAGTCCTGTTCAAGGTAAATGCAGACGACTGAACCTCGGTTTTAGCCATCCTGACTTGCTTGTCTGACAAAATCTCTCATCATTTGTTAACAAAGTTGCTATCAAATCGTCCGGCAAGATCGGTATCGCCTGGACTTTTGATGCACGAGTACGCGAAGGACAAATTAATTCTCCTGGTTAACTAAGCACACTCACTGAAACACCGCCAGCATACCAGACCCGATTATTGTCCGGCCTGTTCATCAATGTGTTGGGAACCGCTGTGCGAGGTGAGTGAAAAACACACTGACTCAGGAACGGCACAGAGGGATATTGACGGCAACAATGATCGCTACATTTGGTCGCGATATCAGCGTACAAGGCAATTACGAAAAATAATGTTACTTATGATTGCCTTGTCAACATCCTGGCTCTTCAGATCTTTACACACGATTAAAAAAGTCATTACGCCTGTAAATAATCATTCCCTGGACAGGAAGGTGATCTTCGATTCGACGCCGTTGTATCCACTTAATTGCCGGTCTCTGCAAATCCTTAACATCAGCCAGTAAGCAGGCAACCGTTTTTCTTCGCATAACCAGTGAGGTTAACCAGATATAAATAATTCACTATCATAGGGTTACATATAACCCTAATAAATGAACGGGTTCGTTATTTTAGTAATTTTGCTATCTGATTTTTGAACACTATTACGATTAAGCTGGTGATCATATCCATTTACAGGGACTGATGTGTACCTCTGCGTTTAACTCACATAACAACACAAGTACAGGATTAGCGAAGCGAGGCTAGCAAAATTGAACGTCAATGCACCATTGATCCATAATGTGACTAAATTATCCCGCGTCTCAGACTGTGCGCCGTTTTGACAATTTGAGCGAACAGCGTAAAAAAAAGAGTAACTTTACTTTTGTTGAAGGGTTATACGTTAACTACAGTTTAAACTCTCTTAGAAAGCGATTAATATGTTAGCGTTGAACTATCGGTTCTGTATTTTGATTCTTCGAAGGCAAGCATCTTAAAAAAGCAGGTCTGACGAAAAGCATCAGCGTGAACCCGCTCTGTATTTTATTATCTGAACATGACTATGGTGACTTTGATGAGTGACACTCTCAACAGCTTGAATAATATCCGTACCCTTCGCGCAAACGCACGCGAGCTTGACCTGGCTGCCCTGGAAGAAATGCTGGAAAAACTGTCGGTGGTAGTCAGTGAGCGACGTGAAGAAGCTCAGGCCTCTGAAGCGGCTAACCGCGAAAAGGCGGAGAAACTGGCAAAATACCGTGAATTACTGTTGCAGGAAGGTATCGACCCTAATGAACTTTTAAATGGTATGCCAGCAGCGCCAGCAGAGAAGAAGAAACGTGCACCTCGTCCGGCTAAATATCAGTACACCGACGAAAATGGTGACGTTAAGCAGTGGACCGGTCAGGGGCGAACCCCATCAGCTATTAAAACAGCTATTGATGAAGGTAAATCGCTGGACGATTTCCTGATTTAATCATAAATGAAAAATCGCCTGATTTGGTCAGGCGGTTTTTCAAGCTGCCTTAACAGGCATCCCCAGCTCAATTACCAGTTACGACTGGCCCTGGTGCCTGGATAACCTGCCTTTAAACCGCAATCCCGTTCAGGCTTTGACCTGACTGAACGTAATAACTGAAATTTGCTCAATCGCACTCGCGGCAATAGATTGCATTCCATTTCCTAAGGCGCTCTATTTATTCAGCGATTGCGCGTTGCGGGCTGTGATAATTTCTAACCCGATCTGCTGCCCGTAAGAAAGCTCAAGCGTATTACCATCAGGATCGGCAAACAATGCCCAGTACCCCACTGGCGCACCATATTGTTGTGCCTCGCGTCGCAACACGCCTTCAGTCCGTGCAATTGCCATTTTTTCATCTATCTCTTCGCGGCTGGCGCAGGCCACGCCGATATGACCAAAGGGACCCAGCGGCGTATCTTCACTGGTGTCAGATTGCACCAGCACCAGCGCGAAAGGTCGGGTTAAATCTGACAGCCACGCGACTTTTTGTGCTTCGGGAATACCCGGTTCACGCTGGTGTATTACCTGCATCCCGGCATAACGCTGATAGAAATCTACGCTCTTATTTACATCGCGAACCTGTAAAGCAAGATGAGTAAAACCGGTATCGTTTGACATGGCTGCTCCCTGTTCTCATTGAGCAATCACCTTGCCACAGATGTCATTCCGGATTTGATCAGGGATGCTCAGCCGTTACGTTCTTCGCACATCACCTGGTTGCGCCCTGCCCGCTTCGCGCGATACAACGCCTCATCGGCGCGTTCTATCAGCGCCTGTTTCCCTTGTGCCGGGTCAGACGCAAGCCAGACAGCGCAGCCTGCACTCATAGTGACATGCTCTTGCGGCAGCGCCGTTGTGAAGTGTGGAATAGCAAGCTGATTAATGGCAGCAATAATGGATTCAGCGAGCTCTAGCGCTGCTGACAGCGGTTGCCCGATAAGGATGATGGCAAATTCTTCCCCACCATATCGGGCCGTGATTCCGTTTTTACGTCGTCCGGTGTTCTTCAGTACGTTAGCCACTTTTTTCAGACAGTCATCACCGGCCACATGGCCATAGGTATCGTTATAACGTTTAAAGTAATCGATATCGAACAGGATCAATGACACTGGCTGGCCGTTGCATTCCGCGCTTTGCAGGCTTTCAGTCAGCATGTGATCAAAATGACGCCGGTTGGCAACCCCTGTCAGCCCATCACTCTGTGCCTGGTTTTCCAGTGAGCGATTAGCCGCGGTCAGTTCATCGCGAAGTCGGGTCAGTTCAAGCTGGTAACGCAATGTATGCCGCGCCTGACGCAATAGAAATGCGCCCAGTGAAAGAATCACAATCAGCAAAGCCAGGCTGAGAATCAGATTCTGTACCCGGCTCTTCAGCCAGTGGTTAAAGAGCGCTTGTTTGTCATATCCGGCGGCAACCACCAGCGGATAGCGCTGTGAGCGAACAAAGCCAAAAATACGTTTTTTACCATCAAGCGCAGCTGTCCACTGACCGCTGCCTTTATCAGCATGGGCCAGCATCTTCAGGAAAAGCGGACTTACCGAGAGGTTTTTGCCGATGTAGCTATCCGGCATCGGACGGGCGTAAAGCACCGTACTGTCTGCCAGCATCAGAACCAGCACATCTCCCTCGCTGAGTTCGTAATAATTGTAGAAGCGGCGGAAATAGTCCACTTTAATGGTGGCGAGTAAAACACCCCGGAAACCGTTGAACGCATCATTCACCCGAAGCGTAACCGGTATTACCTGTTCGTGAGTGCTGCGACTGCAAATCACCGGGCCAACATGCAGGTTATCTCGCGGACTGGCGCGATGATAATCGAAATATTCACGATCGGCGTTATCAATGTCAGGCGGTATTCTGCCCATAGAGGTCGCTATCCATTTCCCCTGCGCATCATAATAAAACAAGCCATGAAGTTGCGGCAGGCGTCTCTGGAACAGGCGCATTGTATGGCTCATCGCCTCACTCTCCACGCCGGTCGTCGCGATCTGCTTTTCGAGCTCACGTTGCACTTCACGCAGTGAGAGTTCAATTTGCAAAAAAGTATCATCGGCCTGGCGTGCCTGTGACAGTGAGAGATTCACGGCATTATCTTCAGTCATCCCGACGGTATCATTCCAGTCTTTGCGCAGCGTCCAAAGATTTAAGCCAATCACCGCCACGCTGAGCAATACGCCAGAAAGGATAATACTTCTCAGCAGCGGCGAAATTTTTGCCGCTGGCTCATCATTTTTGCGGCGAAACGTCATGCCAGCCCTTAATAAACCCCGATAACTGATTTAATCACAGTTAACCAAAAGCCAAAATGTAAATCCCTCAATTCGGTTCGATAATGACAATTCGCATTTCCCAGCAGATTCCGCTTAAATTTCCCGCTTATCTGGCTCAATCAGCACCATAAAGGCAGCATAAATAGCGAATTAAGCTTCATTAAGACTTCAAATATCGGGGGAGTAAATGTTACCCTTGCTGCCTGAATAATTTGCACTTGATTGATTAAGTTGAGTATTTGAGGGATTTTATGAGTAAAAACCTGAGCAGCCTGAATAATATCCGCACTATTCGTGCCGAGGCACGAAACATGGATTTGGATCTGCTGGAAGAGTTACGCCAGAAATTAGAAACCGTTGTAAATGAACGCCGTGAAGAGGAAAGCGCGCGGGAAGCAGAAGCCCGCGAAAAAGCGGAAAAACTGGCGTTTTACCAGGAGCTGTTACTGGAAGAGGGTATTAACCCGGCGGAGCTGGTAAATAGCGCATCTGCTTCAACAACCGGCACAAAGAAACGCGCGAAGCGTCCGGCGAAATACCGTTACAGCGATGAAAATGGTCAGGTTCGTTACTGGACCGGTCAGGGCCGTACTCCCTCCGCAATTAAAACAGCGATCGAAAACGGCCAGTCACTGGATGACTTTCTGATTTAATCGCAATACATGTCTGCCGGAATGCTGACCGCCACTGCGCGGCAATATTCCGGCATGAAAAACCCCTGGGCGCAGATATTCATCCGGGCCTGACTCTTATCCTGCTTTCTCATCACTCATCATCGACTGTGGACCACGAAATGTCCGGCGCCACTCACTGGGAGAAACGCCAAACCGGGATTTAAAACGCTGACGAAAAGACACGGGGGAATCAAAGCCCGCCTTTTCTGCTACCCCTTCAATACTGATACCGGTTGTTTCCAGTAAAACCTGGCTACGTAGCAGACGCTCGGCCGTCAGCCACTCGCCCAGTGACATCCCCGTCGCCTTGTGAAAATGACGCGTCAGCGTGCGCCGGCTCATACTGAGCGTGCGCGCGAGTGTGTTCAGATCCTGCGGCTGATGCAGATTTTCCCGCAGTGACGACAGCAGTGCGTTGATCTTTCCATCACGCGTCGTTTCCGGAACCGGCCGCTCAATGAACTGCGCCTGACCGCCTTCACGATACGGCGGCACGACCATGCGTCTGGCAACCCGATTAGCAATGGCGCTGCCATAGTGCTGACGGATGATATCCAGACAGCAGTCGATGCCCGCCGCAGTGCCCGCAGAGGTAATCAGACGTTCATCACGGGTATAAAGGGCATTACTGTCGAGGTGAACCTGCGGAAACCGCTCGCTGAAGTCGCGCTCAAATTCCCAGTGGGTAGCCGCCCGGTGCTGATCAAGAAGACCGGCATAAGCCAGTACGTAAGTGCCCAGACAAAGTCCAACCACTTCCGCGCCGCGCTGCCACGCCGCCACCAGTTTATCAAGCAGCGCCTGCGCCGGTTTTTCAGCCGGATTGTGCCAGTAAGGAACAATAAGGATGTCCGCCTTATCAAGCGGTTCAGGACCCTGCTCAACCATGATTGACAACCCCATATCTGAGATCACCGGGCCTGGTTTTTCTGCGCAGACATCAACATGAAACAGATCCTGCTGTGGCAGTGCCGAGCCGAACAAAATGCAGGGAACGGAAAAGTGAAACGGACTGAAACCGGCCGTTGCCAGCACTGCGACTCTCAGAGCAGCCATCTCCCCTCCTTGTTATGTGAAAACGTATGATTGAGAATCTTTCGCGCAAATGGGCCGGTTTAATGTCATACGGCTCAGAACGTCATTGTTTCACCATCTTCCGGGATCAGCACCTGCTCAGCAATGCCCTGTTCCAGGGTATAAGCGCGCAGCTCAGCACGCGTCAGTAAACAGTGGTTGATCGCCTCCATGTGTGAGGAAACCAGCGTCGCTTCCGGCAGGATTTTTAACGTCTGCAACGTATCTTCTTTTCCCATGATAATCGGGCCATAAAGATCGTTGGTCGCATTGCCGGTGTTCATTACCACGACCTGCGGCTGAAAACGTTGCAGCGTTCTGACATAGGGCTTAACCCAAACCGTATCGCCAGCAATATAGAGTGTTTTTTCTGATGGATGTGTAAAGACCAGACCACAGGCATCGCCAAGAAAATCGCCCATAATCCTGTCGGCATACAACGCATTGCTGCCGTGCTGCCCGTCGGTTTTATAGATTATCAGGCCGTCAATAAACTGATTTTTATCCTGCAGCACGCTAACGTTTTCAAACCCCTGCGAACGAATCAGCGCGGCATCAGCTTCATGCTGGCTATAGATCATCATTGTCTTCGGCACTAACTGCTGCGCTGCCTCATCCCAGTGATCCATGTGCGTATGGGTGACAATCACTGCATCAACTGCCAGTAGTGAAGCAACCGGAACAGGCAGCTCAACCATTGGATTCCGCAGATGGGGACGCGCATTACCGGCAAAGCCTGGCCAGGCCTCTTTTTCGGCCAGCATAGGATCGATCAGGAATTTTTTGCCTGCATAGGTCAGTACCAGTGTGGCATTTCGAATCTGGGTCAGCGTCATTTTAGCTCCGTGAAAAGTCTCATTAACATCAGCCAGATTCACTGGCTACTATGCGTTCACTTTACGGTAGTCTGCTGCCCGCACGTGACAGGCCCGGAGGTCAGTATTCGATGAAATTGGGCCAAACTGTGATATTTCTTTGTGCCATGGTACAGACGTCGCCACGATGCTAAGACAGGGCAGTCTTTACCATTGTTTTAACAACACGCCTCATCTCTGCCGACAGAATATAACGCGTTGCGCCGTTGTTTTTTGAAAACATTGCCGGGTAAAGTGCAAGTGTCCCAGGCGGGTCACGGACCTGCGTTCTGATTATCAATCCCTGAGAGGAAAGTCTGTGAACGACCTATGGAAAATGCACTGGCTGGAGGCATCTGGTGATATTGAGCACTACAAACCGGCAATAGTCCGGGCCGCCAGAATTGCCTGCGAGCAGCTTTCATCCACGATGCGGGTCCCTCGTCTGGATATGTTGATTCAATGCATGCCTGAGGCAGCGATACCTGAATTCGGTTTTTCAGGCAGGGCTTACAATCGCACACTGTTTTGTCTGAACCTTGATCCGGAAAATCCGAATCTGATTCAGATGCTGGAAAACGGTACGCTGGTGCGGCAGATCCTGCATGAAGTGCATCACTGCCTGCGGATGCGCGGACCAGGATATGGATGGACGCTGGGTGAAGCGATGGTCAGTGAAGGTCTGGCTGGTCAGTTTGTTAGCTGGCTGCTTAACACTGCAGCAGAGCCCTGGGAACGAGCCATTGCGCTGAACGAATTGCTGGCTAATCCCGTGGCGCTCACGACATTGCAAAGCCCTCACTACGATCATTCCGCCTGGTTCTACGGCACGGGTGACTATCGCCGATGGTATGGGTATACGCTGGGCTACCAGATGGTTGCCGTCTGGCTGCGTGATAACGCAGAATGTTCAGCCGAAAAATGGATCAACGTGACAGCCGATGAGGTGATCACTGCGGGCCTGGCGAATGGACTGGTGAAAAAATAAAAAATGCCGCAGCAGGCTGCGGCATGTCATTTCAGATTCGCATCAGAAATCGGCTTTCAGTACTACACGGTAATTGGCTTTACCGGCGCGGACATGATCCAGCGCTTTATTGATGTCCGACATCGGGAAGAACTCAACCTGTGGGGCAATATCCGCACGGGAAGCGAGACGCAGCAGCGAGCGCAGCTGGCCTGGTGAGCCGGTTGATGAACCGGTTACCGCTTTGTCGCCCAGGATCAGGTCAAAAGCACTGACTTCAATCGGCTTCATCACGGCGCCCACGGTGTGGAATTTACCCTGAGGTGCCAGCGCTGCGAAATAAGGTTTCCAGTCCAGATCGACCGCCACAGTGCTCAGGATCAGGTCAAAACGCCCTGCCTGCTTCTTCAGAGCTTCAGGATCGCGGCTGTTAACCACTTCATCTGCGCCCATATCCAGGATTGACTGCTTCTTACCCGGCGTTGAACTGAATGCCACGACTTCAGCACCCATCGCGTGCAGGATTTTGATGGCGATATGACCCAGACCACCGATACCAATCACACCTACACGGCTGGTGGCCGTGATGTTGCTCATCAGAAGCGGTTTAAATACGGTGATACCACCACACAGCAGCGGACCGGCGCTCGCCACATCCAGTTTTTCCGGCAGCGGGATAACCCATTGCCAGTCGGCGCGCAGCTTCTCGGCAAAACCACCTTTGTTCATGATGGTCGGGATGCTGCCCTGCTGGCAGTTAACCTGCTCGCCATTGATGCAGGCGTCGCAGTGCTGACAGCTTTTTGCTGTCCAGCCAATTCCTACACGCTGGCCGATTGAGAGACCTTTGTTCTTAGCCGCTTCGCCCAGGGCAGAAACCCGGCCAATAACTTCATGTCCTGCAATCACCGGGAACTGAGAGATGCCCCACTCGTTATCGATCATCGACAGGTCGGAGTGACAGACGCCACAGTATTCTACCTGGACTTCGACTTCTTCGGCTGCCAGTTCGGCGGCATCGTACTCATAGAGTTCAAGGGCCTGGCCAGCCTGCATGGCTGCATAACTTTTAATTTTCATTCATACCTCTGCGTGATTAATCACGGACAAGTGTAACAACTGAAAGCCAGCCTTGCCTGGCCGTTGCGCTTACACCGCACTTTATTGTCTTTTATTCAGATAATTCAGCCTTTAACCTGCGCGCCTGAAAGAGTTTGTAACACCTTGAGCTGCGCGACGGCTTCCTGCATAGCGTCCATTCCCTGCGTCAGTTCGCGCAGGCTGCCGAGATGCTTCGCTATGTCGGCGCGCTCATGTTGGGTCTGCTGATTCATGGCCGCCAGCGTATCGGCAGCACTGATACTGCGTTCCGCCATCTGCGCGGCGGTCTGTGCAGAGTCGCCGGCCACCAGCCTGATACGTGAGATGGTGCTGACTGCCTCACCAATGTTACTGGCCGTGGCTTCAGCCTGTTCTTTCGATGAGTGTGCCAGACGACGAACTTCGCCCGCAACCACAGCAAAGCCTCGGCCAGCTTCGCCTGCGCGTGCCGCTTCTACTGCGGCGTTCAGCGCCAGAATGTTGGTCTGGAAAGCAATATTGCTGATGCCATGTGTAATCTCATTAATGCCGTTGGAGATTTTTTCCAGATCGTCCAGCCCGTCATCCAGTCGCCCCTGCGCCTGCTGACTCTCAGTAGCGATGTTGCTGATGCTACGGATACTACTTTCTGCCAGGCTCAGCGTTTCGCCCTGGCTCTGGGTCGCGTTTTCCAGCACCGGCAGCGCTTCCATCAATGGCGTCAGCGCCTGCTGATAGTTGATAACCCGATCCAGCACCCGCGTCTGAATGCTGTTCAGCGCCTCCCAGCGGCGCAGCGCGCGCTGCGCGTAATGTGCTGCGTAACCGGCATACTCCACCGGGAACTGGGTCATCGCTTTGACGTCATGATTGAAGAACACCAGGGCCGAAAGCGTCTGATTGATTGGCACGCCCAGGATCTCACCAAAGCTGGAAAAACCGGCAGCAGCGATGCCTTTAAAGAAGTGAGCATTGTGCAGCTTATCGACATTACCAACACGACGCAGGATACAGTCGTTCATCAGAATGGCAGCCGGTTTACCGTGCTGAGCAGTAAATGCCTGCCACTCCTGCTGTGTTGCCTGTTTGAAATCCTTCTCCTCCATCAGGAACAGCCGATCGCCAAACTCAAGGTCACAAAAAAACTGCACGCCACCCGATTCAATTTTAGCGATCGAGCGAATGAAGTACTCCCCGCCGACTTTAACGCCGAAGGTTAACCCTTTTAACCGTTCGGTCAGCTGCGCGTCGGTGCAGTTAAGGTATTCACACAGCGAGGCGACAAACGGCTGCTGCTGACCCTGGCGGTTAAATACAGAGGTAACGGTGCGTGCAACCGGATCGGCTTCCGCAATTAACCAGCTCTGATCGCGTGGGGTAAAGTTCTGGCTTTTAAACGGAGCAAAGGATTTTCCCGGCGCCATCTGACAGAACACGATCACCGCCTTGCCCTGCAGCACCTTGCCACCGGTACCAATCCAGGTGCCATCGAAAGTGATTTTCCCGCCAGCTGATCCGCCAATCGCCAGACAGGGAAAACGCCCGCAGTTGTACCAGGCCTGCATCAGAAAGCCTTCAGACGCCGAGAGTCCATCACAGTAAATCATGGCGAAAGTACGATCGGCTGAGAGCGGCATCCGCACCTGCAGCCGCGCCAGCTCCTGCTGGATGGCGGTAATGCGCTGGCTGGCCGTCTGCGTGTCGGCGACGTGCAGATCGACAATGTGCGTCTCATGGCTGGCGATCAGGGTGTCCGGCAGCCAGAGATAACTTCCCTCCGGGCCATTGCCATCACAGTAAGTACTTTGCGATCGGCTGCTGCTCAGTGCACCGTTGGAAGAGAGTGTCAGCACGGTCAAATCGGCTGAGTTAAAGCGTTGCCAGGCCTGACTGACGCGCTGAAAATCGGCTTCAGGCGGAACAAAAGTCATCAGAATCCCGCCCGCGCGCGAGTTTAACCCGATGGCAGAGAGTGATTCCGGCAACGCACGACAATCCCAGGTGCCATTCGCTGGCTGGCTGCTACGCCTGAGACGGGCAACAGGCAGGCGACTTTTGATCGTCTTAATGATCGACATATTATTTTCGCTTTTATTAGAGTAAGTTGCGCTTAAGCTCACGCTTGCTGATGTGTATAAAAGGAGGGCTAAAGCAGGTCCGTTCGCGTTCAGAACTCGTCGCTGAGTGTCGGTTTCATCATTGATTAGCGCGCTCAACGTCATTGAGTTATCGCCAGTAGCGTGAAAACCTTTAGCGATTGCTGCAGTTGGTTTGATGAATGAGTTTGTTACATTTACGTAGCATAAAATAATACGGAAGTGGAATCTGACGGGCAGATGTAAAGCTGTGCGGGAGACTAATGTTTACTGTTTGCGATACAGACTCATCAGTGCGATAATTGTAATGTCAAATGTAATTACAAAGGAACTCATTATGGGCACAATTAACATTCGAATTGATGATGACCTGAAGACACGATCTTATGCTGCGCTCGAAAAAATGGGTGTAACGCCTTCTGATGCGCTGCGCCTGATGCTTGAATATATTGCAGATAATGAACGTCTTCCCTTTAAGCAAACATTACTCAGTGACGAAGATGCGGCGTTAGTAGAGATAGTGAAAGAACGGCTGCGAAACCCTGAGCCTGTCCGGGTCACACTGGATGACCTTTAATGACCTGGCAACTGGAGTTCGATCAACGGGCACTGAAAGAGTGGCGCAAGCTGGGGCCAACAGTACGTGAACAGCTTAAAAAGAAGCTGGCTGAGTGTCTTGAGTCACCGAGAATTGAGGCGAATAAACTCAGCGGGATGCCTGACTGCTATAAGATCAAACTCAGGTCATCCGGTTATCGACTTGTATACCAGGTAATTGATGACCGGGTGGTCGTGTTTGTCGTTGCTGTCGGGAAAAGAGAGCGCTCAGAGGTTTATTCTGCTGCGTCCAGGCGTCTCTCTTAAACAGGCGACTTCACAGTTACAAAACAAAGCGGCGCTGTTCCTGTTTACCTGCCACTTTGCTGCTGCCAGTGATGCTCGCAGCGTTCACGAGCTTCGGCAGGAAGATCACGTAAATCTGGCAGCGTATCGCCGGAACCATAGCCCATCGAGCCCGTCGCTTCCTGCTGTTCATCCTGCGCGGCAAAGGTGAGTTTTTCATCCAGCGGCTGCCAGCTATCGCCCTGCTGCCTTAAGATCACTGCATAAGTGGGCGTCTGTGCATCATCGCCGTAAATTTCATATTTTTGCTTATGCTCATCAGAACCCAGCTCAAGGGTGTCGATCAAGGTCGCGTTACTCATAACATTCTCCTTTTCGTCAGGCCTTTAAGCGTAGTTCATCTCCGATTGCCCTGCCGACGCTAAATCTCTGCTCAACATTAACGCCATGCTTATCAACCACTTCAGGCTGTGCATTTGCATAAACGAAGCGGACGACTATGCTTCCTGGTGTGACTAGCTAGTCCTTTCTATCTAATGGAACATTGATATGAGGTCTTCCTATGACACAACAGAAATACAGAGGTGGTGCCGGTAATTTTGCCAACGATCCAGAACGAGCGAGTGAAGCTGGCAGTGCAGGAGGCAAGGTCAGTGGGGGCAACTTCAGAAACGATCCTGAAAAGGCCAGGGAAGCCGGTCGGAAAGGCGGCAAGATTAGTCGACGTCCTTCTAAGTAATTCTGAATAAAGCGCTTTAGGACGTATTACGCCATGGAATGGCATCTCTTCCGTCAACACTCAGAATAGGTTCATCATTCCCCCTCTTTTAGCCTTAACGCCTCTCTGACCAGGTTAAAAGCCGGTGAATGCTGCTTGCGGCTGGGATAATAGAGATAGTAACCGGGGAATGGCTCACACCAGCGCTCCAGCACCCGGATCAGCGTGCCATGCTCCAGCCCTTCTGCAACTTCCTGTTCAGGCAAAAAAGCGATCCCCAGGCCGGCAATCGCCGCTTCTGCGATGTGTGCTGAAGTATTGAACGTCAGCTGACCATCCACCCTCACATTTAATGGCCCCTCTTCTCCGTCAAAATCCCAGACATACAATCCACCTGCGGTCGCCTGTCGCATATTGATGCAATTGTGCTGCAGGAGATCCTGTGGAACCTGTGGCGCAGTGTGACGCCGAAAGTAGTCAGGAGAAGCCACCGCCGCCATTCGCAGCGGCGGAGTTATTGGCATCGCCACCATATCTTTATCAATGGTGTCTCCCATCCTGACCCCCGCATCGAATCGATCGGCCACGATGTTACGTAAGCCATGATTTGCATCGAATTCGAGCCGGATATCGGGATAAGCCGCCAGCAGTGGCGTCAGTTTGGGTATCAGGAGTGAACTCAGAATATGCGGGCCACAGGTAATGCGTACTGTGCCGGCGGGCTTGTCCCGCATTGCAGTCAGCATATCCAGTTCCGCTTCTATTTCATCGAATCGATTGCCTATCGCCTCTATCAATCGCTCACCCGCCGCCGTCGGCGAGACGTTACGCGTCGTGCGGGTCAGTAGCCGAATCTCCATCCGGTTTTCCAGTGCAGTAATGGTCTGACTTAGCGCGGGCTGCGTCACGCCCAGTAGCGCTGCCGCGCGGGTGAAACTGCCTTCACGCGCGACGGTAATAAAAGCCTGAAGGTCATTCATATTGCGTTTCATGCTGCACTCCCGCCAATAGACTAATAAGCACCGGTTATAACCCCATTAAGGATTCATTAGCTAGTCAATATAAAGCGAAACAGTAGAATTTCCTGAGTTCATCAGCACTTCAAAAAATGAAACAGGACAGAACATGGCTTCCACCGAAACAACTCACTCTTCACCCCAGCACAAAGCCGCCCACTGGGGTGGCGTCTGGGCCATGACGCTTTGCGTATTCGCGCTAATCGCCTCTGAATTTATGCCGGTCAGCCTGTTATCCCCGTTATCACGTGATCTGGCGGTCAGCGAAGGTCTGGCCGGACAGGGTATCGCCATCTCTGGCGCGCTCGCAGTAATCACTAGCCTCTCGATAACGCGCATCGCGGGAAATCTCGATCGCAAAATTCTGTTGCTGACGCTAACGCTGCTGATGGCGCTGTCCGGATTGATGGTGGCAATGGCGTCGAGCTATTTGGCTTACATGACGGGTCGGGCATTAATTGGCGTGGTGATTGGCGGGTTCTGGTCGATGTCTGCCGCGGTAGCTATCCGTCTGGTTCCCACCGATAAGGTGCCGCGCGCGCTGGCTATTTTCAACGCCGGCAATGCGCTGGCGACCGTTATCGCGGCACCGTTGGGCAGTTATCTCGGTTCTGTCATCGGCTGGCGCGGGGCTTTTTTCAGCCTGGTGCCGGTGGCGTTGATCGCCCTGCTCTGGCAAGGGTTCACGCTGCCGTCGATGCCGGTGAATAAGGCGCGGCAACGCAGCGGAACGATCCTCCAGCTGCTGCGTTCGCCGCTGGTGACGGTGGGCCTGACCGCCTGCGGCCTGCTCTTTATGGGGCAGTTCACCCTGTTTACCTATCTCCGCCCGTTTCTGGAAACCGTGACGCAGGTAGACGTCTCTGCGCTGTCGCTGGTGCTGCTGACTATTGGCGTCGCGGGCTTTATCGGAACGCTGATTATCGGTGTTGTTCTGCAGCGGGGATTCTATCTGACCCTGATGATTATCCCGCTGATCATGGCGGTGGTTGCAGTGCTGCTCATGGTGTTCGGTCATCAGCTGTGGCTGGTGGCACCGTTACTGGGCATCTGGGGGCTGGTGGCCACTGCCGCACCCACCGGATGGTGGGCCTGGATCGCCAGAACTTTCCCGGATAATGCGGAGGCGGGTGGCGGATTAATGGTTGCCATCGTCCAGCTGTCGATTGCGCTGGGATCGACGCTGGGCGGTCTGGCCTTTGACCATGCAGGCTGGCAGACCACGTTTGCTATCAGCGCCACGTTACTCGTCGTTGCTGCCTTCCTTGTGAGGCTCACCGCCCGCAGGGAAGGCGCAGCCTGATAACAGGCTCGTTGTTTAACAGGGCAATTCAATGCCCACCCTTCGTCAATCCCGATAAGGATCACTTCATGAGAGCATTAACCCTGATGTTTGGACTGTTGATCAGTTCATTTGCAGCCAGCGCGGCCGATATGTCGCGCGGAGCCGATAATTTTTATCAAAGCGATAAAGTCACCCGCGAAAAAGTGACGTTTAAAAACCAGTATCAGATGGGGGTCACCGGCACCCTGTTCAGACCCAAAGAGGCGAGTAAGACGGCGCGTCTTCCGGCGATTGTCGTGGGTCATCCGATGGGCGCAGTCAAAGAGCAAAGCGCCAGTCTTTATGCGCAAAAAATGGCTGAGCAGGGCTTTGTTACCCTGGCAATCGATCTCTCATTCTGGGGCGAAAGCGAAGGCCAGCCGCGCAACGCGGTTTCTCCGGATATCTATGCCGAAGACTTCAGCGCCGCAGTGGATTACCTGGGGACCCGCGAATTTGTCGACCGCAATCGGATTGGTGTGCTGGGCATCTGTGGCAGTGGCAGTTTCGTCATCAGTGCGGCAAAGATTGATTCCCGAATGAAGGCCATTGCGACCGTCAGTATGTATGACATGGGATCGGCCAACCGTAATGCGCTGAATAAAAGCCAGACGCTGGCGCAGCGCAGGCAGATCATTGAAGCAGCGGCACAGCAACGTTATGCAGAATTCACCGGCGGTAAAACCGCCTACACCGGCGGTACGCCACATAAAATTGATGCTGATTCACCGCCAGTGGCTAAGGAGTTTTACGATTTTTACCGGACACCTCGCGGTGAGTTCACTCCGAAAAGCTCATCAGCTGCACTCACCACGCATCCGACGCTCACCAGCAACGTGAAGTTCATGAACTTCTATCCGTTCAATGATATTGAGACCATTTCTCCGCGCCCGATGCTCTTCATCACCGGTGATAAAGCGCACTCACGCGAGTTCAGTGAAGATGCCTTCCAGCGCGCGGCTCAGCCCAAAGAACTGTATATCGTGCCTGATGCAGGTCATGTCGACCTTTATGATCGCACTGATCTGATCCCGTTCGCGAAACTGACAGCCTTCTTTAAACAGAATCTCTAATCTTCTGCTGATTATCGATTCCAGCCCGCCCGCAGGAAACTGCAGGCGGGCTGTCTGCGTTATTGGCCTTTGCGATGGCGTGTCAGATAGTGCTTCACCAGCACAAAGAACAGCGGAACAAAGAACAATGCCAGGACCGTGCCTGCCAGCGTGCCGCCGATGATGCCGGTACCAATAGCGATGCGGCTGTTCGCGCCGGCCCCGGTCGCCACCGCCAGTGGGATGACACCCGCAATAAAGGCCAGTGACGTCATCATGATCGGCCGCAAACGGGTTCGCGCCGCCTGCAACGCAGCCGCACTCAGTGAACTGCCCTGACGTACTGCATCCTCGGCGAATTCGATAATCAGTATCGCGTTCTTGGAGGTCAGCCCGACCGTGGTCAGCAACGCCACCTGGAAGTAGATATCATTACTCAATCCGCGTAACGCCACCGCCAGCACGGTACCCAGGACGCCGAGCGGCACCGCCAGCAGCACAGAAAACGGCACTGACCAGCTTTCATACAGCGCAGCCAGACAGAGAAAAACGACCAGAATCGAGATCGCATAGAGCGTAGTGGACTGTCCGCCTGCCTGCTTCTCCTGCAGTGAAAGCCCGCTCCACGCGCCTGTTGTCCCTGCCGGGAGTTCATTGGCCAGCCGCTCAATGGTGTTCATGGCATCGCCAGAACTGAATCCTTCGGCGTTCTGGCCCTGAATTTCGTAGGAGGCTGAGCCGTTGTAGCGATTCAGGCTTTCCGGCCCCATGGTCCAGCGGGTTGAGGCAAACGCCGAGAACGGCGTCATGGTGCCCTCACTGTTACGGATATACCACTTATCCAGATCCGACGGTGCTGAGCGATACTGACCGTCACCCTGCACATAAACCCGCTTCACACGACCCCGATCAATAAAGTCATTGATGTAGGCGCCGCCCCAGGCGCTGGTCAGCGTATCGGTCACGTCATCCAGTTGCAGTCCCAGCGCCACCGCTTTGCTGGTATCAATGTCAACCTGCAACTGCGGGGTCTGCGGCAGGATATTCGCCCGCACGCCGATCAGCTCCGGGCTTTGTGCTGCGCGCTGTAACAGTTGATCGCGCAGGTTACCCAGTTGCTCACGCGTGGTGCCGCCGCTGGCCAGCAGCTCGTAAGTGAAGCCGTTGTTCTGTCCCAGACCTGGCACCGATGGCGGTGTCAGTGCAAAGATCTGCGCATCCCGAATCGACGCCAGCGCATAGGTGGCGCGCCCGGCAATCGCCTCGGCAGAGTTTTCACTGCCTGGACGTTGATCCCAGTTTTTAAGTTTGATAAACGCCATACCGGCATTCTGCGCAGCACCACTGAAGTTAAAGCCATTGATGGTGAAGACCACATCAATATTCTGTTTCTCTTCAGTCAGGAACCAGTCAACAATCTGCTGATTGACGGCCTCTGTGCGGCTGGCCGTAGCGCCCGCAGGTAATGTTGCCTGAAGCATAATGCTGCCCTGATCTTCGGTCGGCAGGAAGCTGCCCGGCAGACGGGTGAACATGATAAACAACACCACACACATTGCCGCATAAAGCGACACCATGATCAGCGGGCGACGCAAGGTGCTCACGACTTTGTGACGATACTGGCGCTCGGTGGCGGCATAAAAGCGGTTAAAACCGCCAAAGAAGCCTTTGCGATGCGGTGTTGTCGGCCGCAGCAGCATGCCACACAGCGCGGGTGTCAGAGTGAGCGCCACCACCACGGAAAAGGTCATAGCGGCAATGATTGTGATGGAGAACTGCCGGTAAATCACGCCGGTCGATCCGGCAAAAAACGCCATCGGCAGAAAGACTGCCGAGAGTACCAGCGCAATAGCCACCAGCGCACCGGAGATCTCTTTCATCGACTTTTCGGTTGCCTCACGCGCTGGCAAACCTTCGTCATGCATGATGCGTTCGACGTTCTCAACGACCACAATCGCATCATCCACCAGCAGCCCGATAGCCAGCACCATGGCAAACAAGGTCAGGGTGTTGATGGTATAGCCGCACAGCGCCAGTACACCAAAGGTGCCGAGCAGCACGACCGGCACCGCCAGCGCCGGGATGAGCGTCGCCCGGATATTCTGCAGGAACAGGTACATCACCACCACCACCAGCGCGATCGCTTCGATCAGGGTGATCACCACATCCTCAACCGAGATTTTGATGAAGTCGGTGCTGTCGAGCGCATACGCCACTTCGTAGCCCTGCGGCATCGAGTGGCGATACTCTTCAACTTTGTTTTTCACCAGCGTCGCGGTGGCCAGCGCGTTCGCGCCCGGCGCCAGCATCACCCCAACACCGGCTGCAGGATGCCCGTTAAGCCGCGTGGTCATGTCATAGGATTCGCCCCCCAGCTCCACTCGCGCAACATCTCCCACCCGCACGATGGCGCCGCTTTTGTCACTTTTGACAATGATGTTGCGGAACTGCTCTGGCGTCTGCAGTCGCGACTGCGCTCTGACGGTGGCAGTAAGTTGCTGATTATCGGGCGATGGAAGGCCACCGATTTTACCCGCTGAGACCTGAATGTTTTGCGAGCGTATTGCCGCCGACACGTCAGAGGGCTGCAAGGCAAAAGCGTTTAGTTTGAAGGGATCGAGCCAGATACGCATTGCGTACTGACCGCCAAACACCTGGATGTCACCGACACCTTCGGTCCTCGCCAGCGGCTCCTGCATATTACTCACCAGCCAGTCACCGATATCCGTGCTGTTGCTTTTGCCCGTGGTGTCATATAGCCCCATCACCAGCAGAAAGTTCGACTGGGATTTGGTCACGGTGACGCCAAGCTGCTGCACTTCACTGGGCAGACGGGAGAGCGCCTGTTGCACCTTGTTCTGCACCTGCACCTGAGCGGTGTCTGGATCAGTGCCCTGGCTGAAAGTGACAGTCACTGAAACGTTCCCCTGCGAGCTGCTGCTGGAGGTAAAATAGAGCAGGTTATCCAGCCCGGTCAGCTGCTGTTCGATCACCTGCGTGACGCTATTCTCCAGCGTTTCCGCTGACGCACCGGTGTAAGTTGCGCTGATATTCACTGAGGGCGGTGCAACATCGGGATATTGTTCCACCGGTAACAGGGTGATGGAGAGCGCGCCAAGCAGCATTATTAAAATGGCAACAACCCATGCAAAGACGGGACGATAAATAAAAAAACGAGAAAACATCAGCGGGATCTCTTCCTTTGGGCGGGTGCAAGACCTGCATTCCTGCGGGCCAACAAACTGCGTTGATTATAGGTTGTACCGTTCGGATAAACATCCTGACATTACCTTTTCTTACACCAGGCTGAATGCAGCGATATTCTGCCCCTTAGCTGCTGACAAGCCAGGTTAGCGCTGGCTGAGATGAAAGCAAGACGCATGCAAAGGGATGATTATCAGGCTGTCGGAAGAGGTTAAGCGCGTAAAGATTAAAAAAACTGCCCCGTTAGCCGGATGGCACAGTCATACCGGATGATGTAACTCCCTTTCAGGCGGAACACGATGATTTCTCCTTCGGTTCCATTGTGGGATATATTGGCTGCACTCTCGTGACATTTTCTCTGCATAACAGGTATTCCCGGCAATGGCTCTGATCCCTAAAAACTACACGCGGCTGGAAAGCGGCTACCGTGAGAAAGCACTTAAAATTTATCCATGGGTGTGTGGACGCTGCTCACGCGAATTTGTTTATTCAAACCTGCGCGAACTGACGGTTCACCATATCGATCACGACCACACCAATAATCCGGAAGATGGCAGTAACTGGGAGTTGTTGTGCCTCTTTTGTCATGACCACGAGCACTCAAAGTACACTGAGGCTGACCAGTATGGCACCCGCGTGGTGGCAGGGGAGGATGCACAAAAAGATGTTGGTGAAGCCACTTACAACCCGTTTGCTGACCTGAAGTCGATGCTGAACAAGAAGAAGTAATCCCTGAACGCTGGGCCTGTCAGGATATTCAACCCACCCTGACAGGCTCAGCCCCGTCCCGAAACCGAAGCATAAAAATCTCCCTGTAGCTGGCAGACCCGCTTCGCACCATCCAGATCCAGGCAGAGATCGACATCATCAGGAAATCCGCGCTGCTGAAGTTCAAGGGCTGAAGAGCATTCGCGAAGAGACATCAGATTAAGCTGTTGCCAGGCGGCAACCGCACCTTTTGCTTCCGGAGAACAGCGATCACGCCCGATTGCTGCAATAATCCCACCGGCGGCAGTATAGTCTTCGATAGCCGGGCGAAGCGTGCCATCGGGCCATCTTTCTCCACAGGGAATGACCAGAATGCGTTCAAAGTCCCTGCAGGCCATTGCAGTCTGCGTAAGGTTCCTGAAGCAACCGCTGAATACGGTTACGCCCGCATCCCTGTCACGGGCAAGGAATGAGATCGCTGAACCATTGGGAGACGGCAGCACCAGCTTCTCGCCCTCTGTTATTTTCTGAATCGATGCAGGTGAGAGACTAAAACCGGCTGCGTCAGATATTCTCCCGAAGCTGGCGGCCTGTGCCCCGATGCTGTTTGCATATTCAAGGGCAGAGGCATCTTTCCACGGATAAGGATAAACCTGCGCACCCTTGTCGACCGCCAGGCTGACACAGGTGGAGAAGGACATCACATCGACGATCACGATGCACTGCACGTCCCTGGCCGCGTAACTGATGGCCGTCGGTCCCCACTCAAGGCGAATGTCAAACCTCTCCTGATTACACCATTGCATATCGCATCCTCTCTTGCAGGTTGTTGGGATGATAGTCATTCATACACATACCATTGACTGGTCATGATTAAATAAGGTTTCAGCACATTCAGCAATCCGGGTCAGTGATCGCTGCAACTGAAAAAATTGAGAATCAACAACCTGGCCTTGTATAGTGAGCCAGAGCGTAAAACCTTTTCATGATAATTGCGGAGCAGGTGAATGATTTCAAAAGAGAATGCAGAACACTATGTCTGGGGTGACGGGTGCGATGGCTGGTACCTGATGAACCGCAAGGATATGCTGGTCATTCATGAAAAAATGCCGCCCGGCACCAGTGAGAAAAAACACTATCATGCTGTATCCAGGCAGTTTTTCTTTGTTATTCTGGGCGTACTGACTATGGAGCTGGACGGACACCTGCATGAGATCAGTGCGCAACAGGGAATCGAAATTCCGCCACTCGCCAGGCACCAGGCCAGAAACAACAGTGATGTACCGGTAGAATTTATTGTGATTTCTCATCCGACAACACGGGGGGATCGGACGGACCTTCCTTAGTCTGCAAACAGCGTTATCACAATACACTTTGTGGAACAGCTCGAGTCCATAAACTGATCAGCCATTATCAATGCGTGAAAGTATCTCTGCAGCCATTTTCGCCAGTTCACTGATCTTTTTGCTACTGACTTTTGCCGGTCTCATTCGTTCTGGTAAAGGCATTTTATGATCCTTGTAATACGCGTTATCCCGTCCCTCAAAAGAAGGTTTTATGCAGACTGAGGGTTTATCAGCGTAAAAAGTAAAATGAACCGTATTATCTTATCGGCGTTAGCGCACAGGCGTAAATATCACCTGAAATAACGTTATCAGTCCGGAATCAATTACGTAAAATGTCGCCTCCTCCGATCACCAACCCATCATTATTTACATTAAAACAATAGATTAACCCTGTCATTCTGCCGACGAAGATAAAGAGGCCTCTATTTTTTTATCCATTGCTCAGAATCCAGGCAGAGTCGCCTCGTTTATAGGTCTGTTTCCAGTAACCGCCCATCCTTTATTTGATCGCTTAACTTCACAACGCCCCCTCACCGAAACATTTTGAGAGAGAATTTCACTGAATAATAGCCAGAATTCACGCTGCGATGACTTTTTCTGTACCAGGCTTATCGGATAACAATAGAGACACTGTGGAGCATTATGAAAGAGCAAAATCGCACAAATGGCATCGCCCCTTATGGTGGTGCTGCTGGTGGCTGGGGCGCACTAAAGGCAGTTGCGGATGCGATCCGTGGCCAGATGTCTGTGAAGCAGGATGTGATTGCCCTGTTTAAAGTCAACCAGCCACAGGGCTTTGACTGTCCGGGTTGTGCCTGGCCTGACCCGCAACATGCCTCATCCTTTGAGTTCTGCGAAAACGGCGCAAAAGCCGTCTCGTGGGAAGCCACCAGCAAGCGTACCACACCGGAATTTTTTGCTGCCCATACCGTGACTGAACTGTGGGATCGCAGCGCACTGCATCTGGAGGGCGAAGGTCGCCTGACCCATCCGATGAAGTACGATGCCGCTACTGATACCTATCAGCCCATCGAATGGGAGACGGCATTCCGGGAAATTGGGGAACATCTGCGCAGCTACGACGATCCGGATAGCGTTGAGTTTTATACTTCGGGTCGCGCCTCAAATGAAGCGGCGTTCCTGTGGCAGCTCTTCGCCCGCGAATATGGCACCAATAACTTTCCTGACTGCTCAAACATGTGCCACGAACCGACCAGCGTCGGGCTGCCGGAGTCGATTGGCGTCGGCAAAGGCACGGTAGAGCTGGAAGATTTTGATCACTGTGACCTCGTGCTCTGCATCGGCCATAATCCCGGCACCAACCATCCGCGTATGCTGGGCACGCTGCGTGAAGTTTCTAAACGCGGTGCGACTATCGTGGCGATCAACCCGCTGCGTGAACGCGGACTGGAGCGTTTTACTTCACCGCAGAGCCCGATTGAGATGTTATCAATGAGCTCCACTGAGCTGGCATCGACTTACTACAAAGTGCGGGTGGGCGGCGACGCGGCGATGCTGAAAGGGGTGATGAAGATCCTGCTCACTATGCACGAGGAGGCGCTGAGCAAAGGCGAACCCGGCGTCATTGATGAAGCCTTTATCACTGAGCACACCGAAGGGTTTGACGCCCTGAAAGCCGACCTGGAGAGTACCGACTGGGCGCATATTCTGAAAGTCTCTGGCATGGCGCGCGAAGAGATCCAGCATATCGCCCGGCTCTACGCCAGTGCTGAACGCACCATCATCTGTTACGGCATGGGGATTACTCAGCACCAGTATGGCACCCAGAACGTGCAGCAAATTGCCAACCTGCTGCTGATGCGCGGCAACATCGGTAAGCCAGGCGCGGGTATCTGTCCGTTACGCGGTCACTCCAATGTGCAGGGCGATCGCACGGTGGGCATCACGGAGATCCCACCGCAGTCGCTGCTGGATGGCATAGAGAAAGTGTTTGGGTTCCAGCCGCCGCAGAAGCATGGTCACGGCGCGGTTGAGGCGATTAAGGCGATGCGTGACGGCAAAGCCAAAGCGCTGCTCTGTCTGGGCGGCAATCTGGCAGAAGCGATCTCCGATCCACAGGTGACGTTCCCGGCGATGCGCAAACTGGATCTGGTGGTACATATGGCCACCAAACTCAACCGCTCACACCTGTTACTCGGTAAGCACAACTATCTGCTACCCGTGCTGGGTCGTACTGAGAGCGATGTTCAGGCTACCGGCGTTCAAAGTGTGACTGTTGAAGATTCAATGTCGATGGTGCATGCCTCACGTGGCTCGCTGGAACCGGCTTCGCCTCATCTCAAATCTGAACCGGCGCTGGTGGCCTCCCTTGCTAAGGCAACGCTGCCAGACAGCGTGGTTGACTGGTCAGCCATGGCTGCCGATTACAGCCGCATCCGTGATGCCATTGAAGCGGTGTTCCCGGCGTTTGAAAACTTCAATGAGCGGATTAAGCATCCGGGTGGATTCCGGCTTCATAATGCCGCATCAGAGCGCGTCTGGCTTACGCCATCTGGCCGTGCGCAGTTTAAGGTGATGCAGGGCATCAATGAAGATCCCCGCTCGCTGAAATGCCATGATCTGGTACTCACCACCCTGCGCAGTCACGACCAGTACAACACCACGCTGTATGGACTGAACGATCGCTATCGTGGTGTAACGGGCCGGCGTGACGTGCTGTTTATCAATGCTGAAGAGGCGGAAAAACGCCAGTTGCGGGTCGGTGACCGTGTCGATCTGATGGCGCTGGACCCGGAGGGCAATCCCACCTCGCGCCAGATGAAAAACCTGACCATCGTGATTATTGATATGGCCTCAGGTTCAGTCGGCGCTTACTATCCCGAGGCGAATGTGATGGTGCCGCTCGACAGCCACGATACCAAAAGTGGCATTCCCGCCTATAAAAGCATTCCCATCGCCATGACGCGCGTCACCGACGAGACGCAGACGACCTCAGGCGTTCTACGCTAATCGGACGTATCAGAATGTGAATGTTGTCAGCGTGGCCGGTGCACCGGTCACGCTTTTTTTGTTTTTCCGCCCTGCAGAGATGTTTTTGCTCATCCTTTCTTCCTGCTTTATCCCCGTTAAAGCACCTGGCGTGAAGTAACCCTGACGGCAGCATCGTATACACTACAATGCTGAAAACGGCTCTATAAACCCTTGTCTCTTTTTTGCCTGCGCGGATATTCAGCGCCCTACCGGAAAAATGCCATGTTTCACCTGATTTTCAGCTTACCCAGCTGGTATGTTATTGCGCGCGTCATTATTCCATTATCCATGCCTCTGGCCATCAAGATCCTGCTCTCCGCACTGGTGCTGCTGGCCTCACAATATCTGCTGGTAAGCCGCTTTACCTCGGGCGGGATGTTCTCCGCCGAAATGCCCCGCATCGTCATCATCTTATTTAACTGGGCGTACAGCACTGTGCTGCTGCTGGCACTGCTTCAGATGCTGATGGATGCGGTCATGCTGATCGCCCTGTTGCTGCGTCATCCGCTGGAGCTGGTTCCCGGTGTTCGCTATCTGGCCGTCGTGCTGGCAATGGCGATGGCTGCCTTTGGCGTACAGCAGGCAATACGGGTGCCGCCAGTCAAAGAGGTGACGCTGGTATTGCCCAACCTTCCGGCTGAGTTCGATGGCTATCAGCTGCTGCAACTGACCGACCTTCACATCACCCGATTGTTTAATGCGGCCTGGACTGCCGCGATGGTTGAACGGGCGATGTCTCTTAAAGCCGATCTGATTGTGGTGACGGGGGATGTGATCGATGGCAGCCTGGAGCATCGACGGCATGACGTTGCACCGCTGCGCAAACTGGCAGCCCCGGACGGCGTATGGGCCATCACCGGCAACCACGAATATTTCTTCCATCAGGCGATCTGGACGGCGCATCTGGCCTCACTGGGCCTACAGCCTCTGCTCAACAGCCATACCGTTATCGAGCGCGGAGCCGCAAAGCTGGTGATTGCTGGCCTGCCGGACGCCTCCGCATCGGGAAGAAACGCGACCGGCCCGGATCTGGCCCGCGCACTGGAACAGGCACCTGAAAGCGCGCCGGTGATTCTGCTGGATCATCAGCCACGAAATGCCCGCCAGAACGCGGCGCAGGGGGTAGATGTGCAGCTCTCCGGCCATACGCATGGCGGCCTGATTATCGGGCTGGACCGGCTGTTTGCTAAACCCAATGCCGGGTTTGTCTCCGGGCTTTATCAGGTCGACGGAATGCAGCTCTATGTGAATAACGGCACGGCACTCTGGCCAGGCATGGCGGTCAGGCTGGGCCGTCCCTCGGAACTGACCCGGATTACCCTGCGTCGCCAGCCGTAATCGCGTGAAGAAATAGCCTCAGGAAAGTGCGGTTTTCACAGGTGTGCATAAGCTTGAGTGAAACAAAGGAGATCACGATGACGATGTTATGTACCGCCTGTGGGACCGCTTATCCCTCTGCAGCCCCCGATCAGCACTGTAAAATCTGTGAGGATGAACGTCAGTATGTTCCGGCTGCGGGTCAGCGCTGGATCGCGTTTGATGAATTGCGCGCCAGCCACGCTAATAAGTGGACGGCGCATAACGATGCGCTATTAAGCCTTAAAACCGTACCTGAGTTTGCCATCAACCAGCGCGCTTTTCTGCTGCGTACGCCGCACGGCAACGTGCTATGGGACTGCATTGCCAACCTGGATGATGCCACTTATACGCTTATTGCCGCGCTGGGTGGCATTGATGCTATCGCGATTTCACATCCGCACTACTACACCACCATGCAGGAGTGGGCTGAGGCGTTTAACGCCCCTGTTCATCTGCATGCATACGATCGGCAATGGATTGTGAGGGAGAGTCCGCATATCCAGCTCTGGCAGGGTGAGTCGCTGACGCTGATGCCCGGTGTGACGCTGTTACGGCTGGGCGGCCATTTTCCCGGTGGCAGCGTGCTGCACTGGGACGAAGACGAAGGCGTGATTCTGGCGGGTGATATTATTCAGGTGACGCCGGGTGCGCATGGCGTGTCCTTTATGTGGAGCTACCCGAATATGCTGCCGCTGTCATCCGCCACCGTGGGTGACATCATGCATCGGCTCTCCGGTGTGACTTTCGGACAGCTTTATGGCGCGTTTGAAGGTCAGGATATTCATCATCAGGCAAAAGAGAAAGTGATGGGGTCAGGAGAGAAGTATCTGGCCTGTCTGCAGGATCATCAGGCGTAGCGGACGATAAACGCGGAGAAGAGAACAGCCGCCCACAGGTGGCGGCTGTTTAAACTCACTTATGCGGTCTGGAATACCGCGACCATCGTACGCAACTGACCTGCGCGCGAAGCCAGCTCTTCTGCAGAAGAGGCAGACTCTTCGACCAGCACGGCGTTCTGCTGCGTCACCTGATCCATCTGGTTCACCGCAATATTAACCTGCGAAATACCGCTGCTCTGCTCTTCAGATGAAGCAGAGATATCGCGCATCAGCTGAGAGGTCTGTTCAATCGCGCTGACGCTCTGCTTCACTTTGTCGCCTGCGTTCTGGGCCATCGCGATCCCTTCATGCGCATGCGTCACCGACTGCTCGATCAGGCTCTTGATCTCTTTCGCTGCACTGGCTGAACGTTGTGCCAGCGCACGCACTTCCGACGCAACAACGGCAAAGCCTTTGCCCTGCTCACCTGCGCGTGCCGCTTCTACGGCCGCATTCAGTGCCAGGATATTGGTCTGGAAAGCGATGCTGTCAATGACGGAGGTGATCTCTTCAATCTGTCCCGAACTGCCACGGATTTTGTGCATCGTCTGCATCACGGAATCCATCGCTGCGCCGCTTAACAGTGCGGCCTGAGTCGCTGATTCTGCGCGATCAGAGGCAAAGCGGGTGTTATCCGCATTCTGCTGAATGATTGATGCCAGTTGTTCCATACTGGCCGCTGTTTCAGCGAGTGAAGCGGCCTGCTGTTCGGTGCGTGACGAAAGGTCGCCATTGCCACGTGCAATCTCTTCAGAGGAGTTGGCGATGGTGGCTGCATTGCCTTTGATATCCGAAACAAGCTGGGCAAGACGCTGCTGCATCCGCATTAATGCATTCAATAGTTCAGCCATTTCATTGCTGCCGGAAACAGTCAGCGCTGCCGTCAGATCGCCAGCCGCGACGCGACTGGCAACTTCGACCGCTTCTTTTACCGGACGGGTGACAGAACGGGTGATCATGACAGCCAGCAGAATGGCCAGCAACGCGACGGTGAGCAGACCTGCCAGCAGCAGGTATTGCGCCTGACGACGTTCCTGAATCTGCGTTTGCATCATTCCTTCCAGACGATGGCTGGTTTGTTCCCCCAGCTCACCGTAACGGTTGATCGCCTGAGTAAAGACACGTACATAGTCAACCGGCGTCACGCTGGCATGACCGCTGACAAAAACACTATCAGCCAAATTCAGCGCACTCAGTGCCTGCTGGTTAGCATCCTGTGCGAGGTTTCCAAAAGTGGTTTTAAGATCCGGCTCAATGGCAAATACTTTATCTATGTTACTGCTGAACTGTCTCAGCGCCGTTCTGCCATAATCAAGCTGGAATGCCATACGGCTGCGATCTGCATCCGATACATTTCCCCCAGCAATCAGCGAAGTGCCGTTAGCACGAATCTGCCCCAGCGTTTCAGTTAGCTGCGGCAGACGACTAAAGATACTGACGATTAGCTGATAGGTGTTCAGATCGGCGTCCAGAGATAGCTTATAGAAATCAAGTACATCCTGATTAGTATCGAGCAGCGTCTGGATCAGCTGAGCGTGTCTCGTCAGGCTGGTATCCAGCGTAAGTCTGCCTGCATTGATATCGTTCTGCAGCTGGCTCCACTCCTGATTAACACGCTCCAGCCGCTTAAGAGGCAGCGCCAGCTCATCATCTTTGCGTAAATCGTCAGCGATTGTTTGAGATAAGCTATTAACTTCACTAACCAACGCCATGCGTGGCGCGTTATCAGGCTTGTTCAGTGAGATAGCGATCGCGCTTTGCGCACGGTGCCGCTGCAAGAGATTCAGTAGCTTGAGTACCTCTCTTTCAACCGGTATACCGGTCAGTTCCACATTCTTTGTGTCAATTAGCTGATTGCCTGTCTGAATAAACAAAAATGTAGGTAAAATAAACAGCACCAGCGCAAAAGATCCCAGTAACAGGAATTTCGCTGGCAGATTAATCCGGTCGAGTAATTTTTTCATTCTTTTCCGCTCTGGTGTATGAGGCGTGCAGGTGAGCCCTGGACAAAATAAGTTTTGTAATTTTATTTTTACTTCTTCTTTTACATAGCCAGACGTGCTTCATGCAGCACGGTGTTGGTATGAAGAGATGATTTTTGTATGAAATTCAGAAACGCATATAACAACAGAAAGGAGTATAGATTGCGTTCCGTTATTTTTCAGCGAATAAAATGACGATATTTACTGCAAGATCAACCTAACTCAAACTTAAAAATAACCATATATATCATAAAGATAAAAAACAAACCCTTCAGCAGGCACCTTAAGCCGTTAGCGTGTCTTCAGCATTATTGTTTTGAAAATAAAGAAATTAAAGTCGACTCAGAAATCGCCGATAACAAATATCTGCGCCCTATCTGATTAATTATCGTTACGCTATTAGCCGATAATAAAACCCACGAAAAAAAATAAACCTAATTATATAACTCTAAAGAGTTACTTCTGTTTTAGTAATGAAATCGATTTCATTTTATTTAAAAGACGTTGTTGTATTGATTAATACTAAAAAAAAGCCCCCACAGTGTGGAGGCCATTATGCTATTGGTAAACTGTTAAAAACTTTCCCAGTTCGCCTTGGTCATGTCGATGGCCTGGCGCTCGGGCTGCTTTGCCTGCAATACCGGACGACGCAGAGCTGCGGCCTGCTGCGGCTTTGCAACACGGAGATTGCTCTCCAGCGTAAAGGTCGCCACCAACCCTGCCAGCGTCTCTGCCTGCTCCTGCAGCGACTTAGAAGCAGATGAGGCCTCCTCCACCAGCGAGGCGTTCTGCTGCGTCACTTCATCCATCTGGCCAATCGCCTGATGAACCTGCTCAATGCCTTTGCTCTGCTCAGAGGTTGCTGCGGCAATCTCGTTGACCAGATCGGCTACCTGCTGAATCGCCAGACGAACATTTTCACTGTTTGCACCAACACCGCTAGCCTGTTCTAAACCGTGCTCAACCTGTGAAACTGATGTGGAAATCAGCTCTTTGATTTCACGGGCAGCAGAAGAGGAGCGCTGCGCCAGATTACGCACTTCTGAGGCGACCACGGCGAAGCCGCGACCATGCTCACCGGCACGCGCGGCTTCAACGGCCGCATTCAGTGCCAGAATATTGGTCTGGAACGCAATGCCTTCAATCAGCCCGGTGATTTCAGAGATTTTGGCAGAGCTGCCGCGGATCTCATCCATCGTGCTGAGCATCTGCTTCACCGCCGCCCCATTCTGGATTGACATGTTATTGGCATTATTCACCAGGCTGCTGGCCTGATGCGCACCTTCTGAGTTCTGACGCACCGTTTCACTCAGTGTTGCCATACTGGCAGACGTCTGCTCCAGTGAAGCAGCCTGTTCTTCCGTGCGCGCAGAGAGATCCTCATTGCCTGCGGCGATCTGCGTTGAACCGGTACTGACCGATTGTGCGGCATGACTGACCGACAGAAGCGTGCCAGAAACGCGGGCCAGCAACTGGTTAAATGCTATTGCCGTTTTACCGATCTCATCTTTACTGCGGACTTCGGCGGTGTGGGTCAGGTCAAGCGTATGACTGACCTGCGTCATGGTATTCACCATGCCAGAGAGGCTCTTTTTGATGCCCAGAATCACCTTCGTGGAGAAAGCAGCCAGTATCAGAATAAGCAGCAAGGACCCGCCAGACATCATCCACAGCGTCCTGTTATAAATACGCTTATTCTCAGTTCTGAGCTGTTCGCCAATATCGATGTTCAGCTGAATCTGACGGGTGAAATCCGCTTCCATCTTACGGGCTGCAGCGCCAATACCGTTCTCGCTCTGTAATAACGGCAGTGTGACCGCATCATTGTGGGCGCGTGAGGCGGCAATAAACGCCGGCAATGCATTACGGACCGCCTCCAGGTTTTTATCGGCCTGCTCCGTCATTCCTTTGTCTTCATCGTTTGAGATGTCGTTCGCCATATAAAAATCATTAAGCGACTTAATCTGCGTCAGCAGATTCTCAATACGCTGTTCCGCCTCGGGGAATTTCGTCGCATCACTGGTACTGTGATGGCGATAAAGCGCAATACCTAGCTGATTGGTCACGCTGATTGATTTATTGAGATCACGAATACTGGGTATCGCGTTCATCTGTACATATTCAAAACGCGACTGGAAGCCCGAAATCACTGACAAAGAGATAATCACCAACGCAATCAGTGACATTGCGAGCAGTGAAAAAATCAATACCAGACGTTGTGTAATAGTCATACTTGTCCCCGGACAAAAAATTAATTTGAATATGTTTTAAAACTGGATCGTTCTTATCGGCGCTTAACAACAGGGCTTTAATTAATGGCAGGGAATATATTTTTTTATTTTTCCTTGCGAATGAACCAAAGTGTGCCATGCAGAAAAATAATCTGGATTTTACTCCCTTTCATTTTGACACACCTTTTTACACCTCTTCATACTGTTGAAACCGCCGTTATCATCCGGAGTCTGTTTTCTACTGCCCGGTGGTCATAAATTACCCACCAGCGCCCATGATTGGGAACCTGATGATTAGCCTGCTAATTCAACAAATTATCTGACGAAAAATGTTATTTTGTGGGAGTTTTAAAGACGCAAAATTCTGCAGAAGACGCAAAATGACTGGGTGGATAAAGCGGAATAGCCGAAGAGCACAAAAGCCTGAAGTTTGCCTGACATCAGCGCCTCTGATAAGTCAATGATGCGCAGCCGGGGGTCGCGATACCTCACTATGAGGTTTTAACCATTCGTGGCAGGACCAGAATAAATCAGCGAAATCACTGGCAGAATGCTGATTCTGGTCTATGCTCACTGGCCCGACCAGAGTTTAGTCGCCTGGATAGCAATAACGCTTAAAATAAAAAAGGTAGTTGTCATGGATTTAGCCACATTTGAAACCAGAACGGGTCTTTGGCCACACATGCAGTTCACCGATGTAGAATATGATGTTTGCAGCGCTGGCATAGAGATTTACGCCATTGATGTCAGTCGTCAGACCAAGAGTAAACTGTTTATTTGTCGCGTCACCAGCGAACAGCAGGCAGCGGCGCTGACAGCTCAGTTCAAAGAGTGGTTACCAAAGTTAAAGCTTAAAAAACGCAAGGTTGCTCTGAACCTGGCGCGTATGGCCTGCGACAAGAGTTATCCCGCCAATCCTAAATTTCAGGATCGTTCTGACATGCGACGGAACACCACCAGGCTCTGATGCCCGCTTCAGCCTCTGCATATCATCGCAGGCAGGCTGAAAGTGGTTTCCCGCTCTGCGGCACGTTTTAATCGCGCGCCGCAGGAACCTGAAACAGCCGCCATTCACCCTCCTCAGTCGAGATATCACTGAAAGTGGTAATATGCATCTCAATCCATGTATTTGCCGCGCGAAGCGTGTGAGGTGAATTGCGCTTTTCTATTTCAGGTGCATAACGCTGAACCCAACGGTAAATCGTGGAGTGATCAACGTTGATACCGCTTTCGGCTGGCATCTCCTGCAGTTCACGATAGCGGATGCCGTATTTACGGTACCAGCGTAACGCCCACAGGATAATGTCATGCTGAAAATGCCGGCCTTTGAATGGGTGCATGTGCTGCTTCGTCAGCAGAAGGTGACGATGAGTTTATCACCTCCTGCTTTTTGCAACGGTGCCCTTTTGAGAAGGACGGAGATGTTGAGAGTGCACTGCAACATCCAGAAAGTAATTTGTCCGCCACCTTCCGAACTGACACGTTCTGGACGTATGAACGCCTCCAATATATCAGTTTTTACGGTGCAACGTCGGCGCATCCGATTAATTTAGGATGGCAAAAACAATTCATTTTTGGCGGCCCTCAGAGACACTCCATGTAATGAATTATTTTATTTCATAGAGTAATGATACGGTCCACTGGTATTCACCTGCTTCAGGTGGGCAGGTTACTTCTGCTGTCAGGATATGCGACCCATTTGAACCAGTTGATATTGATGAGGGCCTTTTCAGGAGATCATTATTGTTCTCGTCCAAAATTTGTAATGCTCCACCTGCAAATGTGGGGCCAGTTAAAAGTGTTGCCGATAATGTAGCTGACACGAGGTTTTTTGCTGCATTATCGTCTGGTGTCCCTGTCCAACTTGTCTGTACTGAAAAATTCCCTCGCATTTTCTCATTAGAACCTACAAAACAGACTCCCAGATCCACGGGTGTAGTTGGCACGGTAATTATTGGCTTAGGTAATAAGTAAAAATCACCCCCCAATATAGTGGAGTCGGAGATATATTCCCTGTTTTCGCCAGACCACACGCCACATATGAGGATACCAAAACCGCTCTGTGATATGCCCCTCAATGCCAGGCTGGCAAAAGTCACCCCCGAATTTGTATACGAACGTGCCCCATCGCTCGTTGCTGTACCCCCAAAGAAACTGACTATTTCATGGGCTGGTGTTCCAACAGCACCGGCCTGCGAGCAAACCAGGAACCCAGTCCCTGGTTTAGTAATTCTTACAGGATATTGAAATAAGCTATCACCTGTGGTTAACCTAATCTCATTGTAAAAAGCATTATAGGTCGTTTGAGGAAGATTATCGATTGCTCCCGCCGGGTTGGAAAAAAACCAGGCGCATATCATCAATGTTATTGCTCGAAAATATATTGACATCATCACGCCGACCCCAAAATTACAAATTAAATTAAATTTATATCTAATCACACTGAATTATAACGTTCATAGCACCGCTGTATACTTCTGGCTGTGCTGACAGAGGAATATCACCAAGCCTGATTGAATATAAGCCGGTGGTCAAAATCCCGCGCCATTCGGCATCAGCAGCATTCCAGGCCGAGTCTGTTACCGAATAAGCCAGTGTATTCACGTTTCCTCCCTTTAAAAGACCCCCATGTTCATCGTGATAAACCGGCTTAAATGTAAGATAACCCTCCCCTGCGGCATTGTTGATAAAAATAACATCATTTACCTTGTCACCAGGTTTAAGGTCGGGCATTTCAATATATGGCGAGACATCAACTGAACAGTTTTTAGCTGGAGTGATTTGTTCCGAACGAACGCCCTGGCCGTAAGTTCTGGTGCCGAAGCTATTAATGAGTTGCCACTCCAAATAAACATTATTTGGAATATCCACATCAGCATCTGATGAAGTTACAGTTATATTAAACGAAAAGGCTAATTGTTTATCAGAACGACTTACGGAAAAACCCGTATCCCAAAGTGCACCATTGGGGTCGCAGGGTTGTCTAAAATCGCCTGTATGAGTACTACCAATGGACGTCCATTTGGCAACGTAATTCGCTGGAGCGACGCATATGAGTTTAAGTTGTAGATCTAAGCCGTTGGATGATGACCAGTGTGGCATATACGCGCGATAAACAGCCGGAGTATTAGCTGATATTGTTATTGCATTAGCATCCCCCACAAAGAGAAATGCTATATACAAGCAACGGATGTTGGATTTGGTTTTCATCTAATATAATTACTGTGCTCCGAATTTAACTTACAATGGTGCAATGGTCACCGTCATTGACGCAGCGTGATCACCCGCCGTCGGGGCCTTACTGCTCCGGGCCGGCACGACCTTAATATCCTGGCTTGCAGAAGCCGTGCTACCTTCCAAATTTGCGCCCGTGGACGTCAATGCTATTTTTTTGGCTGAAGGATCATACAAACAAAAACCCATCCCCCCGCCGTCCGCCGTCATACATCCATCACTGCTCGCTGTCGGGGTGAATGTCAGCACATACTTATCGGTTCCTGAGCAGGAGGTAGCGATAGTGAACGTTTTGTCATATCCGGTCAGCTCGCCGCCTGCGCTCAGCCCGTCAAACGCCGTAATAGGGATATCGCCCAGGTCTACCGAAGGCGGTGCCGAAAGTGAGCACACCGCTTTCACCGTTGCCGTAATCCGTATCGTTGCCGAGTTATCCGCCGCACTGACTGTTGACGATAATCCTGCTAATGCCAGGGAGCAGAACATAGCGCCGCTAACCAGCATCCGATTCGTTCTTCTAAGTAAATGACTCATTATTTTACCCTCCATGTTGATTGGTTTATTGAATATGGCCGCGCCTGTGCTGGCTATCGGCAAACTTCATCTGTTTGTATTAGGGACATCTTCAGGGCAGCCTCCGGTATCCGGTACTTCACCGTGCATCGCTGATCTGCGTCAGCCCCCCACTGGGCTTTCAGAGCCCCTTCGGCTTCCAGCCCGGACAGGAATACCTGTCCGTCATCCCCAACGATGCCGCTGTTATTTCCCGCACTGACTATGGTGCCAAAGGGCAAGGGGTTTCCGTTGCGCGTCAGCGTGAATAACGCGCGCAGCCCGCTGCGGGTTTTAAAATCAGCTCTCACCACGGCGCCTCGGGTCGGTACTACCCGACTCACCCCGCTGTCTATCTCTGTGCGGTCATCAAGCTTACTGGTATCCAGAACCACTCTGTTCTCACGGTAGCTGGTGGCAAAAGGCCGAATGGTGTAGCCCCGCCAGTCAGTTTTTACGCCGGTGCCGTTCTCCAGCGGCACGCCCGCCGCCCCCGGCGCGGCTATCAGCACGCTGGTGTCGCCTAAAGGCTGGCCAAGCGTCAGGCCATTGCGGTGAAGAATGGCACCGCCTGACACGCCATAACTGGTTTGCCTGTAATGACTGCTGTGGCTGTAGCCCAGATTGCCGTTGCCATAGGTGCCCTGGTAGCCCAGGCTGGCATTACCGCTGTCTCCGTTGGTGCGGGAATACCCCTGATTTACGCTCCAGTTCAGGTTGCGCTCCTCCAGCAAGGTTCCGCTCAGCCCTCCCTGTTGTGTCAGGTTGCCGTTGTTGTCCCGGTTTCCACTCATCGTGGCAAACACTTTTGGTGAGCCGGAGGGTAACCACCGGTCCAGCGGCAACGACAATGACATGAAGACGGTCTGGTCGGTGCGGGCCAGGCCGGCAGTTCGATTCTGGCTGAAAGACAGGCTGTAATTCACCGGCCCCAGCGAACTGCTAAATCCCGCCTGCAGCGACTCGCTTGTGCCACTTCGGTTCCAATAGGTTTGCCGGCTGCCGGTCAGATAAAGGGAGCCCATATCCATAATGCGCTGGGATATATTGGCCTGAAGACGCTGGCGTTTGTTGTCATACAGGTTGTAATAATCCGTTACCGGCCGCGGAATTGGGTTGCCCTCTGAGTCCACGGTATCTGAGTTGTAAAGCCAGCCGCTCATGCCTTTTAATGCCGTTTCATCCAGCGAGTAAAAGCCCTGTGTGGAGTAGCGGTAGCCGGTGAGCTGAAAGGTGGTCCCCAGTTCGTTGAGGGAGCGTCCATACAGAAAACGAACAGACTGCCCCTCATGTTTGCTGTCGTCAGTCAATACGCTGTTGGCATGGGTTATGTCGGCCGATACTGCCCCCCATACCCCCATATTAATCCCCGCTCCCAGCACGCCGGCCCGGTAGTTATCCGCATACTGCACACCGCCGTAGGTCGTCACCCCGTGCGGTAACCCCCACGTCAGGGTAGATTCCACAAAGGCGGGTGTTTCGTAGCGGTCACTGCTGCTGCGCAGTTTCCCGGCGGTTAAGGCGTATTTCATACGCCCTTCGCGCAGCAGCAGCGGAACGGAAGAATAGGGCACGGTGAACGCACGAGTACTGCCGTCTGCCTCCGCCACAGTCACCTCCATGTCGCCGCTGGTGTACATCGGGAAAAGGTCATCAATTACAAAATCACCCGGCACTACGTTCGTCTGGTACACCACGTAGCCGTTCTGCCGTACGCTCACCCGGGCATTTGACATGGCGGTGCCGCGAATGACCGGGGCGTAACCGCGCTGGCTGTCCGGATACATGCGGTCATCGGTCATCAGGCGGACGCCGCGAAACCCCAGCGAATCAAATACGTCACCCCCGGTAGTCGCATCTCCCAGGGTCAGGCGGCTGCGCAGCGGAATAACCGCTCTTTCAACATACGTACTGTTATGCTGCCATTTGCGGTAGCTGTACCGGGCACTGTCATATTTTGTCCACGTGCGGCTATCCCGCAGCCGCCAGGGACCTGCGTTCAGGCCGCTGTTCAGCTGCAGATAGTGGTTGCTGCTGTTGCTGTACTGCCCGCGGTTGTCACTGCCGCTGAAATTGTAGTTGAGCAACCCGGCCGTAATACCCTCATCCCACTGCTCTGGCGATATCCAGCCGCGGGGGTGGCTCAGTAGAAAAGCCTGAGGAATGCTGACGTCAAGGCGCATTTTTTGAAAATCGAAGCGAGTGCTGGCTTGTGGAATGAGCTGCGCCGGGGACAGACAACCCCCATCCGCAGAAATGACAGCCGCCGTCAGTGCGTCGGGCCGAACGCCCCATTCAGCGAGGTCTTCGTGTGTCAGGCAGGCCATCAGTCCGGTGGTATCAAGTACCCCCTTCAGGTCTGATCTATTTTGGGGTTCAATGAACGACAACTGTCGGGTGGAAATAAGGCTGTCGTTTAACCATATTTCCACCTGATACATGCCAGGTAACTGGCCGCCTTTCTCGAAATGTGAAAGGTCTGCAATACCTTGCGGATCGCCCGTCATCAGTGACGGCGGAAACCAAAGCTCAGCCCCTGCCGTTTGACCACTCAACGCCACAGCGCCCAGACCAAACAATGCAAGGCCCAAACGCTTATGCCCCCCCCTACGGCAATGTAACCCATCGCTCATCCCTGACATGTCTCCCCCTTTTTTTTACCGCTATTGCAGCACGCCTTTTTGCGCTTTTGTGACGCCGCCAAAGTCACTGATGGTGCTGAAAGTAATATCACCCGCGCTGCCCAATGGCAGAGGAACGGAGTCATTACTCATCGGGGCTACCATAGTGTCCTGCAGCTTCTGGCTGCCGATTTTTATGTCGGTGAGCGTCAGGTAATAAGGCGTTGGGTTAGTAATATTGAGCTTTGCACCTGACTTGCTAAAGCGCAGCGACGCTGGGGCCACGTCCGGCGAAGGCTTCAGGCCTGCGGGACGAACAAACAGCTTGATGCGCGTAACCGTGGCAAGGATTAATGCATTTTTTCCTTCAAGTGCCTGCTTATCCACGGAGGGAATAGCTTTGGTGTTAAAAAAGTAGAGGCTCTCCCGGTCACGCGGCAGGTCGCCGCCGGTGAACATCAGGCGCAGCATGTTTTCATTGCCCGGTCCGCTGGTGAACAGTGGTGGTGTCACCACAAAGTCCTTCGTTTTATTGCCCGCGCCATCTTCCGCCCAGGACTGAATCAAAAAAGTGGACTTGCCCGACGTATTGCGAACGGATACGTTCGTTTGCTTTGCCTCAAGCGGATAGATAATGCGGGTACTGTTCAGCGTAATGCCGCCGCCGTTACTTTGGGCCTGCGCGCAGAAAGGCATAATAGAAAGCAGGGATAGCAATAAACCCCCGGCTCGTTTTCGGAAAATAGATTTCATAAATTGGGTCTTATTGAATGCGGCTGTTGATGTTCCAACAGCCGCTTGATTAATTACAGATAAGTAATAGTGAAATCCGCTGAAGCGTTGGCCTGACCGGGAGTAACCCTGGCGGCTTTGGCGATATACTGTGCCTGGAAGGTCAGGTTGTTGCTGCCCTCAATCAATGACGTGGCCTCAGATGCCCCGGAACCATCCACCGCCAGGGCGACGTTGTTCTTCAGGATCTGAATGCCCACGCCCGTGGCCGCACCGCTGCCACCATCCGTGCTTAAGGTGGTATTATCACCCGCAGCCGTCACGCCCCTAAACGTTACAGAGGCCTTAGAGTAGGTATCAACCGCGCAGCTGCTGAGACTGATATTGAAGTTTTTGGGTGAGGTAGTGTCTCCTGCTTTGCTAAAGTCCGCTGAACGATACTGGCCGAGTTCAACGGGCTGACCTTCAGTGCTGGCATTCACAACGCAAGGGGCATCAGTGATAGAGCCCGTGAATTGAACCGTGCCGCCGGCTACAGTGACCGGCGTTACCGGAACAGTGTCCTCAGCAAATGCGTTGTGCGACAGCGTCAATGACAGAGGGAGTAATGCGGCGATCAATACTTTTTTTTTCTTCATGAAATTAACTCTCCATTAATGGCTTAGAGGTTGAGCCGTAAGTAAATTAAATAAAAACAAGTTACACCGTGGAACGCGAATAAATATCACCTGGGCAATCCAATTAGACTAATCAATTTAAACGATCAATTTAACAATCATGATAGGCATAGACTAACAAGAGCTTATTATCGATCGTCACTTTCAATCGATATTGCAATATTAAATCCGGAAAAAATCATATTTAACAGAGCATTAAGTTTTTTTGTTATGTTGTTTTTTTGTATTTTAAATTATTTCCCATAACAAAATTGGCCCATATATTTCACATTGCAGAAAATGCAAATTTAATTTGGTTTAGGGTTCGTTTCAGATATAAAGACAAATATTTACAATACAGTGGATTAATTAGCTCACTAACCATTTTAATGGAATTCCCAAATTAGAACATTCGCCGTTGATTGCTCAGAATTCGTTTTGAAAATTAAATTAAGATTGTCTGTAAATTAAAGTAATTATTATAAACCTGCATTGTGCTTACCCATTATTCATAGGTATGTTGTCGAAGGTTGCCAGCGATAGTGGTAGACGGAAGTTAAGTAACAAGCATGCTTACGTTAAGTCTATTAATATTTTCTTTCGGCCTGCCAAAAAATCATCTCCCGCAGCTATAAATACAAACCGCGTCATTTATATATCGGGTTTAGTTTAATCAAGGAGGTATTAATGCATAAGTTACGTTTACTACAGGCGGGTATTTTTGTCTTTTTTTCCCCATCGGTTTTTGCCTATGCAACGCCAGAATGTGTAAGAGCCGATAGCAATAAGATTGAAAGTCTGTTTGACAGATGGAATGAGTCACTCAAATCTGGCGATGCGAAAAAGGTAGCCAGCAATTATCTCAGTGATTCAGTTCTTTTACCTACGCTATCAAATAAAATACGCCTGACCGATGCTGAAAGAGTTGACTATTTTGAGCATTTTTTACAAAAAAAACCTGTTGGTGAAATTATAAGCCGGACTGTCCGGACAGGATGTAACAAAGCCGTTGACTCTGGGGTTTATGCGTTCAGGTTCTCCGACAATAGTATTGTGAACGCCCGTTATACTTTCACTTATTTCTGGGATGGACAAAATTGGAAGATATCTTCACACCATTCTTCTGCAATGCCAGAGTCGTGAACCCGACCTTTCGTAAATTATAGTTGGGAGCCGTGTTGAAATGAAAAAAATTGCGTGTTAGTTACTTAGCTTTTTAAATTTTGGGATGACTTCCATTTCTGCCTAAACTGTTACTGCGAAGGCATCAACCATTGATAGTGCGGAGGATAAAATTGCTCAGCAAGCAAATCTGTTAGATAAGTCTTACAAGATACCTGGAGCGCATTCGGGAAACTACGTCCACATGATTGCGAAGCTGGTCTCGCAATAATTAACAAGAAATCTAAGCCGCATCGTCTGCAAGACTTTGCGGTTTTATGGCTTTGTTGAATAACATTGATGTTGATAAAATTTTTTTCAGAGAGAATGCATGCACTGTCTCTTCGGTAGAAGATATAAATCACTTGCTGAGCAATGCATTGCCCTTCTCATACAATTATGGAACGGAGTCTCCTTTTGGGGGCGCAACAAAATCTTTATCATCACCCGCTATTGAACCGAGAACACCATTGTATTTTCCTTGTTTATCCAGTATCCGGGCCACGGGATCCCCAGCTTGTATGAATTACCAGAATGGTTTGGTTGTAACTGATATCTTTTAATACCCTTGAAGCCGTTGGGAATGTTGTGTCAATCGGCAAGAAAGACACCAATTCCAGTTTCGCATTACGCGTGCGTGCGGCACCGATTTTTGAAAGCATTCCAGAAACTTTAGACTCATTGACTTTTGTAAATCCCAGTTTTAACAAGGCCTCCATTATTTCCGTTTGTGAACGAAGTCGCTCCGGCACTATTGCAAAAATCAGGAGGTGATAAACCCATCGCCACCTTCTGATTTATGCAACAGTGCCTGATTTACCTCGCAACAGCTTTCAGCCCTACAAAATACTGTATACATAAACAGTATAAGTATTCCCTGAAGGGTCAAGTCTGTGCGGTAAAGCTAACTCAGATTGCAATGCGACGTCTGAATTCAGGCCATTTTTAGCATAAGCATCTGGCTGAAAAGGACTTTAAGCCTAATCTTAGAAATCGTTTTCATGCCGAATTAACCTATTGATTAAAATAGAGATCTTGTATCGTTAGCTTTTTAATTATTTGATATCCAAATAAAAAAAGGGTTAACCGTAGCGGCACAAAGCCCGGTTTTGCCTTATCTTTAAATGGCTCTGTAATGAAATCCACTTCTTTTACAGAGTGAATTGACTCCTACCCTTGCCCCCTTTTACAGGGGGCACTTTTTCAGATAACGCAGATGTCGACATCAACCTGTCACTGCTCATCGGCAACGTTAACGCGCCATCTGAAAAAACGGGTGGATTTGTAACCTTATAATTCATTTGCCGGGCTTAAATCACCAGAAGCTCAGAACAGCTGATTGAATATCAAGGCAATTTTCTGCGATATCAGAAAAACTGATTTTTATCCGCCTGAAACCCTGCCATAACGACATGGTAAGGAGAGTAAAAAACGCGTAATAATCAGGCACTACCGGATTGACCGGCGCCTCACCAGGGATGCCGTAACGTTATAATAAAGCGCTATTTATGCTGTTCGCCCCCGCTTTTGTGGGGGCTTTTATTCTCTCCTGATTCTCCGCCCGAGTCCTGTCGCAAAGCGATCCGCTATGCAGATCGTCAAAATTTGAAGTATTCCCTGAACCTATGGTCAGACTGATGCCTTAAGCAGAAGGATATAACGGCCGCAGTTGTGCTCTTAACCATTAAAATTTCTGTGTTATGGTTAATCTGTCACTTTCTGCCATATGAGTCTGCTTATGCTCTCCACCCTTATTTACCGTAGCCAGCTTTCGGATACTGTTTCGCCAGAGAGATTAAAGGCGTTGGTGGAGCATTCAAGTATTAAAAATGCCGCGGCGAAAGTGACCGGGATCCTGCTTTATGACGGGCAGCACTTTTTTCAGGTTCTGGAGGGTACCGTTGACAACGTTAACGCGGTATTTGAGCGTATCTGCCGGGATGATCGGCACTATAACCTGATTGAGCTGATGCGGGATTACGCGCCCGCCCGTCGCTTCGGCCATGCCGGAATGGCGCTGTTTGATTTGCGTGAATATGAGAAGCACACCGTAGTGGATGCGCTGCTGAAGCGGGTTACCCTGAATGATGAGCGCATCAAACATGACCGGGTCGTGAAGTTCCTGCGTTCGTTTGTCGAGGGACGGGATAAAGAGACGTTTATCGGGATCGATCCCGCCAGCAGCTGGGCGCTGACCTCACCTGTTACCACGAATATTCAGTCCTCCTGGCAACCAGCAGCGGATCAGCGCTGTCAATTTGCGCTCCAGCCTATCGTGGATACCGCAAATCGGCAGATTGTTTCCTGCGAAGCGCTGATACGCGGTCTGCACGGCGCCTCGCCCGCAGACTACTTTTCTCAGTTGCAGGAAAGCGAGCGCTACCAGGCCGATCTGCACTCTAAAACCTACGCTTTTCAGCTTGCCAGACATTTGGGATTGCGGGAGCAGACGCTCTCCGTCAACCTGCTGCCCATGTCGCTGGTGGTCATCGACGATGCGGTCGATCTTCTTATCCAGCAAATCAGACAACAGGGATTACAGCCCGAGCAGGTCGTGGTTGAGGTAACCGAAGATGAGATCATTTCGCGCTTCGACAAATTCCAGTTTGCGGTTCAGCAGCTAAAAGCCGCCGGAATCAGCCTGGCACTTGACGATTTTGGCGCTGGTTTCGCGGGTCTGTCGCTGTTAGCTGATTTCCAGCCAGACAAAGTTAAAATTGACCGAAAGCTGATCACCGATATTCACCGCAGCGGCCCGCGTCAGGCGATTGTTCTTGCCATCCTTAAATGCTGTCAGGCGCTGGAGATTACTGTCATCGCGGAAGGGGTTGAAAAAATTGAAGAGTGGCTCTGGCTGGAAGGTGCGGGAGTCCGCTATTACCAAGGCTTTCTGTTCGCCCGCCCTGCCCTGAACGCACAGCCTGCCGTGAGCTGGCCGGCACGCCGCATGAAATAAATACAACTGAATTAAGCCCGCTTTTCCTCTCCTTTTGCCTGGAGTTTGACCCTGCTCACACCGCTTAGCTGCAAAAAGCAAAAGCTGTGCCATGCTTGATCTATCTGACAGCCAACAGGCAAAACAGATACTCATCAGGTCCCTGGATAACAACCGGAATTGGGAGAATCACCATGAACGAAGATCGCATTAGCGGTAACTGGAAGCAGTTCAAAGGTAAGGTTAAGGAAAAATGGGGTGATCTTACGGATGATGATATGACAATGGTAGAAGGTAAGCGCGATCAGCTGGTCGGTAAAATTCAGGAACGCTACGGTTACGAGAAAGACCGTGCCGAAAAAGAAGTGAAAGAGTGGGAAGATTCCAACAAGTACCACTGGTAACACCTTCTTCACTGCCGGGCGTTTCTGCGCCCGGTAACTGCCCTGCCGTTTCTCTCCCTTTGTTACCCTCTGTCATGCTGAAATCTCACTCTGGCGAATTGAGTGATAAAAAAGGCGGAAACAGCCTGTGCCATTTCCGCCCTGTTCACATTACTGATGTTCAAGAGTACGCGGCCCGCCGATCGCAATCGGAATACGTCGCGGTTTCTCGCTCTCTGGTATTTCCTGGATCATATCGATGTTAAGTAAACCCTCGGACAGCGTCGCCCCGGTAACCTTCATGTGCTCCGGAATAGAAAAGCTCAGCTGGAAATTGTGTCGGGAAATGCCACGATGGATCCAGCTGCTGTTCTCTTCCCGTTCCTCGCCAGACGTCTCCTGGGCGGCTGTTTCTCTGTGTCCCGCGACAGAAAGCTGTCCGCCACGTAACTCAATCTCCAGCTCATCCTCTTTCCAGCCGGGTACGCTGACGGTCAGCGTATAGCGGTTGTCCCCGACGCGCTGCAGATCGTAAGCAGGCGCGCTGGTTACCGGGTTGTCGCCAGTCAGCTGACTGAACAATTTATCAATGCGGTTAAAGCGGTCTGAAAACACAGAATCAGCCAGTGAAGGGAAAACGGAAAATTGTTTTACTGACATAGTGATAATCTCCTGAACAGGTTCATCCAAAAGTTCATCTGACCGGTATCCGATTACCGATCATCTTCATAAATAGGGATCAGATCTCATCTTTCAAGTCGGGAAATAAAATTTTTTTAGCGTTATCTGACAGCCGCTTACCCGTTAAATTAATCTCATGGCATTAACGCAGCCGCTATTTTTTGCTCTGGGGTGCAAGAATGAAATGAGGATGACGGCCAGCCAGTAATAACAGCAACTCATATTCACCCTGACTTAGCAATGTAGGATTACCTGCGGCTTCTTTGGTTTGCCAGACTCTCAGGCTTAGGTCAAAACGCTCAGCAGCGCTCTGCTGTGACAGCCCGGCGGCAAGGCGAAGTTCACGCACGTTACTCTGGACAATCACAGGCGACTGGGGGGGACGATTAACCAAACAAAGACTCCTTCAACATGATGAAAATGCAAAAGCACAGCGCTTCGCGATCAATAAAAGCGAAGCGACCAGAAAGTAATAAGGATGACAAGACCACAGAATAATTGACTATTTTGCATAATTGTCAAATTTCAGACTGAACATTTATGCCTGCTTTTTTATAAGCGAAGCGGTATATTTCGTCCTGACGGCGACTTTTCTATTTCCTTAGAGTGCCTTATTCGCCGCGCCAGGAATTATCCTGATATTTGCCTTAAGGATGATTCAGGGATTAATCCGCTACCTCACTGCTCCTTTCTTCATCAGGATAGATGTTTAGTCTGAAGTTGTTCTTCAGGCTGCATCATTGAAACCAGAGGAGGATAATAAATGAAAAATCCTATCCAGCGTCGTTCGCCAGACGATCTGTCGCAGGTGGAAATTCGTGAACAGTGGCAAATTACCTACTGGACCCAGGAACTGAGGACGACCCAGGAAAGGCTGACGCGCGCCATCCGCGAGCGAGGCCCGACAACTGAACAGGTCCGGGACTGGCTTGAGCAAAACCCGCCGCCACGTCGCCCGACTCAGGCATCAAACGGCATTAAAGGTTAACCTCATTGCTGGCTGAAGCGCTGGATAACCGCCAGCGTCGCGGTGGATGGGCCTGCATCAGTCAAAAGTATGCTGACAGGTCATATCTGCCGTTCTGCGCCACTTCCCTGCTTTTGCTTTGCATTTTAATAGTTTACCTGCCGCCTGAGTTTGCAGTAACAATCTTATCTCATAGAGCCGCCTCTTTTCCCAATAAAACTGACTTAGAAATAATATTAACTATCCTGAATGTTTATTCACCTCCTGACGGAGAGTCATCATTAACCGCCTTCTGAAAAATCTGCTCATGCCTATATAAAATGAATAAATGTAAATAAACCTCACCTCTTCGATTAAATTTTCGAATCGTAAATACGCCTTTAATGCGTTAAAGAAAATATTAAGAGACACCCGCCGCATAGTCACTTATCATCAGCATGAAAATAAAAATCACACTATATTTCCTGCCGCCCGAATCACATTTCGCTCCGGACAGTTTTCTTTTTTCGCTCCGTAATCAAACGGTGCGGGGGTTCTACACACATGCTTAACAATCTCAACGGCGACAACGAACGCCGAAGCCGCGCTTTACAGGCGCTGCGTGACCCGGATGAAAGCCGCGATGAAGTTCTGCGAAAGTTTGTCCGCTTAGCCAGTCAGGCGCTGGGTATTCCCGGCAGCTTTATCTCAGTGCTGGATGATGAGTTTCAGACCGTACGCGCGTCACACAATTTTGATCTGCAACGCTCAACCCGCGCAGATTCACTTTGTCGCCACGTAGTTGACAGTGACAGCGCGGTAATCGTCCCTGATACGTATCATGATGCGCGTTTTGTCACGCATCCTTTGATCACCGGCTCTCCCTTTATTCGATTTTATGCCGGTGTGCCACTTAAAACCCGCGACGGTATTATTCTGGGCACGCTCTGTGTGACCGACACCCAGCCACAGGCATTTGCCAGTGATCAGGTGACGACACTCACGCTGCTCTCCACGCTGGTGATGTCCTTCCTGGAAGCCTGGCATGCGGCAGGATTCACCGATCCGGTGACCGGGCTGCCTAACCGTCAGCGCCTGATACGGGATTTACAGTATCTGGCCGTGGCCGGCGATACCACGCCACGCCGTCTCGTTCTGATTGACTGCATCGATATGTCACGTGCTTACGAGCTGGCACGCACTATGGGAATGACGCCGGTCGAGAGTCTGCTGAAAGATATGGCCACGCTGCTGCCGCTGCGCCTGCGTCCGGCGGTTGGGGAGATGATCTATACGGTGGCCACGGGCCGGTTTGCCATCCTGACCCGGGCGGATAGCCGACTCAGTGCAGCCTGGGTAGCCGGTCGTCTGGAAGGGATTAGTGCAGACATGGACGATGGTCTTTCGGTCGCACTGACGCCCCATACCGGTGAAGCTGGCTTTGTTGCGGGCAGCATGCCAGCGTCTGAAATATTACGTCGTGCAGTCAGTGCACTGAATGATGCGGTCGGGCGCGGGCTGCCCTCTCAGCGTTTTGACGCCGAGGCAGAAACCCAGCGTTCTGAAGATTTCATGCTGATGACCGATCTGAAAAAGGCGTTACAGGAAAACAGTGGGCTCTATATGGTGTATCAGCCAAAAATTTGTCTGCACAGTGGTAAGCCGGTGGGTCTGGAAGCGCTTATCCGCTGGCAACATCCCAGCCGGGGCGAGCTCTCTCCTGGCGCGTTTATCCCCCTCGCTGAACAGACCGATCTGCTCTCTGTGCTGACCGCCTGGATTATCGATCAGGCCGTGGAACGCCTCAGCCGTCTGCGTAATAACTGCATCCAGTTGCCACTAACGATAAACGTCAGCGTACGCGATTTTGCGCGTGAAGGCTTTGCTTCTGCACTGGAAAGTAAGATGGCCAGGTCTAAGCTGCCTACCTCTTTGCTGGGAATCGAATGCCTGGAAACAGAACGTATCCTTGAAAGCCCGACCGCCCTGCGCGGACTGGAAATGCTCAGAGAGAGAGGATTCACCATTTCACTCGATGATTTTGGCACTGGCTACAGCAATATCAGTTATCTGCGTCGTATGCCGCTGGATGTGATTAAGCTGGATCGTACCCTGATCAGTGAGCTTTCCTCAGATACTGCTTCACGCATCATTGCCCGCAGCATTATCGCTATGCTCAAAGAGCTGGACTATACCGTCGTGGCAGAAGGCGTCGAGAGTCCGGATGCCGTGACCTCTCTGACAGAGTATGGCTGCGATCAGGCTCAGGGCTATTTCTATTCTAAGCCGCTTAGAGAGGAAGCACTGGATCACTGGCTTCACTGGAAACTGCGTGGCGAGTGTCATTAAAGCGGCGTGAACGCGATCTGATATCAGATCGCGCTCTCATCTCTTAGATCAAGACAGGCACTCTCATTTTATTAGTTCAAAATATTTGACTTATTTCAGCAAAACTTAGCTATTTCAGTTCGGCATGATCGCGCCTATGATTCATTCCATCGAGGCAGCACGCCTCTCTCTGAATAAAAAAGCTGAGAAATTGACTATGAAATCCATCAAAACTTTCGTTGCTCTTACTGCACTAATGGTTTCTTTCGGTAGTTTTGCCGGGAGCATCACAGCTACCGCTTCGACACTGGATGCTGCTGAAGCGAAAGTTGCGGCGCAAGCCAAAGATGCTGGCGCATCCTATAAAATCATCGGTGCACGTGTTGATAATCGTGCTTATATCTCTGCTGAGCTGATTAAATAACGTTTATCGTTTTACTGTGATGAGGCTGCCATAACGGCGGCCTTTTTTATTGTGCAGCAGGCATAATTTCATCAGCCGGGATTATTTTCTAGCCTGCAAACTGTTTCGCAGATTAGCCGCTTCGCTTACTGCCACCTGCGCTGGTGCAGTCTGTGCGGCAGTGAATAAGGAGAGATGAAACATTTTTTAAACAATGTTAGCGTGTTCACAACAATCATATAAAGCGGAGCTGCACATGCTGACCACCATAATATATCGCAGCCATATTTCAGATGACTTTTCCATCAAAACCGTGCCCGGAATGGTCGACAATGCCAGCAAAATTAATGCAGCTAACGACGTGACAGGGATCCTGTTATTTAACGGTACCCATTTCTTTCAGCTGCTTGAAGGACCAGAAGCGGGCATTCAGGCGGTCTATCAGCGAATCTGTGCGGATCGGCGACACCATAATGTGGTGGAATTGATGCGCGACTACGCCCCCTACCGCCGCTTTGGTAATGCGGGTATGGAACTCTTCGACCTGCGTGAACACGATCGCTCATCGCTGCTTCAGGCGGTGCTGGATAAAGGAACGTCGAAATACCGCCTGACCTATGATGATCGGGCACTGCAATTCCTGCGCACGTTTGTGGAGTCCCGCGAGAAAGAGAATTACTACGAAGTTCTTCCGCCGGGTTACTGGGAGTTTATTTCTGAACACAATGATGTGCCGAACTCCCGCCCTGAAACGGAAGGCGTCAGCTTCCGCCCGGTTGTGGATCCCCTCGCGCGTCAGGTTACTGCGATTGAAGCGACCACTCTGCGGCCCGCGCCAGCCGACGAATCCCTGGGCGATCAGCTTTATGTTAACGATCTGGAAACCGTGAAAAAGACGTTTGCCCATGCTGGCCTGGTCTGCCCGGATGGTATGACCCTCTACGTTAGCCTGCTGCCGATGGTGCTGGTGGTAGTGCCCGATGCCGTCGATCAGATTGTGTCTGCCATTCTGCAGGCGGGGCTGGTTCCCGAACAGGTCGTTATTGGCGTAAGTGAAACAGCGGTAATCTCGCAGCTGGACGCTTTCTCGGAAGCGGTACGCATGCTGAAAGCGGCCGGAATCAGCCTGTCGATTGACAATTTCGGTGACGGTTCAGCAGGATTGTCATTGCTGACGTATATTCAGCCCGACCGCATTCGCATCGATGCCGGTATCACACGCGATGTGCATCGCAGCGGGCCAAAGCAGGCGGTGGTGCAGGCGATTATCAAATGCTGTTCAGCGCTGGAAATCACTGTCATTGCGGCAGGGATCGTACAGGCCGAAGAGTGGATGTGGCTGGAGGCCGCCGGTGTGATCAATTTCCAGGGCACGCTCTTTGCCGCAGCAGGTCGCTACGAAGCACAATCGGTCGCCTGGCCGGAATACCGGGAGGCAATGTAACGAACGGTAATTAAGCGGCATGCCGATGAGCTGCCGCTTTCGGGCTTGCCTGTTCAGCGATACAGAGCGGCAGCCGAACCATCCCACAATATATGCCCTCCCCCGCCATGTTCATCTCAACCTGTTCTGCTCATCAAACGCCGGTAACGCTGCGTGGCAGCTATTTTCTTCTGGCTCCGGACAACTCTGCCAGTATTTTCTGGTAACCACTATAGCGAGTAAATTTACCTGGTTAACTACTGTGAAGAGCCGTTACGCGGTCACCGTTCATCCCTGAATTATCAAAATGGAATAGCTATCCACTGTAGCGAGTGAAATGGGCTTTACATGCTGCCTATAACCACTATAGCGAGTAGCCGAAGCAGGTAACAAAGAGCGGCACTCTTCATAAACCTGATTCATAGGGTAATTGGGCTGCTTACTCTTACACCAACCACTATAGCGAGTAAGCTTAGCGTGAAAGCAGGCTCACCCTAAAATTGCCGCCTTTTATGCGGGAGCTGCGGGGTTAAGAGGTTCTGTGACGCGCTTTTCCAGGGTTGAATCAGTATCTCTGCCAGTAGCGGCGTCGCTGATAATCAACCACTGTAGCCAGTATTTATTTACTTGTGGTCTAAAATGATAATCTTAGAGGATTTGCCGTTTTTTCGGCCTTAATATGATAGTGAGTACTTACATTACAAAGACCGACGCAGGCACCATCACAGGATAAAAACGATAACAACCACTATAGCGAGCAGATTTCTCTTTTCTGTTCCCATTTGATAACCACTGTAGCGAGAACATTTCCTTTTTTGGTATGACGATTTGACTGTTTACTGACCGCATTAGTCATAAAACGGTCAGAAAACCACTGTAGCGAGTGAGATGCCCGACGGGATACCACGAAACGGACACCTTAAGAGTAATAAACATGACGGACAACCACTATAGCGAGTAAACCTGGCACGGTGCTTTTCCCTCACAGGACACGCCCACCCTCTCCTGCCCCAGCCTGACCAGCCCTGAATCAGTTAAAAGAAAACAGGATAACCACTGTAGCGAGTAAATACAGAGGCTGGTTCTGGCTATGTTACTTGAGCAATCATCGTTGATGCGGGTGAGTAACCACTATAGCGAGTAAAAAATATGTCCAGAAGCTTTCAGGGGTGTTTGTAGAAAAGTTAGTTAATGCGGCTATGCGAAGATTACAGGGGGGGATTAAAACGTTACAGATTCTCAGATAACCACTGTAGCGAGCAGCGTTACTCGCTACAGTGGTTGTTGAATATTCTCAATCAGACAGGCAGTTTCATTCACCAGAAAGCCTTAACTTACAGAGTTTTATTGCTTCTTTTGCTTCCTGATTTTATTGAGTAACTCTTTCTCCTCACGCGAAACCATCACCAGCTCAGTACTCTCCTCTTCGATCACCAGCTCAGGCGGGCTGACGTCAATCACGCCAGGATCGATATCAAGATCGTCAAAATCATCCATTTCATCATCGATCAGGCCTGACTGACTAAGCGGCAGTTCAGCCGGCCGCAGCTTAGGATGGCGATAATGAACCCAGAAGTAGACAGATGAGCCGCGTCGGGTTTCGGTGTAGTCGAGATATCCGATCTCTTTCAACTGCTCCATAGCTTTTCTGACAGTCGCGTTTTGAGTAATCACACGCGAGGTCAGGTTAAGCCTGGCGCGCAAGCGCGCCATAGATATCGGCGCAGGCTTCGGTGGAAGGCTCTCAATGAAGGTGTAGAGCGCCTGAGCGGACTCCTTACGAGCCAGCTCATTGATGGCTTTAAGTTGCAGCAGAACCTTTCTGTCGAACTGATACAGTTCAAAGATCTTGGGATCGGCCTGCAGCGTTACCGTGTCTTTCTTGACGCTGTATTTAGCAGACTGCACCAGATGCGTGGTGTAGTTCTCACCGCCTTTGCTGGTAAACGTCAGGGTATTAGATGCAATACGGGTCAAAGACGCGTCCAGACGGCTCCTGAGCTTCGAGGAGAGCCTTGCGGAGGGAATGCCACAGAGCTTTGCAAATTCGACGAATGAGAGCGTTACAGTGTCTCCCAGACACTCATGCGTCGCAAATGCACGAATAATCCCAACCCAGGTTTTAAAATCATTATCCATATCCAGGCGGGCACCCAGAATCTTAATGTTGTCATAGCCTTCCGATCTGACCAGGGATAACTGCTTGAGATCCTGTGTCACATCCATGGAATTCATCTGGTTCTTCTGACTGCGCGCCGTGGATTTCAGCGTCGGAACAAATAAGCCAAGCCGCATCAGCGCGACCGGCTGCACCGTGTTGTTACTGTTGGGGGTAAGAGTAACAACTTCACCTGTACGCTTGTCTGTTTCGCTAAATGCATCTGCTATGTTCAGGATATCTGGTTCTTTTCTTGGCAT
>NZ_CP194943.1:0-472251 GCF_051136265.1 Candidatus Pantoea rara | reverse complement strand
GGCGTAAGATCTTCATTCTGTGGATGAAAGGGATCGTTTTCTGACTACAGTGAACATTAGCACTGTTTACAGTGAACATTCTACCTGGTACAGTGAATAAAGTACTGATTACAGTGAACACTTTACTGATTATAGTGAACACGATCACCCTTTCAGCCCTTGTGGGGCGTGGCCTGCGACGATCGGGGATCTCTTAGGATCTCTCTATGATCTATTAAGGATCGTTTATTAGGATCTGGTCACTGTATAAGTGGAAAACTCCTTCAGAACGTAATCTTCAGATGAATCAACCGCCAGCAAAAAGGCCTCATGAAAGCTTCCTGTAATTTGTCAGCCTGAACAAATCCTGACAACCTTGATTCTCAATTAATAAACAACTTCCTCACTATTATTCATTTTCCATCATTAACTACAGCGCGTATCGTCTCACTATCACTGACAGAATGAGGAAAACGGCACAATGACTGAACATGCCCTATCACGTAACCCCGCAACAGGTGAAATTCTGGCACGCTATTCACTACAGAACCCTGCAGAGCTGAAACAAACGCTGGCAACAAGCGCATCTGCTTTTGCAGTCTGGCAACACAGCAGCATGGCTGATCGAGTGCGCGTATTGCGTCAGCTCGGCGAGCAGTTGCGGCAGCGCGAATCTGATCTCTCCCGCATGATTACCCTGGAGATGGGTAAACCCATTGCACAGGCCCGCGCTGAGGTTCTGAAATGCGCGAATTTATGCGACTGGTATGCGGAATATGGCCCTGCGATGCTGGCCGATCAGCCGACTCAGATTGCCGATGCATGGCAGCGATTCCGTCCCATTGGTGTAATCCTGGCTGTGATGCCATGGAATTTCCCTCTGTGGCAGGTTCTGCGGGGCGCAGTGAGCATGTTGCTGGCGGGTAACACCTATCTGCTGAAACATGCGCCTAACGTCATGGGAAGCGCCACACTGATGGCTGAGCTGTTCAGCGCAACCGATCTGCCGACGGGTGGTTTTAACCTGATCAACGTTGACAACGAGGGTGTCTCAGTCGCTATCAAAGATGATCGTATTGCGGCCGTCGCTGTTACTGGCAGCGTTCGGGCTGGCGCTGCCATTGCCGCACAGGCAGGCGCAGCACTGAAAAAAACCGTGCTGGAGCTGGGTGGATCCGATCCCTTTATCGTACTGGCGGACGCCGATCTTGATGAAGCAGTTAAGTCCGCCGTGACTGGACGTTTCCAGAATACCGGGCAGGTCTGTATGGCTGCTAAACGCTTCATTATCGAAGCACCCATCGCGGAAGAATTTGAGAAGCGCTTCACGGTAGCTGTTCAGGCACTCACGATGGGCGATCCGCTGGATGAAAAGACCTTCCTGGGTCCAATGGCTCGCGCCGATCTGCGTGACGAACTGGATGGACAGGTTAAAGCCACGCTGAATGAAGGTGCGCGTCTGGTGCTGGGTGGCGAGAAAGTGGCAGGGCAGGGTAACTACTATGCGCCGACCATCCTTGCGGATGTCACCAGCAATATGACTGCATTCAGACAGGAACTGTTTGGTCCGGTCGCCGCCATTGCCGTGGCACGGGATCCACAGCATGCACTGGAAATCGCCAACGACAGCGAATTCGGCCTCAGCGCCACCGTCTGGAGCGGTAACGAAGAGATTGCCGATCGTCTGGCGTTGCAGCTGGAAGTTGGCGCGGTGTTTATCAATGGCAACGGCGCGTCCGATCCGCGCGTTACCATTGGTGGTGTGAAGAAAAGCGGCTACGGCCGTGAGCTGTCGCACTTTGGTGTGCACGAATTCTGTAACGTGCAGACCGTGTGGAAGAATCGCCGCTAGTTCTTACTGCGCCGCGGGAAGATAAGCGGGCGCGGCTTTAGCGGCCGCACTGAGCGGACGCAGCAACCGATGCGGTGCAAACGCACTCAGCATCGGTGACGCTGTGCCGCTCAGCATCTCCTCAGCGACCAGCCTGCCCAGCAACGGGGCAAGGGTCATGCCGCTATGGCTGACCATCAGATAAACGCGTGATGATGCGCTGATATAGCCTGATGCAGGCAAGCCATCTGCCGGACGCGATCGCTGTCCTGTTTCAATCCGCTCAATTCTCGCGCCTTCCGTGTTTTTAAACAGCCGATACAATCGACGCAGCATCTCTTTGCCGATCAATCCATCCGGCGAGACCGGCCGCGCCGGATCGGCATGATGATCAAGATCCAGCGCCTGCAGCATCAGGCGGCCGCCGCCATCTGGCCGCACATTCAGTTCCGGAGTAATAAGATTGTGTTTGAGCGAAACCGGCAGAGGCTGCGTCTGGGCCAGAAAGCTGCAGGCAACCGGATCGGCGCGGTTCGCATCGGTCATCGCCAGTTCAAGCCCGCACTGGCTTATCAGTTCCGGTGCCCAGCGGCCGGTTGCCAGCACCAGCTGATCGCCGCGCCATTCATCACCACTGGCCAGCGTAATATGCACACCCTGAGCCGATTCAGTCAGCGTCGTCACTTCATTGTTGCAGACTAACTGCCCGCCACTGGCACGCAGGTCTGCCAGCAGAGAGGCGATAAACAGGCTGGGATAAAGCAGACACTCCGACGGGAAAAACCACGCGTGCTGAACGCGGGGATCAAGCCGCAACTCGGGCAGTGCATCCAGCAGCGCGGCGCGGCTACGTTTCTCTACGGGATAATCGAGTGTCGTGAGCTTTGCTGCGCGCTGCGCCAGCTGGCGCAGGGAGGCTTCATCGGCTGCCCACTCCAGCGTGCCGGTTTCCAGCAGCCAGCTGGGCGATGCCGGGTGACTGGCCTGCCAGCGCTTGTGCTCGTCTATCGCATGGGCGTTAAGATCATGGTAGCGGGTGGGTTCTTTGCCGTTGGCATTGACCCAGGCATAGCTGATCTGGCTGGTTCCGCTGCCAGGGTAGTTTTTATCGAAGACGGTGACCTGTGCGCCCCGTCGCGACAATGACTGCGCGACGGCTAAACCCAGCACGCCTGCACCGATTACGGCAATACGTTGTGGCATATCTGGTCTCTCCTGAACAGGGATGAGTGGAAAAATGCTACCTGCCGGTTCGCTTCACTATTACGAAGTCAGAGAAAGACGTCAACCGCAGCTTCATGCACCAACCTCATCAAACCACGCGGGCACAGGATCGGCCAGGGTAAGCCACTGTTCAGGTCCTGCAGCCATCTCATGGGGTGTCAGCAGTGCGTGGTCCAGCGCAGCAATAATGCGCTTTTCATCCATTTCAATGCCGATAAATACCAGCTCCTGGCGCGCATCGCCGATGCCCTCCTGCCACTGTTCAGCGATAAAGTTGAGCGAATCCGCATCCTGTGGCCAGTCTATTCGCGGCACACTGACCCACCAGCGCCCGGCGTAACCCTGGCGAGCCACAGCACCCGCCTGCGACCATATCGCAGCATAGTCGGGCCGGCTGGCGAGCCAGAAATAGCCTTTAGAACGGATAACTCCATCAAGCTGGTGATTAACAACCTCCCAGAAACGCTGCGGATGGAATGGACGGCGGGCGCGATAGACAAAACTGCGAATGCCATACTCCTCCGATTCCGGGTGATGCTCACCGCGCAGAGTCTGCAGCCAGCCGGGTGCCTGTGCTGCCCGGTCAAAATCAAACCGACGGGTATTCAGCAGGCAGTCCAGAGGAACCTGCCCAAATTCGCTGTTTACTATAAGCGCGTGCGGATTAAGCGCTTGCAGCATGCCCTGTAGTTCATGCTGTTCCGCCTGGCTAAGCAGGTCCGTTTTATTCAGCACCAGCAAATCACAAAACTCAATCTGATCCACCAGCAGATCAACCACTGAACGCTCATCCTGCTCGCCCAGCGATTCGCCGCGAGACCGGAGATCATCGACTGAACGGTAATCACGCAGGAAGTTGAAACCATCCACCACGGTAATCATGCTATCCAGACGGGCATAAGCCGACAGGCTTTCACCTTCTTCATCTTCAAATGTGAAGGTTTCAGCAACCGGCAGAGGTTCAGAGATGCCGGTTGACTCAATCACCAGATGATCGAAGCGACCGGCCTGCGCCAGACGCTTCACCTCCAGTAGCAGGTCTTCACGCAGCGTGCAGCAGATGCAGCCGTTACTCATTTCGACCAGCTTTTCATCAGTGCGCGACAGCTGCGCGCCGCCATCGCGTACCAGCGCCGCGTCAATATTAATTTCAGACATATCATTGACGATCACCGCGATCCGACGTCCTTCGCGGTTGTTCAGGATATGATTGAGCAGGGTGGTTTTACCGGCACCGAGAAAGCCAGAGAGAACCGCAACCGGCAGACGGGGATCCTCGGATGTCAGAAGGGAGAGTGGCATACTGTTACCTGTCAGTAGTGAATGGTGTGTATGTTATAACATAACATTATTGATTCTGTTTTCAATTGGAATTTCTGTTGCCGGGTCTGTTAATGAAAAGAGTTAAGAAAGAAGGAGAAGAGATGCAACACCTCACGCTGGTGCCACGTCTTGTGCCGGATGTCAGAAGCGGCGCGAAAACCTCAACGATACGCTGGCAGGAAAGCGATATCGTCACTGGCCCGCTGAAACTGGTGAATGAGCAGGATGCCGCAGACGCGATCATTGTATGGGTGACGTGTATTGAAACGCTGCGCTTAAATGAGGTGGCCGCTCGGCTGGGGAAGGAGGCTGAATGGCCGGATGCGGTGCTGCTGGAGGGTATGCGCGAGCATTATCCGGAGATCACGCTGAGCAGTGAAGTGCAGCTGATTACTCACCTCACGCCCGCCGAAACGCAAAAGAAGTTCACTGAGCAGTAATCAGCTGTGTTCAATGACCAGCAGCGCCAGGGTATCGGCTTCCAGCGCCCGAAAGATATGCAGCTCATCACCCGGATAGGTAATGTAATCGCCCACGTCCAGCTCCACCGCACTGTCGACCGGGCCCACCAGCGCACGGCCTTTAGCCATAATAATATGCTCAATGGTATTGGGAATATGGGGTTGTGATATGCGCTCGCTGCCGGGCTGGACTTCCAGCAGATAGATATCACGCCGGACGCCGGGCGGGCAGGATGCCAGTAAAACAGCCTGATAATCGGCCAGATCGGCGGTAACCGACAGACCTCCTCCACGGCGGATCACCTGCAGACGACGCGCATCCGGCTCCAGCAACCGCGAAAACGGAATATTCAGCGTCACGCACAGCGACCACAGCGTCTCAATGCCCGGATTACCATTACCTGCTTCCAGCTGTGACAGCGTGGATTTGGCGATTCCTGCGCGGCGTGCCACTTCAGCCAGTGACAGACCCGCTCGCTGACGTTCACGCACTAAGGCATTGGCAATAATGCTGATAGGGGTATTCAAACGCACTCCTGAAACTCAAAATGTTTTTTATATCGAACATAACGTTCGCCTTGTAAAACGCTGTCGCGGTGTTCATTATATCGGATTATACGTTCATTATGGGACAGGGTGATGTTTTTTCCGCAAATGCAATTGCTGGACAAAGGGGTGATCAAAGCGATTTTCCTGGTTTGCCTGGCTGATGGAATTGTCGGTTTATCCTATGGCTCGCTGGCCTCCGCCGACGGGTTTCCGATCTGGGTGCCGCTGGCGCTGTCAACGCTTGTGCTGGCGGGTGCGTCGGAGTTCCTGTTTATCGGCATTGTGGCCGGTGGTGGCAGTCCCTTTACCGCTGCCGCTGCGGGCCTGCTGGTGAATGCGCGTCACCTGCCGTTTGGCATTGCGGTCAAAGATCTGGTAGGAAAAGGCCCGTCCGGCTGGTTTGGCTGTCACATCATGAACGATGAAAGCGTGGTGTTCGGTATCTCTCAGCCACAGCTGGCGCAGCGTCGCTGCGCCTACTGGTTGTGCGGCATCGGTATTGGCTTTATCTGGCCCGTGAGTGTGATGACCGGGGCGGCGATAGGGCAGTTTATTCCAGATGTCTCGGTGATTGGTCTGGATGCGGTTTTCCCGGCCATCCTCATCGCCCTGATCTTCCCGGCGCTGCGACAGCGGCGCGCCCGCATCCCGGCGACCGTCGGCGCGTTGCTCTCTTTGCTGGCGACGCCGTTGGTTCCTGCGGGCATGCCGGTACTCTTCTCGCTGCTGGGTCTGCTGACATGGAGATCGCGCAAATGACGCATCAGGGAATGATTATCGCCGGGATTGCCATGCTGGCAGCCGGAACCTATCTGATGCGCTTTGCCGGCGTCAGGCTGGGAAACCGTCTGCCGATCAGCGAGCGCACCCAGCAGATGCTCTCCGACGCCGCCACGATATTGCTGCTGGCGGTAGCAGCGACTACCACGCTATTTGAGGGACAGCATTTTGCCGGTGTGGCCAGGGTGACGGGCGTAGGCTTTGCCCTGTTGCTGGCCTGGCGTCGGGCGCCGCTGATTGTGGTTATTCTGGGGGCGGCGGCCATGACAGCGCTACTGCGTTTCTCTGGTGTGCCGTGAAGACGATGTGTCCCGATGCGCTCAGGATTGATATCTGACCGTCCATCACGGCATGATGAGGGTTCATCATCCGCCCGGAGTTTCCCCATGCATCGTCCGCTACAGATTGGTCTTTTGCTGTTCCCTGATGTCACCCAGCTCGATCTCACCGGTCCGTGGGAAGTATTTGCGCGCACGCCCGGCGTCGAATGTCATCTGGTCTGGAAAGATCGTCAGCCCGCTCGTTCCGATCGCGGCCTGTCGATATTGCCTACCACCACGTTTGATGTGTGCCCGCCGCTGGATGTGATCTGCGTGCCTGGCGGGCCAGGGCAGATCGCCCTGATGTCAGACGATATTACGCTGAATTTTCTTCGACAACAGGCTATTCAGGCGCAATGGATAACGTCGGTCTGTACCGGCTCGCTGGTGCTGGGAGCGGCCGGATTGCTGAAGGGATATCGTGCGACCTCGCACTGGAGTTCCATCGATCAACTGGCCTTGCTGGGCGCTGAGCCGGTCAGTCAGCGGGTGGTGCGGGACCGCAATCGTATCAGCGGCGCGGGTGTCACCTCGGGTATCGATTTTGCCCTGACGCTGGTGGCTGAAATCGCCGGGGAGGCGGTCGCTAAAGAGGTCCAGCTGCAGATGGAATATGATCCTGAACCGCCGTTCACCAGTGGTTCGCCGCAGACCGCACCGCCACAGGAAGTAGAGCAGGCGCGGGCGAAAATGGCGGATTTTCTCGCCACGCGCCGTGCGGCAACCGAACGTGCCGCACGGCGGCTACAGGCTGATTAGCTTACGGACGCCGGGCATGGGGAAGGGTTTTGAAACGGGATATCCGCACCTGAATACAATGTCTGGCTGCAGGGAAAAAATTTTGATTGCGGGACAAATCAGTCTATATTAAAGGAAATGATCATTCTCTAAAGGTGCTTGCGATGAACGATAACCGTTATAAAGAGCGGGGACGACCACGGGCGTTTAATACCGATGCGGCACTGGACAGCGCGATGCTGGTATTCCGGCAAAAGGGCTATCACGCCACCTCCATCGGCGATTTGGGCCAGGCTATGCAACTCACGACCGGCAGCATTTATAAAGCCTTCACCGACAAGCGCACACTATTTGCTACGGTCTTTGACCGCTATCTCTCAATGCGTAATAGCACTTTAGCCGCGCGGCTGGCGCAATGTGAAAATGGCCGTGAGCAACTGGCGGCGTTGCTGAATTTTTATGTGGATTCCGTACGCGATGTCGAAGGTGAGCGCGGCTGTCTGGTGGCTGTCAGCGCCGTGGAGCTGCAGACTATGGATGAGGAGCTTGCCGGGGCCGTCAGCGCGGCGCTAATACGCAACCAGCAGAATCTGCAGCAGATAATCAGCCTGGGTCAGCAGGATGGTTCGGTCAATTCTACACTGGACCGGGACGCCACCGCTTCACTGATGCTCTGCATCGTGCTGGGGATGAGGGTGGCCGGTAAAGTTGCGACTACCCGGCCCGATGCCAGCATCATTCCCCTGGCACTGAAAGTGCTCGACTAAATTTTTTACTTATTAAGGAGGTGATCGTTTCCCTATTATCCGGAGGTTTTATGCAGCCACATCCACTCTACCAACGCGACTTTACTCATATTGGTTCACAGCGAATGCACTACCTGAGCGCAGGTTCTGAACACCAGGAGACTGTGGTCCTGCTGGCGGGTTTCCCGCAAAGCAGTTACGCCTGGCGGGAGGTTATCCCCTTGCTTGCCAGCCATTTCCATGTCATTGCACCTGACCTGCCAGGGCAGGGTGATTCTGATTTTCCTGCGAGTGGCTACGACACCGACAGCGTGGCCAGGTGCATTCTGACATTACTGCAGTCGCTGGGTATTGAACGCTTTCATCTGGTCGGGCATGACATCGGGGCGTGGGTCGCCTGGTCACTGGCAGCGGGCAATACCGAAAAGGTCTGCCGTCTCGCGTTACTGGATGCTGGCATTCCCGGTATCACCCTGCCTGAACGGCTGCCGATGGTGGGGGATAGCGCCTGGAAAACCTGGCATTTTGGCTTTCACTGCGTAGATGATTTACCGGAAGCGCTGATTAACGGCAGAGAGGCGATCTACCTCGACTGGTTTTTTAACCGCAAAGCAGCCAATCCCCATTGCATTGATGCGGCAGCTCGTCGTGAATATCTGCGCGTTTTTCAGCAACCCGGCGCCTTGCGGGCGGGACTGGCTTTTTACCGCGCATTTGCGCAGTCAGCAGAGCAGAATCGCCAGCGTCTGCTAAAGAGTAAACTGGCGTTACCGCTGCTGGCCGTCAGCGCCGACCAGGGATCGATACCCGATATGGCCACGCCGTTACGTGCCGTGGCGCAGCAGGTCAGCAGTGAAACTGTTCTCAACTGCGGCCATTTTATTCCTGAAGAACAATCGGAGAAATTAGCTGAAATACTGGCAAACTTCTTTATTTCCTATTCGGATAAAAGCGAAATATCCGCTTAGTGACAGTAGGGAAAGTAATGTCGTGTGGCGGATTATTAATATTATTGCTGATCCGCTGTTATCTCATACAGGTTTCCAATAAATAACACTATCTTATTGATTTTTAAGTATGTAGAGCAGGCTGTCATGCGTTGCTTTCTGTCGCGTGCTGTGAATAAATAAACGGTCATCACCATCCAGTGTCAGGATGAGATTAAAATAACGGTCGGCAACAGAGTGCCGATCGCATATTGCCGGGGCTGCTATGAATCAGGAAAAAGCACGACTGGCCGGGGAAATAAAAGCCAGAGTTAATGAACTTGAATCGCAGTTAGTGGCGATTCGACGTGATATCCATGCGCATCCGGAATTAGGCTTTGATACGCTGCGCACCGCCAGTCTGGTAACTGACTATTTACAGGCACTGGGACTCAGTCCCCGTACCGGCGTTGGCCGCACTGGTGTTGTGGTGGATATTGACGGCGCAGAGCCGGGCAAAACACTGCTGTTACGCGCAGACATGGACGCGCTGCCGATCCATGAGCAGACCGGTTTACCCTTTGCCAGCCGCTATCCCGGAAAAATGCACGCCTGTGGTCACGATATTCACACGGCCACGATGCTGGGAGTGGCAACAATACTGCCGCACTATCGTCAGCAACTCAAAGGGCGCGTCCGGCTGATATTCCAGCCTGCGGAAGAAACGCCAGAAAGTGGCGCTGAGGCGATGATCGCCGACGGTGTGGCTGAGGGTATCGACTGGGCTGTAACCCTGCATAACAAGCCTGAACTGGCAGCGGGCGAAGTCGCTCTCACGCGCGGGGCCAGCACGGCCTCCAGCGACGAATTCGACGTGACGGTGCATGGCGTATCGACCCACGCGGCACGTCCGCACATGGGCACCGATCCGATCATCGCGACCGTGCATCTCATCAGCCAGCTACAGACCATCATCTCGCGGGAACGCGATCCCGCTCACTCCGCCGTATTGACCATCGGGCACATTCAGGGTGGTACCACCCACAATATCATTCCTGACAGCTGCCTGTTTCAGGGCACCATCCGGACAAAATCGCCGAAAGTGCGCGCCGCCATGGAAGCCTCGTTTAAACGCATGTGCGAAGGCGTAGCGCTGGCACAGAACGTCCGGGTTGAGGTTAATTTCCAGCGTGGTGTGCCACCTCTGATGAATGACGATCGCCTGATTGATGCCCTGGAAGAGATTCTGTCGCATCAGTTTGAAACGACCATCATCGCGCAGCCCAGCGCCAGCTTTGGTGCCGAAGATTTTTCACTGTTTACGGAACGGGCACCGGGTTGCCAGATTCATATAGGATCGGCCACGCCGGGCCGTGACGATCATCTGCATAACTCCGACTATCAGCCGGATGAACGCAGCATTACCGCCGGGACACAGGCGCTGACCCGCCTTGCAATTGATTTACTCTCTTAATAATAAATAAATGAGGTTTATATGATGATGCGCAACCACCTGTTCACGGCTTCTCTGACCGTGGCGCTGCTCGCCACTTCCGCATTCAGCCAGGCGAAAGATTTTGGCACCCTGAAGTTTGCCACCGAAGCGGCTTATCCTCCGTTTAACCAGACCACCCCGAGCGGCAAAATCGTCGGCTATGAACCGGATATGGTGGCGGAACTGGCAAAACGCGCAGGCTTTAAATATGAAATCATCGCGCAGAAATGGTCAGGCATGATCCCTGGGCTGATTGACGGTAAATATGATGCGGTAGTTGATGCGGTGACCGTAACGCCAAAACGCGCGGAAGCGATCGACTTCACTCATCAGTACACCGTTAGCATCTCCAGCTTTGTGACCGCGAAAAAAAGCCCGCTGGCCACGCTACCTGGCAGCGGGACGGTGGTGACAGCGGATGACGACGCCGGCATGAAAAAAGCGATCGACGAGCTGAAAACCACGTTCAAAGGCAAAACGATTGCGGTGCAGGTCGCCACCATCCAGGCAGACTTCCTGCAGAAATACCTGGGTGATGTCGCCACCATCCGCACCTATCAGGCTGGTCCGGAAACCTTCGCTGACCTGATGAATGGCCGGGTCGATGCTGTCATGGCTTCACGCACTAACCTCAATGCTTTTGTGAAAAAACATGCTGAGGCGATCAGCAGCAGCGGATATGGTTTCTCGGGTGGCGTGCTGGGTGCAGGATCGGCGATTGGTCTGCGTAAAGGCAACAGTGAGCTGCAGCAGGTGCTGAATCAGGCGCTGGATTCCATGATCAAAGACGGAACCCTGAGCAAACTGTCGATGAAATGGTTTGGCGAAGATGTCGCGCCAAAAGCGTAACCGCTGATGCTGATGAATATTGACTGGCAGATACTGGGTTTCGGGGATGAGGGCTGGGGTGGCGTGCTGCTTAACGCCGCCGCTGTCACCGTCAGCGTGTCGCTCTGTGCCTGGTTACTGGGGGCGATGCTGGGTAGCGTACTCTGCTGGATGCAAATCGCCGGTTCGCGCTGGCAGCAGAGACTGGCGGCAGGTTACATCACGCTGTTTCGCGGCGTGCCGGAACTGCTGGTGATCTATCTGTTCTACTTCGGTGGACGGCAGGTCGTTTCCACGATGGGCACCGCGCTGGGCTTGCAGGGACCGTTCGATGTGAACGGGTTTGTGGCGGGCGCGATCGCCATCGGGTTGATCTCCGGTGCCTATCAGAGCGGCGTGTTCCGAGGCGCGTTTTACGCCATTCCGGGCGGGACGCTGGAAGCTGCGACCGTGACCGGCATGGGTCGGCTGATGATGTTTCGTCGCATCATCTTGCCCCAGGCGTTACGGACCGCGTTGCCGGGCATGGGCAACCAGTGGCAATCAGTGATCAAAGAGTCGGCGCTGGTCTCAGTCACCGGGCTGGTGGAAACCATGAACCAGGTTTCTACTGCAGCGAACTCCACCCAGATGTCCTTTTTCTTCTACAGCGTGGGTGCGGTGATCTACCTGATTATCACCACCTGTTCCGATATGGTTTTCCGCTACGTGGAAAAGTTTGCGATGCGCGGTCAACAGCGCGTGAAGGGGTAAGGAGTCCACGTGGATATGATGTTTTTACAGCAGACGCTGGTGGCGTTGCTGAAAGGATTACCGCTGACTATCAACCTGGCGCTGCTCTCGCTGCTGGGCGGGGGCGTGCTGGCGCTGCTGCTTAATCTGCTGCGCATGACGCGCGTCGGCAGTTTTTTCTGTCGTTTCTACGTCTGGCTATTTCGCGGTACGCCGCTACTGATCCAGATTTTTATGGTTTATTACGGCCTCGGCAGTTTACCGGCGGTGCGCGAAAGCCTGTTCTGGCCGCTGCTGCGCGATCCTTACTGGTGTGGTTTGCTGGCGCTGATCCTCAACGATGCGGCGTACACCTCGGAGATCCTGCGTGGCGGGCTTCGCGCGGTCAGTCAGCAATCGCTGGAGGCCGCCAAAGTCTCGGGCATGTCGTCCTGTAAGATCTTTACCCGCATCACCTTACCGATTGCGATTCGACAGGCGCTACCGGCCTACAGCAATGAAATCATCTCGATGATTAAAGCGACGTCGCTGGTCAGCACCATCAGCCTGATGGAGATGACCGGTATTGCTGACTCAATAGTCTCTTCCACTTTCCGCGCGCTTGAAGTGTTCCTGAGCGCGGCGGTGATCTACCTGCTACTCACCATGCTGGTCAGCAAAGGGGTATCGATGCTGGAACGACGCTTATCACCTTACTATTTTGGAGCACGCTCATGACCGCACCAACCATCATGCTGAGTCATCTCAGAAAGAGTTATGCGGGACATGAAGTGCTGCACGACATCAGCCTGACCGCGCAGGATGGCGATGTGATTTCGCTGATTGGTGCGAGTGGGTCGGGTAAAAGTACGTTATTACGCTGCATTCCCTTTCTGGAAGTGCCGCAGGCGGGCGAAATCGCGGTCGGGGAGGTAAACGTTACGCTGGATAACGCCGATGAAAAACTAAGTCGCGAGCAGCGCCGCCGTATCAAACTGATGCGGATGCAGCTCGGCTTTGTGTTTCAGAGCTTCAACCTGTGGCCGCATAAAACCGTGATGCAAAATATCATCGAAGCGCCGGTTCATGTGCAGAAGCGCAGTCATAAAGAGGCAGTTGAAGAAGCCGAAGCGCTGCTGCATAAAGTGGGACTCTATGCAAAACGCGACGCCTGGCCGTCGCAACTCTCTGGCGGACAGCAGCAGCGCGTGGCAATTGCCCGGGCGCTGGCGCAGCAGCCGAAAGCGATCCTGTTTGATGAGCCGACCTCTGCGCTGGATCCGGAGCTGGTGGGGGAAGTATTACGAGTGATACGTAGCCTGGCAGAAGAGGGACGTACCATGATTATCGTGACGCACGAAATGGGCTTTGCGCGTGACGTGTCGAACAAAGCGGTGTTTCTGCATCAGGGCATGATTGAGGAGTCCGGTTCGCCGGAGCAGGTGTTCCTTGACCCCATCTCGCCACGCTGCCGAACCTTCGTGAACAGCCACTTTGAGCGTAATGCAGGCTAGAGCAGCAGGGGAACGTATTACCGCTAAGCCGCTAATCTGCGTGTCTTAAAATCAGAAAACCCCGGAAGCATTTCCGGGGTTTTTTTCAGCCAGGCTGGGTGATTCAGATGAGCCTGTAAACGCAATATCCTGAAATTAAGGATTGAAAACAGGGCGGCCCGCTTCAACCAGTGCCTGCCACTGCTGATAGCTGGGACGGCGCTGGATGTTTGAATACCACGCTTTCAGAGCAGTACATTCGTCTGGTACAGCAAGGTTCACCAGAGCCGCGAAGATCATGCCGCCGGTTACGGCGATATCGGCCATCGTAAACGTATTGCCCGCGACATAAGGCTGTGAGCGTAAAACGCCATCGAAATAGTGCATGCCACGGATGGCCTTTTCACGCATCTTCTCACCCCATTCCGCATTCTGATAGAGCTCAACCTCTGGCCCTAATCCTGCGGTGGCATGGTGGAAATAGACGCTGACCGCATCAAGAAATTCGATTTCAGCCCGTTTGGTCATCATATGGATAACGCCTTTTTCTACCGGCGTGACGCCCGTCAGAACAGGGTTTTCATCCAGCACGTCCAGATATTGCGTAATCGCGGTGCACTCTGCGATCAGCGTTCCATCTTTCAGCGCTAATACTGGCAGGGTTCCTGAATAATTGATCGCTAAAAATTCAGGCTTTTTGTGCTCGCCTTTCCACAGATTGATCGGAATAAATTCCACCTGAGAAAGTAATCCTTTTTCCGCCAGGGCAATTCTTACCCGTGCAGGATAAGGGCCATCATACCAGTCATAGATTTTCATCGAGGGGAGTGAAGAAGCTGCAGATGCATTGTTGATATCAGTCATGATTAAATTACCTACCTGTCAATTGGTAGGTAAATAGTGGCGCCAGACTTTTATCCTGTCAAGCTCTGTCTACCAGTTGGCAGGTAAAATTTTTTCTTTATAATGGGTTTAAACCTCAATAAGGAAAACCGACTGATGAGCCTGAACGCACGTGAAGCTATCCTGGCAGCAGCAAAGAGTGCTGCTCAGAATCATGGGTATAACGGGATTAACTTTCGCAGCATCGCTGATGAGGTGGGGATTAAGAATGCCAGTATCTATTATCATTTCGCCAGCAAAGCCAACCTGGGGGCCGCCGTCGCTAACCGATACTGGCAGGACACGGCGCAGAATTTAAAAACCATCCGCGAACAAAGTGCGTCCCCGGATGAAGCGCTGCAGCGTTATCCGCAGATTTTCCGTATGTCGCTGGAAGATGCCAACCGGCTCTGTCTCTCCAGCTTTATGGCAGCGGAATATGACGATCTGCCGGAGGAAGTGAAGCGCGAGGTGCAGTGTTTCGTTGAGGCAAACGTTGAGTGGCTGACGCAGGTCCTTAATGAAAAGGAACCTGATAATACCGGGAAAAATGCTCAGCGCGGGCTTGCGATCTACACCGCAGTGGCCGGTGCGCAATTAATTGCCCGCACGCGTCAGGATATTAACCTTTTCGATAGCCTGATTATGACCTATCAGGAGACCGGCCTGATTCCGCTGTCGCGATGAACATTATCCTTCAGGCACATAAATCGACATCTTCAGCGCGGGCGCATCATTCGACATGAAGCTGGAATAACTGAAATTTCGCTTCACGCCATCCTTGCCTGTCAGGCATTTTGTCCCGGAGACGGGGGCAGCTATCACATGCTCGTTCCACCATTCGCTGAATTCCTGACACTCGCGCTCAAGCCGGCTAATGAGTGATGGAAATGCGGGGTTATGCGCATTTCGATCGTAGTCAGCATGAAACAGGCCCAGCATTCTTTGGGCTTCTTTATGCCAGGTGTCTCCGAACAGGGCACGGGCCTCAGCTGTGGTCAGCATGAAAATCAGGATGTTCCTGTCTTTGACCGATAACTGGCCGAAGTCGGTGATCAGCTCTGCAGCTGCGCTGTTCCATATCAGCACATCCCAGTGTGCGTTGGTGACGTAGGCGGGCTCGGCTAAGCTCCGAATCAGTTTGATTACGCCCTCCGGAATAACACCGTCATTCTCAGTCTCTGTTTTCCGGCGAGTAAGCGACTGCAGATGCAGCACCTCGACCTTATCAAGCTCCAGCGCCCGGCCCAGCGCGCTGACGATCCGGTCTGAGAGCGTGTCTACCCGGCCCTGTTCGATTTTTGTATACCATTCTGTACTGATGCCAATTCTTGCTGCGACCTCTTCGCGCCGTAATCCCGGCGTGCGACGCCTTTCACGGGTTCTTAAATCCCTGCTGTCAGGCTTGAGCCTGGCGCGGCGCGAACGCAGGAAATGACTTAATTCACTTTTTGGCTGCATGAGTTAACCTGGTCGTGATTTATACCCCTATAAAACTAGTCTATTTTCGCCACCGTTAAGCCCTTTTATAGTCGTCTTCTCTACAGCAGATGAGAGGTAACACTATGAAAGCAGCTGTACTCGAATCATTCGGTAATCCACTGCGTATTCAGGATGTCCCGCCGCCGATCCTCGGAACAGGGGAGGTGATCGTGGATGTTGTAGCCGCTCCCGTTCTTTCCTACGCCAGCGAAGTATTCAGTGGCGCCAGAAGATATCTTTTACCGCCACCGGTTATTCCTGGGTGTGGGGCCATTGGCCGGGTGCGCGAAACAGGGCCCGATGCTGCATGGCTTAAACCGGGTGACTGGGTTTTTTGCGATCCCACCGTCCGATCAAGAGATAACGCGCAGTCGCCTGAAATCGTGTTGCAGGGCTGGAGTGCACGGGGTGAAGGCGGACAAAAAATCCAGCAATACCATCTGAATGGCAGCTTCGCTGAACAGATTCGTGTGCCCACTGAAAATGCTGTGGCAATGGGTAATATCGATCCTGCTCAAGCCGCTGCATGGTGCGCCATCAATACGCTACTGGTGGCCTATGGTGGTTTGCTGGCAATGGAACTTAAAGCCGGTGAGAACTTACTGGTTAGTGGGGCCACCGGTAATTTTGGCAGTTCAGCCGTGCTGGCTGCCCTCGCCATGGGAGTCAATAAAGTCATCGCGCCCGGACGCAACCCGCGGGTTTTGCAGGAGCTCAGGAAACGGTTTGGCTCGCGGATTGAAACCGTCACGCTCAGCGGTGTCGCTGATGAAGATATTCCTGCAATGAAAAGTGCTGCGGAGGGTCCCATTGACGCCATGCTGGACTTGCTCCCGCCTTCAGCTCCGGCATCCGCGGCGCGCAATGCCATTATGTCGGTGAGGCCCTATGGTCGCGCGGTGCTGATGGGGGGCGTCGGCATGCTGGGTGGGGATGATCTGGCGCTGCCTTATCCGTGGATCATGCGCAATCTCATCACGATTAAAGGACAGTGGATGTATGAACCTCAGGCTGTGTACACGCTCGTGGGGCTGATCCGGGCAGGATTACTGGATCTCAGCCATTACGCGGTAACGGAATTTGCACTGAGTGATATTAATCGCGCCATCACGCATGCCGCTGAAAATAGCGGTCCCTTTAAGCTGACGGTGATCCGCCCGTAACGGTTTCAGAGAAAGCCTGTTGCTTACTTTTAGCTGCGCTATTCATTTACGCTCAATAACGACGCCTCATGGACTAACCCATTAAATGTCGAGTGATTTATAATTTCTGCGCAACTGAATGCGACAGGCAATCCCGGTAAATAACAGAGTTGTAATCGTGACTACCCATGGCAGCTAAATAACAGGAACAGGACATTCAGTCAGGTTCAGGCTTAATTACACTGAATCACTAAAATGTGGTTAGTCGAAGACACCATTGATGACGGCGGTTACGATAGCGGTGCTTAGAGCAATAAGCACCAGGTCATCTCCTACGGCTCGCCACTCGTAGCCAGGATAATAGGGCAGTTCATTTATCATTGATGGAGGCAACGTTTTTTTGGCAATACCCGGAGGCAAAGGTTTACCACGAGCAACTTTTTTTGCTATTCCTGGCGGAAGGGACTGATAGCCAACCAGTCCATGATTGACGGCAAGATTACGCGCAAGAGAGAAGTTGATATCTGACTCAACGTGATCGGGTTGCCCATCGTGCTTACGATTTCCGTGTTTGTCTTTTGCGCCGGGATTACCCTGTTCTTTATTTCCATGCTCTCTGTTTTTACCGCTATTGCCCTGGTTGCCATTGCCCTGGCCGCCATTACCGTTGCCGTTTCCAGGGGTTGCATAAACGGGCTCAGCAAAAATTGTAAAAAATATAACCAACGCGATTGCTGATTTTAAAACAAGAGGTTTTAGCATGCTCTCTTTCCTTAGTTTTTTTCAGTGCGTGTATGAAATAAAAAACGAGGCGGCGATATTAACAGTTTTGTCTTTTTTAGATAAAAAGATCGTCACTATGTTAACTGTGCTTCCACTCTACTGTTTCTGTAGCAGTAGGGAAGTGTAATCTTATACTTTTGTTGCCACGGAATGAACGCGGAGTTAAGCAGCATTGCATTGATTAAATTCTCATTTCTTCATAGACATAATCATTCATTTGAATAACTTTGATACAGTAAGCCACTTTAGCGATATCGCGGTCCACAGAACGTTAATGAAAGCTCTGAAGCGCTACTGCACGCACGCTGTAGCGGATTCCAGTCGTGTTCATCCAACTGCGAAGAAAAACCTGGGCTGAACTTTGTTGTATGAGTTTACTGTAGATAAACGCATTACAAAAAATTTAGCGGTCGAAAAACACAACCTTATTAAGAATAATCTTAAAAGGGTGCAAAGGCAAGCTGTACGATATTTTCATATTCTGCATAAATTTCGCCCTCAACTCTTTGCTTATCAAAGAAAAAAATTGCTCATTAAACGAGCCGAAAGGTTTGGGTCATTATTGGTGTGCAGCTGCAGTTTATTGTTTATATTTGCGATTATCTGACATTGCTACGACGCTTATCTGTAATGTAAGGATGCGTTAAACAAGCTATAAAACATGACCCGTCATCAAAGCGGAACGGGTATTTTTGCGGAAAACCCACGACGTGTTGCGCAAGCGGAAAGTAGCGTGAAGTAAAGGAGGGAAGTGCAGCAGCGTGAATTTCACAAACAATCCAGAAAGACAGGTTTAAGCCGGTCGTAAAAGCGTATCAGGCCGTAGCGGAGGCAAAGCGCACGAAGGGAATGTGTGAAACCCGTTATTCATGCACGGCATCATGTTTAATTGAAAGTTGCGCTGCCCAATATGTGGCGCCTGCAATTTTCATTTCTTTGTTACCCAAATTTCTGCCACCTTTTTTGGTATTGCAATCTGAGTGGCTGGTTCAATACGTTGAGTGATCAAATAGATTATTTCGTTTCTGAGTTCTATCTGAGGCCGGTCAGATTTTTTCTGATATGCGCCTTATCCATGACATTCAGGAGTACAAAATGCAAATGAATAAAACCTTGAAAGGGCTGCTGGCTCTGTCAGCCGTCGTCACTGTATTTAGCACTTTCAGCGTACAGGCCCAGACCCAGACAAGCGCCCCACAGGGCGGTAACGCAGAGCAGACCATAGCGAATAATAAGCTCAGCGCGGGCGACGAAAAAGCGCTGAAAGATATGGCTCAGGCTAATATCAATGAAATTGCTGCCGCTAAAATTGCGTTAAATAAGGCTCAAAGCGCTGAAGTCAAAACGTTTGCACAAAAAATGGCCGGAGACCATGGTGACGCTTTGACGAAAGTTAAGGCAGTCGCTAAGCAAAAAGGCGTGACGCTCCCTACCGAGCCGGACACCAAACACAAAGCCATGGCCACTAAACTTGAAAAACAGAGCGGCGGCGCTTTTGACCGGATGTATATGGAAAACGCCGGCGTCAAGGACCATAAAATGGTGCTATCGACGCTGAAGAGTGACGCGATGAAAATCAAAGATCCGGATGTCAGGGCGCTGGCTGAAGCGCACACCCCTGTTGTAGAGCAACACCTTAAGTCTGCCGAACATATGGCGATGTAAGGCAGTTCGCCAGTTGTTAAATGAAGAGGTTTTCCGGTTAACACCCAACCCTGCTGACCGGACCCCTTTTGTTCTGCCTGGCTCAACACACTGTTTCGCCTGACTTACGTGGCTTTCAGGCTCGATTGTGATGGTCTGCCTGATACACTGATCGATTCTTTTATAGCGTTAAGGCAAATTAAACGGCAACAGATCGTGGATCGCTTAGCGCAATGTCTGTGCTTAACGGTCAGACTCTGACAGGCGTTGCCGGTATTTAGCCACTGTGGGTTTTATCACGCTTATTTTTGACCAGGCTTATTCCTGCATGTCGCCAGTATATCGTCCGACGCAACATATTCCCGGGTCTGAACGCCGGTGATACCCAGCAGGGTTGAAAACAGATTGTCCTGAGAATATTTTTGCGTGGTTGCTTGCTGGTTCAGACATCCATAGTCCACCGCATAACGCTGTTGGTAGTCGGGCGACAGCCAGATCAGCAGCGGCACACGGGTCTGGAATTCTGGTGCGATAGCATAGGGCAGGCCATGCAGATAAATACCTTTCTCGCCAAGTGACTCACCATGATCCGAAAGGTAAACCAGGCTGGTGGTAAACTTCTCCTGATGGGCTTTGAGTAACTCAATCGCTTTATCGACGATGTAATCCGCATACAGGATAGTATTGTCATAGGTATTAATCAGCTGGTCCTGCGAACACTCCTGAATCTGATTGGTTTCACAGGTGGGCGTATATTTGCCGAATGTCGGGGGATACCGATGATTGTAGGTCGGGCCGTGACTGCCAATTGTGTGCAGTACGATAACGCCATTGCCCTGAAGCTGGTTGATATACGCCTCCAGGCCATGGAAAAGCACTTCGTCATAGCACTCGCCCTTAATGCACATTCCCGGAAGATTCAGGGCAGTCATATCCTGATTAGGTACCCGATCACAGGCCCCTTTGCATCCCGCATCATTTTCATGCCACAAAACGCTCAGACCTGCCCGCTGAATCACATCCAGCAATCCTTCCTGATGGCTGGCCAGAGCATCATCATAATGTCTGCGCGGCATGTTGGAGAACATGCAGGGAACAGAGACAGCCGTAGAGGTACCACAGGAGGAGACGTCATGAAAATAAACAACGTCTTCTTCTGCCAGTAAGGGGTTGGTCGGTCGTGGATATCCGCCCAGAGAAAAATTGGCGGCACGAGATGTTTCACCCACCACCAGAATGGTCAGATTCTTTTTGGGGCCATTAAGCATGATCGGAAGTTGACGGGCATCTTCGCCTATTTTCACCAGCGGAAGATTGGCCCGCTCGCGGTGATTGTAGTAAGAGAGCGAGGCGGCAATGAAATTCGACGGACTCAGGGATTTCACCAGCTCGTGATTGTTACGAAACAGTGAGGCGTAATCCTTATAAAACAACATGGCTATGATGGCTATCAGTGCAACAGAAATCAACAGACTCACCGCGCGCTGAATCACGCCTTTCCATACCGGAACCGACTTTTTAAACGCAGGCCAGAAGGCCAGAGCAGCCATAAAAATACCGGTAAAAAATATCACCGCAATCATCTTTGGTGTCAGCAGCGCCATACTTTCTGCTGGCGTGGTATCCACCATATTGGTGATCATTGAGCGATCAAGGACGATGCCATAATGCTGAATAAAGTACTGAGCCGCAGCGGAGACAATGACAAACAGTGCAATGGTTATCCTGTCCAGCCACAAAAATGAGGCAAGCGTCAGCACAATATTAATGACGCAGAAAGCGACGATTGGCATGGAGAGGAAAAAAAGATATTTGCTAAGCCCGTTTATCTCTATAAGCGAGTAAGCCTGGCGGTAAAAGGCGAAATTGAGAAAAACAGAAATATAGAGTGAGAATAACAGGATGAATGTAATGCGGGGCAATACAGGCTGACTCATTCTGAAGCGTACCATAAAGGTATTCCGTAACCTTGAAGAAGTGGATCCAAAAAGATTGTTTTTAAAATTGATTAGTAAAAATTAATAAAAACTATGTGCCATATACCACAGATAGATGAAGCTCAGCACAGTAAATACTGAAATAGCCAAAGAAAAACATTCGCTTAATGAAAATTTGAGCATGGCGGGTGCCTGAAAGTTTGCGTATTCACATTAGCTAATGTGAAGCTAAAATGAACTTATTGCTACAGTTTGTGCGGTATATCTTGGGTTTTTGTGATCTTTATCTCATTAATTAAACTGAGGTCCTGAAATTGATTAGTGTGGCTGGGGGATTACAGAACAATTTGAGAGACGCTGAACGTCTGGTATCTGACAGGAATCTATAAAATAAAAAGAGTCAGCGCCCGTTCAGTCTATCCTCTGTAATATTAGCCCTGCGTCATACGCAATCGGCTTCATCAGAAAAGACTCAATCCGGGTAGAAAGCGAACGGGTCTCCCCGTCTGTTTTTACCAGGAACAGTTACACCTCTTTTCGTCCAGAAAAACGCTCTTTCATCAGAGAAAACGCAATGCCGATATCCAGCGCCGGTGAGGGTGGCATAAAACTGGCTTTTCCCAGCGACAACATATCCGCAATATGCGGGTTATCCTGCTTCATAATGAAATCTGCCAGCAGACTGCCTGCTACGGTCTGTTTAGAAACGCCAGCACCGTTACAGCCACCCGCCGTGCAAACAAATTTGTTCAGCATGCCCCATTCAGGCGCGCCGTTCCGCGTAACGCTGATGGTACCGGACCATGTGTGAGATAGCTTGACACTGCTCAGGGTCGGATAGACTTTATTAAATAAACGCTGATGCAGTTGAGTCGCCTGGTAAGTCTCGGCGTTACTCACCTGACCTTTAAGCGCGGGTATTACATGCTGGCGAATCAGGAAGCGGCGATCTGTTGTGAAACGGAAGGTTGCTCCGGCAATGGCATTGACAGGCGTCAGCCCCCAACTCTGCATAGGAGGAAGGGTCGCGAGTTGTTCATCTGTCAGTGGATCGGTCATGCTGGCAAACGTGGCCATAGCGGCCTGACGCGAGAGTCCCGGACGCAGCTCTGGCGAGAGTGCATTGGTAGCCAGCATCACTTTTGGTGTTTTGATCACGCCAAATGGCGTCAGCACTTCAGCCACGCTGCCATAACGAATACCCAGTACTGGCGTATTATCGTAACGTTGAACATTTTCAGGTAAATAATGGTTCAGGCCGGCAATCAGCTGCGCCGGATTAACCAATACGCAACCTGGCGTGAATATTCCTTTGCTGTAAAAGCGCGTGCCGAGTTTAGGGTACAGCTCTTCGCTGCTTAACATCTGCCACGACTCATTCATTAAATCGAGATGGCTGGCGTACGCTTTCAAAACACGATCGTTGCTATTCGCGGCCTGACAGTGATATTTACCGACCTGTTCCCAGTCGCACTGAAGATCATGCTGTGAAATAATCTGCTCCAGCTGACGAATGCCTTCCTGTAGCAAATTCCGGTAGGCGTTAGCCTTTTTTAATTCAGCGGTAGAGCTGCCAATATTATGAGGCAGGCCGATAACGAAACCAGAATTCCGTGCCGATGCGCTTTCCCGCATGCAGTGCGCCTCTACGATGATGATTTTCAGGGTGGGATTAATTTCAGCCAGGCGGCGGGCAAAGGCAACACCGGCAAATCCCGCACCGACAATGACCCAGTCGGCAGTAATATCCCCCCGCAACATGGGCTGCGGCGGAAAACACCGCTCACCCGCAGGCCAGCCCAGTTGATTTTGATTGAATGGTATTGATGCGTAGCGCAATTCCCTGTGCCTTATCTGAAAAATAAAGCCATTTTATAAATGAAAGCAGGATGGCTTTACCAGCGGTAACCTGACCATTGTTGATTTCAGACAAGTATAATTCTGGTGGAGAATTATTACTCAACAGGTAAAGAGGGGCGGACGCGTAAAGATCTTTGCAGGGCGTCAAAGCATTCTGTTGATTTCAGGCACTATCTGCATTGTTGCTTCTTCGATACTTCCTTCATTGCGACATAAAAACCAGCCATGGCTGACAACTTCCTGCTCAAAAGCACGGGTACAGGCGACATGTTCTTCCAGGCGGTGGATCACCGTACTTCCCAGCCCCCGCGAACGTACTGCGGCTCGTTCCCATGAAACCTCTGGTGCCGTGACCACCCCGACATGCAGATCTGGTGCTCGCACGTTGTGCTCTATATTTAGCTGCACTATCTCCGCGAAAGGCACCATTCGTCGAAATGCGGCATCCGACGGATACCAGCGATCCATCAGAATAATGCAGTTCTCGGGCTGCTTAGTGAGTACGTTCTGTGAAATCCAGGCACGGCTTAAAGCAAAGCGTTCACAAATCTCCCGTTCCAGATCGACGGAGGGATCTCTGGCAAGTCGGTTGACCAGCGTCATGGATTCCGCCCTGAAGGGATCGCTTTTTTGCTCGCTAATTCGGATCACCTTCCTGTTATCTGCTCTTAGCACTTGCGTAATGGACTCCAGCAGGGTGGTTTTACCGGTTCCCTTGGGCCCATCCAGAGTCACAAAAAGCTGACGACTCATGATCCCGATGACAAGGGAGTCGGGGAGTTTATATAGCGGGTACTTGCCAAAAGCATGTTTTTTACCTGATAAAGCTGAGCTTACGTCGTTCGCTGAGGCCGTATAAGCGCATGGATTGAGATCAGTACGGTGTAGTTTAAGGGACGCGTCAATAAAACGGAAAAAATCCCGCGAGTGTCTGTCTCTGTTTTATCTATTCAAATCCACGCCTTCATTTGAAGTAACGCGATGTTAAAGGAAACCTCCAGCACAGGCTGGAGTCTGGTGAGCAATACACGTCTCGATTATGCTCATAGCGCCTCTTTAGATTGCTTCTATTAATCCTGTGAAAGGTGGCTTTGATGTCTGACGAAAAGTAAACCAAACTGGAGACCGCTTTAAAACTGGCGGCCGATCATCCAGCAGAACGACCTGAATTTTACCGGGTACTTTTGGCGTCATCGCTTTACCTCCCTTGTACTTCTGGACGGGAAGTGGGTGAGGGTAGGCCGAACTGAAGGCGGGTGAGAATATATCAATTCAGCGTTGGGAAAAACCTGATGGCACGCCAGTCAGTCCGGTATTCAGTTCGCAGCGAAGAGAGCCGGGGGTTTGGACTTCTGGTTAATGAATTGCCAGCGACGTACAGGATTTTAAATACCGCGCGCGGAACAAAGCAAAAATTCATTCAGACCCTTAAGCATCCCGTACCCTTAAGGCTGAATCACCTTACCCTGCTCATCAAGCAGATCCGTCAGGAGTGCCGTGCCATCGCTCCCCACCCGGAATGCTCCAAAACGGGCCTGCGCAAAACGCTCGCCATGACCTTCCTGAAAGAAATACGCGTTAGTGCCGACGGTCAGCGAACCATTATGTTGATGGTATTTCACCCGCAGCTGATTTGGTTGCAGAGGTTCACCCTGATCAAATCGGGCCTGAGTCGCATGACGCTGTGCATCGAGATCAACAATCAGTGTTCCGCTGGTGGGCAGGCATGGCGCTGACAGTATCGCACCGCAGGCCTCAGCCTGTTGATACAACGTCAACTCCAGAGGGCGGGTAAGGGCATAATTCAGTGCCATGTAGTCGCCCTGCATCAGGGATCGTGGGTCAACCGGGGCAAGAGGTAAAATCATGACCGCGCCTTGCTTCAGCAGCTGCTCTTTTTGCCAGATGCTGACATTGACGGCTATCAGCGCCAGCACTATTACCGCGGCTGCCAGCCATCGGCTCTGTTTACGCATTCTCACGGGCACCTCCAATCTGTGCAGGTAATACTTTTTTGACTTCCCATGCCAGCCCCAGTAAAACCAGACCGCCCACCAGCAGCAGCAGGGATTTCTGCAACAGCGTCACTTCCAGGAAGTAATACCAGCCAATGACATACAGCACCATAAAACCGCTACTGACCACCAGCAATCCCGGACTTCCCTGATAACGCGCCATCAGAATCAGCCACAAGCCCAGCCCGATACCCGGTGCGAAAAGAGCGGCAGCACCGCAGATCAGGGCCGCGGGCAGTGTGATTATCGAAAACAGCGGCTGGCCGTTCCTTCTCTGACTGAGCACACTCAGCATTAAACCTGCCGCGATCCCTGTGCCCATAGCAGACTGAAGCGTAGCAAACTGCGCAGCGGACCAGAACAAATCCGTGATAAACGCCGCGTTTATTCCCAGGAAACTCAGCATCATCAGACCAGCCGGAATGCCATACAGCAGGGGAGGTACCGCGTCAGCATACGGCCCAGCCTGTAACCTCAGTTGATGGCTGACAATCCCTAGCCACAGAAATATGACCGCCGCCACCAGTATGGAAACAGCAAGGTGACCCGCCGTCGGCGACAGGGTCAGCCGGGCCAGTGAATAGCCCGCCAGAACCAGAAAAAAGGTCATGGCCGTGATGGCCATAAAACGGTAGGTGCGGTCAGGCATCGACACGGCCATCACGGCAAGAATCGGCAAGGCACACAATGAACCTAGCATCATAAAGCTGAAGTCACTGCTCTGGATTTGCAGCAGAACGCCGAAGATTAGCCCGCACGTTGCCGCAATAGCCCACGCCAGCCCGAGGTGATGTTTACCATCACGCTCATTGCGTAACAGGCCTCGCGCAATGACGGCGAGCAGCAGTGAAGGAAGAATAAGTGTGGCAGAATTCGGATCGTCGAGTAAGTCAGCGGCATAGAGCACCAGCGCCATCAGTAACAGAATGATGATGGCTGCGATCCAGCCTCCGACACTCAGCGCGAGCCTCAGATACCAGGGCAGATCCGATGCGTGACCGCGTTGCTTAATTTCCTCAATCTGTGAGGCGCTCAGCAAACCCTGCTGACGCAAGGTGCTTGTCAGTGAGGTCAGCCTGGCAGAAACCAGATCGATTGGCCCCTTTTCAGCCAGTTTGCGTTGCCAGTTCAGCAGGATAGAACCATTTACCAATACCCAGAAAATCATCAGTGCACCGGTCAGAAACAGGTCACCCGTATCATAGACCAGCAGGAATAGCTGCATGATCAGCGCGCAGCCCACAACGGTCAGACTGGCAACACCCAGCGTCAGCATGCAAAGGTCCACGTAGCGATAACGGTACAGGTAATAGCCTGCCAGCAGGGTGATCATCCAGCTGACCGTAACAGACGTAACGTGGTTAGCCCCTTCCCAGTCAGAAAGATTTCCGGCCACGATGGTGGTCATCAGCAACAGTAAAAATCCTGCCATGACGCGTGAGAACCAGCGGCTTGCCAGCCAGTTCTCAGGGTGATGCGTAATCGCCCGCCAGGCCAGCGCTTCCCGGACAATCAGGCAGGCTGCCAGCAGCGCCAGATAGCTGTGAAGCACAGCCGTCGGGATCCGGGTAACGTTGTCAGAGACAGCGAGATCCAGCAGTGACGCGGGTAACGTGGTGTAATAGAGCTGAAACCCCAGGTTAGCGACCAGCCAGCTGCAAAACCACAGGCTGTTTTGCCGGGCAATCAGCGCCAGCGGCAAAAGAACGCATAACCAGGCCCTGAAGAGCTCCCAGCTGTCAGCTCCGGTCTGGTAAATCTGCCCGTAGAGTGCAAACAGGGCGCCGAACCCTAAACCTGCCGCCAGCAATGCGCTGCGAGCCAGCGTGCTATACCATCGCCACCAGACCAATACCGAGAGCGCGACGATCAGCAGTTCAGCCAGGGCAAATTTCGCCATCTTCGGCAGCCAGACCCAGTTCCAGGCAATAAAGAACACCGCGCCAGCAACCAGTGACAGTAAGCCCAGAAAGCAAAGCACCGGGATAAGAAACTGACGCCACTGATTATCTGACGGCCTGATACCACAGAAAGTATAGATACGCTGGCATGTCTCCGGTGTAAGGCTTCCGGCTTTCACCAGTTCAGCGATCTGACGGCAAAGATACGCTGCCGTCCGTGACGGCATTCCGGTTATGCCATCGGGTGCAATCTCCCTCATACTTTCCCTGCCTCTGTTTGCGGTGTGACTTTGATGATGACGTTAACCACTGCTTTTCCCTGTGATCAATCCATGAGTTGCTCTGCTGAGCAGCAGATAAGTTTGCTGCACAAATGTAAACATCTTTTCCGGGATATAACAGCGTAAATCAAAGGAGAGGGGGAACTCTGCGAGATCCATTGCATGCTTATGATCATGAGTATCGCTGACCAGAAACATCTGCGTTTACCGATGTAAGAATCCGGACCGTTGTGTCTGAACAGACTGTTTCACCCTGCTTCAGTCATGGCGAATTAATCCATCTCGTAGCAGCCCATGTTTCCCAAAGATTTCATTTTTCTGTCATTTTTATTCTTTACGCTCGTAGCTTCTCTTTATGGATATAAAAATATGAAAATAAAAACTATTTCTCTGGTTATTGGTTGCGCGCTCTCTTCATCAGCATTAGCGGCACAGCCAAAGGTCGAACACTATATCGTCAGTTTTCCAGAAGGAACGCACGTAAGCTACAACGGTGCCTTCGCCAGCGCGTTTCCCCAGGGTTTGCCAGTGGGTATTGGCTCGGGTTTGCTGTTTACCGGCAGGCAGGGAAATGCGCTGACCTTCGCGACTGTCACCGATCGCGGACCGAATGCCGACTCGCCTGGCGTTGGTAAACAGGAATCAAAAATCTTCGTCACGCCAGATTTCGCGCCACTGTTGATGAACATTCGGGTGCAGAACGGCAAAGCCGAGGCCACGGATGCCCGACCGTTGCATGACGATAAGGGCAACATTAACGGATTGCCGTTGCAGGATGGCGTCATTGGAGCAACCAATGAAATCGCATTAAGCGATACGCTGAAAGTCCTGCAGGGTGATAACCGCGGTCTGGATACAGAAGGTATTGCGCCGGATGGGAAGGGCGGATACTGGCTGTGCGATGAGTATGGCCCGTTCCTGATTAACGTTGATGAGCACGGTAAAATTCTGGCGATGCATGGGCCTCAGGCAGCCGACGGTGAAAAATCTATCGCGGGCGGTCTGCCGAACATACTTAAATGGCGTCAGCCTAATCGTGGCTTTGAGGGGATCACCCGGATGCCGGATGGGCGTATCATCGCTGCGGTGCAGAGCACGCTGGATATCGACGGTAAAAGTAAAAAGCAGGCGCGCTTTACACGGCTGGTTAGCTTCGATCCAGCGACCGGAAAAACCGCGATGTATGGCTATCCTGTTGACAGCGAGGCTTACAGTAAAAACAGTGACGCAAAAATTGGCGATATCGTGGCGCTCGACAATCAGCAACTCCTGCTGATAGAGCAGGGCACCGACAAAAACGACGCGATGCGCAACCTTATCTATAAGGTGAATCTGAGCGAGGCTACCGAGCTTTCCGCATTTGATAAGCCTGGCGAGTATCCGGAGTTTGACGACGAGAAAACGCTGGCGAAGCGCGGTATTAAGCTCGCAGCGAAATCGCTGGTGGTCGATTTACGTCAACTCGGCTGGCAGCAGGAAAAGGCCGAAGGGCTGGCATTGATCGACAATAAAATGCTGGCGGTCACCAATGATAACGACTTCGGTGTGAAAGCAGTCATTCAAAATCCGGTTGAAGGTAAGAAGCGCAAGGATTATCGGGTGACGGATCACGGAACACTGACGATAGATGATAAGCCAGTCCCAACGACTATTGGCCTGAAGCCGCTGAAGAAACCTGAGGTGGACAGCGAGTTGTGGGTAATAACACTGGCGGAACCGCTTAAATAAACGATCTCCCTAAACCGGGCTGTGTCCCTTAATTGCATCACCTGCTGTTAAAGAGCCGGATGCAGCAGCCCGAGTTTAACACCGGCAGATATTTCCCGGCTGTTTTGTCAAAGGTGTGGCAGTCCGCTACTCCTTTTACCCTCCAAACGTTTCTCTGATGCTTTACGGTGTTAATCTTCACGGGCGAATCCTGAGCGCTGGCCTAAACAGAGTAAGTTGCAATTGCGAGCGCACTACGGCCATCCGTGAACCTGATGGCACCAGAAAAGTGGTCGTTTGCTGATCGTGCATTTAGTCAGCTCAATTTCTCCTGTTAATGATGCTTCCTTCGTTATGTATCCCCCCGCTTATCAGCGTATGAAGATGAAAAATTTTGAAAACGGCGTTCGTTCAGAAATTTTCAAAAGGGTAATGCCTGCAATTGCCATTCTGGAAATAATGTTATTTTTCATTGAGTTGAACTGTAATCGTGATGGCTATTATTTATTGTTACATTATAACGTAACTAAAAATGTCGCATATTTGAACCCTTTCTTTAATCTGTCGTCTCAGGACCAGTGGGTAACTGACTGATTTTAAGAATTTAAGGACGAGGTGCATCATAATGTTTCAAAGGCAGTGGCTAAAGCAATTTTACATGCCAGCATTCATTTCTTTTTATATTGGTGTCTTATTAAACACGCCTGTTTTTATCCGCCGTTATAATCAACTGCATTTTGATAATAAACTTGCGTTAACTTTCGAAGTTATAGCCGCCTTCTTTTTTGTTATGTCATTAACGCTGCTGATTTCCCTGACAGGAAAAATTCTGACACGCGTACTCCTGACGTTACTTGTTATTTTTTCAAGTGCTGCCAGTTACTACATGATATTTTATAACGTTGATATTGGTTATGGCATTATTGCTGCCGTTTTAGCAACTGACTCCTTAGATCTTTCAAAAGAGTCTGTTGGATGGCATTTTATTATCTGGTTAATCTTAGTTAGCATCCCGCCCCTGTGGGCAGTCTGGCGCGGATCGCGTACGCTTCCTGCTTCAAAAAATACAAAAAAGCGCAACTGGTATTGCAGAAGTGCAGTATTTTTCATCGCCGCTTTATGCTTCTGGTTGCCCTTAAATGTCATGGGGAAACTTCAGAATGAACAGGATAAAAAAACCAATCGAATGATGGCGAGTTATGGCGGCATTGTTGCAGGTACTTATTCTCCCTCTAACTGGTTGTCAGGCATCGGATTGCTGGCATACAGCTCGATCAGTCAGGCTGAAGATAATCATAATCTTTTCGATCCTTCCGAACATTTTCGATATGTTGCACCCAAAAAATCAGATGACTTATATATTGTGTTCATTATTGGTGAGAGCGCACGGCGTGATCATATGGGGTTATACGGTTATGCCCGCGATAATACGCCTTATCTCGATCGTGAAAAAAATCTGGTTCACCTGCAGGGTTACTCATGTGATACCTCGACCAAGCTCTCGCTCCGCTGCATGTTTGTCAGAATGGGAGGCGCATCCGAAGCACCACAGCGCACCTTAAAAGAGATGAACGTATTTACGGTAATGAAAAAGCAAGGTTTCACTGAAGACTTATACTCTATGCAAAGTGAGGCATGGTTTTATAACAAGGTTATGGCGGACAGTTACTCGCTCAGGGAATCTATTCAGGCCGAGAAACGTCACACCGGTCAGCCGGTGGATGATATGGCTCTGGTGAGTGAATTAAAAGATTCAATACAGCAGCATCCCAAAGGAAAACATATCGTCATTCTGCATACGAAAGGCTCACACTACATGTATACAGAGCGTTATCCGCGCGAATTTGCACGTTTTAAACCTGAATGTCAGGGGATCGATGATGCCTGCAGTACACAGGAGATGGTGAATTCCTATGATAATAGTCTGCTATATATGGACTACTTTATTAAACAGACACTCGACACCCTGAGAGATAAAAATGCTATCGTTTTCTACGCATCGGACCACGGTGAGTCGATTTCTGAGAATATGCATTTTCATGGTACACCGCGCGATCACGCGCCCTTAGCCCAGCGCACTATTCCTGTGATGGTCTGGGCTTCTGACAAATTCCTTGAGGATAAAGATAACAACGCCTCTTTTGAAAAATTAAGACAATTGCAGAACAATAAAACACCGGTATTTCATGAAAAGCTATTTGACAGCATTTTAGGTTGCTCTGGATTTACATCACCTGATGGCGGTATTAATCCCTTAAGAAACTGGTGTTCCCATTCGCAGTAAAAGGGTGGTCAGCGCTTATAAGATTTGACTAGAAATGAAATCATCAGGAAAAGGTGAACTGAATACTTTCATTTCACCTTTTTTTTTACCTGCACTCACACTGTTCGGACTCCCGGTAATCACCGACTCCACCAGGATTCAGAAGCGTCATCTTTCTCAGACTGCCTTTGTCCGTCATCCCTGCATCAGCATGCTTCAACACAGCCAGCCAGGAAATATCCCGATTACTGTGCTGCCGATCGCGTTATCAGCCATGGCAGCTAAGCTTAGTTGACAATCACCCGGCCGGAAGAGAGTCCACTTCCGGACGCAAGCAGGAGAAGATCATGAAAGCAGTAATCTACAACGGTCCCTATGACGTAAAAGTTAAAGACGTACCTGATGCGAAAATTGTTCGTCCTACAGATGTCCTTGTCCGCATTACCACCACTAACATCTGTGGGTCTGACCTGCACATGTATGAGGGCCGGACCAGCTTTGAGCAGGGACGTATTCTGGGGCACGAAAACATGGGTGAGGTGGTTGAAATTGGCTCGGGTGTTGAGCGTATTAAGGTCGGTGACTATGTCTGTCTGCCGTTCAATATCGGATGCGGTTTTTGCGAGAATTGTGAAAAAGGTCTGACGGGATATTGCCTTACCGCCAATCCAGGTACCGCGGGAGCGGCCTATGGGTTTGCTGAAATGGGCTCCTGGGAAGGCGGCCAGGCGGAACTGCTTCGGGTTCCTTTTGCAGACTTTAACTGCCTCGTGCTACCGCCTGACGCAGCAGAAAAAGAAGATGACTATGTGATGCTCTCGGACATTTTCCCTACCGGCTGGCATGCAACAGAACTTGCCGGATTAAAGCCTGGCGAAAGCGTTGCCATTTATGGCGCGGGGCCGGTGGGTTTGATGGCTGCACACTCAGCCATCATAAAAGGGGCTTCACAGGTATTTGTTGTGGATACACATAAAGACCGTTTAGCGCTGGCAGAGAAACTGGGGGCAACGGCCATCAATGCCGTTGGTGATGAAGCCGTACAAAAAATTCTCGACCTGACGGACGGGCGTGGCACCGACTGTGGCTGTGAATGTGTAGGTTATCAGTGCTGTAACAAACATGGCCATGAAGACAATTCAGTCACCATGAACAGTCTCGTTACGTCAACGAAAGCAACCGGGGGAATCGGTGTCGTTGGCGTATTTGTCCCTCAGGATCCGGGAGCTTCTTCGGACCTTGCCAAAGAAGGTAAGATGCCCTTTGATTTCGGGAGTTTCTGGTTTAAAGGACAGGCAATCCGCACCGGTCAGGCTAATGTCAAAGCCTATAATCGTCAGTTGTCACGTCTGATTCATCAAGGTAAAGCCAGCCCGGGAGACATAATCTCACACCGTCTTTCGCTTGCAGAAGCGCCTGCGGGATATAAGCATTTTGACGACCGCGATGAAGGATGGACGAAGGTTATCCTGAAGCCATAACATAAGTTGGCCGGTAAGCAAAAACCGTAAAAATGCTCAAGTGCCGACGGGATACCATTGCGTATCCCGTCATTATATTTTTCTGCAGCAATCAGCCGCTCTGACTCTCGTAAGCCACTTATTAAACAGGCATTCCGTTCTGTTTTTTTATCATCACATCACATCGTGTAGCCCTGGAATGCTTCTGTTCTCTGTTTTAAAAGAGACCGGCTTCCCATAACCGCGTGCAGCGCCGGGCCTTGCATTAAATCATCTGCAGCCCATGCCGCTAAAACAAACAATAGAAAATTTAACGATTTATCTCGCTTATATAAGCTGTGATATGGCCGATAACATGACTGTTATTTATTTTTTCTCACCGGGAGCCGTCATGTTAGGTAAATTATTCAAAAAATCACCCTCCGCCGCAGAGGTCATTTCATCCACAGTGCCTGAAGTGTTAATTGAAGAGTTCCAGCCACGTAGTCAGCTACCCGAACGTCTGGACAGCTTTTTGGCCCTGCTGCCAGAAGTGTTATGGATATGTGAGGGTAAAGACATTAACGAGAGCACGCCGCTATGGATTTCATCGGCAGCGTCGTTAGGTTTGTCACGTGGAAGCAGTAATACCACGACGCTCTCAGCGCTCTGTTCCCTTGTTCATGAAGAAGATAAAAGCCATTTCAGGCATCTTTTACGAAACACGCAGGCCCCTGTTTCTCGCGACGTAAAGCAAAAATGCCGTTTTAAGACAGCGGGCGGAAGTTATGAGTGGTTTCAGGTGGCTGTAAAACGTGAGCGCAACCCGGACAGCCAGAGTCAAAGACTGACAGGAATGTTGCTGAACATTAACGATGATGTTGCGCACGAAAGTGAATACGACATTGCCATGACCCGTTTCAACCTGTCACGTGAAATGCTGAATGACGGCCTCTGGGATCTTCAGATTATTAATGGTGACCCCTTACATCCGAAAAATGTGTTCTGGTGGTCTCCACAGTTCAGGAAACTGCTCGGATTCGAAACTGTTGAAGAGTTTCCTGATGTGATAGACAGCTGGGCTTCGCGTCTACACCCGGACGACAGCCATCACACGCTGGATGCCTTTATAAAACACCTTAACGATCATTCAGGCGCAACAGGTTATGACGTTGACTACCGCGTTAAACTCAAAAACGGCAATTATCGATGGTTCCGGGCCCGCGGTCAGACCCGACGCGACAAAGACGGCGTACCTTTGCGGGCGGTCGGGGCCCTGATTGATATCCAGACACTGAAAGACCGGGAAGCCCAGGCTGAGCATGAACGTCAGCGAAGGCATGAGGCTGCGGCCTCTGTCAGTGAAATTGCTGATTTGGTCTCCGAAAATGCAAATATCGCTGCTCAAATCAAACTCATCTCATTGAACGCCAGCATTGAAGCCGCAAGAGCAGGGGTACAGGGGCGGGGCTTTTCCGTCATTGCCAGTGAAATTCGCGAACTGGCGGACAGAACCGCTGAGATAACTGAAAACATAAGCCGTCTGCAGGTCCGGCTGGATGCCTCCTCGCGCCTTTAACGATCATTATTGCGCTAGTCGGTTTAATAGCACATTGACTGGTCTGGTCCCGGAAGTGTGCTCTTTAATTAAACAGAAACCGAATTGTTGATGTGCAAAGCTCGCATCAGATCTGACCGCGTTTACCACATCAGCTTCTGGCAAACCGCTGACAGACACGCAGGGTTATCTGCGCTAAGAGTGATAAGCCGGCACAGGGCGAAAAAGCCGCCTGATGGCGGCTTTTATCTCGACAGAAGCTTAGGTGCCACTTTTACGATACAAAGCAACAGACCCGGCGAGGACTAACAGAAACGACCCGCTGATGCGGTTCATCCATCTGATGCCACGGGCTTTCAGAAGATGAAGGGATTTTTTACCCAGCATGGCATAACCCAGCATTACTGCCACATCAATTGAAACGATCACTGCCGCCAGGCTTGCATACTGCGGCAACGCTGGCTGTGCCGTACTGACGAACTGAGGAAGCAGTGCAGTCATGAAGATGTAATATTTAGGGTTGCTCATAGCGACAAAAAAGCTTTTAAAAAAAAGCCGTCTCCGCGCCGGAGCCGTGGCTTCCGAACCGTCTGGCAAAGCCGTTTCCGAAGAAAGCAACATCCGCAGGCCGATATAAGCAAGCCATGCAGCACCGACCCACTTCAGAGTGACAAAAAGCGTTTCCGAAGCCGCTAAAACAACACCAAGCCCCAGTCCGACCAGCGCAACCAGAAGGATATCCGCTGCTGCAGCGCCAATAATGCCCCAGCAGGCCCGCCTGATGCCAAAACGAGCCGCATTATTGAGAGCCAGCAGTACGGTTGGGCCGGGAGTTACGATACCGGCAGACATTATCAGGGCAAACGCCATGAGGGCAGATAAAGACATACAGTAAACCTCGCCAAAAATATCATTATACCAGGAGCAGCAGGTGAGGACTACACGCGACCTGACCGGCTGTTCAGAGGGTTCATATTAAACAGCATCCCCGGCTACTCTATATGCGAATTGATGATGCCAGTAATACATTCTGATGACGTCAAAACACAGGCAGTAAATCAAATTCACTAAGTGTCCATGACAGGGTATTCAGGGCTGCGAATGTCATTATCATGCCAAACTGTAGCCCATCCCATTGGCTGCTTTGATAGCCGGAAGAAAGGCGGGATTTCATTTTCAGATGTAGCAGCCCCGGCACAATGACTGCCCATATTGTTGCGAGTAACCCGGCATACCCAATTGCCGCGACAAACCCAGCGGGAAAAAGCAAAGATAAACTCAAGGGCGGCAGGAAGGTGATCGCTATGGCTTTGAGGCGTCCCATTCGGGTCGGGGCAATACCGAAGCGGTCGCTGATGTAGTCCACAAGGCCCGCCGTGACACCCACAAATGAACAGATAACGGCAAAATGTGAGAACGTCGAGAACAGCAGTGACATCCCGGGCGTATAACCACGCAGACTAAACGCGTGCATCAGCGCGGCAATGTCGCCACCCTGACTGGCAATCTCCGGAAAGGCTGAGCGGGGAAGGTTACCCATGGTGCATATTATCCAGAAGAGGTAGATAACAAGCGCCATAGCTGTGCCTGTGCACAGGCATCTTTTGACACGCTGGTGATTGCCACTGTAATAGCTAATCAGCCCGGAAATGTTTCCATGATAGCCGAATGACGCGAGGCAGAATGGCACGATGCCGAGCATATAGGGCCAGTACGATCCCGAAGAATTTTGACTGTCTGACAGGTAGTCCACATTCACGGTGGTTAATAATCCACCAAACAAAGTCAGCAACAAAATAATTTTTGTGACAAGCAGAACAGACATTATCCGGCCGATGCTGCTGGTACCTGACCAGACGATCGCGGCCACCGTCACGCTTAAAATAACTTTGGCTTCGGAAGATGACACCGTTTTGCCGGTCAGCTTGCTCAGAGAGTGGTCATAAACGGGTCCGATCGCTGATATATAAGCATACGTCAAAATGCCCAGTACAAAAATAAGGCTCAGGCCATTCACTTCAGCCCAGCTGCGGCCTAATAAATCACGTACGATTTTGTCGTAACCGGTTTCCAGAGGGAAATGCTGGCTCACGCGGTGAAACATCAGGCCACTAATCAACATACAGATCCAGCTGAAAGCCAGTATCAGTAACGACCAGCCAAACCATGCTCCCGCCATCACAACTGGCAGGATGAACATGCCAGCGCCAACCACCGTGCCGCAAATGATGGTCGCTCCCCAAAATACCGAGGGGGAACGTCTCAAAATTGCTGTTTCTGACATAGGGGTTTCCTGAAGGGTGAAATTTAGCGGTGAAGGATAGCGTTTATAGCAAGGGCGTGGCTAATTAACTGATGATTTTCTTTTGGTTAATCAGGGTCAAAGCCTCAAGCCAGATAAGACACGACATCTACTCAAGCGTTTATGGCAACGACACGAGGAGCTCGCTCTGACCTCCCTTAATCCTGCTGACAACACAGAACAACCGCTATCGCTTGTCATAACTTCAGGCCAGCATTGTGTATCAACGTACCTCATTATTTGTAACGTACGCTTCTGGCACAAAGCGGACGTACGGCAGGCTAAAGTCCGCTATGAGCGAAAAGCAGATGTTAACAGAACCTTTCCTGTGCCGGCGTTTTATGTTTTCCTTCGCTTAACCATCTGAACGAGAACTCCGCCATGAAAATCTACTGGACCTACAAAAGTATCCCCGAACTGAAAGACTTATCCAGGCGGGAGCGTGGAAGGCGTTGGCGGAGCGCGTATAAATCGGCTTTCCGGCACTGGCAGACCTGGGGTAGTCTCGTTCTCGGCGGAGTCCTCGCTGGCGCGGGAGCGTACGTTGGCGGCATAGTCGGCGCCGTAATATCAGGTGGGGTGGGCGGATTTATTTACAGTCAGATCGTGACACTCGTTGTCCTGAAACATTATCGTCACCGGCTGAACGTCGAAGCCAACTAATCTTTGAAGCGTTTAAGGCTGCCAGACTCAGCAAGTTACGCATGACGGGTCTTCATTCATGCGTCTCAATGTATGCCTCGTGTTAGGAAATCATCGTCAGCCCGCTGCGCCACACGGGTCCCCCACAGCGATGAGGGCAAAAGGTCTGCGGCACGCCAATAACGCTGGCACTGCTCAGTCGCAGTGTGTTTACGGTTGCTGAAGCGCGCAGTGATGTTGAAACGCGCACACCCTCTCTTTACGCTGACCGTGAGAAATCCTGGTTGTCAAAGCGGGTGCCTTATTGCGCTTACCGTATACAGGTAATCACGCGACTGGCATAAAGCAGGTCTGCAAATGCGTAGTCTGCTATGAGCGAAAAGCGGACATTAAAATCTTTATTACTTGATTACCTGGCGCTACCTAAGTCACGGTCACTTTCCAGACCTTTAAGCATAAGTGTCGCTTCTTCGATACGAATAAATCGCCCTGAATCATCTGTTTCAGCAAACATGTAAACCTCCATATCTACTTTTTCACCATTGCGCTTATTTAACAGAACACGATGGCGGGTTGCATAGAGATTCCCATTACGTAGTTCGTCGTGCACCTCAATTTTACCGGAAGCCAGAATTTCCCGAAGTTTACGTGCATGGCGGGCAAAGCTATCTAAGCCCTCCCACTTGTTATCAGTGCGCTGCCGATAACCGGGACTAAAATGGCGATTGAGTATCACCTCCAGTGCCATCTCCTGTTTGTTGATAATCTCATCCAATACGGTAGTAATAGAAATCATTGTCATGGTCAGTCCTCAGTAAAAGTTATGAGTACTCTACAATCGACTCAATGGCTTCGGTACGGTATAAAAGACAACAAATACCTCAAATATGCCAATATGACTGATTCATTGATTCCATTAGCCCAGGCTCTTTCTTCAGATGGACCCACTTTGATTGTCGCGGCTCGCAAGTCTGATGCAATTAGGGAAACATCAAGGCACCACCACATTCGCGGACAGTTACTCGGCGCTGAACATGGGCTGCTTACGATCGATGCCGAAAATTATCGCTGGGTTGTACCGGCAACGCATGCCGTATGGATACCTCCAAATGTTCCGCATGGTCTTCTCTCGCACGGCCCCTATTCAGGATGGAGTGTTTATATATCTGCCGCGGCCTGTGGCGAATTACCTGATAAGCCTGCTGTCCTCTCAGTCACAAATCTGCTGCGTGAGGCGATAACACGAGCAGCCTCATGGAAGAATGCAGAGCTTAATGCGCCTCAAAAACGCTTATCTGGCGTTATCCTCGATGAAATAGGAACTCTTCCTAAGGTTAATCTTGGGCTGCCAATGCCGCAGGATATTCGGCTCCTCAGAGTTGCACAGGCGCTGTCAGATAACCCAGACGATGGTCGGAGACTGGAGGAATGGGCATACTGGGCGGGAGTGTCATCACGCACACTTACACGTCGATTCAGTGCTGAAACCGGTTTTAGCTTTAATGAATGGCGACAGCGCATACGGTTACTCAAGGCTCTTGAACTTCTGGCTACGGGTAAGCAAGTGACGACAGTTGCACTGGAGCTTGGGTATGACAATGTAAGTGCCTTTATTGCGTTGTTTCGCAGGGTGTTTGGCACCACACCTGCGCGGTTTAAAGTTTAAATATCTAAGCCAGTAGTTAATGTCCGCTTCTGGCACAAAGCAGGCTTTCATTCCTGATATACCTGCTCATATTAAGACCGACGGGTTGCCCTGGCGCAAACCCTCTTCTTGTTAATCGTGAGTGTTCGCCAGGTCGCTTTCTGTCGACTTACATGCCCAGACTGGCCAGCAGGTCATCCACATCATCCTGACTGGCAGGCGTTTCTGATGAGGAAGCGGGTTTAGACGGCGCATTGCGCTCGGCGCTGCTATGTGAGCCTGTGTTATCACGAATGACCTGTATCAGCTGCTGCTCCGCCTGATTCAGCACGGCCATCATAGCCTGCACAATCTGTCCTGTAAGATCCTGGAACCCCTGCGACATCATAATTGCGTGCAACTGCTGTTGTGTCATACCCGTAATACGGGGAACTTCTTCCAGCAAAGCTGCAGTATCTGCCGCTAATGCCTGAGTTTGATGTTTGTCTAATGGTATCCCGGAAGTGGCATCCCAGCGTTTCGTGAGTTTTTCTGCTTTTTCGGCCAGCTCGCTTTGCAGAGGCTGCGTGATTTCCACGCTGTTGATTACGCCCTCTGCTGCTTCGCGGGTCATTGTAATGACATAACCCAGTCTTTCACGGGCGTTTGGGATGCTTCCCGCCACATCGGCAATGGTTTTATCAAGCCCCAGCTGTTGCAGACTGTCGCGAAGCTGCCGCAGGATGTAGCCAGCACGCGCCGTAATTTCGCCAATTTCCTGATGATTACTATGAATGTCGGATGGTGACATGGATGTTGTTTCCTGCGTACAGAGTTTCGATACCTGAGGTTATCGGCAGCTCTCGACAGATTTTTAAATTTCCCTGGAATTTTTCCTCAAGTAAAAGTGACATGATGTAAATAAGACGGCATTGGCTGAGCGCTATCAGGCTGGTGGACGCGAGAAATCGCCTCCGTTAAATCGTCAGCGGGTAGCACATCGTCCAGTTATAGTTGACCCTCGCCAGTTTTAATTCTCCTGCAACCTCGCCAAAATTAACGGCCTGGCGTTCAGAAATATACTGACGCAGAGGTGCGGGTAAAAAATCAGCGCTATAGCGCAGAACAGTGCTGTGCCAGAAGGGTGCCGGTAACGGGCTGCCGGTGTGACGCATTCGCAACTCATCTTTCCAGCGCGAATTCAGAACCTGTTCGCAAAATGATTTACGCATGGCAATTGCAGTACTGTCAGGAGTTCCCGCAAGCAACAACTGGCTGGGCAACGCAACCAGCCGAAGATCTCGTATAACGATTCTCTTTGCATCAAATTCGGTCCAGATCTTCGTCAATTCTGCCACTTTTTCTGGCAGTGGCTCGTTTTCGTTTATGAACGGCAGAGTCAGGGGCAGGAAGGTAAAATGGAAACCCTCCGTGGGAAGAACATCGGCAAGGGGATCATCTTTCGTGAGCTGCTGTAATCCACCAATAAGACGCGAGACATCAAGAGAAACAGGGGGCTGTATACCCGAGGCAAGAGCAAGTCTGACAGGATCGTAATAACTTCCCTGTTTAATATCCCCGATTCCTGCATTTTCCGCCCAGATGGAGGCAGTGTTTTCGTTTGTTGAACGATAGAGGTTTTGCAGACTCATCGATGACATGACAGACCTTTAGGAATGGGTATGAATACAGGCTTATTCCATCTTATTTCTGGCCGGTATTTTACGCTATTCGATTAATCCTTAAGTGACCATCTGCCCTTAAACGGACAACGCGGGGACAGATCAGGACAACAGAAGGCGGACGTATAGAATCCATCCCCACTCTTTGATATTGATGACGCTAAAGCACGTCTATTGAGGTTGAAAAGATGGATTTTTATAGCAGTAAAGAATTTACCGGCTCAAGAGCCTGGGACTCACAGCATATTGCCAGCTTCGACAATGTCAGCGTGAAACTTCACTGGACCGATCAGCCTTATAAGTGGCACATCAACGACGGACAGGAAGTTTTTGCTGTGATGGATGGATGCGTTGAAATGCAATATAAGGAACAGGGCGAAGTTAAAAGTCGGGTACTCAAAGCGGGAGATATCTTTTACGCCAGTGAAGGGACAGAGCACATTGCCCGTCCACACGGTATCGCCCGCGTGCTGGTGATTGAAAAAGAGGGTTCGGTTTAATTAGGGGGATTCATTGCCTGGCCTGATAACCCGTGACAAAACGGGATATCTCTTCTCCCGGACTGTCTGTGGTGCCGGTAACTCCTGCGATACACCGTGAATTCGGGCTGGTCTGCTCGGCCTCAGGAAAGGCTTCTGATGTGACCCAGGCACTGCTGAAAGGCGTGCGAACAGGGCAGGGTCAGTAAGCGGCATTCTGATCTGGCGGCACAAGCGTTATTGCTCAGAACTCGCGTAACTGGTCGAAAAGCTGGTAAAGACGCGGCTGATTCACAAGTGAAGCGCCTTGCTTACCCAGCGTCTGTTCCAGCGGATTCAGGACATTGAACAGCACACTGTAGATCTCTTCACGCTCCACCGTCTCGATCGCCTTTGAACGCCGGTCGATGAGGTTAAAGGCTTCGGTATAGGCGGTTACGGCGGCGGTTAACAGGGCTGCCACATCCATGCTGCTATCAATATTATGCGTCGCAGCCCGCAGATTTTTGTAAGCCAGCGCCGCTTTCCGGGCATACGTGCCTGAAATATGCTCACGACCATCCCAGTCCCGGAACGGATTATGCAGGTTCTCAGCCAGCCACTCCGGCTTGCGGGCTTTACTCAATGAGAGATCCAACCCCCGTGTTGTCGCCCGCTTATAGGCGGTTCTGAGGGAACTGACGACATCGAACGGAACGCTGGTCATCCACAGGCTGGAGAGGTTCGGCAACTGTTCTGGTGAAGGGAAATCGCTCGCGGCAAAACCAAAAATGTCAGAGAAGGTCAGCATCTGCAACTGTGGCAGAGCGGCAATACGCTGCACATGAGTGACCAGGCCAGGATTTCCCCAGATGCGCAGCTCAGTCAGACAAGGAAAACGCTCAACCACAGGGGCCAGATCGATCTCTTTAACGCCCGTCAGTGACAACGCCCCGAGCCGATCGAGACCCTGGAGTATCGGCAAACACTGTGAGCATTGCAGGCAGAGATTACGTCCTTCCTGATGCGCATCAACCTGAAACCCTGACGAGGGCATTGCGGTGAGTGACAGCAGGGAGAGATCAGGATTCAGCCGCACACGACTCACGCCTTCTGGATGGAGAATAAAGCGCGACAGGCGGGTGGCTTCAACATCGATCTCGCTGACCACAGCGGACTGCCAGTGCAGCTCGTTAATAAAGGGATGTTGCTGGATATAGGCTATCAGCTCGGGCGTGCCCTGCGAGGTTTCGAGGGTCATCAGGCAAGGCAGCCGATCCAGCTCTGAGAGGTCAGTCAGGCTTTGCAGGACGCTGTCATTAATACGGGTGGTATTCTCGCGCAGTGTCTGACCGCCAACCATGACGTTGCGCGCGCCCGAGGCGGCTTTAAACTGTGCACGTCTGACCGGGTCGATCTTCTCCCAGCTGCGCTGACGAACCAGGCTGTCTCCCACGTCCCAGCCGAATTTATAGGTGCTGACTTCGTTCTCTTCCAGTGGGGGCAGGTTAGCAATCAACACATGCCCCGGTGGCACGCAGGCGGGAACATAACCCTGATCGAGACGCTCTTTGAGAAAATAGTAGCTGCAACGCAAAGGCTGCATACGGCTGGCTTCCGCTCTGTCAGGCAGATGATCACCCGCCCAGTCGAGCTGGAGTATTGCTGCCAGAAGTTTGTCTTTAGAATTCGTGGGCTGCCGGAGGTGTGTGACCTGGCAGGCGACGTACTGCTGCAACTGCGGTGAAAACACGCTGTAGATATCGCCGACGTTTGCCTGCACGCTCACTCCTCTCAGGATAAAATTGACGGTCAAAAAACACGATGAGCGCTTTCCGGCTTCACCAGCCCGCCCCGGAACCTGTGGGGCGGGCTGTCGGCTTACATGCGGTTACTGGCCTCGACCAGTTCGTTATAAGATTTTAAAACGCGCATCGGAGAGCCCGATACCATCCAACCCGAACTGCCACTTCCTTTCAGCAGCATCTGATCTCCCGTGCTGTAAGGTGTTTTATCGCGGACCCGACGCATGCGATCTTTGCAGTCTTTCAGGAAGGTTCCGGCATTTTCCTGAAAGATGGACCAGGTTAATGGCTTGCCCGCTTCACTGGCTGTTGCTTTTCCTGCGTCAGCCAGAAGCGCACTGTAAGCCTCTATCGCTTTTGTCACCTCAGCCACATCGGGCGCGGGTACGGTAAGCTCTGTCGCCAGCTGTTTAGCCTGGGTTACTAACGCGAGACGGTAGTAGCGGCTATGGCGGCCCTCCGACTTTTCAATCTCAACCAGCTGCGCGGAAGTGAGCGCATTGTTCTCTTTTTCAACTTCGGCACCAAACTGGTCGCTGTCTTTCATGAAGCGGTCAAACGCCTTCATGAGCGGCTGATGCATCTGTTTGCCTTTCGCGAAGCCATCATCTTTATAATCTTCCTGACTGTAGTAAAGGTGAGCCTCAGAAACCAGTGGCTGCAGCGTCGTTAAATCCGCCAGATACTGGGTGGCTGCCGCGTCCAGCGCCGGCATGCTGGGGCTGGCCTTTGATGACTCATTGATAGCTTTAGTACATTTTTCCAGTTCGTAAGGTGTGACATCCCCCAGCACGTTCACGCTGCGCTCTTTGCCGGTGGGTCCCTTTTCAACATTCGCAATCCAGCTCACATAGCGCAGGGCACTGTCGCGAACAGATCCATCGGCGGTGTTAAAGCATCCCACGTAGGCATTTAATTTTGTGGTGAGTTGCGCGGTACTGTCCTGTGCAACGGCCTGAGGCTGGCTTTGCGGAGCCGGTTTTGCATCCGCTTTGTCACTGTTATCGCATGCGGCCAGAGGCAGTACGAGCGCGGTCACCAGCATCCCGGGTAATACAGCCCTGCTTGCTCTTTTAAACACAATCGTTCCTTTATTTAGGTGGTCAGAAAGACAGACTGGAAAGGGATGTTCGCATTGACTCCCTTATCAGCGGCGATGAGGGAGACGATGATAAACGGCTTATGCGCTTTGCGACGCTTCGGCCGATTCTTCTTTCCGTAACGCCCTGACTGTTTGATGGCGATGCCAGTAAAGGCCAAGGGTATTTTTAAAAGCGTCAATCTCTTTCTTCAGGCCCGGTAAGGGGATCTCACTGCGCTTTTTACCTTTAGTGTTCGGCTGCTCATGCTGCACGTAGAGCTTATCCCGACCGAAATTACGAATGACGTTGATGTTTTTAACGTTATCCCAATCCAGCAGTTCGCCGGTTTTCGGTGACACGATCCCCTGCCAGGTGATGACAATCTGCGAGCCATCTTTCAGCGTGTAAGGCGCATTGGGGAAATGCTTCAGTACCAGCGCGGTTTCCATTTCACCTTCAGGCTGATAACGCCAGGCCAGGCTCTCCTCATGCACGGAAGAGAAGTCGCGCTCATACTTCTGCCACAACTGCTGTTCGATCTCGTTGGCAACCGGCATCAGATCAACCCAGCTCTGGGCCGGAGAATCGGCGGCGACCGCGGCATAGTCGGCTTCGTCGATGTTGTACCCGACGTTGCGCATCCTTTCGGTCAACGGCGGGTGTGAATCAAACGGGTGCGGCACATTCTGTTCGCGGACAATGCTGATAAAGTCCGGAGAGGCGACATGCTCAGGCAGACCGGCAGCAATTGCTTTACTGATCCCCAGTTCATTTTCATGCAGCGTCCGGTTATTAAAGAAGTTTCGCTCAACTTCACTGCGGTAACTGGCATAGGCCGATACTTTGATCAGCGATTCGATAATCGCGGCGGGGGAGACCAGCGTTGACGCATTGCGATCCGCCACAAACTCACGTTCACGGCTGTTGCGCTGCCACGCCAGCTCAAACAACATGCGATAGAGATAGAGTGGATAATAGACGATCAGTGTTGCCAGATTCTGACCCATCAGCTGCATGTAGAGGTCAAAGCGATGTAGCTTCGGCCCCAGCAGTGCGCCGGAAGCGGTGTCGCCTTCATGAAGATGTGTCAGCTCATGGACCATCACCCCATCAGCCTGCGCAACGGTGAGCTGACGCAGCAGCGGAATACTGACATAGAGTTTACGACCGGTGAGCGGGTGCCCATTTACGCTCAGCGGGGCTTCCGTCACGTAAAAGTTGGTATCGATGCCCGCAACGATATGATCGGGTGGCGTGGTGCCTACTCTGGCGGCCAGCATATCAATTTGTGACCAGAGTGCCGGAGCGGCTTCACGTGTCACCACTTCACCTTCGATGCTCTCTTCCGGCGGAAGCTTTTTGAAGATGCCTTTGATCATGTAATACATGCCGGCCAGCACCAGCAGGCCTACTGCCATCACCAGCTTTGGATAGTAGGTTTGCGTAAAGAACGCGGTACCCCAGAATGAGAGCCAGACCAGCATGCCGCCCTGCACCATGACTTCCAGTGAACAGGCCAGCATCAGGAATTTGCGCGCCAAAGCCAGGCTGATGACCTGTCCCCGGCGGCTTTTAAAGGCGAGGGCGCTGAACAGCAATACCATCAGCAGGACAACGCCGCTGCCGATCAGCGTCCAGATTGCCACCTTATCCATCATGTAGAACTGCCACAGCTCGGATTGCGGTGCGCAGACGGCATTTTTGTAATCCTGCAGATTTTCATCGACCGGACCGCAGACGCTGGACGGCGGGTTCTGCTGCAAAAATGTCTGCAGTTTGCCGGTATCCTGACGTTGCTCCTGCGCATCGTTCATGAAGAACTGGGTGTACTGCTGGTCGAGTTGCGCATTGCCGTATTCAGCAAAAACCAGAGTAATAACGGGAACGAGAAACAGTGTGAACAGCAGCCAGAGAAATACCTTCAGATAACCCTTCTTCAATTCCGTTAATGATTTCAAAATAATAACATCCTGTATGTCAGTGAAAGGGGAAGCTGCTTTTCAGGAAATTCCTAAAAGAATGACCTTGACCCGATTATATTTCTCGGGGGTGTTTGCGAGCTTCAGCGATATGATAATTGATGCAAACTGCTATGAGCCAGTCAGCGCCTGTTCTTAAAAAGCACAGAGAAAGAGTTAATGGGCTTATCAGGTTGCCAGCAGGTTATTCTCCTGACCGGTCCCTCTTGTTGCGCGCGACAGCAATAATTTGAGTTAATATACATTATTTATTTTGGTCAGCCTCCGACATGAGGTTTAAAAGCTGCCTGACTACTGACGGTATACCAGATTTTATATTTTTCCAGTTGCGCTGGAAAATTACCAGCGCATACCTTTAAAGGGATTCCAGCCGTTATCGCCTTTTTTCTCTTTCAGGTAATAATTGTAATTCGTACTCATGCCGTACAGTGCATTAAAGCCATAGCCCAGGCCGACCTGAAGATACCGTGGGAACTCCATGCCTGCTATCGCTAAGGCGATGATCAAAATAGTATAAACAGCCATCATAATTAAAATCAGCATGATGTTCTTCTTCCACAGGCCGAGTACAAACAGATAAATCGGACCGAAAAGGAAGGCAATTAAATTCATGTTCACTTTCAGTTTTTGCCTGAAAGGCAGGTGCTTCAACGCCTGTCTGAAGCCGGGTGTACTGGGAGCACCATAACGGTCAAAAAAATCAAAGCGGGCCTGCCACTTCGCACTATATTCTTTAGTTCTGTTCTCTTTGCCATTATTTTCAGTGAGTTGTTCCATGTGAACCTCCATGCTTTACACATAATATGCCGATCACCTTACTGTTTCATCTGGATGAAAACGGCATAAATTTCTTCCACCAAAACAGCCAATGTGAATGTCAAAAAAAGCGATATCACAGCCGTGATTCATTCACACTAAAATAATATCGCAATGCAACGAACGGCGCTGCCGCACCCGGCGTGCACTATTAACGGCACACTGGATTCGGGATGAGCAACAACCTCAGAAAATAACCCTGGCGGCATCAGGCCTTTTATAATGAATCAGGCCGAAACGCCCTGAGCGGGGCAGAGAGAATATTAGCACCAAAGAAAATATCGCCACAATGATAAAAATATGTTAATTTTCAGAAAATAATTTCTCGGTCTTTACCCCCTGTAAAGGATATAAAAATGATCGCCTGGAGCGGAGTCGGGTTTTTTGTCGCGCTATTAATTTGTGCTGCTTATCTGCTGTGTAAATGGGTGCTGGATTTTTATTACTACGATGGTTTTTTTGTCGCGCATTTATGGGCGACAGGCGCAACGCTCATCGTTGCCGCCCTCTTTTGTGCGGTCTTCGTCTGGGCGCTCCGGCAGGAAAAATGGCTGGACTCCATCGCAACGGCGACCAAAAGTGAGCCGATGATGGCCCCCGAAAAAACCCACAACTTCTTTTTTATCCCCATTCTTTACTGGCCGATAATTTTGTTACTGCTCGGTTCAGGGATCTGTATTTACGACCTGACCCGATAATGCCTCTGCCTCGCCGACACCCGATTCGGTGTCAGTGAAATGGAAATAGCCACTACACGAAGGAGTTCACGGTGAAATTACGTCAATCATTAAACATTATGGGTGCGCTCTGCCTGACGGCTGCCCTTGGCAGCACCCCGATGATCGCATCAGCAGCCGAAGCGAAAACAGCACAGGCTGCAAACACGCAGACTCAGACCATCTCTTTGCTGGATGGCAAACAGACGTTCAAACTGCAGGGCTATGAAAAGCAGCCTGTTCCGGGCGGCGGACCAGGCACCATGTATGTGAACAAGCAGGAAAAACGCGTATTGATCATTGGCGAGGAAGAGATCCCGGTGATTGCACGCGGTGGCAGTGACGCCGATTTCCTTGAAGGCGGAAAGTCTATTAAAGACAAGCAGAAGCAGGCTTCACCTACTTATACGGTGATCAGTGAGAAAACTGAGAATGCCAATGGTCTGCCGGTCTATCATATTGAAGCCACCGACAAAATGGGTGGCAATGATGTGCAACAGGCGACGCTGCTGGCGGCTGCCAACAAGAAATTCACCGTTATTCAGGTGGTTTCAAATCACAAAGATAAAGCTGGCCACCTGAAAGCGGTTAACAACATTCTGGGTAAATAAGCCGGGATAGCGGGTCAGTGAGAGAAGGGATTGCGGGTGAGTCTATGTGTTTGCTCAGAACATGCCGGTAATGCCTTCTCTGCACCCACTATTAGTCCTGGCCTGAAAACATAAAAGGCCGTTTCCGGCCTCTCGTTATCTCCCCCCAGACACTCACTTCATGCCGCGCGCACCTGCGGCATCTCGATATCCGCGCTGATACGTGCGCCGTCGGCATCAAACACCATGCAATGGTGTGGATGGAAGGTGGGGCGCAGCGTCTGATAAGGACGGAAATGCACATCGCCAGGCAGCAGCATCTTGAAGCCGTCGTGGCCGTGGCTCTGACCAAACAGATACGTATTGTTGCCGAGTCGCTCAACCACCTCACAGTGGAAGTCGATATTCAGTAGTGCATCGCCATTTATCTGCAACTGCTCCGGCCGGATGCCCAGGGTGATCTCATCTCCTGGCTGCAACGGGCGGATTGGTGAGGGGAGGTGCAGCCGGTGTTCGCCATCGTTAATCACGGCGATCAGACCCGCTGGACCAGACTGCTCCACGCGTGCGGGCAGGAAGTTCATCTTAGGTGAGCCGATAAAACCCGCGACAAAGCGGTTGATCGGATTGTAGTAGAGTTCCATCGGAGAGCCGACCTGTTCCACCTTGCCATAGTTCATCACCACAATCTTATCGGCCAGCGTCATCGCTTCCGTCTGATCGTGCGTGACATAAACCATGGTGGTTTTCAGCTCCTGATGCAGCTTAGCAATGTGCAGCCGCATATCGACACGCAGCTCCGCATCCAGGTTCGACAGCGGCTCATCAAACATAAATACCCGAGGATTACGGACAATCGCGCGGCCAATCGCAACACGCTGACGCTGCCCACCGGAAAGCTGTTTAGGTTTACGATCCAGCAGTTGCCCCAGCTGTAGTGTTTTCGCCACCATCTCCACCTGATGCTGAATCTGCGCCTTTGGCAGACCGTTCACCTTCAGGCCATAGCCGATATTCTCCGCCACTGTCATATGAGGATAAAGCGCATAACTCTGGAACACCATCGCCACGCCACGGTGCGATGGCGCGACATCATTCATCACCTCATCACCAATCAAAATCTCGCCTTCACTGATCTCTTCCAGACCGGCAATCAGCCGCAGCAGCGTGGATTTACCGCAGCCTGACGGACCAACGAAAACCGCGAATTCACCGGCCTCAATATCGAGCGCAATATTTTTTAGCGTTTCTGTTTTACCAAATCGTTTGGTGACGTTTCTCAATCTGATACTGGACATGCTAATCCTCACGGCAGGAAATTTGGCGGCTAAAATGTATGACGTATAACAGTTCATCTTTTTTCACGTCAGCCCTGATGGTGCCTGCGTTGACTATAACGTTCCGTCGGAGTGCGCCCTATCGCTGTTTTTGATTTCTGTAATACCGATCACACATTGGTGCAAACGGGCTGGAGCGCAGCACCTGTTCCGCGTAGCGTATGGCTAAAATGCGATACGTTATTCACTCTTCACATGCCTGATAAATCCTTATTTTGTGTGTGTCTGAAAAAAGAACAACAGCAAATGACAGCTAAAAATGTCATACCTTCACACGAGGCCAGCTATGAAAATTAAAATCAGCGTTACGCTACTCCTGTCAGCATTGATGCTTAATCAATCCGTCTGGGCCGCTCAGCAACTTACCGTCTGGGAAGACATTAAAAAATCAGACGGCATCAAAACGGCGATTGCCGATTTTCAGAAACAGTTCGGCGTTGAAGTGAAAGTACAGGAGATGCCGTTTGCACAGCAGATCGAAAAGCTGCGCCTGGATGGTCCGGCGGGAATTGGCCCGGATGTGCTGGTGATCCCCAATGACCAGCTTGGCAGTGCAGTCGTGCAGGGCTTGCTGGCACCACTGAAAATCGACGCGGCACAACAGAACGCCTACACCCCGTCGGCGATGGCGGCTTTTAAACAGAACGACGTGGTCTACGGCGTCCCCAAGGCGGTTGAAACGCTGGTGCTGATTTACAACAAAGATCTGCTACCCGCGCCGCTGAAAACCCTGGATGAGTATCGCGCTTTCTCTCAGAAGCAGCGTGAGGCGAAACAGTATGGCCTGCTCGCCAAGTTTGACCAGATTTACTACAGCTGGGGCGTGATGGCACCGATGGGGTCTTACATCTTTGGCAAAGACGCCAAAGGCGCGATTAACACCAAAGATATCGGGCTTAACACGCCGGGCAGCGTGGAGGCGGTGACTTATCTTAAGCGTTTCTTCAGCGAAGGATTACTGCCGGGCGGCATCATGGGCGACAACGGCCTGAACGCCATCGACTCGCTGTTTACCGAGAAGAAAGCGGCGGCGGTGATCAACGGGCCATGGGCGTTCCAGCCCTATCAGGCCGCCGGGATCAACTACGGCGTGGCACCACTGCCATTGCTGCCAAACGGCAAGCCGATGAGCTCCTTCCTGGGTGTAAAAGGCTATGTGGTTTCGACCTGGAGCAAAGATCAGGCGCTGGCGCAGAAGTTCCTCACCTTTATCAACCAGCCGCAGTATGTGAAAGAGCGTTATCAGAAAACCCAGGAAATCCCGCCGGTGACTGCGCTGATGAACGATCCGATTATCAAAGATGATGAGAAGGCCAATGCGGTCGCGGTGCAGGCGGCACGTGCGTCAGCCATGCCAGGGGTACCAGAGATGCAGGAAGTGTGGGGACCGGCCAATGCGGCGCTGGAGCTGAGCGTTTCCGGCAAGCAGGAGCCAAAAGCGGCGCTGGATAACGCAGTGAAGCAGATCACCATGCAAATTGAAGCAATGCAGGCCAGCAACCAGTAATGCCGGTTCGCGGGATAACCGTACAGGATAAGGATCAGGGTGTGGCGATATCTTCCGATGAACATCTGGTGACGGCTCAGCGACCGCGTCGTCATGCGACGACCGGTGCGCTGCTGGCACTGTTGCCTGGCTTTGGCCAGTTTTATCACCGTCAGTGGGCGAAAGGGTTGTGCTTTCTGCTTCTGCTCAGCAGCTTTACCGGCGTCTTTCACGATTTTCTGCGTGAAGGATTCTGGGGGCTGTATACGCTGGGGGAATCGGTGCCGCGCGATAACTCCATTTTCCTGCTGGCGGAGGGAATTATCAGCGTGCTGATTGCCGCCTTCGGCGTGGCGGTCTGGGGTGTGTCGGTGCGCGACGCGTGGGTCAATGGCGCTAAGCGCGACAAGGGCCAGCAGCTTAACAGCGTGCGTCAGCAGTATCAGTTACTGCTGCGCGACGGCTTCCCCTACCTGATGATTTCGCCGGGCTTTATTCTGCTGGTGTTCGTGGTGGTGTTTCCGATTCTGTTTGGTTTTGCCATCGCCTTCACTAACTACAACCTCTATCACACGCCCCCGGCGAAGCTGGTGGACTGGGTGGGGTTCAAAAACTTCATCAACATTTTTACGCTGTCGATCTGGCGCTCCACGTTCTTTGACGTGCTGCAATGGACGGTGGTCTGGACATTGCTGGCGACGACGCTGCAGTGCACCGTGGGCGTGATGCTGGCGATTCTGGTGAATCAGAAAGACCTGCGCTTTAAGCCGCTGATCCGCACCATCTTTATCCTGCCGTGGGCGGTGCCGGGCTTTGTCACCATTCTGGTTTTCGCAGGGATGTTCAACGACAGCTTTGGGGTGATCAACAACGCCATTCTCGACTTCTTTGGCATCGCCCCTAAAGCCTGGATGACCGATCCGTTCTGGACCAAAACGGCGCTGATCATGATGCAGACCTGGCTGGGCTTCCCGTTTGTCTTTGCGATGACAACCGGTGTGCTGCAGGCGATTCCGCACGACCTTTATGAGGCGGCTATTATGGATGGTGCCAGCGCCTGGACACGGCTGAAAACCATTACGCTGCCGCTGGTGCTCTACGCCATTGCGCCGATCATCATCACGCAATACACCTTCAACTTTAATAATTTCAACATCATCTATCTGTTTAACAACGGCGGTCCGGCCGTGGCGGGATCGAATGCCGGAGGAACCGATATCCTGGTGTCGTGGATTTACAAGCTCACCATGTCGTCGTCGCAATATGCTATCGCCGCCACCATCACCATTCTGCTATCGATTTTCGTGGTAGGTCTGGCGCTGTGGCAGTTCCGCGCGACCCGGTCGTTTAAACAAGATGAGATGGCGTAAGGGAACAGTTATGGCGAAGTCCGGCAGTATTAAACGCGAAAGGTGGATACGCCTGTCGCTGACCTGGCTGGTAGTGCTGGTTGTCTCAACCATCATTATCTATCCGCTGGTCTGGACGGTTGGGGCATCACTGAATGCAGGCAACAGTCTGCTCAGCAGCTCGATCATTCCGGAGAATGCGTCGCTGCAGCACTACCGCGACCTGTTCAACGGCACGGTGCCGTATATGACGTGGTACTGGAACTCGATGAAAATCAGTTTCCTGACCATGGTGCTGACGCTGATCAGCGTCAGCTGTACCGCCTACGCCTTTTCCCGTTTTCGGTTTAAGGGACGTCAGAACGGCCTGATGCTGTTTCTGCTGTTGCAGATGATCCCGCAGTTTTCGGCGCTGATTGCGATTTTCGTGCTGTCGCAACTGCTGGGGCTGATTAACAGCCATCTGGCGCTGGTGCTGATCTACGTTGGCGGAATGATCCCGATGAACACGTACCTGATGAAGGGCTATCTCGACTCGATTCCCAAAGATCTGGATGAGTCGGCGCGCATGGATGGTGCAGGCAACTTCCGCATTTTTGTTGAGATCATCATGCCGCTGTCGAAACCGATTCTGGCGGTCGTGGCGTTGTTCTCTTTCACCGGGCCGCTGGGCGATTTCATTCTTTCCAGCACCATTCTGCGCACGCCGGAGCAGTTCACGCTGCCGATTGGCCTCTATAACCTGGTGTCGCAAAAAATGGGTGCCAGTTACACCACCTATGCAGCCGGTGCCGTGCTGATCGCCGTGCCGGTGGCGGTGTTCTATCTGGCCCTGCAGAAATACTTCGTTTCCGGCCTGGCCTCAGGCAGTACTAAAGGATAAATCATGACGCCAAAAACATTGATTCTCGCCCTGGCGCTGGCCTGGGCGACACCGCTGCTCGCCACCGATCAGCCTGTCATCGCTTCCGCCGGGCCATGGCCAGCTGATTTTATCAAGGGCGCAGATATCTCTTCGCTGGCTGAACTGGAGAAGCAGGGAGCGAAATTTTACAACGCAGACAACCAGCAGCAGGATGCCATCGCCATCCTGAAAGCCAGTGGTATCAACACCATCCGGCTACGGCTGTGGGTCGATCCCACCGACGGCAGTGGTCACACCTACGGCGGCGGCGATAACGATCTGGCGACCACACTGGCCCTGGCGAAGCGTGTAAAAGCGGCGGGACTCAAGTTGCTGCTGGATATTCATTACAGCGATTTCTGGACCGATCCCGGCAAGCAGTTCAAGCCTAAAGCCTGGCAGTCGCTGACCTTTCCGCAGCTGGAAACGCAGGTGCATGACTATACGCGTGACGCCATCGCCCGCTTTAAAGCAGAAGGAGTGATGCCGGATATCGTACAGATTGGCAACGAGCTTAATGGCGGCATGCTCTGGCCGGAAGGCAAGAGCTGGGGCCAGAACGGCGGCGAGTTTGATCGGCTGGCCGGTCTGCTGAAGGCGGGCATCAGCGGTTTACGCGAGAATCTCAGCGATCCCCATCAGGTAAAGATCATGCTGCATCTGGCCGAGGGCACGAAAAATGACACTTTCCGCTGGTGGTTCGACGAAATCGTGAAGCGCGATGTGCCGTTCGATGTGATTGGCCTGTCGATGTACACCTACTGGAACGGCCCCATCAGTGCCCTGAAAGCCAACATGGATGATATCTCCCGGCGCTATAACAAAGACGTGATGGTGGTGGAAGCCGCTTACGGCTACACGCTGGAAAACTGCGACAGCGCCGGGAACAGTTTCCAGGCCAAAGAGGAAAAAGCGGGCGGCTATCCTGGCACGGTCGCGGGCCAGGCGGCTTATCTACATGATCTGATTAAGGCCGTGCTGGCGGTGCCGGACCATCGCGGCAAGGGCGTAGTCTACTGGGAACCAGCGTGGATAACCGCGCCCGGTAATACCTGGGCCACACCCGCAGGCATGAAATATATCCACGACGAATGGAAACAGGGCAATGCCCGTGAAAACCAGGCGCTGTTTGACTGTCACGGCAAGGCACTGCCTTCGCTGCAGGTTTTTCATTAATTATTAGCGCTAACGCTGATGTCTTCCTCTGAGGAACAGGTATGAATAAATTTCCCCCGCTCAGCGCCCGGGTTAACCGGCTGCTGCATGGTGCTGACTACAATCCGGAACAGTGGGCGCACCAGTCGGGCATTATTGAAGATGACGTGGCAATGATGAAGCAGGCGAACTGTAACGTTATGTCGGTGGGTATTTTCAGCTGGGCAAAGCTGGAGCCGGAAGAGGGGCGCTATGAGTTTGGCTGGCTGGATGAGGTGATCGACACGCTGTGGCTTCAGGGGATTTCTGTGTTTCTGGCTACCCCAAGCGGGGCACGTCCGGCCTGGATGTCGCAGGCGTATCCGGAGGTGTTGCGGGTGGGACGCGATCGCGTGCCGGCTCTGCACGGCGGCCGTCATAACCACTGCATGACCTCGCCGATCTATCGCCAGAAAGTGCAGGCGATGAACAGCAGGCTGGCGGCGCGTTATGCGCATCATCCGGCGGTGATCGGCTGGCATATTTCCAATGAGTATGGCGGCGAGTGTCACTGCGATCGCTGTCAGGAGGCGTTTCGCGGCTGGTTACAGCGCCGCTATGAGACGCTGGAGAAGCTGAATCTTGCCTGGTGGAGCGATTTCTGGAGTCACACTTACAGCGACTGGTCACAGATTGTATCGCCAGCGCCACAGGGTGAGATGTCAATTCATGGTCTGAATCTGGACTGGCGGCGGTTTATGACCGATCAGGTGACTGACTTCTGTCGTGAGGAGATTAAACCGCTGAAGCAGGCCAATCCCGATCTGCCTGCTACCACCAATTTTATGGAGTATTTCTACGACTACGATTACTGGAAGCTGGCACCGGCGCTCGATTTTATCTCGTGGGATAGCTATCCGATGTGGCACAACGAGAAGGATGAGAGCACGCTCGCCTGTTATACGGCGATGTACCACGATTTGATGCGCACCCTGAAGCAGGGCAAGCCGTTTGTGCTGATGGAGTCGACGCCGGGCGCGACGAACTGGCAGCCGACCAGCAAGTTAAAGAAGCCGGGAATGCATATTTTGTCGTCGTTACAGGCGGTGGCGCATGGTGCGGACGCGGTGCAGTATTTCCAGTGGCGCAAGAGCCGGGGTTCAGTCGAGAAGTTTCACGGTGCAGTCGTCGATCATGTCGGTCATCTGGATACGCGCACCGGTCGCGAAGTCAGTGAGCTGGGCCGGATGCTGGCCGCGATGACGCCGGTGATGGGCAGTCGGGTTGAGGCGCGTGTGGCGATTATTTTCGACTGGGAGAGTCGCTGGGCGATGGATAACGCGCAGGGTCCGCGCAATCTCGGTCTGCATTATGAGCGTACGGTGAACGAGCATTATCGGGCGTTCTGGGAGCAGGGCGTTGCGGTAGATGTGATTAATGGCGACAGCGATTTCAGTGGTTACGATCTGGTGATTGCGCCAATGCTGTATATGGTGCGCGACGGTTTCACGGCGCGTGCAGAAGAGCATGTTGAGCGGGGCGGGCATTTCGTGGCCAGCTACTGGAGCGGCATCGTAAATGAGAGCGATCTTTGTTACCTCGGTGGCTTCCCGGGTCCATTGCGGCCGCTGCTCGGCATCTGGTCAGAAGAGATAGATAGTCTGACTGACGAGGAGTTGAACGGCGTGCGTGGGGTTCGCGGCAATGAGCTGGGGCTGAGCGGGCCATATCAGGCGCGGGAGCTTTGTGAGCATATTCATCTGGAGGGCGCGACGGCGCTGGCCAGTTACGAGAGTGATTTTTATGCCGGTACCCCGGCGGTGACAGTGAATCGGGTAGGTCAGGGAAAGGCCTGGTATATCGCGTCGCGTAATGATCTGTCTTTCCATCGGGATTTTTATGGTGCGCTGATTAAGCAGCTTGGATTACCGCGTGCGCTGGCAAGTGATATGCCGCCTGGCGTGGTGGTTCAGCGCCGTACTGATGGTGAGCAGGCGTTTCTGTTTGTTCAGAACTTTACGGCGCAGGGGCAGCAGGTGTCGTTGCCTGCCGGGCTGAGGGATTTAATCGATGGCAAAGATGTGGGGGAATCGCTCGCGCTGGGGCCGTGGGGATGTCGGGTGCTGAGTGGGCCAGTAGAGTAGGACTATTCAGGTCGAGGGTGCATCTGCCCCATCGCTTTTACGCATGAGCATTGTCTGTAGAAAGATCGGTCCGGCCTTGTTGACTGGGAGCAGGTTTTTAGAGGCCAATTGCAGGATAGAGGCAGGAAGCGTGTATATTCTGTAAGCGGTCCCGGGCATGATCCCCTCGTTTTCGTTTATCAGTCGTGAGTGGCGGGCAGCAGCCCGCCTTTTTATTATCTGAAGGAGAACAACATGGTGAGTCTGAAATCATTTAAGCAATATTTCAGTCGGCAGCCGCTGACAGTGGAAGAGCTTGAAGTAGACAGCGAGCTGCTGGAGCGTCTGGTGAACTGCTTTGGCGGACGTGAAAATATTCAGCAGGTGGACGCCTGTCTGACGCGGCTACGTGTGAAGGTGTCGTCGCTGAAGGCTGTCGATACGGCAGGATTGCAGAAGGCGGGGGCGATTGGCGTGGTGATTCTGGGGCATGAGGTTCATGCGATCTTTGGTAAGCAATCCGACCAGTTGCGTCAGCTGCTGGAAGCCCGTTTCTTTCAGCCAGAATAAAAAGCTACTGTAAAAAATACGAAGTAAAAAAAATGGATAACCGTCGCCGGTTATCCAAATAAGCCCCTGCATAAGAGCTTAACAATGATCACAATGAGGAGACTGCGCGGTTACCACCAGGCTTCGACCTGTACGCCGAAGTTCCAGGTGTTGTTACTGGTGTTGTCTTTAAAGCTGTGCCCGTCTTCTGAGTCATTCAGGTAAGAAGCAAACAGACGCAGTTCCGGACGTGACATAAATTCGGGACCGGCTGCCAGGCCCAGTGCCAACGTATATTTCTGACCCGCCTGTTTGTAGTCGCTGCCCACTTTGTTCTCATCTTTCTGCCAGAAGCTGCCGACTTCCCCGATGCCACGGACATACTGGGTGAACTGATACTGTCCACGACCCACCAGCGACAGCAGGGTACTTTTGCTGGTCTGCGCGGTCACATCATCCGCTGAACCCCAGGTAAAGACCTGATTCAGCGAGAACTTGTCGGTAATCGGCAGCAGGCCGGTGTTGATGACGCGGTAGCCGGTGGCGTTTTGAGTATCGTTCCACATGTCATACCAGCCACCGCCCTGCGAAATCATATTCTGCGCCAGACCTTTATTGGCATACTGGAACACCAGTTTCTGATAGCCACCCCACACGTCCTGACTGATTTCACTGGTGACCATTACGCCGTTATCTGCGTCATACAGGCCACCATATTCTTTCTGTTTTTTGGTGGTGTTCGGCATCGCGTAATCAATACCAAACTCAGTCCAGGCACCGCTCCAGGGTTTCCAGCCGGCATAGCGCAGATCGAGGTAATTGATGTTCACGTCGTTATCGCCATCGACGCGGTAATCTACGTCATTGGCATCGCCACGAATCCACGCAAACGAGATAGCGCCCGGACCCAGCGTATAGTTTTCGATACCGGCACCCGAGCCGGAGATATTCCAGTATTTAGTATCAATGATGTGCAGATCGTGACGCTGGTAATAGCGTTTACCGCCCCAGATCACGGCATCCTTGTCACCCGGCACCAGCCCTTTTATCTGCAGGTTCAACTGACGTAAACCAAACTGCGCATCGTCGCCGAGGGTGGTTTCGTTATCGTTAGAGCCGTCGGAGAACATGCTGACCATGGTATCGACGTAGAAACTGACATCATCCTTTTTGTAGACCTCGCTGCCCAGCTCAACCTCGCCATACGTATCAGCTTCGTTGCCGAGACGACCTACTTTGTTTTTTTGAAACTCTTCGATACCGCCATCCTGTGATACACCCACGCCACCACGCAGATAGCCATGGAAATCAATGTTGTCGATAGCCGCATAGAGCGTCGGGGAAGTCAGGGCCGCAGCAAGCGCCACAGCAGCAGTACGTAACCTTGTTTCCATGTTATCCTCAATTTTATTTGTAATACGTTCACATGACAGCGGCAGTAAACGCTTTATGTCAGGTTGGTGACAAACAAAATCGCGATAATGTGTGATGCGGTGCTAATAAAATGGCGGTATTTGTAAGGATTAGTGAATCGGATCACCAAATATTACTATGTGAAGGTATTACTTTTACTTTTTTATCGCGCAATGTGACTGCGGCAGTCTGGCTGGCACAGCGGCTGTGATACCATTCCGTTATCGGTTATCAGGGATGCGAATTATGAAATCAAAAAATGCCACCTTAGAGGATGTCGCCCGTCATGCTGGCGTGTCGTATCAGACGGTTTCGCGGGTTTTGAATAAGTCGGCAAACGTCTCAGAATCAACGCGGCGCAAGGTGGAGCAGTCAATTGAGACACTGCGTTACGTGCCTAACCGACTGGCGCAACAGCTGGTGGGTAAGCAGAGTACGACGCTGGGCCTGGTGACCACTTCACTGGCTTTGCATGCGCCATCACAGGTCGCTGCAGCGGTTAAACGTTATGCCAATGCAGCGGACTATCAGGTGCTGATCGCCATGATTGATGAGAACGTCAATCAAAGTCTGCAGAATTGTATCAATGAGCTGAAGTCGCAGCGGGTGGATAAGATGATTATTAACGTCCCGCTGGAGAGCATCGATGCCGAGAAGATCGTGCAGGAGAATGAAGACATTCTTTGCCTGTTCCTGGATGTCGATCCTTACAGTTCAGTGTTTAACGTTTCGTTTAACCCGGCTGACGGGACCCGCGCCAGCGTTAAATATCTCTATGAGCAGGGGCACCGTGAATTCGCGCTGCTGGCCGGGCCAGAGCTGTCGGTCTCCGCGAATCTGCGGTTAAAGAGCTGGCTGGATACGCTGGAGAGTTATCGTCTGAAGCCGGTCAGTGTCAGCCACGGTAACTGGGATGCGCAGAGTGGTTACAACAGCGTTCTGCAACTGCTGCGGGAAGCGCCGGAATTCAGCGCGCTACTGGTGGGCAATGACCAGATGGCACTGGGTGTGCTGAGCGCGCTGCATCAGCGCGGCGTGGCGGTGCCGGGGCAAATCTCAGTGATTGGCTACGACGACACCTATGAAAGCGCCTTCTTCCATCCGGCGCTCACGACGGTCTCACTGGATCTGGATTTGCAGGGCAAAGAGGCGGTTGCACGACTGTTGTTAGCCAGTGAGCAGGATGAGCAGCGTTCTTCATCGATTCTGCCCGCAAAACTGGTGGTGCGCAGTTCAACCGGTATCGCCGGGCAGCAGCAGCGGGATTTAAAGCAGATTGCCGAACAGCTGCGGCTGATCGCCAGCCGGCTTGAGTAGTATGCCAATTCCTGAAGATAAAAAAGCATAAGAACGCACCGCTGCTATGCTCAGATCAGGATAATTATTCTGAATGTCGGACAAATTACCCGACTATCTGATGCTGTCGTGACGTGCATTCAGATTCGCGGTAGGCCCCCGATACATTCAGCCCGATTTCATTGGCTTCAGGGAGTGACATTATGCTGTGGCTTGAGCAGGGACTTTACCTTCGGATTGAGGAGTTAGCGCATGGCCCCAGGCCGCTGCCGCTTTCAAGTGGTTTTACGCCCCAGACGGCTTATCGCGCGTTGGGCTGTTTTAACCCGTCTGAAACTTCAGATGCTTACTACATCCTTTCAAATGACCGCGATGAAATATGGTTTATCTGTAATCGTCATCTGAGAACCGTTTTTCTTGATGCCAGTAATACAGCCTTTCGGGTGAAGATGCAGGGGCCTGCAGAGAGTCTGCCAGTGCTCTCCGCCGCATCCGATGGTCATAACATCTCTCTTGAACGCTCAGTCTGATTTCACTGTCTGTGGACGCCAACGCTTCAGAAAATAAAAAAGCCGCCATTGCTGGCGGCCCTGATGCATTTTGATGTGAGCGTTGCCGGTAAATCTGCCGGTGACGCTTTTTAATTTGCAGCGACGGTTTTCATTGCCGGACGCTGTGGCAGCACCACCAGGCAGGCGATAATGATCAGTGCCAGCGTCAGCGAGGCACCGTAGCGACTCAGCGCCAGTCCACCTGCAGCTAGGGGTTTATCCAGGAAATCGCCGACGACGGCACCCAGCGGACGGGTCAGGATAAAGGCCGCCCAGAAGAGTGCCGTGCGTGAAAGTGACGTAAAGCGACTGGCCGCCCAGATGATCGCCAGCGCGCCAACAAACAACAGTATCCCGCCATCGTAGCCCAGACCTTCAGTGTCTGCCGTCCAGTCACCTAACGCCGTGCCCAGCGTCTGCGAAAACATAATGGTGACCCAGTAAAAACTCTCTGTGACCGCGTTGTTAACGGAGCTCACCGCGACCGTGCCACAGGTGATTTTCCACAGAAAGAGCGAGAGGATCAGCAGCGTACTCAGCAGCAGGGTACCGCCCAGATAACCAATATTGAGGGAGCGATCGGCAAAATCTGCCATCGTTGTGCCGACCGTGGTTGTCGCTACCACAGTGAACCAGTAAATCCATTTATTAAAGCTGTGGCGATTAATCTGCACTACCACCGCGATCAGAAAAATGATGGCGAAAATCAGCGTTCCGGTCAGGTAACCCAGATTCATCGACATGGTCACCGCATCACCGCCGGTTTCACCCAGGGTAGTAGCAGCAATTTTGGTTAACCAGAAAGCCGCGGTAACGGCCGGTACTTTACTCAGAGAATAAGAAGCTGTGTTGTTATTTTGCATGGGTGAGACTCCGGAACAGCCCAACATGGGCTAATACAACAGTGAGGCTATAAGAATATTCTTAAGGAAACATTAAGCGGAAGGAATGCGATGACGTTTTTTTGATCTGCTCTGCAAAAGCTAAATGAAGGGGAGAAGGCATGCATGCCGGAAGATTTCTTTCGGGTTTTTTAGTTTTATCACTTTGTGGTAAAAGGATTTTTATGCGGGTAAGCAGAAAGGCATCTCTCAGAGGCTCTCAGGGATTATCAGGCGTACTGAAAAGTATATCGCTGACAGCGCAATGCGTATGAGTAGCAAAATTAAAGAATAATGAGGGGGCCTCTATTGCCTGCACATGAACGCCTGACATTTATGCTGCCTCATTGAGCCACTAATTCTGATTGTCTGAACAGCAGAAATATCGTCAAGGTTGCCCATGGGCAGGCATTTACCCAGTCAGACAGGATCGAGCCGTTTAAAGCGCCCGCTGATGAGTTAACACGACGTGATTAAAGATTTAACCCTGATTAACCGATAAACATAAGCTCATACGGCTGAAGCTGCCTCCTGCAATTGACGTTTTACCTACCTCTCTGCAGTGAGAAACGTTTCGAAAACACGCCAGACAATCTGCCACGTCAGCCACCGTTCAGGACGGGTATTCCTGCAATAATAGCCCCGTCCCCGGAGCCCACTTCAGCTTCAGGCGGGCATTTATAGTTATAATCAGGTTAGTAATGACGCGTATTGAGCGTCATTAATATCGTCGGCAACGTCGGAGTCGGTCGCCATGTACACAATGATCAAACCCTCTTTTACCGCTGTCTGGTCTACAGACGCCCAGGGTATCTGCGTCGCCAGTCAGGAAAGCCCTGCGGGTTTTATGCCCGAACTCAGGGGCGTGACGCTGAGTTCATGGCTAAGACTGGCACAGGCTGACGACGATGCGAAAATCGCGCTGCAATTGACCGCAGCACTGGAATTGCTGACCCCTTTTCATATTGAAGTGCCGATCCTCTGTCTGGACGGCAAGACACGACGGGTTCTTCTTGCTGGCCTGCCGGATTGTCAGCCTGGTGCATCTCCTCTGCAATATAAAGGCTTCATTCTTGACGTGACCGGACAGCGTAAAGCGCTTGAGGATGCACTGCGCACCGCGGCAGAATATCGTCTGTTAATTGAAAACAGTACCGATCTGATTGCCCACTGCGACGCACAGGGCCGGTATGTTTCAATTTCGCCTTCCTATGGCGAAATAATGGGCTTTACCGCCGAAGAGGTCATAGGCCAGCTGGTGGTAGATTTCCTGCATCCCGACGATAAGGCGTTAGCAACTGAAGCACTGGAATGCCTTTTTAGCGGGGGCGTGTTGCCGGATGTGGTTGAGGTTCGCAAACTGCATCGTGACGGGCATTACATCACGCTGGGCACCAAAGCGTGTGGCGTCATCAACCCCAGTACAGGAAAAAACATCGGTGCCGTGCTGGTCTCACGCGACATCACGCGAGACAAAGAGCGGATGCGTGACCTTGAGAAGCTGGCAACGCTGGATACGCTGACCGGCCTGCATAATCGTGCCTGGATCATTGAGAAGGTGGGCTGCATGCTGTCGCAGGCGGACGACCTGGTCTTTACCACCGTGATGTTTATCGACCTGAACGGTTTCAAGGCGGTGAATGATCTGATGGGCCATGCAACGGGCGATGCGTTATTGCAACAGGTTAGCGAACGGCTACAACGCTGCATGCGTCCGGGCGATTCAGTGGCGCGACTGGGCGGAGATGAGTTCGTGGTGGCAGCGAAGTGCAGCAACCGTGAAACGGCATCCGCCATCGCTCAGCAGATTATTGACAGTCTGCATGAGCCGTTCGCCATTAATAATATGGATGTGCGTATCGGCGCGGCGATTGGCATCAGCCTGGCCCGCTTCGGGACGGCATCGGCCAAAATGCTTTTCGAAAACGCAGACAGGGCGATGTATCAGGCCAAAGCACGCCGTGATGGTTCATATCAGTTTTGCGCGTCGGCAGAGGAGTCATTGCCATAGAAGATGTTAGGTTTCCGCTTTCGGACCTGCTTATCCTGAACTTATTCGCATATCGACCCGACGCTATCGACATGCAGGCAGGCCGTCCGGGCTAATTTCATGCAGATTCTTCAATATCCCGCCCATCATAAGCCCCCTGTGCCAGTTCCATCGCTCCCCCATGTTGCTTCGCCCAGCTCACCAGCGCGATAAAAGGATCCTGCAATGTCCTGCCCAGCGGCGTGATCGCATACTCGACCGCCACAGGGGAGGAGGCAATCACGCGACGGCTCACCAGTCCATTGCGTTCCAGTCGGCGTAATGCTTCTGTCAGAGACTTATGGGTGATGGGATCGAGTCTGCGCTTGATGGCGTTAAAGCGTGACGGCTGAGAACACAAAACGGTCAGGATCAAAACTGACCACTTGTTTGCCACCTGTTCCAGAATAGGGCGCGTACTGTTGATCTCGGCCAGTACTGCGGTGATATCAGTGGTCATGAGGTTTCCTTGAGGATATCTGGTGTGTATCAGGTGCGTAATTGACACCAAATATAAGAAATATACTATCGGGTGTCTACCCTCTATCTGGAGTCGAAATGATGAAATTACGTGGAAAGATTGCCCTGGTCACGGGCGGTAGCAGCGGTATTGGCCTCGCAGTTACGCGTCGTTTTGTCCAGGAAGGCGCACGGGTTTTTATAACGGGCCGACGTGAAGCTCAACTGGCTGAGGCTGTGGCGCTGATTGGCGGTGACATCGAGGCGATTGCAGGTGACATTACCCGCACAAGCGACCTTGAGCGTCTGTTTGACACCCTCAAGGCGCGGGCAGGCCGGCTAGACATCCTGGTCAACTCGTCTGGCCTGTCTGAACCTGCGAGCCTGGAAGAGACCACCGAAGAGCACCTTGATCGCATCTTTAATCTGAATGTGCGTGCCATGGTGTTGACGGTGCAGCACGCGGTGCGACTCATGAGTGAGGGCAGCAGCATTGTGCTGGTGGGTTCGATTGCGGGAAGCATCGCGAATCCCGGCTATGCTGCCTATTCAGCCAGCAAGGCCGCAGTGCGATCCTTTGCCCGCACCTGGAACAGCGAACTGGCGCCACGTGGCATCAGAGTTAACACACTCAGCCCTGGCCCCACCGATACACCGATGTTTAGCCAGGCCAGCGATGAGATCAGGCAGACGCTGAGCGCACGGATACCGGCAAACCGGCTGGGTAATCCTGATGAAGTGGCGGCTGCAGCACTCTTTCTGGCGTCCGATGAAAGCAGTTACGTCAGCGGCACCGAACTGGTGATTGATGGCGGTATGACGGCCTAAAGGCGTCAGCGGCGAACGATGCGGGATAGCGCGGTGGTATGGCGGGGAGGGTTTTGACACATTAAGACGCTCTCGCCATGCTCTCCCACTAAGAACACTTCTCAGAGTGATATTTACCTGCCTTAGATTTGTTCTGGTCCAGCTGTATTCATTGTGCGGCGGAACGTCGGTCCATGATCTCTTTAACGTAATGCTCGATAACTATCTGATGTTCATGGCTTATTTCCGCAATAAATAACCGCAGGAAAGCAGGTGTTGAGTGAAGTGTTTTCACAACCAGGTTATCGAAGTCTTTCTGAATAAAACGGTCATAGCCTTTTAGCGTCGAACGCTGAAGGACGGTATGCGCAATAATTTCGAGAACAGCACGTCTGTAATCATCAGAAAGCAGAATATCCAGATCGTCCCGGCTGATCTCAAACGCAAAGTTATAGCTGATAAAACCAGAATCAACAGGCAAGGAGTAGGTCAGTTTCCCCTCCTCTTGTGTCACATGAGGTTCATATCCCTCACCCATGAGGTGTACTGACTGCATCATATTAATCTCCTTCTTTTTCAGCCCTGGGTGATGACTTCAGCGCTTAAAATCACCGAAATCGATGTTTTTCCGCTTATAACGATGATCGCGCGCATGCTCACGACCTCAGACCTTTTAATAGCCGAAGTTCCCGGTTGTTTACCTGGTCGCTAACAGCAAAACTGGCTAAGGGGTATGCCTGTAAAGGCGTGTCACGTCAACCCTGAGCAGTGAGCTGCTGGTATCCAGGCGCCTTTATAGGGTTGTCGCTTTTCCCCGCTATTTTAAAGACAAAAAATAGCAGGGAGGACGTTGATGCTTTCACCTTCTGGCAAAAACATCAGACGATGCTTCTGAACGGACTTTAGTGCCCAGCCCATACCGCCGGTTTTCTTGTCTGCCAAGGACAGGCGTTTTCAAGCTGCCCCGCCAGCGCCAGCAATAAATTCTCCTGATTAAAGCCTGCACAGAACTGCATGCCAATCGGCAGATTCAGGGAAGAATGAAAGCCCATAGGAACGGACATAGCGGGCGTTCCGCAAACGTTCGCCAGCGCAGTAAACGGTGACTGATTGAAAACGTGATGCATCCAGCCGCGCCCATCCACGTCATGCTGATGTTGATTGTACTCACCGAGCAGACCGGGCAGGGCGGGGAGAGTGGGTGTCAGCAGAATGTCGTAAGCCTGATAAAATTGCCCCATTGCTTGTGTGACGGCGTTTCGCATATGCATTGCACCGACCAGGTCAGTAGCCGTAAGAGAGTGGCCAAGTTTCCAGAGTGCGAGGCTTGCCGGTTCCAGCATCTCTTCATTAACGGGATTATTGGTTGCTGACGCTAGCGCATCGATCCAGGCTGCGGTATTGGCAGACCAGAAGCGGGTATTCAGTTCAACAAAATTGTCCCAACTGCCGATTTGGGGTGTCGCCTCCTCCACCTGATGACCCAGCGTGATAAGCAGTCCGATCGTTTTACTGAGCGCTTCGACGACTTCTGGCTGGCTGCGCTGACCGTTCAGCGGATGCGTCATTACACCGATTTTCAATGATCCTGGATTCTGAGATACGCAGTCATTCAGATTTGAATGGGATGCGGCGATGATAAAAGGATCACCTGCCTGATTACCCTGAACGGCGTTCAGTAGCGCAGCGGTGTCACGAACGGTTCGGCTGACGAATCCATGCACGGCAAGGCCAGACCAGACTTCATCGACATCAGGTCCCATGCTGATTCGTCCGCGGCCTGGCTTCAGCCCGAACAAACCATTCGCGGAAGCGGGCACCCGAATTGACCCGCCACCATCGGTAGCATGCGCGGCTGGCACCATGCCTGACGCTACAGCGGCAGCTGAACCTCCACTGGAACCTCCGGCACTGTGATCTGTATTCCACGGATTGCGCGTGCCACCGTTAAAGCGTGGCTCCGTGGTCGTGCTTGCAGCCAGTTCGGGGGTTGTCGTACGTCCCAGAAGCACAAGTCCTGCTTCTCGCATTTTACGGGTCAGATTGGAATCCTGCGGTGAAACGTAACCGGCTGCCAGCCGGCTCCCCAGTTCATTCCGACGGTTTTTTACCGATATTCCCAGGTCCTTAACCAGCATGGGTACGCCCTGAAGCACGCCTGAGCGCAGGCCACGCTCATCATCCCAGACCTCAATGACGGCGTTCACTTCATCGTTCACTTCTTCGATGGCGTTGATGGCAGCATCTCTGACTTCCTGCGCTGTTACTTCGCCCTGAGAGATGAGTTGAGCCAGGCCGGTGCCGTCGAACGAGGTATATTCTGTCAGTTTCATGGTTTCCGCTTAGGGTTGCTTGTGCTTTAAAGGCACGCTTAAGTATACTGGATAGTATCTATTGATACTTATCGGTATCGTACGATACTAATCGGTATCGTTGCAACAGAGAAAAACCTATGCACAGAACATCACAACCCCGGCTGCCTCCTCGCGAACGCATCCTGCAGGCGGCGGAAAGTCTGTTTTATCAGGAAGGAATTACCCGGGTCACCGTGGATGCAATCGCAGCGAAAGCGGAGTCGACAAAAATGACCCTTTATCGGCATTTCGCGTCCAAAGAGGCTCTGGTACAGGCCTGGATCACCTTACTGGTTGAGGATTACAACCGGGTATGGGAGGCGCTGGCGGAACGATACGGACAGCAACCGGATGCGCAGATTATGGGTTTTGCCCGTTATCTGAAGGACAATCTTGCGGGAACATTACAACGTGGATGTCCTTTCACAAACACCTTGGCAGAAACCACAGGTCAATTTCCTGAAATCAGGGAGCTGATCTTTGCCCATAAGAAGAAGCAGTTTAACAGGCTGGTTTCACTCTGCGGCGCAGCGGGCATTACCGATCCACACACGCTGGCGAAAGAGATAACGCTAATCCTGGAAGGCCTGCAGGTGGTGGCACAGAATGACGCGTTTGAGGGTGCTGCAGATTTCGTGCTGCAGCGTCTGGAAGCTAAACTCAGGCTGCCTGTGTGAAGGTGTAGCTCGGGAGTTGCCTGACGGGTTACGCTGAAAGAAGAGATAATGATCCGCTTTGAGCGCAAAGCGGATAGATCTTAGTGACTCTGACGTCTAAGCACCGCTCATCCCCGGAATTCCGTCCTGCCCTCCATGACTGCCACCACGACCTCCCAGACCGCCAGCGCCTGCGCTGCTGCCATTACTGCCGTTGCCACCTCTCCCGCCACTGCCTCCGTTGGCATCCATGTTGGTATTTCCAGCATGTTTGTGACGATGGTGTTGAGTGCCGGGGGTAGTCCCTGCGCCATTCCCACCATTCCCGCCGTTACCGCCATTTGATGCGCCATTCCCGCCATTTCCACCATTCAGGCAATCGGTGCCGGCTACGCCATTCCTGCCATTCTGGCCATCAGGGGAACCATTTTGCCCATCCCGGCCATTCTGGCCTTCGCAGGCAGCGGGTTGCGGAGTGTGAACAGACTGAGTATTCGCTGATACCGGCAGGCAACCTATCCCGAGCGAGAAGGGTACCAGGAATAATAAATGCTGGCTCCTGAACATCGTTAATTCATCCTCATCGTTGATGGTTATCAGCCACTGTCATGCCCTCAAAAGGCAGCAAGAATGGCGGCTTCCATTTTTTCCGGCGTGGTGGTCGGGGCAAATCGTTTGATCGGTTTGCCGTCGCGGCCGATCAGAAACTTCGTGAAGTTCCACTTAATACGACCACCCAGTACGCCAGGTAATTCACCTTGCAGGTAGTGAAAAATCGGGTGCGTTGAAGAGCCATTGACGTTCACTTTCCCAAACATCGGGAAACTCACTCCGTAATTGATGTGGCATGTCTGCGCGATCTCGTCGGCGTCGCCGGGTTCCTGCTTCCCGAACTGATTGCAGGGGAAGCCTAGTACGACCAGTCCCTGATCGGCATACTTTTTGTAAAGTGTTTCAAGACCGGCGTATTGAGGCGTAAACCCACAATGACTGGCGGTGTTAACCACCAGCACGACCTTCCCTGCGTAGTCGGCCATCGGGACAAGCTGACCATTCAGGCTGGAGGCAGTGAGTTGATAAAAGGGTGACATGTTGTAATCCTCAGAGCGGAACCTGTTTAGTGTCAACATTAGCACAGCGCGGACACCGGAGGGGATCAGGCGAAGCCGGTGCTCCTGACAGGACCGGTATCCCTGCTTCGGACCTTACCGCCAGCGTTATTGATTATTTTCCACTTCTGACGTGAACCCGGGTGGTTATTCCTGATGAATTTTCACCACAATTTTTCCCTTCGCATGCCCGCGTTGCAGCCAGTCAAGCGCCTCCTGAGTTTCTGCAAAGGGAAAAACCTTGTCGATTACCGGTTTGATTTTCTCAGCTTCGAGCAATTTGCCAATTTGGGTAAGCTGATCGCCATCAGGGCGAACAAAGAGAAAGGAATAATCCAGTCCGCGCTTTTTTGAAAGCCGTAAAATTTTGCGGCTCATCAGGCCAAATATTATCCGTAGTATGATATTCAGCTGTCGGGTTCGTGCGAAGGCAACATCTAATGGCCCAATGAGAGAGATTATCTTTCCGCCGGGTTTCAGAATATTCAGGGATTTCTCAATCAAATCTCCCCGGAGAGTACCAATGACGATATCGTAGCCACTCAGCACGTGTTCAAATGCCTGCTTTTTATAATCCACCACCTCATCTGCACCCAGTTGACGCACCCATCCTGCATTGGCTGAACTGGTTGTCGTTGCAACCTCTGCGCCCAGATGTTTCGCCAGCTGAATCGCAAAACTGCCTATTCCGCCGGAACCCGCCGGAATAAACACTTTTTGCCCAGGCTGTAAGTGGGCTCTTTCTGTGAACGCCTGCCATGAAGTAAGGCTAACCATAGGAAGAGAGGCCGCCTGCACGAAATCTAAGTTTTTAGGTTTCAGGGCCGCAAGACTTTCAGGGACAAGTGCAAACTCGGCCAGTGACCCTGTGCCTGTGTCGAAAATGCTGGCGAAGATTTCATCACCTGGACGGAATCGCGTTACACGACTCCCTGCCGCAATGACCACGCCTGATAAATCACTGCCGAGGGTAGCGGGAAGCTTAAAATGCAAAACCGGTTTGAACATCCCACCAGGAATCATGTTGTCTATGGGGTTCAGACCCACAGCATAAACTTTAACCAGGATTTCATCTTCAGCAGGAGAGGGGTAATCCACGTTTTCAAATCCCATATCAGGCGATTTTCCGTAGCGCTTAAACGTAAAAGCTTTCATTGTCCGATTTTTCATTATTAGTTTCTCGCATCAAGCTGAAGGCTATTCCGCACGACCTTATCCAGGATAAAGGCGGGCGCTAACCGGCGGACAAAATTCAGTGTTGTAGCCAGCGTTCCCGCCGTATAGCGCACCCTGGGTCATGGTTTATTTCTCAGCAGAACCCTGTAAAAGGGCTCCGCTGAGCAGAATTAACTACAGCGTTTTGTATCGCTCTGCGGCCTCTTCCTGTCTGATGTCCGACAGCAGACCCTGACGGGAGGCATCAAGAACATCCCAGCGCTCAGCCTGGTGTAATGGCGGAATGGTCACGAGCTCGCGGCGGTCAAAACCCGTCATAGCGGCGTCAACCAGTTCGCCCACGTCCATCATTTTAGAAGCATGAGTGATGTCGATGCCGGCACGTTCCCAGATTTCGGTGTAAGTCCCCGCCGGGAGCACCGCCTGAACATAGATACCCTTTGATGACAGCTCAACGTGCATTCCCTGCGACAGGAAAAGAACAAACGCTTTGGTTGCGCCGTAAACCGTCATAGCAAATTCCGGGGCAAGTCCGACGATGGAACTGATATTGACGATTGAGCCACCTCCGGCATCTGCAAAACGGGGAGCCACAGCACTGGCCAGCCTCGTCAGTGCTGTGACGTTAAGTGCGATGAGGCGTTCGATGGAACCAGGCGTCTGCCCGGTAAAACCGCCGGTCTGGGCGATACCGGCGTTATTGATAAGAATGCCTATCCGCGTGTCTTCCCGCAGGCGCGCTTCAACGGCGGCTAAATCACTCTTTACGGTGAGGTCGGCAGGCAGAACATCGACGGAAACAGGGTTTTCCTGTCGCAGCCGGGCCGCCAGCTCTTCTAATCTGTTCTGGTCGCGAGCAACCAGAATAAGATCATGTCCACGACGCGCAAAACGTTCAGCGTACACCGCACCAATGCCTGCTGATGCGCCCGTGATGAGAACCGAAGCTTTAGTCATAATTTTATCTTCTTCATTTAATTGATTGAAATTGCCGTCAGCGATGCACGCACAACTGCGATGCTCCTGGCGTTGTCAGGGGTTTTCGCTAAGCGCTGGATAATCGGTGTAACCCTGCGCACCCCCGCCATACAGCGTTTCAGGGTTAAGCGGGGCCAGTGGCGCTCCCGTCTTAAGTCTTTCGACTAAATCGGGGTTAGAAATGAAGGGGCGACCGAAGGCAAATAAATCGGCTTTGTCCTGTGAAAGATGGTCTGACGCCAGCGCCAGGTCATAACCATTGTTACCGATGTACGTATTTTTAAAGCGCCGACGCAGAGAAGCGTAATCGAACGGTGATGCATCACGTGGGCCACCCGTCGTGCCTTCAACGACATGCAGATAGGTGATACCTGAAGCGTTAAGCTGGTCTGCAAGGTAGTCATATTGTGGCTGTGGATCGCTGCATGAAATGGCATTAGCAGGCGAGACGGGTGAAATGCGCACGCCCGTGCGTTCTGCCCCAATCTCATCTTTAACGGCCTCCACGACGTCCAGCAGCAGACGAGCACGATTTTCAACAGAACCGCCATATTCATCGGTACGCTGGTTTGCGCCATCTTTCAGAAACTGTTCCAGCAGATACCCATTCGCGCCGTGGATCTCAACACCATCAAATCCGGCGGTAATGGCATTAGCCGATGCCTTTCTGAAATCGTCGACAATCCCTTTTATTTCATTATGTTCGAGCGCACGTGGCTCAGAGACGTCAGCAAAGCCGTTGTTCACAAAGGTTTTAGTCTCGGCACGGATAGCAGACGGTGCGACCGGGGCAGCGCCTCCTGGCTGTAAATCGACATGCGAAATTCGTCCCACGTGCCACAGTTGTACAAATATGCTTCCACCTCTGTCATGCACCGCGTCAGTGACTTTCCGCCAGCCCGCGATCTGATCCTGCGTGTAGATCCCCGGCGTATCCTGATATCCCTGCGCCTGTTCTGAGATCTGCGTGGCCTCGGTAATCAGCAACCCTGCAGTGGCTCGCTGCGCGTAATAGGTCGCAGCCAGTTCACCGGGGACAAGGCCTGCTCCGGCGCGGTTGCGCGTCAGCGGTGCCATCACAATACGATTCGCAAGTGTGATAGCCCCCAGTTCATAAGGTTGAAATAAAGAGTGATTGGTCATGGTTATTCCTCAGCGGATGAGCGGGTAAAAGCAACTTTTTAATGATGATGATCATAATCATTAAAGTCAACCGGTTTGATTATGATCATCATCAATGTATAATCAGGATCTGTTGCAGGAGAAATAAAATGAAAGTGTCTAAAGAGCAGGTACGCGAAAACCGGGTGCGGGTCGTGGAAACGGCGTCAGCGCTTTTTCGTCAGCGTGGTTACGATGGTGTAGGCGTCGCTGAGCTGATGTCAGCCGCTGGGTTAACACATGGCGGGTTCTACAAACATTTTGGGTCGAAAGAGGATTTGCTGGCTGAAGCGATGACCTGCGGTTTTGTGCAGTCGGCAGAAAAAACCGAAGGGGTGAGTCGGGACGCGTTTATTAAGTATTACCTTTCCCGGCAGCATCGCGATGACATGGGAAAGGGTTGCGTGATGTCGGCTCTGGGCACCGATGCTGCCCGGCAGTCTGAATCCATCCGGGAAACATTTGCGGCCGGGATTGAGCGACAAATCGCCGTCCTCGAATCCGAAAATGTCACGCGTGAAGAGCTTTTGACGACTATTGCGCAGCTTGTTGGTGCACTCATGCTTTCGCGCGCGTGTCCGGAAAGTTCCGGACTGGCAGACGAAATTCTTGAGGTCTCCCGTGCGCGTTTGCTCAGTCCGGACTCCAGTAAAGATTGAATGGGGGCTCCTGCCGTTCAACGGGAACAGGCCTGTGTGGCAAAGACTGAAACATCCGGTCTGCTGGCGTTTGATTAATCGCTGCGGTAATGCGCAATCCGGACGTCCCGTTCCGGGTAAAGTTGCCGCCAAAAAGTTATCAATCAATCAGTCAGCCACCAGCCTGTTTCAGTGATGCCTTACTCAACCGTTATCACGAAACCCTGGGTAAAGGCTCATTCCGCCATCAATAAACAGGGTGGTGCCATGAACGTAGTCAGAGAGATCGCTGGCAAGCCAGACGACGGCATTCGCCACGTCTTCAGCCGCACCGATGCGCCCGTAAGGGATGAGCCTTAACAGTTCTTTGCCTGCCTCGCCCGAGGTGCTTTCCTTGTTAATGGCAGTTGCAATAGCGCCAGGTGCCACAGCATTAACACGGATCCGATCTTCACCCACCTCCTGAGCCAGACTTTTCATCAGCAAATCGACGCCGCCTTTTGACGCCGCATAGTTGACGTGTCCGGCCCACGGGATGAGCTGATGAACCGAGCTCATATGAATAATCTTACCCACGGCTCTGCTGAGTTCCGGTCGATGCTCCTGACTGCGGAACTGACGCAACGCAGCACGTGCGCAGAGGAATTGTCCGGTAAGATTCACGTTAATAACGGTATTCCAGTCCTCCAGCGTCATATCGATGGAGGCGGCATCTTTCTGAAGCCCTGAGTTCGCTACCAGGATATCCAGTCTGCCAAATTCAGCCAGGGTCCGGGCGAAAAGATTTTCTACGTCAGTCTCTTTTGATACATCTCCTTTCACTGCGATGGCACGGCCACCGTCTGCACAGATTTTTTCAACCAGTTCTTCGGCGGGCTCCGCCTGGCTGTGGTAGTTGACCACCACACTGGCTCCTTCTTTAGCGAGTGCTTCTGCGCAGGCATAGCCAAGACCCGAGCTGGCACCGGTAACCAGCGCAACCTGATTTTTGAGAGAAAAGATCATGAGGCTTCCTTAGATTTTGTAAATGATGAGCGTCTTAACCCTGCAGGCATCATCCCGGGATTGAATATCGCTAACACTGCGAAGTCCAGATACTCCTACTCTGTTAAACGGCTCGCCAGAGTGAGTGCATGGGTCTGAGCCACTGAATTATAGATGCGAAGTGCGGGGTTAGCCGTCATTACGGGCGGGTCAGGAATAGGTGGAGAGTGCGCTAGATGCATTTTGCTTCATCTGCTTTTATCCTGACCGTCGTCATAAAAAAGGATATGAGCATGATAACAGTAGAAAAAGCAGATCCTCGTTCAGCAGCATCCCAGCTTCTGATAAGCAAACTGTCAGCAGAACTCGCGGCGATTACGGGTGATGATGGCAAAAGTAACTTCACCATGGACTCTTTAGAGGAGGAGAGATCGCTCTGGGTACTCGCCCGAAACCACAGGGGCGAGGCAGTAGGGTGCGGAGCAATCAGACCGTTAGCCGGGGATATTGCTGAACTCAAAAGAATGTTTTCAGATCGTAGCGTGCCGGGGATTGGTAATGCGTTACTCTCTTTCCTGGAAAAATCAGCCCTGAATATGGGGTATAGCCAAATCTGGCTTGAAACGCGATCTGTTAACCGTAAAGCGGTAAATTTCTATCAGAGAAAGGGTTATGAGCGTATTGAGAATTATGGTCCTTACATCAATCGCCAGGACGCAGTGTGCTTTGCAAAAATTCTGTAAAAGAACGCTAGCTTCAGCGGCATAAAGACAGATTAACCTCATGATCTCGTCTGTTACTCCGTGACGTCTTGCTGTCGTGGTCAGCAGGATCTCCCTGCTGCGAGGCGTTTCACACACGAATCTAAAAGATGGTGTTTTAAGACTCGATCGGCTCATGAAAAAAAAACCATTCTGCACGACCAACATGAATTTCCTTCACGTTCGTTGAAATTTAATCACTTTTTTTCAACTCATTGTTGAGGCATAAAGTAAGAATTGTTAATAACTTTGAGTCATATGAATGTGTGTAAAGGGATAGCAACGCTGGATAACCCCTTAACGCAACCCTTCATATCAGCGACCAGGATACCCGATAGCGATGAACAACTTAGCCTTTACCCTCAAGCGCATTCGTTTCGACGAAAACTATAACCCTTCGAAAAATACGCGGGCGACGACTAACTTCGCTAATTTAGCGCGCGGCGAAAAGCGTCAGGAAAATCTGCATAATGCCCTGGCGATGATCGACAACCGTTTCAATGCGCTGGCACACTGGGACAATCCAAAAAGCGATCGTTATTCTGTTGAACTTGAGATTATTTCTGCTGAGCTGAATCTTCGTCCCGAAAGTAACGACGAATTGTTCCCTGCGATTGAAATCTTAAAAACGCATATTGTGGATCATAAAACGGGTCAACGCATTGAAGGGATTGTCGGTAATAACTTCTCATCTTACGTGCGTGATTATGATTTCAGTGTCGTGCTGGCAGAGCACAATAAAGGCCAGACAGCCTTTAGTCTGCCGGATGATTTTGGTCAGCTGCACGGTAATATTTTCAAAAGCTTCGTTAACTCAGCGGCCTATAAAGAGAGCTTCAGTAAATCTCCGGTTATCTGCCTGAGCGTGTCGAGTAAAAACACTTACGTGCGCACCGGTAATCAGCATCCGGTACTGGGCATCGAATATCAGCAGGATGAGCCTTCCCTGACTGACTTTTACTTCGGAAAAATGGGCCTGAAAGTACGTTTCTTTATGCCGCAGGGCAGTGTCGCGCCTCTGGCCTTCTATTTCCACGGCGATCTGCTCAGTGATTACACCAACCTTGAGCTGATTAGCACCATCAGTACGATGGAAACCTTCCAGAAAATCTATCGTCCTGAAATTTATAACGCGAATTCTGCAGCCGGACAGTGCTACCAGCCCACGCTGCAGCATCAGGATTATTCGTTAACCCGCATTGTTTATGATCGCGAAGAGCGCAGCCGGCTGGCCGTCGAGCAGGGCAGGTTTACTGAGGCGCATTTCATTAAGCCTAATCAGACACTTCTCGCGCAATGGTCTGCTGAATTCGTTCTTTGATTAATTAAAATAGAAGGTCACCTGCTATGAAAACCTTATTACCGACATCCACTGCTGGCAGCCTGCCTAAACCTTCCTGGATTGCGCAGCCAGAAGTGCTCTGGTCACCCTGGAAATTGCAGGGTGATGAGTTAGTTGACGGCAAAAGAGATGCGCTGCGTCTGTGTCTGGACGATCAGGTTCGGGCCGGTATTGATATCGTCAGTGATGGCGAGCAGACCCGTCAGCACTTCGTGACGACCTTTATTGAACACCTCAGCGGCGTAGATTTTGAAAAGCGCGAAGTGGTTCGCATCCGTAATCGTTACGACGCAAGCGTCCCGACCGTGGTGGGTGAAGTCTCACGTCAGAAGCCCGTGTTCGTTGAAGATGCGAAAATCCTGCGTAAGCTGACCGATCGTCCTATTAAGTGGGCGCTGCCGGGTCCGATGACCATGATCGATACCCTTTATGACAATCACTACAAAAGTCGCGAAAAGCTGGCCTGGGAATTCGCCAAAATCCTGAATCAGGAAGCCAAAGAGTTAGAAGCGGCCGGTGTGGATATCATTCAGTTTGATGAGCCAGCGTTTAACGTCTTTTTCGATGAAGTGAATGACTGGGGTATCGCTGCGTTAGAGCGTGCCATTGAAGGTCTGAAGTGTGAAACCGCCGTTCACATCTGCTATGGCTACGGCATTAAAGCGAATACCGACTGGAAGAAGACGCTGGGTACCGAGTGGCGTCAGTATGAAGAAGTCTTCCCGAAGCTACAGCGTTCGGCTATCGATATCGTTTCACTGGAGTGTCAGAACTCGCGCGTTCCGATGGACCTGATCGAGCTGATTCGCGGTAAAAAAGTCATGGTCGGTGCTATCGATGTGGCAACCCATGAGATTGAGACGCCTGAAGCCGTGGCTGAGACGCTGCGCAAAGCGCTGCAGTTTGTGGATGCTGGAAATCTCTATCCTTCAACCAACTGCGGGATGATCCCGCTGCCGCGTCAGGTTGCGAATGGCAAACTTCACGCGTTGAGTGCGGGCGCAGAGATTGTCCGCAGAGAGATTCTGGGGAAATAATCTTTTCCTGAGCAGGCTCAGCCCGGCTGGCGATTTGATTGTAGAGAGATCAAAAGCCGGACTGAGTTTTCATCCCTGTGCCAGACGTGGGTTTGCACAAAGATGAGTGTCAGCATAAAAAACGCCATCATCCATCTCCATCACCTTCACTTTGCCCGCCATCCGCATCTTCAAAAAAATGTTTCACGCCGATATTCTGCCTACGGAGACAGGGTATATCTGATATGAGATAGGTGATGTCACTGCATGATCAGGCTAACCTGACGGCTGATGTTATGAATAAATCTTCAGGGAGAGGGGTGAAGATGAATACAGTATTTGAATGGCGAAATAGCTCATATCTCATCAGTACCGATAAGGAAAAATTAGACCAGAAGGCTATCCATCAATATCTGACGCGTTCAACCTGGGCGGCTGGCATCGACATGAATACTGTCGCCGTGTCGATAGAGAACAGCCTGACTTTTGGTGTCTATGATGATGAGTCACAAATAGGGTTTGCCCGGCTGGTTACCGATTATGCGACTTTCGCCTGGCTGAGTGATGTTTATATTCTGGAAGAGTATCAGGGCAAGGGGCTGGGCAGATGGCTCATGGCATCCATTCATGACCATCCGGTTTTCATAAAACTGCGCAGAATCCTGCTGTGTACCACAACGGCCCCCAGGCTTTATAAAAAGCTTGGTTATGAACCCGTTAACCAGGAAAACTTTATCTGGACGATTACCCGGCCTGATATCTATGCCGGAAATAATCGTTAAATAACCCTGGCTAAACAGTGCTATAGCGATAATGCTTTCAGAAACAGCGCGTTATAAATCCATCATCGCGGATGGATTTCTGCCACTAAACGGATCAGGCTGGCCGCAGGACGATCACAGCGTATCGACATGCCTTGCTGGTGTTATTTCTGAAGACACAATCAGCTGGATCGCCCAGTTCAAGACAGTCTCCAGCCGCCATTTCATAAGTGCTCGACCCGGCTTCGAACGTCAATGACCCTTCCAATACCCATATCAGCTGACGTCTTGAAATATAGGAGATAGCTGGCATCGGCACAGCGGTATTGGCCGGCAGTTCGACACTGACCAGATCGACCGGCATCTCACCCGGTGAAACGTGCCGACGCAAATAGCCGGTCTCAGGATCCTGCCATACCGGCTGATTTTCGTGCCTGACCAGCGTGCCTGTCTGAACTTCTGTCTGGGCCAGAAGCTGCGAGATGCTCATGTCAAAAGAGCCCGATAGCCGGGCTAACAGAACTGCCGTCGGGCTGCTCTCTCCACGCTCGATTTTGTGGATCATCGCCCGCGATACACCGGAGTGACCTGCCAGTTCAGTCAGTGACCAGCCGCGTTTTTCTCTTTCCTCTTTAACCTTTAATCCGATCCGGATATTCAGGTTATCTTCTTTACTGGACATTTCATCTAACATAATAGATAACTATCATTGTGTACAATTCATCTACTTTAGTGAGTGAGCAAAGGGGTGTCTACCATGATTATTCGTGCGGCTATTGAAAGTGATGCTGATGTGATTGCTGAGATTTACAACGATGCGGTGCTTAACACCACGGCCATCTGGAATGAAAGCAGGGTAGATGTCGCTAATCGTATCGCATGGATACACAGTCGTCAGCAGGCGGGTTTTCCTGTGATAGTGGCAGCGAACAATGATGATAGCGTGCTGGGATATGCTTCATACGGTGACTGGCGGCCCTGGGATGGATATCGTCACACCGTTGAGCATTCTGTTTACGTTCATAAAAACGCGCGGGGACAAGGCATAGGTGATGCCCTGATGCGGACGTTAATTCAGCTTGCCAGTAAGAGCAAAAAGCACGTGATGGTGGCGGGTATTGAATCGGAAAACAGAGCGTCAATCACGCTGCATAAAAAGCTGGGCTTCACTGAGGCGGGCACCATGAAAGAAGTCGGCAATAAATTTGGGCGCTGGCTGGATCTGACATTTATGCAGTTGCGTCTGGATGATCGCAATCATCCCTGACTGGCACTGCCTGAAAGTTAACGTGCGCATGCTTTAGCGGACATTCTTTGGAAGCTGAGCGGCAGCGTGTGAATGAATTGTAAATTCATACGACGACCGATATAACAGATGGATAACCACTCATCACCGAGGCAATGATGGCGCTTTCACACGAGGTAGTCCTGATCTTCACCACTTATCTTGTCGCTACGGCGAGTCCCGGGCCAAGCAATATGGCCATTATGGGCACGGCAATGAAAAAGGGCAGAGGTGCTGCACTGGCGCTGGCGGCGGGAGTCGTGAGTGGGTCGATGATCTGGGCGCTGCTGGCCGCCAGCGGTGTACTGACCGTGCTGGCAACCTTCGCACAGTTGCTGATTGCGTTGAAAATTGGCGGCGGGTTATATCTGCTCTGGCTGGCGTATAAAGCGGGTAAATCGGCTTTGCGGCGGACGGAAGCCGGTGACTTTACCGCCAGCGATGAGCGGGTCGCTTATGGCAGATTGTATCGTCAGGGCATTCTGATGCATATCGGCAATCCCAAAGCGATTCTTACCTGGGTGGCGATTATGTCATTTGCGCTGAAGCCGGATGGGAGTGCCTCAACATTGCCGATAATCCTCTGCGGTTGTGCAGCCATTTGCGTCCTGGTCTTCGGCGGTTATGCTCTGCTGTTCTCAACCTCTGTCATGGGCACCTTTTACCGACGCATTCGTCGCGGACTCGATGCTCTGTTAGCCTGCTGCTTTGCGCTGGCAGGCCTGAAAATGGTATTCAGCCGTAGCTAACCGGGCCAGGTGAATCGCTGAACGCGCTTTTGACGAGCCTGATGCCTGTTGATTAACAGAAGCGGGGCTGGGCAGTCACTTTTTAATTATAAGCCCCAGTATTCCAGACAGGCCTGAAAATCACCTGAAGAATTTAGCCGAAGTTTTGGCAGGCTGACCTGGTCATAAAGCGTCTTATGGCGCTTCCGATTCTTCGGCGCAGTAAGGATAATATATTTCAGCATCTCCAGGGTCACATGCTCTCTGCTCATCTTCAGGCCTCCAACGCGTGGTGTGGAGGAATAACATCTGCGAATATACCGAATTAGCGCCACAGGTACTTTTACATCCAGAAGAATGAATCCTGTGGCGCGCGCGAGACGTTCTTCAATACATTTTGTGTAATTCCCATCCATAACCCATTTTTCCTGACTCACCGCGTCAGCGTGTAAACGCATAAACTCAGCCGGTGCTCTGGGAATCCATTGAGTGCCCGGAGTATGGTGAAGCTGATCCAGATGAACGGCAGGCAAGGCTGTTTTGCGAGAAATAGCAGCAGCCAGAGTAGATTTCCCGCTGTTAGACGGCCCCATAATACAAATGCGTGGCCCAAGCGCGTCTAAAGAAAGTGTAGTGATCACAACGTTTCCTCTGAATGTTCCCTGTCTGGTTGCGCTGACCTGCTGAAGGTTCAACTTAATAATTCTGAACAGATGGTGAAGTAAAGTCCTGTCGTAATAGCGCTGATAGTTAAACCTGAAATAAGTCGCCTCACTCACGGATTGAATATATGCCTGTAAAGATGAGTTACATCCTGCCGATTAATTGTTCAACCAGACAAACCGTAGAGGGCATTATGGGGTTAATCAGTGGCATTAGCACAGACGTGGCAAGAGGATATTCAACCACGCTCATCACACCAAATACAGCATCGGACAGCATTAAAGAAAGTATCACCGCTAAAGAGTTACCGGCCAGTGTGGTGGTAATCTCCCCCGAGGCAAGAGCACGGCTTTTACACGCCCGCGATGAACCCATTGCGGCAGAGCAACAGGAAAAAAATCTCAAGGCACTGGCAGAGTTAAAGTCATCCGGCCAGGGGCCGTCCATTAACCTTGCGTATGCCTTGTTCAACGACCCCAACACCAGCTCAGATGCCAGCACACTGAGTCCACTCCTGAGTATGACCGCTGACAAAACGCAGAGCACGATGGATGACTTTGCTGCTGCCTTACATCAGGTGCTGGTTGAAGGTCAGGCGGGGCGTGGTCAGTACGATAACAGCGATACCGCTGAAGCCATGGCGCTGACCCTGACGCAGTCTAAGCTCCATAAACTGATTGAAAAATATGTCTCCGGAGATAACCAGAAACAGGCAACGGGCATCGCTGATCAGATGATAAACGTCAAAGTGGCTATTCGTAACAGTGCGATGTTATCGGGCGCTCAGGATACGCTGACGTTAGCTATGCGTTATGGCACTCGCCACATGCAGGAGAGTGCGCGTGATAATCTCAACAAGTTTGAAAGCGGCACCGCACGGCCTCAGGTTGAGCTGAACAGCATGATGGCAGCCATGAATTCAGGTGGTAATACAGACGCTGTATTCAGTGCCTTTGCGGCAATAATCAGTGCAACGCCCAACCCCGGCAACGCTGCGCAATCGTCTATTGATGGTGCGTTGAAACAGATGGATATCTATCGCCAGCAATGGCAGGCCTTCACTGAAAAATACGCTTCATAATGTCCTGATGAACCTGCAGCTGGCCTGAGTGCGATGTCTGCAGGATCCGCCCCATAATAAACAGCTCCGGAACAAAAAGCACAGATTACACATTTACAAATTTAAATGTGTAAATATAATATCGCCTCTTCACACATCAGAGGACTTTTTGTTATGCCGTCACTTTTTACCCCGCTGAACCTGGGCGATCTCACGCTTCGTAACCGCATTGTACTGCCGCCGCTGACGCGTTGCCGCAGTGAGCAGCCGGGCAACATTCCCGGCGAGATGATGGTGGAGTATTACCGCCAGCGCGCCAGTGCGGGACTGATGGTCACCGAAGGCACCCAGATTGAGCCCCGTGGACAGGGCTATGCATGGACGCCGGGGATCCACAGCGACGCGCAGATCGCGGGCTGGAAAAAGGTCACAGAAGCGGTACATCAGGAAGGCGCCACCCTTTTCTGCCAGCTCTGGCATGTTGGCCGCGTATCACATAATGAACTTCAGCCAGAGAAGCAGCCCCCGGTGGCGCCTTCAGCTATTGCAGCCGACAACGTCCGGGTCTTTATTGAGACAGGGCCAGGGGCGGGGATATTAACTGCACCCAGCGAGCCACGGGCACTGACCACAGCGGAAGTTAAAGAGATTGTGGCACTTTACCGTCGTGCGGCTGAGAATGCCAAAGCGGCCGGTTTTGACGGCGTGGAACTGCATTCCGCCAACGGTTATCTGATTAACCAGTTTATTTCAGAGCACACTAACTTCCGTACGGATGAATATGGTGGTTCAGCGGAGAATCGTCTGCGCTTCCTGCGCGAAGTCGTTGAGGCGGTCAGCTCGGTATTTGGCAGCCATCGTGTTGGCGTCAGATTTGCGCCACTGTTTTCAAGCACTGACGAAGAGCGCGTCTATCTTGGACTGGTTGAAAGCGATCCCCATACGACCTACATCCGCGCTGCGGAGATGCTGAATGCGCTGGAAGTCGGCTATCTCTCTATTGCCGAAGCCGACTGGGATAATAGCCCGGACATGCCAGAAAGTTTCCGCGTCGCACTGCGGGAAACATTCCGATCTCCGATCATCTATTCGGGTCGTTACACGGCTGAAAAAGCGCAGCATGTGCTGGAAAAAGGCTGGGGCGATCTGTTTGGTTTTGGCCGCTCGTTTATCGCCAATCCTGACCTGCCTGCGCGCATTAAATCAGGCTATCCGCTGAATGAGGTCGATCACGCCTCCCTGTATGGCGGCACTGAGAAAGGCTATACTGACTATCCTGTTTTTCAATCCTGATATTCTGTGAGGCGGCATGTCCCCCGAAAATGCCCTGAAGTTACTGTCTAACCCGACCAGAGTGGCAGTGCTGAAGTGGCTTAAAAATCCTGACGAAGCGTTTGCGGGCTATACCCAGCTCTATCCCTTCGATCAGTATGGCGTCTGCGCCAGCCTCATACAGGACAAGGCGGGCTTATCACAGCCCGCCACGTCGTTATGCCTGAAAGCACTTCACAATGCGGGCCTGGTCGAAGCCAGCAAAGTGGGCAAATGGACCTATTATCGCCGCGCCGAACCGCGTATTCGTGAAATCACCGACGCGGTGACGCAATCGCTGCAGGCGCTTTAAAAGCCACAGTGTTCAGGGTAATGTAAATTCCGGTCCCCTCCTGCCGGATGAGACTCCTCACGAATTCATCAACTCAGGATCGTAAAATGTTTATGTCAGTTCTGACTTTCACCACCGTCACCACCACCGCGCTCAGCGGCGGCGTAGGCGAGTCTGTGACGGGCACCTGACACAACAGATTCCCACTCCCCGCCGAACCGGACGGGGACCTGTTCCCCGTTCTTAAAACTGAATGGAGCCAGGTCATGAAGACATCTGAAAATGCACTTTTAATCATCGACATGCAGCAGGGCCTTTTTTATGGTCCAGCGGCGCCTTTTGCTGCAGACCGTATTCTGTCGAATATCACTCTGCTCATCACCAAAGCACGGCAGTCTGAAGTTCCCGTCTTTTTTGCGCGACACATCGGGCCTGATAATTCTCCTTTCAACGAGCAAAGTCCGCTGACTGGTCTGATACCGGCGTTGCAGGTTAACCCGCAGTCAGATGTCGTCTTCACAAAAAAATACCCCAGCTGTTTCAGGGATACCGGCCTGCAACTTCAGCTTAAGCAAAGAGGCATAAAACAACTGGTGATTGCCGGGATGAAAACGGAGTTCTGTGTTGATACCACCTGTCGGGCCGCACCGGAGCTGGGATTTAACGTTGTACTGATTTCCGATGCGCATACCACTGTCGATAATCCACATCTCTCTGCGGAAAGTATTATTGGTCATCACAATCAGACGCTGGCGGGACCCTTTGTGACGCTGGCAACCGCTGCTGACTGGTCGTCTGGTTCTGCCCGTTAATCACGATTTTCTGGTTTTGCACCCTGCCTGCTGCTTGACGAAGCTGCCCGCTTAACTTACAACTAAACCCGTCAGGGGAGTCTCGCCAGAGAGACTGAGAGGCTAATAGCGCATTGCGCGGCTTAGCGACCCTTAGAACCTGACCCAGTTGATACTGGCGTAGGAAGATGGGTATCGCATCAGATACTTGCCGCAGGGGCGCATTCGCGACGTCTCTGCCTTTTCCCTCCGTATCACGGGTCTTCGTTAACTGATAACGAGGCCAAAGTGAAACTTCTCATCCTGATTTTCTCTCATCCTCGCCGGTGGGCATCATGAGCTGCTGGTCGGTACTTGGCAGCGGTGTGGCCGGGTTGTGTGTCGCCACACTGCTTGTGGAGCGAGGAGAAAGCGTCGAAGTCATTACGCAGCCTGACTGTCGTGCCGCCTCACACTGGGCAGGCGGCATGCTCGCGCCCTGGTGCGAAGCAGAAAGCGCGCCGCCGCAGGTGATCGAATGGGGCCAGCACGCTGCGGGCTGGTGGGCGCAACGCGTGGAGGGTGTGGAACAGCAGGGCACGCTGGTGGTTACGCCACCGCGTGACAGCCGCGAACTGACACGTTTCGCCATCATGACGCAGCAGCATCAATGGGTCGCCCCCGGAGAGATCGAGCCGGCGCTGGAAAATCGCTTTGCCCGTGGTCTGTTTTTTGCGGCAGAGGCGCATCTTGATCCCCGCCGCGCGATGCAGCAACTGCGCGACAAACTGCAGCAGGCTGGCGTGCCCTTACACAGCGGTAAACCCACCGGCACAATCATTGACTGCCGTGGCATCCACGCTGCGGATCAGCAGCCCGCGCTGCGCGCTGTCAGGGGCGAAATGCTGATTCTCCAGACCCCCGATGTTCAGTTCTCCCGTCCTGTCCGGCTGCTGCACCCACGCTTTCCCTGCTATCTGGTGCCGCGTGCAGACGGGCACTTCATGCTGGGTGCCACGATGGTCGAAAGCCACGATAGCAGCCCGATCAGTGCCAGAGCGATGATGGAGCTGCTCAGTGCCGCTTATAGTCTGCATCCGGCGCTGGCCGAAGCGCGCATCGTGGAGAGCGGCACCGGTCTGCGCCCCGCTTATCGACAGAACCTGCCTGAAGTCCGCTATGAAAAGGGTCGTTTCTCGCTGAACGGGCTTTACCGTCACGGCTTTTTGCTGGCTCCGATTATGGCTGAAAAACTCATGCTGCAACTTACTCAGGAGATGACTCATGCGAGTTCAACTTAATGGGCACACGATTGAAACCGATGCAGACACGCTGGCAGAGCTTATGGCGGAGCAGCAGATTGACCCGCGCACCGTCGCCACCGCGCTGAACGGCGAATTTGTGCCGCGTAGCCGCTATGCCAGCCAGCCGCTTGAGGCGGGTAGCCAGCTGGAAATCCTGTCACCGATGCAGGGAGGGTAACCATGTTCTATCAATTCACTCCGCAATCTCGCTTTCTGCTCGGTACCGCCGGATATCCGTCCCCGGACATTCTGCATCAGGCGATAGACGCGTCAGGCGCGGAGATCATTACTGTCAGCCTGCGTCGTGAAGGCAGTGAAGGCGGTGCTTTCCGCTCGCTGCTGCAACAGCTTAACAAACGCATTCTGCCCAATACCGCAGGCTGCCACACGGTGAAAGAGGCGGTGACGACGGCGCAGATGGCGCGCGAACTGTTCGACACGCCGTGGATCAAGCTGGAGGTCATCGGTCATGCCGATACGCTGCAACCCGACCCCTTTGCGCTGGTTGAAGCCGCGCGGATCCTTTGCGCTGACGGCTTCCAGGTCTTTCCCTACACCACCGAAGATCTGATTGTCGGCGAGAAACTACTGGAAGCGGGCTGTGAAGTGCTGATGCCCTGGGGGGCGCCGATTGGCTCCGGTCAGGGGCTGCGCAATATCGAAGGGCTACGTGCCATGCGTGCGTGGTTTAAAGATGTGCCGCTGATTATTGATGCGGGCATTGGCGCGCCCGGTCAGGCGGCGCAGGCGATGGAAATGGGCTTTGACGCGGTGTTACTCAACACGGCGGTGGCAAAAGCGCGCGATCCAGTGCGGATGGCCGGGGCCTTCGCTGCCGCAATCCATGGCGGTCACGAAGCGTTTCAGGCGGGATTGATGGAGCAGCGCGACATGGCGTCAGCTTCAACGCCCATTTTTGGTCTGGCACAGTTTTAAGGAGCGGCGATGGAGCGTTATCAGCGACAGACTATGTTGCCGGAGATTGGCGAAGCGGGGCAGCAGCGGCTGAGCGAGGCACGTGTGCTGGTGGTGGGCGCGGGCGGGCTTAGCGCGACGCTGCTACCGTTGCTGGCTGGCGCGGGCGTCGGGTTTATTCGTCTTTATGATGGCGATCGGGTTGAGTTGCACAACCTCCACCGGCAGACGCTGTTTGGCGTCGACAATGTGGGTCAGCCCAAAGCAATCTGTGCTCAGCGCGCGCTGGCGCAGCGGAATCCTGACTGCCGCGTCGAGGCGCATCCATACAGGCTGAGTGCCAGTCATCTCCCGGAGGCGCTGAAGGGAATCGATCTGGTGGTGGATGCGGCGGATAACTTCGCGATCACTTATCAGCTCTCGGACACCTGCTATCCGCGCGATCTGCCGCTCATCTGCGCGTCGGTGTTAGGTCGCAAAGGCTATGTCGGTGGATTCTGCGGGGGTTCACCCGGCTATCGCGCGCTGTTCCCGCAGTTGCCTGTGACGTCGGGTAACTGCAACACGGCTGGCGTGATGGGGCCAGCCGTGGCAACGCTGGGCGCCATGCAGGCGCAGATGGCGCTGAGCGTATTACTGAAGCTGACGCCATCACCGCTCGGCTGCATGATTCACTGCGACTTTGTGAACTGGCATGTGCGGCAGTTCCGTTTCGACGATGCACCTGAGCCAGAAGCGCCGGGCACGCCGTTTATCGATCGACTCATGCTCACTGATGACGATTGCATAGTGGAATTGCGCAGCGTGGAGGAGGCACCGGTCAGTGTGGCCGGGCAGGTATTACGGATTCTGCCACAGCAGATAGCGGCCTGGCAGCCGCCATTGAATCAGCGCGTGGTGCTGGTGTGCGCCAGTGGTATGCGCGCGGCTCAGGCTGCTGAGACTCTCGCCGCGCGTGGTGTTAAGCGGCTGGCCCTGATGGCAGCCAACACGCTGTAAGCTGCCGGTTTAAATCACCTCGACCAGCTGGAAGGTCTCGAAGATCAGCTCCATTTCGCTGTGGAAATAGCCTGCACGCTCGAAGTAGCGCTGATGTTCCTGACGCCAGTGGTCGAGGCTGAGATCGCCTTCACCCTCCAGCATCGCCATTTCTGGCGTCACGCGGTCAAAGCGCGTCAGGAACAATCCGGTGGTACGAATCACGCAGACGGGCTGCTGTTCGCCGTTGAGAACAATGCTGTAACCGCCTGGCTGAGGCAAGGCTTCCTGCTCCTGCCAGCTGCGTAACGAACCGCAGGTGGCCACCTTCTTTCCGGCAATAATCAGCGTCGCGAGTTCGCTGGCTAATTCCGGGGAATCACCAAATGCATCTGTAAATGCACCCGGATATTTGTCCTGAATCTGTTCAAGCGTCATCGGCATCCGCAATTCCTCAATGAATCAGGCGCCTGACTGGCGTGAAAACAGGTCAGCGACGCCGTTAATATGATGTAGCAGCGGTGTAATGCTGCTGATAGCGGTACAGCTTACCCGGCCTGCTCACGGGAAAACAGGCATAATTATCAGGATATTGAGAATGCGTGTGTGCTGAATCGCAAAGGAGAGAAACCGTGTTGCGCGGCCTGCGGCAACCGCGCACAAAAACTAACCAGTCAGAACACTTGCCCAGCGCGCAATGTCGTCACCGCTGCTGAGCTCAGGCTGCACCAGTCCGTTAACCATAAAAGTTGGTGAAACATGGATACCGTTCTGGCGGGCATATTTGCAGTGCCATTTAATGGCGCTCTGCAGATCAGGCTGATCAAATGCGGCACTGGCATCCACGCCGCTGTATTCTTTCAGGCGGGCCAGAATCTGATTCGGCGTGGCATCACGGTTCGGGCCGGTACAGTGATCGGTGAACTCGAACTCTTCACGATGATCGGCCACGGCCTGCATTACCTTCTTCGCCGCGTCTTTACTTTTGCAGGCGGCGGCAAGAATGTAGCGCACAATCAGCCCGGAATAGAGGTGCCACGGCTGAGATTGCAGCCGGATCTTCACGGTGATGTTCTCTTCACCCGCGTGCGCCAGTAAGGCGTCTAATTTATTGAATGTACGAACCTAAAAAGGACAGGTGGGTTCCAGAAAGACTTCGAAGATCGCCGGGCCATGGCCCCAGACCAGCGCATCTGCATGCTGACTCATAAATAACTCCTTTAAGAGAAACGGAACGGTAAAGGTATTTACCCTGGCAAATCCTCTCTGCTTCAGCCAGCTAAGAATGAGCCGCAATTGTTACAAAAATCAGCAATCAGTCGCTGACCTGTGCGGAACAGGCGACAGGCAGGACCCTTTGTCGTTAAAATTATCGGCTTTGGCATTCTCAACAGCTGGCCTGCATCGCCGCTGAAGAGCCGCTATAGTTATCAGCAGAGTTTGCTCTCCTGTTTTACGAAGCCATTTCTGCTACTTCCCTGCTGCCTGTCTGCAGGAAGCCGATAAGCGTTAGAAGAGGTTAATTTTGTATACCGATCTCACCTGGAAAACTCTCCATCGCGTCATTAATCAGACGATCTCTGACATGCTGGATGCGCAGCAGACCATTGATGTGCTGTCACTGCGTGTCCGGCTACATGAGCTGGCTGAACAGGAAGAGGATGAGGTCATGGTGCTCTGTTACTGGCAGGCGAGTAAAATTCTGATGCGATTACCCACAACCGTGACAGCCAGTCAGTTGATGATCGCCGCACGCCATGCTTTTCGCACGCCGATGGATCACGAGTTGCTTTAAAGGTTCTGTCGCTGCCTCATGGGGAATGCTTTTCATTCATGCATACGTAATTTTTCCTCTTATTTTTCCCGTGAAGCCTGTTTCCTCCAATCTCTGTTAAAATTATCCCTCTGCGCCACTTTGCAGGATGCATGCTCGGGAGAAACTATGTTGTGGATTTGGAATGCCCTGATTGTTCTGGTCACTGTTATCGGTATGGAGATAACGGCTGCACTGGCGCACAAATATATTATGCATGGCTGGGGTTGGGGCTGGCATCTGTCACATCATGAACCGCATAAAGGCTGGTTTGAGGTTAACGATCTTTACGCTGTCGTCTTTGCCTGCCTGTCGATTTTGCTTATTTATCTGGGCAGCACAGGCGTCTGGCCGTTACAGTGGATCGGTGCAGGGATGACGTTGTATGGACTGCTCTATTTTATTGTTCATGACGGGCTGGTCCATCAGCGCTGGCCCTTCCGCTATGTTCCACGTCGGGGTTATCTGCGCCGACTCTATATGGCGCACCGCATGCATCATGCGGTACGGGGCAAAGAAGATTGTGTGTCGTTTGGTTTCCTCTATGCGCCGCCGCTGTCAAAACTGCAGGCGACGTTGCGGGAACGTCACGGCGTTAAACGGGGCGCTGCCAGAGGTAAGCAGGGCGCGGAGCATGACGCGCCATCCGGGAAGTAACCGCCTGACCGGATGCCGCCACCAGCATAGCCAGTTTCTCTGGCGTGCTGGTGGACTGACGTATGTCCCACGCCTGTGAGCCCGCCTGAACCACCTTCATACCAATCTTACGATAGACCTGTTTTGCAGTTGCAATCGCCCACGCTGAGCGCAGCGGTAAGCCCGGCAGGCCAGCCGAAGCCGAATGGTAATAAGGCTCTGCTGTCTCCACCAGACGACGGGCAACACGGCTGAGCGCCTGGCGATTTTCCGGGGCAGCCAGCGTCTCCCGCGTCAGTCCCTCTTCAGCAAGCCACTCTGCGGGCAGATAACAGCGTCCTGCTTCAGCATCCTCAACAATATCACGTGCAATGTTGGTCAGCTGAAACGCCAGACCGAGATCGCAGGCGCGATCCAGCGTGGGATTGTCGCGCACGCCCATAATCTGCGCCATCATCAGACCTACCACGCCCGCCACGTGATAGCAGTAGCGCAGCGTATCCTCAAGCGTCTGATAGCGGGTCTCCTGCACATCCATCGCAAAGCCCGCCAGATGATCAAACGCGTAAGCCGGCAGAATGTCGTGCGCCATCGCCACCTCCTGGAAGGCCGCAAAGGCAGGCTCATGCATCTGCGAACCGGCATAGGCCTGACGCGTTTTCATCTCCAGTTGCGCCAGGCGCTGTTCGGCGGATTGCAGCGATGGCGTATCGTTACTGAATCCCAGCACCTGATCGTCAATCACATCGTCACAGTGACGGCACCAGGAGTAGAGCATCAGCACACTGCGTCGGGTTTTGGCATCAAACAGCTTCGATGCAGTGGCGAAGCTTTTTGAACCCACCTCCATGGTTTCTACGGCATGATCGAGCAGTGACGGACTATTCAACCCAGATCCTCCAGCATCAATCCTGCGGTGGCCTTGGCCGACCCAATCACGCCGGGAATACCCGCGCCCGGATGGGTGCCAGCACCGACCAGGTAGAGATTGTTGATATTTTTATCGCGGTTATGAGGCCGGAACCAGGCGCTTTGCGTCAGGATCGGCTCTACTGAGAACGCAGACCCCTGATACGCATTCAACTCATCGCGGAAATCAAACGGCGTGAAGATGCGATGCGTCACCAGCTGGCTGCGCAGGCCCGGCATGTAATGCTCTTCCAGATAGTCAAAGATGCGATCGCGCAGGCGAGGACCTTCAACGGACCAGTCGATATCGGCGGTGCCGAGATGTGGCACCGGTGCCAGCACGTAATAGCTGCCGCAGCCTTCCGGCGCCAGTGACGGATCGGTCACGCAGGGCGCATGCAGATAGAGCGAGAAATCCTCAGCCAGGGCGTCTTTATTAAAGATCTCATCAATTAATTCGCGGTAGCGTGGGCCAAAGCAGACCGTGTGGTGCGCCAGCTGATCGTGATGATGATTGAGTCCAAAATAGATCACGAAGAGCGAGTTGCTCATACGCTTGTTCTGCAGAGATTTTCCCTGTGCCATAGAGGCCGGATGCTGGCTCAGCAGTTCGCGATAGGTGTGAACGACATCCGCGTTAGAGGCAACCGCGCGGGTCGGGAATACCCGGCCATCTTTCAGATGCACGGCGGTAATTTTATTTTTCTGCGTCTCCAGCCGGGCAACGCTGGCATTCAGCTCCACTTCGCCGCCCAGATCTTCAAACAGTTTGACCATGCCCCGCACCAGTGCGCCAGTGCCGCCGCGCGGGAACCAGACGCCCCATTCACGCTCCAGGGCATGTATCAGAGTATAGATTGACGAGGTGGCAAACGGATTTCCGCCTACGAGCAGCGAGTGGAAAGAGAACGCCTGACGCAGATGCTCATCTTCAATGTAGCTCGCCACTTTGCTGTAGACACTTCGCCACGCCTGTAATTTGGCCAGCTGCGGAGCGGCACGCAGCATGTCGCGGAACGACAGAAACGGTACGGTGCCGAGCTTCAGATAGCCTTCCGCAAACACCGCGCGCGAATAATCCAGGAAGCGACGATAGCCTTCAACATCGTGTGGATTAAACGCGGCAATCTGTGTTTCCAGCGCAGGCTGATCGTTGTCATAACTGAACACCTTGCCGGACTCCCAGCAGAGGCGATAAAACGGCCTGACTGGCAGCAGCTCAACATAGTCGGAGAGCTTTTTGCCCGCCAGGGTGAAAAGCTCTTCAATGGCGCTGGGATCGGTGATCACCGTCGGACCGGCATCAAAGGTGTAGCCCTGATCCTCGTAGACATAAGCCCGGCCGCCAGGCTTGTCACGCTGCTCCAGCAGTCGGGTGGGAATGCCTGACGCCTGAAGGCGAATTGCCAGAGCCAGACCACCAAAGCCTGCGCCAATTACTGTCGTTCTATTCATTGCATCGCCTGTTGACGGTGAGGAGTCATAATAGCCTGTAACGCCGCCAGTACGGGAACCGGTGGTTTGCCGCTTAAGATACGCAGCCGATCAGACAAAGTAAGTTTTCCCGCATAAAAACGGGCGATCAGACCTTCGGGAAGGCCGTAAAAACGTTGCATCACCTGCCAGCGCTGGTCAGCCGGACCCGCCATAAATAGCATGCGGTTAAGCATGCGGAAGAAGCGCTGCTGCTGCCAGGCCTGTGAGGCAAATTGCGCAATGCTGGCGTGCAGTGTTTCAGAGGTAAACGTCCGCATCTGTGCCAGCCGGTCAGCCATCGCGACCGCCAGCGGCAGAGAGTAGCCGGTGGTGGGATGGAATAACCCGGCACGCAGACCGCTGCAGGGTAAATCGCGTTTCTCCCAGAAGGCGGCAACGTCACCGGTCAGCGTAATCGGTAACGCGCCCTGCTCTTCGCGTAGCAGCCGGTTTAACGTCCAGCCCTGCTGCGCGGCATAGTGACGGATGTTCTGCCGGGCGTGATCGCCATCCAGCGTAGCGTTATCAATATAGTGCGTATCTTCAATCAGCAGCGTATCAGCCGAAAAGGGCAGACTGTAGACAAAGCGATAGCCTGCCTGCTGATCCACCGTTGCGTCCATGATGATCGGCACGGTCAGGCCGTGTGGTTCACTGAGCTGCCACTCCTGTCCGACAAACGACTGAAAGCCCATGCGCAGCGCCGAATCGGGCTGGTAGCCGCGACCATCGATCACCGCATCAGTTTTCAGTACCCGGCCATCCTCCAGTGTGACCGACCGTGAAGCAACGTTCGCCACTCTGGTGTTCAACAGCAGATCCGATGCAAATCTGTCACGGATGACCTGCGCGAAGCGTTCCGCGGTCACGCAAAAATAGCCACTGTTCAGGGATCGATTTCGTTGCGGAAAGCGCACTTCATAACCGGGCCAGTGATGAACCACCAGCGGGGCGACCCAGTGATGCTGCGTTTCGGTGAGATCTTCCGCATGAAACGACCAGGTATGATGCGCACCCGGTTCGCTCCCGGCGTCAATTATCAGAATGCGCAGGGCAGGCTGCTGCTGGCGCAGTCGCAGGGCAATCAGGCCGTTCGCCAGCCCCGCGCCCACCAGAATCAGATCAAACCGAGGCATAATCTCTCCTGGTGATGACGGGTTTGCGGGTCAGCATTGCCTGTTCGACGATATCTGCCGCCAGCGCTGTGCCGCCGGCCTGATGAAGGGCAGTGCGCAGCGTTTTCATCCGCTGGCCGTAGCGCTCATCAGCCAGTAAGGTCTGAAGCTGACGGGCCATTGAGTGGCTGGTGGTGAAACGTGACGCCCGACGCCCGATACCGTGCCAGACCACTCTGGCAGCGACACCCGGCTGATCGAAGGCCAGAGGGATTACCAGCAGTGGCGTCAGATGATTAACCGCGTCCAGCACCGTGTTCATACCGCCGTGGGTGATTGCCAGATCGGCCTGTGCCAGAGCAGCCGCCTGATCGGCAAAATCGACCACCTGAACATGGCTGGCCTGCGCGAGTTTCTCTGCCTGAAACGGTGACAGGCGACCACAATGCGCCAGCAATAACTGCGCGTCGATCTCCTGACAGGCGCGGACGATGGTTTTGAACAGACCGTAGCGATGGCCCTGCAGGGTGCCGAGGGAGGCAAAAATACGCGTTCTGTCGCCATGCGGGAAATAGCGCGATTGCGACACAGCCGCTGATGATTCCGCAGCGCGCAGCGGGCCCACGGAGTGGAAATGATCGGGCAGCGCCTGGCGGGGGAAATCGAGTTCCGGGAGCAGCTGACTGATCTGCGCCAGCGGTGAAAAACAGTGGTGCAGTTTTTCCCGTGGCGTTAACCCTAACGCATGGGCATTTCTGGCGATAACCCGATCGTGACGACGCATCAGCCAGTCATAGATTTTTTCGCTGGTGCGATAACGATCACGTGCCTGGTCGCTGCTGCCATACTCAAACGGCATCACAGCCAGCGGGAAATCCGCCTCACGATTAAGTGGCAACGCACAAGCCACCGAGACAAAAGGCAGGTTCAGCGATTCTGCCGCCAGTGCGCCGGCAGGCTCCATCTGATCGACGATCACGCCATCAATCGCCAGAGTGTTCAGGACCACGGGCAGTTCGCGACAGAGCATATCGGTGCTGCGGGCCATCTCATTAATCAGTTTCAGCATTGACGGGCCAAGAGGATGCGCCGCCAGCTGCAGAGTACGGGCCAGACTGCCCGCAGGATGTGAGGCTAAGCCTAGCGGGAAAAAGCCGATCCGCTTGTCGGTAAGTAGCGCGCTAACGTCCGTCTGCTGGATAAAAGTAATCTGGTGTCCACGTGTGATTAAGACCTGGCTAAGATGCGCGAGCGCCTGCACATGGCTATAGAAGGGCGGTGCAATGACCGCAAAGTGACTCATGCAGCATCCTTAACTGACGGCAGCGAGTTTTTTCTCAAACCAGGCCTGAACAAAATGATGAGTGGCATAACCGTCCTGGCAGGCCGAGAGCAGATGCTCGCTGGCGCAGCGCAGATGATCGCGCAGTCGCGTTTCCACCGCCTGTGGCCCCAGCAGATTCACCAGCGTCGATTTCCCCTCATCCTGATGGGCATCTTTGCCGGTATCAGCCATGCCGTCGGTGAGATCGTCCAGTAGCTGAAAAGCCTGACCGAGATTAAGTGAAAACCGGTGCAGCTGTTCGCGTGCCTCTTTCGGGACTTCTGCCACAATAGAGGCCATCTGCATGGAGGCACAGAACAGCGTGCTGGTTTTGTAGTGATTGGTCATCAGAATGGCGTCGGCGCTGCGGGGCTTATCACCTTCTGAGAGATCTTTAAACTGGCCCTGCACCAGACCCTGCATGCCAACCGCGTGAGATAACTCCGCGACCGCGTCTGCCCTGGCAGCGGCTGTTAAGCCTTCTGCCATGGCGACTACGCCAAATGCTTTACTCAGCAGGGCCACTGCGGCCAGAATCGCCACATGTTCGCCATATTGGCAGTGAATGGTCGGACGTCCACGGCGTAGCTGCGCATCATCCATGCAGGGCATGTCATCCAGAATCAGGGAGGCGGCATGGACCATCTCCACAGCACAGGCAAGATCAAGCAGCCCGGTGGGCGTGGCGTTGCAGCCGAGATCGCGCGCAGCCAGTAATAGCAGCAGCGGGCGAATGCGCTTTCCCGGTGCCAGCGCACCGTCGCGCATGGCAGCGCCCACCAGGTCACGTTCACTCTCAACCGGTAAAAGCTGATCAAGTCGTTGCTCAATGTCGTTTAACAGGCTGGCTGCATCACTGTGGTTGAAATTGACGTGTTGTTCTGCACAGACCGTCATCATGGCTGTCCTTATCTACAGAGGAAGTCGCAGCAGGTCGAAATTCTTCGATGCCATCTTCAATAATCGTCCCCGACTGCCACAGCATAGTTGGCAGGTTTTCAAAGAACGGCGGGTGATTCCATTACAACTAAGCGTAGTCCACAGTATCAAAAATGTCGGCAAATTCAGCAGCATTCCGCGTTTCGCAGTGGGTCATTCTGCCTGAATCAGCCCAGTAATGCGCGCAGCGCTTTCATCACGCTGGCAACATCCTCATCAGATAATGCGCCATCTTTAGCGAAGCGCACAATCCCCTCTGGATCAATGACCACAACGGAGGCACCTTCTGGCTGAAGATGCCAGCTATGGGCGGTCACACCGCTGCTGTCGATAATGAATTGCTGCCAGGGGTCAGCTTTTTTACTGGAAGCGATGCTGCGCACCACAAAAATGGCACTGCCCGGAAGGGCATCGTCAGTATTGACGATGGTGGTGGTCTGAAATCGGTCGCGTGGCAGACTGGCTCCCTGCAGGGCTTTAATTAAGGGTTCACTCTGATCTTTCGCAGAAAGACGCCCTGCCACATGAATCACCAGACGCACTTTTCCGGTCAGTGTCTGACTGTTCCAGCGTTGATAAGTGATGTCACCCTGATTCAGCATCATTTCGCCTTTATCGGCAACATAGACGGGCGGTACAGGCTGGCCTGGCGTCAGGGTGTGAGCAGTGGCAAAGCCGGAAAACAGCAGGGCAATCATCAATCCATAATGGCGCACGGGTTCCTCACTTCTTTTCTCGTTTTGCATCAGGCGAGGCGAGCTATCTCATTAGCAGGCAGAAGATTAGTACCACATCTATGTTTCAGATCAATAAAACCATTTAAGAACTGGGCTGAAAATACAGGGAATAATTTGTTAGCAGGAGGTGGAAAATGAGTACAGCACTGATGACGTTACCTGAATTTGCCCGTTATATCGGCATCGCCACCCCAACGCTGGCGCGCGCCTTTTGCTGCCGGGGATCGCTGGCAGGGGTGCCGCTGCCACAGGCGCTGGATAATGCACCGTTGACGCAACGCCATTGGCTCCGTGACGATGTCCGCCAGTTTGATCATGCTTACAAACGGGTTCAGGCGATGCAGCAACGTAAAACGCTTTAAGCGCGGAACAGAAGAATAGCGCGGGAACTTTCCCGCGCTTTGTTATGCAAAATTATCGGGTTTCACCAGGAAGCAGACCAGATTGGCATCGCGGTCGCCCACGATCTCAATGCTGGAATCCAGACTGCTGACGGCATCACCGCGACCCAGTCGCTGGTCGCCGATGCGAATAATCCCTTCAAGCACGGTGAGATAGGCGAAAAAGCCCGGCATCGATGGCACATTCAGCGTCTGGTTGCGTTCCAGCAGCGTGTCGTAGATATAGACTTCCTGGCGCAGTTCCAGCGGAGCGTCAGACTCTTCCGGTCCGGCCAGTTCGGTCCATCCATTCGTCATGATGCCCTGATCGCGCTCCAGCACCTGAGTCATCGCTTCACCGCCCGGTTGCGATGGCCGGATAACCGCCTGCAACAGCTCCGCTTCATACAACGGCACTGACTCTTCGTACTGAACGCCATCACCCGCATTCACCACCATTACCCGTTTGGCGGAGAGCTGGGTACGCTCGCCGTTGCTGTCCTGATGTTGCATCGACCCGCGCCACAGATAAGTAAACACTTCTTCATCCTGATGATGCTGCATCGGGATCCGGGCATCCAGTTTCAGTGACATCAGGTCAATACTGACCAGCGGGCTGAACGCCTCGCCAGGCCGCTGACGGCGGACGGTAAAAGGACCGTATTCAAAAAGTTGTTCAGGATTTGCTCGCACAATGTTCATGGTTAGCTCTTAAATAAAGTGACTCATAACACCGATCATAGACCTCAGGCGGAGAATGAGAAGCCGGGAGATTTGCCCGGCTTTGTCAGTTATTTTGATTAAAGCACAGTCTGCTGTGCTGGCAGCTTACTTGCCCTGTTCGTCACTTTCACCCAGAAAGAAATACCAGAGCGGAATCGACAACAGTCCGGTGAAAACCGTGGAGTAGAGCAGGATCATCATTGCCTGAGTGATATACATGGTCAGCGACCAGTGGCTGAAGGGGATCTGATACTGATCAATCACGCCGCCAATCATCGCATTCGCCATCACCGAAATGACGATCAGCGCCAGCACCGTCACGCTGCGCAGAAAATAACGCATCTCTTTGCGCTTACCGGCAAAGCGCGACTGAACAATGGCCAGTGGCGACTGCTTATCCGGCGCGATTTCTACCTGGACGACCGACGCGCGTTGCGCGCTGCGCCAGCGCTGAATATCCAGCAGTATCAGGACAAGCAGGCTGACACCCATGACGGGCAGGGCATAGCCCAGCGCCAGCATCACGATCAGGCTGGTGCCCTGCGCATAGCGCGGCAGTGCCAGCCAGGCGGCTAACAGCGTCTGCGATGGGCTGAGTTGCGGAACAGCCGGGCGGCGTATCCACCACATGCGATAGCCCAGCACAATCATCGTGCAGAGTCCAAAGCCGAACAGCGCCAGAATCAGCTGATTAGGCAAACCAAACAGCACACCCATATGGGCATCTACGCCCCAGCGGGTCAGTTTCGCCACCAGTGGGAAGCTGGCAAACTCAACACGATCGACCACGCTGAAATCAACCGGATTAATGGAAACCGCATCGACCTGGCTCGGCCAGCTGCGATCAATCTCTGAAACCGTCCATGCCTGTTCAGCGTTCTTAGGCTGGCGCAATTCCAGTTTCGTGGCATGCAGTCCGGCCTGACGTGCAGCAGCCAGTGCCTTATCCCAGCTGATATCAGGCTGATTCAGGATTACTGGCACAGCGGTTTTCGCTGGCATGGTCATTCCGGACATCGTCATCCCTTCCATCGTGCCACGGTGATCAGCATGCGGGTCAGCGGCTTCGGCAGGTGCGTCACCGTTAAGTGCAATATTGACCTGCGGCGTTGTCCAGCCAAAGTCGCTCCGCATCTTATCGATGTTGTTGCCTGCCCACTGTGACCAGGTCAGCCCCGTCACTGAGAAGAAGACCAGGCCGATAGCCAGCAGCAGGCCCAGCGTAACGTGCCAGTGACGCATTGCTGCAAAGCCGCTGCGCACTTTCTTACGGGGGCGGGGCGGACGGGAGCCCGCCCATAAAACGATCCCGCCCAGCGCGGCGACCCACAGCCACGAAGCCGCCAGTTCACTGTAGTTACGGCCAAAATCACCCAGCAACAGGCCGCGATGCAGCTGATCCAGCCACATGCGCAGGGGCAACACGCCGCTGGTGCCATACACCGTCATATCGCCTTTCACCTGCAGAGTGTAGGGATCGATAAACAACGAGCGTGACTCAGATGGGCCCAGCTGAGGCTCAGCAAACTGCACCCGGGTTGTATCCTGTGGACCCGGTGCGGGACGCACGGCGTAAATGCGTGCGGTTTCACCGGCTCGGGCACGAGCAGCGGCAATCTGCGCTGACAGCGGTTGTGCTAAACCTTGCGCGTCAGTAGTCAGGGCATCATGGTAAATCGCCTGTTCCAGTTGCGGCGTCAGAACGTAGAGCGTCCCAGTGAGGGCGGCGACAAAAATAAATGGCGCAATAAACAGGCCAATATAAAAATGCAGGCGGCGAAACAGGTTAAAAACGGTGCCGCGTGGTGCAGGGGACATTTCCCGATGAGAGGACATAGCATTCCACACTTTTTAAAAGACAAAGGCGATCAAGTGACACTGTCACGTAATCGATTAAGTTAACATTGAGTGTGACGCGAAACAGGGTGGTGCGCGTGGTCGATGAAGACGCAGCAGCCGTCGCCAGTGAGGCGGGTTAATGGCCGAAGGCGGCGGGGCGCGGCTGATCAGACACATCCACCAGATGAAAGGAATAAATACCCAAAGCATCAGTGGCACATGTACCAGTAAATCACAGTAGCCACAGGCAAAACCCGGACCCATCATCATCCCGTGGTCCGACATGACCATCTCGCTGTGATGATCCATCATTGGCATCTCTGCACTCATGACAGCGGCATCCTGCATTGAGGCACGATGTTCAGCCAGATTCTTTGAGATCATCGGGGCAACAAACAACAGCAGTACGGCCAGTATCGCAATACCGGCAGTAAGTTGTTGTGTGAAGGAGGATCTCTGCATTATTTGAACGCGTATAAGGGGCCATAATTCAGGGCGGCAGTGTAACGCGAAGGGGATAAAAGGGTTAAATAAAGTGGCATCTGTTCCGAAAAAATTCGCACTCTTTGAACATATTCACTTTAATTTCAGCATCATTTAACTTAGTTGTTACCCACGCAACACATACAAATAACATTAATGATTCGGCTGCGTTTAAACCGAATCGGTTAAGGACTGAGAATGAAAATTGTCATGCTGGATGGTGATACGCTGCCTTTATCGCTGCCGACCGGGCAGCAAGATGCGGACTGGGATATTCGCGCGCAGACCCCGGTCAGTGACATCGTGTCGGCGCTTACGGGTGCGAGTGTGGCTATCACCAACAAAGTGCCGCTGCGTGCTGAGACCCTCAAGCAGCTACCCGAACTGCGATTTATCTGTGTCGCCGCGACTGGTTATGACTGTATCGATCTTGATGCCTGTCGTGCCTGCCGCATCGTGGTCAGTAATGTTCCGGGCTACTCAACCCAGAGCGTTTCAGAGGCGGTGATCGCAGTGATTTTTTCCCTGCGCCGTCAGATAATGGCTTATGCCAGCACTACACGCATCGATTGGCCACAGGCTCAACACTTCTGTCTGCATCGACAGCCGATAGGCGATATTGGGGGCGCTACGCTGGGTATCGCGGGCAAAGGCGATATTGGTCAGGCTGTCGGCAGGCTGGCTCAGGCGCTGGGAATGCAGGTGCAGTACGCCGAGCGCAAAGGCAGTGACAGAGTGCGTGAGGGTTATGTCAGCTTTGAACAGATGCTGGCGACCAGCGACATTATTTCGCTGCACTGCCCGTTAAGTGACAGTACCCGTCAGATGATCGATCGCGAGGCGCTGGAAAAAATGCTACCGCATGCGCTGCTGATTAATACCGCTCGCGGCGGACTCATTAACGAGGCCGATCTTGCTGACGCGTTGAAAGAAGGTGTGATTGGGGGCGCGGCGCTGGATGTGCTGAGCAGCGAACCGCCCGCAATCGATAACCCGCTTCTGAGGGATTTACCCAATCTGCTGCTGACGCCTCACATCGCCTGGGCGAGTCGCAGCGGCGTCGGGAATCTGGTAGCTGGCGTAATGGGCAATATTGAGGCCTTTATTCAGGGCGAGCCAATTAATGTGGTCAGCTGAAACGGGCGGGATAGGTGTTATGCCCGACATGGCTTAAGGAAAAGAAAGGATTCTGGCCAGTGAAAAAGAACAGCACGCCTGTGCCTCATAAGGCGATATTCCGGCAATTTCTGACTTAGCCGGATAATGCCCGGGATGTTATGGCGCTGTACTTGCCACAAGAGTTCCGCTTTTGCTGGTTGAGCAGATAGACCACCTGACCCGCCTGAGCAACGGCGACTGGATGACACTGAAAAAGCAGATAGAACAACATGAGCTGCGGATTGTCAGCCTGGATGTCCCCACCTCATGGCAGTCGTTGTCAGATAAAGATCCTTCGCAGGCTGACCCAATCACCCGCGCCGTGATAACCGCCGCCAATCACATGCTTAGCGACCTGATGGCCGCGATGTCACATAAAGACTGGCTGAGCCGTCGCCAGCGCCAGAAGCAGAGAATTGAACGGGCCCATTCGCTGGGTAATTACCGGGGAAAACAGGCCGATCAGGAACGGCATCAGAAAGTCCTGTACTACCGGCAGGTAAAAAAATGAGTATCCGCGAAACCTCAGACGTAACGGGCTACAGCCTTTCGCAAATCTGCCGCATCCAGGCACTGTACCGGCAATCAGAAGCCGAAGATTCTGGTTAAGTCATGAGTAAGGTATGATGTGCTGATTTTATAACCACTTTGTTCATGAGGGATTATGGCAACGGGATTCTTTTTGTATCACCTGGACAGAACCACCTGCGGCGGGCGCATTCTGTCGGGGGCGGAGGATGATACTTATGAAATCGGCGGCATTGAGCGCCAGCGGGTCAGGGAGGGTGATCCGGTGACCTGCGGGAAGCATCCCGGGCGCTTCCAGGTCTGTGGCGGCATGGGGGATACCTATGAAGTCGGCGGCGTGCTGAAAGTGTGGGCGGGGTCTCTCGACAGCTACAGCTCCTGTCCCTGCCGGGCGAAGTTTATTCCTTCCGTCGAGACTCACACCTATGAGAGAGATTGCAACGCCGGGCTTGCGGCAGAGCGGACACAGGCTGCTGAGAGAAAGGCGCAGCAGTCCGTTGAGCCTGAGCAGTACGCGCAGGCGGCGAAGAAAAAGAAACGGGAAATTACGCTGACGATAGGAGTGTTCTTCGACGGCACCGGCAACAACGCGGATAACAGTGCAGACCGTCAAAAGGCCTGCACCGGTGAACATTTTGGGCTGAATGATGCCGATGCCCAGTCTGCTTTAATTCAGTGCACCCGGCTGAAACGGGGTTACAGTAGCACTGCTGCTGGCAGTTATCTCGGTTATTACACCAACGTGCACTGGCTCAATATGCTGTATACCACCGATTTTCCCGATGACGGAACGCAAGGGCAGCAGGCTGTTTATATCGAGGGGATCGGCACAGAACGTGGAGAAGGTGACAGCACTTACGGAATGGGTACCGGACGGGGCGACACCGGTGTGGTGAGAAAAACGGACAAGGCTGTTGCGGCACTGGCTACTGCTATCAAAGACTATTTAGCCAGGCCATCCGAAACTGATGTGGAACTCGTCAGGGAATTGCAGTTTGATATTTTCGGCTTCAGCCGGGGAGCGGCTGCGGCGCGACATTTTGCCAACCGGGTATTCAGTCAGGACAGCGCGATTATTGCGGCGATTAAAGCCGGACTGGCTGGCAATGAATTTTCCGGTACGCCCGGAGGTAAAACCCGCTTTCTGGGGATATTTGACACCGTGGCAGCTATCGGAACGCCGGTTAACGGCCTCAATCCGCACAGCGCGGACACCGGCGAGGTTAATCTGGTGCTGCACCCTGGCGTTGCGGAGAAGGTTTTTCATATCACCGCGCAGCACGAGTGCAGGTTTAACTTCGCGCTGAACAGCGTGAAGGCGGCGTGGCCGGAGCTGGCCCTGCCCGGTGTTCATTCCGACATTGGCGGCGGCTACAACCCTGACGAGCACGAAGCCTGTTTCCTGACCCGGCCGGAGTTTGAAACGGTGCCGCTTTCCACCCCGGATACGGAAACGCGAATTTACCGGCAGATCCGCACGCAGCTTAAAGCGATGGATAGTTATCCGGCGATATCACCGCTGCTGAATGCGGTGGTGGTAGATGCGGACACCTGGTATGACGACAGGCTGGCCACTGACCGCTACGGCACGCAGCAAAAGCGCAGCGGTGCCGCGCTGGTGATTGACCGCCCCACGCGTAATGACTGGTCGAAGGTAGTGCTGCGGGTGATGCTCGATGCGGCGCAGGATGCGGGAGCGGTATTTGATCCTATTCGAGATACAAATGCAGAATTAAAACTTCGACGAGAACTCAATAGTTTGTGTGAAAAAGCGATAGTGATGGGCCGTGCCATAAGAAGTGGTAAGTCTGCACCCGGCTTCACTACATCAGAAATCCTGATGCTGGCCGAAAAATATATTCACTGCTCAGCCAACTGGAACAGCGTGGTGCGGGGCGGTCAGGGGATGATCAGCGGAGCGGTCAAACCGGCGAAGCTGGTGACGTTCACCAACCGGCCGGACGAGCGCTGGCAGCGGACGGTCTACGATATGGACGGGAATAAAATATGGAAATAATTCGTCTGGCCGGTCTGATCCTGGTGCTTGTGCTGACGGCCTGCCACGGAACTGACCAGCCCAATACCTCAGTCAAAAATGATATTCCGACTGAGTGGAAATTTAACTTTTTCACGCCAAAAGCACTGCCCGCGGTGGTAACGTTCGCCGTTGTCCAGGGAACTGACGGAACGATTTATAGGTTTAATACTCTCGATAGCACGAAGGCTCTGAATGGCGTGATTGGTGAATGGAACGATAGTACTCGCGCCCTCAATGGGCACTGGAATCACGTTGATAACGCCCCAAAGCATATTCTTTTTTGTTGGGACTCAGTGATAGACAAAAAGGTGTATGAAACCCACTTGACTCTTCCTGAGAGCGTTGTGGAAAAAATGCAGAATCCTTATGGGGAACATGATTCACATAATACTGTGCAAATTGGGTTGGCTCCTGAGGGGAAGGTTGCTGTCTGGTTAAGCGGGGTAGCTCGGGGGGAAATTAGTTATCGCGTAACGCCATCAGTTATGAAAACAGTGTCTGGAGATAAACTGGATATTTGCAGAGGGGTAACCAAGAGCGATTTTTCTTATGGATATGACAAAGATATAAAAGATTTCATCAAAAGGAAAAACTACCCTTACGGAAACTGGTAACCCACCAATTACCCTCGAAGGACCTTCTTAAGATCCTTTGGGTTTAATGGTCAATTTTTAGCCTTAACGTACAATATTTTCCATTTCCCAAACGAAGCCCCATAAGGATAATTCAAATCAGCTTGCAGGAATAATGGGACTCCATTGCATTTCATCATGGCGAGCCTGTTACTTCCGCCCTCAGCAAAGTCAAAATATCGAACGGCCCAGCTTGTCGGTCAGTAACTCCAGCACAGCGGTCCCGGCCAGTGAATTACCGGCGCTGTCCAGCCCAGGCGACCAGACGGCAATACTCATCTCGCCTGGAATAATAGCGATAATCCCGCCCCCTACACCTGACTTAGCCGGCATCCCGACCCGCCATGCGAATTCGCCTGCGCCATCATACATCCCGCTGGTAATCATCAGCGCGTTGATCTGCCGCGCCTGGCGCGGTGTAATCATCTGGCTGCCATCCAGCGTTTTGCCCTGATTTGCCAGATAGATAAATGTGCGAGCCAGCTCAACGCAGTTCATCGACAGCGAACAATAATGGAAATAGGTCTGCATCACGCTGGTGACATCGTTATCGAAATTGCCAAACGACTTCATCAGCCAGGCGATGGCGGCATTGCGGGCAGAATGTTCAAATTCAGAGCGGGCAACGTGGCGATCATAGTTTATATCGGGCTGCTGGCTAAGCTGGCGCACAATTTCCAGCATTCGCTGACGCGGGGCGGTCAGTCGGGTTTCAAGCAGATCGCAGATCACCAGCGCACCGGCATTAATAAATGGGTTGCGCGGCTTGCCCTGTTCCAGCTCTAGTTGCACCAGCGAATTAAAGGGCTGGCCTGACGGCTCTTTACCGACACGCTGCCAGATTTCACTGTCCTCATAGCGGGTCAGCGCCACAGTCAGTGACAGCGCTTTGGAGATCGACTGAATCGAAAAGCGTGTCTCAGCATCACCTGCCTGAAAGAGTGTGCCGTCACGCAGACAAACCGCGATCGCCAGATTGTCAGCAGCCACATCCGCCAGCGCAGGAATGTAGTTAGCCACGTTTCCCTGACGGACCAGCGGGCGCACCTGATCCAGGATTTCCTGCAGCAGAGCATTATTCAGTTCAGACACGCAACTTCTCCCATCGATTTTCGCTGACCGCATCCGCGATCATCAAGGCGTTAATTGTTAACGGCTAAGCCGCATTTTTAGCTGATAGGTTTTGACTGCGCAGCCAGCGGAGACAGCAGCATCTGGCTCAGGCTCAGCAGTGTCAGCACGCTAAAGGGCAGCGTCCAGTTACCGCTCAGCTCATGCAGTATGCCAAAGAACAGTGGCCCGAGCGCCGCCAGCGCATAACCCACACACTGCGCCATGCCCGACAGCTGCGAGGCCTGGCGATGATTGGTGGCGCGCAGATTAAACAGCGAGAGACAGAGCACCAGCGATGCCCCTGCGCCCAGTCCGGCCAGTGTCAGCCACACGGCAGCCCACTGCGGATTAAGCAGCAAACCCAGCATGCCGAGGAAAATACCTGATGAAGCGATGAATGCAGTGAGCCGGGCATCTTTGACCCGCTTCAGCGCCACCATACAGCCCAGGTTAGCGACAATTGCTATCGCCTGATACCAGAACAGCAGCCAGCCTGCGCTGGCCTGACTGAAACCATTATCCTGCGCAAATACGGTAAACCAGTCGATCAGGGTATAAAACGCCAGCGATTGCAGCGCCATAAAAAACGCGATTTGCCAGCCGCCAGCCGATCGCCACGGATGACGATGTGCAACGGGCGCGCCAGTTGGCGCTAAGGTTGATTGCCGCTGACGTAACAGCGGCAGCCAGGCGAGCAGCGCAATCAGCCCTGGCAGCGCCCACACGACCAGCGAGAGTCGCCAGCCCGCTGTGGATAGCTGGCTCAGCGGCACAGCAATGCCGGAAGCCAGACTGGCGGTAATCGACATGGTGGCGGCATACAGGCCAATATATTTGGCGGTATGGGCGGTAAAATCGCGTTTAATCAGTGGCGGTAGCAGCACGTTGGCGGCGGCAATGCCTGCGCTAAGCAGCAGTGTTCCACCCCACAACGCGGCTTCAGCGGGGTGCCAGCGTAACAGGGAACCGGCCGTGATCAGGCACAGCGCGCCCCATAGACTGCGCTCCAGCCCAAGGTGATTTCCCAGCCAGGCGGCGGGTGGGGCGAGCAGAGCAAACAGCATCAGGGGAATAAAATTAAACAGGCCCGCTTCACCGGCGCTGAGTCCAAAGGTCTCGCGGATATCCTGAAGTACCGGGCCCGCGACGGTAATCGGTGCACGAAGATTAGCCGCAGTGAGCAGCAGGACGAACAAAAAAAATGTGGCGCTGGAAAACGCAGCGAGCGGTTTAGCAGGGTGTCGTACAGGCTTCATGGCAGGAATCATCACAGGCAGCAGTACTGCGGGGGCGTTGCTTGACGTTAACGCTTACGCATCAGAATTGATGTCTGGGCGCTACTTTACTGACCGGTCAGAGGAGTGTAAAGCCTTGTTATGCGATGAAATAGCGCAAATGCGATCTCGCAGCACTGTTGGCCATTATATCAATCAGTGGAATTCAGGTTCAGGGAAGTGACCGCAGTCATTCTGGCTGGGATTGGTTCCGGGCTGGCAGGTCTGCTGACGGGTTTCGGTCGCCGGGACCGGTTTTTCAGCGTGCCACGGAGCACTGCAGGCACTGAGAAGAGACACCAGAATCATCACACTGACAACGCGCATAGCCTCTCCTTATTAACCGTCATGAATAAGGTCACGTCGGAGATCGGCGGTTTACAGGTCAGAGACGTCTTACCTGAGTGTGGCTGCTAAGGGGATTCTGTCAACTAAAACAGCGCAAACATCAGCGCGACAGGAAAACTCATCGGCCAGGTCGCACCCACTAAAAAGGCGCTCAGCAGTTTGATACTCAGCTTATCTTTGGCGATGAAGAACGTGATCAGCGTAGCGACCAGTGCAACAACGGCATAGAAAATGAGCATACCCTGGTACAGTGTCATCGTGATCTCCGCAGCGTCATAAAGGCTTTCGCTGCGCATGATGCGGATTTTTGTGATCCAGATCAAGGGGGGAAGGGTTTAGCATCTAAAGAAATCATGGGTTAACTTCCTGTATGTTCTCTGAGCGGCATTATTACTGCGGGCGATTTCAGGCTGAAACCAGACCGCAAAAAGCCGCTGAAACCTTTGCTGCTAGCGCGTGTGCCTCGTTACACCCGATGGCGAATACTCCGGGGTTAATCTTTCGCAGGACGTAAAAAAGCCCGCAAGCCGCGGGCAAGATATGAAAGCGCAAAGAAGGGGGTGACTTAACTCTGGCGGTACAGCGCCATCACCTCCTCAAGGTCCGGAGTCCGAGGGTTGCCGCCGGTGCAGACATCATCCAGCGCCGCCTGGGCCAGTGCAGGGATATCCGCCTCCTGTAAGCCCACTTCACGCAGAGAGCGCGGAATACCCACATCGCGACAGAGCTGACGAACCGCGGCCACCGCCGCTTCCCGCGCCTGATCCAGCGACATGGACGCGACCTGTTTCACCCCCATTGCGCGGGCGATATCGCGATATTTTTCGCCCGTACTGGCGGCATTCCATGCCATCACCTGTGGCAGCAGAATAGCGTTCGCTACACCGTGCGGCACGTTATAAAAGGCACCCAGCGGATGTGCCATGCCATGCACCAGACCGAGACCGACATTGGAGAAGCCCATTCCGGCGACATACTGTCCCAGCGCCATCTGCTCAACCGCCATAATGTTACCCGCCACCGATTCGCGCAGCGACTGGCTGATAATTTCAATGGCTTTGAGGTGCAGCATGTCGGTCAGCGTCCATGCACCGCGCGTGATGTAGCCCTCAATCGCATGGGTTAACGCATCTATGCCGGTCGCGGCTTTCAGCGAAGCGGGCATACTCGCCATCATTTCCGCATCAATAATCGCTACTTTCGGAATGTCATGCGGATCGACACAGACAAACTTACGACGATTCTCTTCATCGGTAATGACGTAATTAATCGTCACTTCTGCGGCCGTGCCTGCGGTGGTCGGGATTGCGATGATAGGCACACACGGATGGCGGGTAGGCGTGACGCCTTCCAGACTGCGCACGTCTTCAAATTCAGGATTATTAATAATAATGCCGATTGCCTTGCTGGTATCCTGGGGTGAACCACCGCCAATCGCGATCAGGTAGTCGGCACCTGAGTCTCTGAACACCGCAACGCCCTGTTGCACAACCCGGATGGTGGGATTGGGCACCACTTCATCATAAACCGACCACTCAAGCTGGTGCTTATCCAGCAGATCGGTCACCTTCTTCAGCGCACCCGCAGCGACCAACGCTTTGTCAGTGACGATCAGCGCTTTTCGCATCCCACGACGCGCGACTTCTTCCGGTAAATGACGTAAAGCACCTGCGCCAAACCAGGCGGTTTCGTTGAGAATCATACGTTGGGTCATTAAAACATCCTCTGTTAACAAATGAATTTTTACCATGCGTGATTCCCGGTTCTGCTTCTGAGCAGAACCTCTCAGTTCCGGGTAAAGACAGTTGATATAAATCAATCAATTAGTAAAAAATAGTGTGCCTGGGTCAGCCACTTTTGTGCGTGATGTCTCACATCAGACGCATCGCCCATTCGGGGGTTTCTCACTATCAGCCGAGGTATGTAACACTGATTCACCAGCAACCCCGCACGCCTATGAGGAATGAAGACATGACCCGATTCGTAATGAATAAAAAGGATGATCTCGTCAACAGCGCGCTGGATGGCATGATTTATGCCAGTCCGTGGCGCAATCTGGCACAGCTGAAGGTCGATCCACACATTCGCATCGTGATGCGCAAGGACTGGAAAAAACAGCAGGTCGCGCTCATTTCCGGTGGGGGATCCGGCCATGAACCGGCGCATGTCGGCTTCATTGGCAAAGGGATGCTGACGGCAGCAGTCTGTGGGGATGTGTTTGCCTCTCCCAGTGTTGACGCGGTGTATAACGCTATCATCAACATTACCGGTGAGGCGGGATGTCTGCTGATTGTGAAAAACTACACCGGTGATCGCCTCAACTTTGGGCTGGCGGCTGAAAAGGCCCGTAAAGCGGGATTCAGCGTCAATATGGTGATTGTCGGTGACGATGTTGCGTTGCCCGATAATCCCCAGCCACGCGGCGTAGCAGGCACGTTGCTGGTGCATAAGGTGGCGGGTTTCGTCGCTGAACGCGGTGATGATCTTTCGACGGTGACCGGGGCGGCAGAGGCCGCCAGTCGTGCAGTCGCAACGATGGGCGTTGCACTCTCAAGCTGCCATCTGCCGGATGAACAGACCGGCCAGCGTATTCCTGACGGCAGCGTTGAAATGGGACTGGGGATCCACGGTGAGCCGGGTGTTGACGTGATGCAAACCCAGAACAGTCAGCAGATTGTGCAGCATCTGCTGGAGAAGGTGATGCCGGGCAACGACCAGCCACGCGCGATGCTGGTGAATAATCTTGGCGGTATGTCCGCGCTGGAGATGAGTCTGGTTACACGGGACCTGATTGAGTCGCCACTCAGCCGCGGCAGCGATTATCTGATCGGCCCCGCTCCGCTGATGACCGCGCTTGATATGAAAGGCTTTTCCGTCACCTGCATGACACTCACGCCGCAGTTTGAAGAGGCGATCTGCGCGCCGGTTGAGGTTAGCGGCTGGGTTCCGGCGGTTAAGATAACGCCGTTGCAGCCAGTTGATGCGACAAAAGAGGCAACAGCGCATCCGCAGGAACCTTCCGATAACCCGACAGTCGCGGCGATTGTAAACCGCATTTGTGAAACGCTAATCGCCAGCGAAAGCGAGCTGAACAAACTGGATGCCCAGGTCGGTGATGGCGATACCGGCTCAACCTTTGCTGCTGGCGCGCGCCAGATCCAGCGTGAATGTGCAGACAAAAAGCTACCGTTGAATGTTTTGCCCGATCTGCTCGCGGTGACGGGTGAGCGACTTGCGACAGTGATGGGCGGCTCCAGCGGCGTGCTGATGGCGATCTTTTTCACCGCTGCCGCGCAGCAACTGTCCGAAGGTGGGGCGCTTCCCGAAGCCCTGCAGCAGGGTCTGGAAAAGATGAAGCAGTATGGCGGGGCACAGCCCGGCGATCGTACGCTGATTGATGCGCTGCAACCCGCAATCGAGGCGCTGGTGGCGGGTAAACCGCTTGCTGATGCAGCTGATGCGGCGCAACAGGGCAGTGACGCGACCGCCAGCATGGGGAAAGCAAAGGCAGGACGATCATCTTATCTTAATAGTGCCAACCTCAACGGCGTGCCCGATCCAGGTGCCGTTGCGGTTGCCAGAGTCTTTGCGGCATTAAAACAGCTTTAGGCTTTCCGGCTCTCTCACGGCGTTAAACGCGCCTGCAGAAAGGCCAGCAACTGACGGTTTACTTCGCTGCGCTGCCTGTGTTGCGGGTAAACCGCATTCAGGGAGAGGGGGGGCGGCTGGCAGCCGTCCAGTACCGTTACCAGCTCACCACGTTGCAGGGCGGTCTCAACGATAAAGGCGGGTAACAACACCAGTCCCAGGCCTGCCAGGGCCGCATCACGCAGCACTTCGCCGTTGTTACTCACCATCGGCCCCTGAACCGCCAGCCATTTTGCTTTGCCGCTAACCTGCAATTCCCAGCCATTCTGACCTTCACGTCCGTAGCGCAGACAGGCGTGTTGCAGTAACTCTTCTGGCTGCTGCGGGGTGCCAGCCCGTTTCAGGTAGTCGGGACTGCAGCAGATCACGCGTTTTAACTCGCCCAGCGGGCGGGCAATCAGGGTGGAGTCTGCCAGGGTGCCGATTCGAATGGCCATGTCCACCCCCTCACCAATCACATCGACATAACGGTCCGCCAGCTCAATCTGAAATTGCAGCGCCGGATGGTGCGTCAGGAATTCGGCGAACAGCGGCGACAGGTGGCTCATACCAAAGGACATAGGCAGATTAATGCGGAAGGTGCCGCGCAGTGCCTGCTGCTGCTCCGACACTGCCAGTTCCGCTTCCTGAATCTCATCCAGGATACGCTGAGCATGCTGCGCAAACAGCAGTCCCGCATCGGTTACTGACAGCTTGCGTGTATTACGGATTAGCAGGCGAACGCCTAATGACGCTTCCAGGGCGGCCATGCGGCGGCTGACATACTGTTTCGATAACATCAATTGTTCAGCCGCTGCAGTAAAGTTGCCAGCATGCATCACGGCGACGTAAATCCGGAGATCTTCAATCTGCATAATGTCCACTTATCGGTGACAGTGACGGGGATTCAGGCGAAATTTCAGCCGCAGGCGTTAACTTATATCGGGTAATGCGTCACAGGGCAACGCGTCAACTGCCCGTGTCTGCGCGACGGAGATCAAAGATTTGCCGTTCCGCTGGCACTAAACAGGCAGGCTGCCGGGTCAACTGCGCTAAAGCCGTTATAGTAAGCAGGCAGTGTCGTTATACGTCTGGAAACTTTCCAGGATAATCTGATAAAAGGAGTGGCTGGTGAAAAAATTACTCTGCGCAACGGTGCTGGCCGTTTTGCCTGTGACCACGCTGGCGGCGTCGGTGTTTACGCTGCAATCCCAGGACTTCAGCGATAATGCGCTACTGGATAAAAAGTTCGCCGGTGCTAATAAAAGTAATCCTTCCTGCACTGGTGAGAATATCTCTCCCGAATTGAACTGGTCTGCGACACCGACAGGCACCCGCAGTCTGGTGCTGCTGATGACCGATCCGGTTGGGGCGAAAGGGCTGGGTGTTACCCACATGGTGGCCTATAACATTGCGGCCAGCCGGAAGTCCTTTGCGCAGGGTGCGCTGACGCAGGGCAAAGAGTACACCGGCGGAAAAAATACGCCCGGCACCCAACACTATTACGGGCCTTGCCCGCCAGCAGGCAGTGGTCTGCATCACTATAACTTTGTGCTGATTGCCACCGATTTACCGTTGGGGCAGCTGAAAGCCGGATTAACGCAGGCAGAGCTGTTGGCGCAGCTTAAAGGCCATGCGCTGGGCGCGGCCAGCACGGTAGGCCGCTTCAGCAATGAGTAATCTGCATGTTTGCAGAGTGCAGCTGGGCCGTGGTTTCTGGCCGATCATCCTGCTCAATGCAAACCTGCATTAAAATGTCTGTTTGTGAGCGATGCAGACTCTGTTCCTCAGGAGCGGCTCTGACGTATAAAGCAGAGTGGGTATTATCGGAAAGGTGTTTCTGGCATGAATCCCTATGAGAGACATTACAGGCAACTCATGGCAAATGGCGCTCTCGCCTGGGCTGGTGAGGGTTATCCCAGAGCCAAAAAACAGCAGGAGGAAATATTCCGGTGGCTTCACACACACCAGTATTTACCACACCCTGGTACACCGATACTTGAGATGGGATGTGGGAATGGAGCAATGGCAGCGCAGTCACTTGCTGAGCTGGGATATTCTGTCTGGGGAGTTGACTGGTCAGAAACGGCTATCAGGTGGGCAGAAGATCGTTTTAAGCAAGCCGGACTTCCCGCAAGATTTATTGTCGGCGATGTCTGCAATATTCATCAATGCCGGGACGCAATGTTTGAGCTGATTATTGATGGCAGTTGTTTACATTGCCTTATAGATGACGCGCGCAACCTCTTCTTTGCAGAGGTAAGGAGACTGCTCCGACCCGGAGGGCGATTTGTCATCGGTTCCATGTGCGGAACTCCCCGTCAATTCGAAGATATTGAAGCGTATGATCCACTCAGGCATCATTTACTGAAAGAAGGCCGACCCTGGAGGACGCTGATTCCGCTTACGGGTTTAATTGATGAAGCACAAAAAGCACATTTTAATGTGGAGGCGTTCAGAGTTAATAAAAATAAATGGTGGGATCATGCCACAATCGTCTGTTCGGTGAAGCAGTAACGTGCTGTGTCATCCGCAGAACGCTCCAGATAGTGGTTTACATCTACTGGTTAAACTCACCGTACAAAGCAGAAATGCAGAGATCATCGAAGTTTTGGTGACGATGAGCTGCACTGATACCTGTGCTGTCATCACAGCGGCTAAAAACATCCCGACAACGTCCGAATATTCAGGGTCGGGTTGGCTGGCAATTCAGTGACTCAGCAGTGAGGTTGAGTTAAATAGGTCCGTCCAAATACTCTTCCCGGGCACCTCTTATCAATATTTTGAATTCCTTTGTTTCAAAAGGTAGCCTTTTTATCAGCGTAGCGCTCTTTTTATATACATTCATTCTTATTACGGTTTATGTAAACATGAGGGCATGATTATGAAATCAGTGATTCAGAAGAAGGCGCTTACCTTGTTTTTGTGTGTCGTGATTACCGCTGTAATCGTTAAATTCATTTCGAGAAGTGCTTTCTATATTTCACACCCTTCTTTATCCCTTTCGTTAACAGTTGGTGTAGCAGTAATTATTTCGAACGTGGTAGTAACAAAAATAGTTTCCAAAAGAGGATAAATGACATGCTTAGAGAACTGACTGAAAGTGAAATCAATAATGTCTCTGGCGGTAATGCTAACTCAGAATAGCTTCAGTGGCCCATTCACCTGCTTCATAGCAGGAAATGTCAACTTACCCTCACGCTCCCCCCATTCTCTCAGTGATCCCCCGTCAGATTAATAGGCTCCCGGGCCAGTGGAAACAGGTGTAACAACAATTACCCATTGAGCTTCAGGTCATTCTTTTTCAAAAGATTAAGGGCCTTTTTATGTAAGCACTATTCCACAACGTGTTCGCGCAAATGAGCAGCGTAAGCCCATTTGAGCGGTAACTCAGCTCGTTCCATTCTTTCGCCTGAACGATGCATGAAGACCGCTCTGGAAAATGCATTCCGGTGACTGTCTGTGATTCATTTATTTTCCTTATTTATAATATAAAAAATGAGGATAGTTATTATTTTCTATCTCGTGATTTTGTCATCATTATTTAGCCGCAGGAGCTTTGATTTCGACACCATCACTCCGCCGTTAGATATTGATGGCTCGTTGGTCATCGTCGGTCAGATTGGGCTGATGGAGGAAACGTTGACGATCCCTCTGGTCATGGGACGTCGCCGTGTTGCAGGTTCGCTGAGCGAGGGCATGGCGGAAACCCAGGAAGTTCTGGATTTCTGTGCAACGCATAATGTCTATCCAGAGTGCGAAATGATTAATATCGAGCAGATTAACGATGCTTGGGCCCGTCCCGAACAGGGGGATAGGGCACACCGTTTCGTTATTGATATGGCATCACTCAGCGCAGAATAAGTGCATATCCTGAAGCGGTAGGATAGGTTTGCTACCGTTTACCCGACACAAAATGGCAGTGGTCACCGAAACAATTAATGAATTTTTTTCATTTTTCTATTCTGATAATCGCTATTAACAAGCTGTTTTATTCTGTTAAAAATAGCTGAAAACACTCTATGAGCGGGGCCTGGTCATGCTTATTAATTCTAAAACGCAATCGGTACTACCCGGCCTGCTCGGGGGGGTAGTGCTGGCCTTGATCACGATATTTCCGGCTGCGGCAGTTACACGTTATACACAGGAAAATCCGATGAAATTACGCATCATTTTCGACGACAAAACGATTACCGCGACCCTCAATGACAGTCAGGCAAGCCGTGAGTTTGCAGCACTTTTACCGCTTACATTGAATCTGAAAGATTATGCCGGGGAGGAGAAAATAAGCGATTTACCCGGCCGTTTGTCTACCGCGGGTTCCCCGGCAGGCACGGCCGCGAAAAAAGGGGATATCGCGCTTTATGCTCCATGGGGAAATCTGGCTATTTTCTATAAACCACATGGCTATGCCAGCGGCTTAATTAAATTAGGCCAGTTAGATGAGCCGGACGCATTGCCCGTTCACCCTGACGTATATAGCGCCAGATTTGAACTGCTGACTGAGTAATCTTCACCCCCGAATACGCTTTTACCAGCATCGCCGTCGCTCTGTTCTGCCCGTTTTTATTTATCGGGTGACTACATTTTCTGTTCCAGTACTGAATCAGCCATTTCATTCACAAAAGGAGAATATGATGATCCGTTTCACCTATGTAGCCGCATCACTCTTGTTCTTCACAGGTATGTCCGCATACGGTGAAACCGCCACTTCAGCTCAAATGAAACTGTCGCAAACCGGCAGTCGGGCAACGATTGCCGAACCCGCCGATCACTTTACCGGACGTGCTTATATTGACCCGCTCTTTTCTCCGGTAGCCCCGCAAAGAGCAGGGGCGGCCAATGTCAGCTTTGTACCCGGCGCGCGTTCTGACTGGCATACTCACCCGTCTGGACAGACACTGGTTATTACCTCCGGTACCGGTTGGGTCCAGGAGTGGGGTGGAGAACGGAAAACCGTGCACGCAGGGGATGTCATTCAATGCCCGCCAGGGGTTAAACACTGGCTTGGTGATGCCGTAAAGCACTTTAACCCTGAATTTGTACGTGGTTGTCTTGGCGTGAAAATTCATGATTGATCGTGTTATGTTCAGGCAAATAGAGTGGTGAGAGCAATAATGTCTAAGCATTCCATCCCCCATTAAACGCGTGGTGGGATGGAATGATAATTGTGGCGATTATGACTGCGCGGGTAATCAGGTCCGCCTGCGAAAGATCTTTATCTGATACAAAAATAACCTTACGTACAATATCTTCCGTTAAACGTAGCCCATGATAGCCACCATACGCGTGACGCCTGACCACGGCAGCGTATTACCCAGCAGCAGGTGATCCAGAATAGCCGTGATGACCGGCATCAGCTAAAACAGGATAATTTCAGACCCATCCCGGCTCTGCTTTGAACATACAAGGACATGGATAGTCACGCGTTTAAGGGCGGCTGAATCAGCCAGCTAAAGTGATTGTCGGCAGATAAAAAAACACCCTGCAGAGCAGGGTGTCAGAACACTTATTTACTCGCTGTCGCGGCAGGCTTAGGCCGTTTACGCAGCTTATCAATCAGGCGATGCGCTTCCGCTTTAGTTGCTACCGCAGGTGATGAACCGGTCAGCGGTTGACGGGCCGTTTCACGTACTGTCAGGATAGTCAGCAGGCCAATCACGCCCGCGCCCATCATGTAGTAGGCCGGCATCATGTTGTTTTTAGTGGTATCCACCAGCCACGCGGTAATCAGCGGTGTTGTACCACCAAACAGCGAAACCGACAGGTTGAAGCCGATGGCCAGCGCACTGTAACGGATATCCGTAGTAAACAGCGCGGGCAGCGTCGAAGGCATAGTGCCGCTGAAGCAGGTGTGCAACACACCCAGAATCATCAGACCGCCAAATACCGCCCACATATTACCGGACCCGATCAGCATAAAGCTTGGGATAGCGAGGAGGATCAGACCCACTGCACCAAAGGCAATGACCGGACGACGACCGATACGGTCAGTCCAGCGACCCCACAGCAGCGTCAGCGGCATCATCACAAACATCGCCACCATTACCAGAAGCAGGCCACTTAACTCTGGCAGACCCAGTACACCGGTCAGGTAGCTCGGCATGTACGACGTCAGCATGTAGTTAGAAACGTTAAACAGCAGCACCAGACCGATACATTTCATCATCGGTGCGCGGTATTTGCTCAGCATCTGCATCAGCGTCAGACGCGGTTTGCTTTGCTCCAGCGCTTCCTGTTTTTCCATATGCTGCTGGAAGGCGGGTGTCTCTTCCAGTTTCAGTCGCACATAGAGACCAAACAGGCCCAGTGGCGCGGCGATAAAGAACGGCACGCGCCAGCCCCAGGACATCATGGCCTCATTAGACATCACGGTCGTCATCACCGTTACCAGACTGGCACCCATCAGATAACCCCCGATGGTGCCGAACTCCAGGAAGCTGCCCATAAAACCACGGCGCTTATCGGTGGAGTACTCCGCGATAAAGGTCGCGGCACCGCCATACTCACCACCGGTCGAGAAGCCCTGAATCAGACGTGCTACCAGCAGCAGAATCGGTGCCATGATCCCAATCGAAGAGTATGCCGGGATCAGACCGATACAGAAGGTCCCGATCGACATCATGATCATTGTCATCGCCAGAACTTTCTGTCGGCCGATGCGGTCACCCAGCGGGCCAAACACCAGGCCGCCAATAGGACGTACCAGGAAGGCCGCCGCGAAGGTACCAAAGGTGGCAATCAGTTGCACCGCGTTGTTGGCATCCGGGAAAAAGACTTTGCCGATGATGACGGCGAGATAGCTGTACACACCAAAGTCGAACCATTCCATCGCATTACCTAACGCCGCTGCGCCTACCGCACGTTTCAGCATATCGTTATCGATCACGGTAATGTCGTCGACAGTCAGCTCTTTAGGCTTCCTGTTCCAGAAATGTTTCTTTGGGTGTTCAGATGATGAGTTTCTGGTGTCCATATTCTCCTCAGGTGCATCAATGAAGGAGTCTTATAGCTTTCGCAGCCGCAAACAATGTTCAGGAGAAACCGTGGAAATGAAAGCTATAAGAAGCCGAAAAATTTTAAGTGAAGCGGCAAAAGCCGCAGCCGGTAAACCATAGACCACGATTGTAAGGTTTTGCAAGTTTTCAGCCGAAATAACTAACTTTAATGACAAATTCAGCACGGTGCTCTAACTCATGACTGCTTACTCTCACAAACATTTGGAAATATTACGTGTTAGCAGCTCTTTTTAAGTGTGGATCTGTTTTTTGCTGTTTTCGCCATCATTACCGCCAAAAAAGAGGATCTACCGCGCAGAGTAATCTGTGGCTGGAAAAGCTAAGAACAGGTGAGATATTCCCATCTGCCGCATATACATAGCAGGATTAGTTGGTAGTTAACGCATAAATGAAGTGGCAGTGTAACGCTATTCGATGCCAACAGAGTGTTAATGATGAGTGCGTTAAGCCCCGCAGAATTACCGGTAATTGATTTCTCGTTATTGTCAGGTAATCAACAGCAGCAGCAACAAATCCTGGAAAAACTCAGCCAGGCCGCGCGTGATGTCGGTTTCTTCTATTTAATCAATCACGGCATTGACCGTGAATTATCAGATGAGGTTCAGGACGTCGCGCGGAAATTTTTTGCCCTGCCACAGGCGGAAAAATCCGCGGTAGCGATGGCTAACTCCCCGCATTTTCGTGGCTATAACCAGGCAGGTGTGGAAATAACCCGCAGCCAGCCTGACTATCGCGAGCAGTTTGATATTGGTGCGGAACGGGAAGCATTGCCCGTGACTGCCGATTCACCCACCTGGCAACGGATGCAGGGGCCGAATCAGTGGCCTGAAGCCCTGCCTGAACTACAGACCGTGGTCACCCGCTGGCAGCAGCAGATGACGGCGGTGGCGCTGGCGTTACTGCGTGCCTTTGCCGAAGCGCTAACGCTGCCGCGCAACGCGTTCGACAACCTCTATGGCGACTACCCCAACGAACATATCAAGCTGATTCGCTATCCGGGCCGCACCGAAGGCGAATCACGCCAGGGTGTTGGCGCGCATAAAGATTCGGGTTTCCTGACCATGTTATTGCAGGACGACCAGCCGGGCTTACAGGTTGAAGTGACACCGGACAACTGGATCGATGCATCGCCGCTGCCAGGCGCCTTTGTGGTGAACATTGGCGAACTACTGGAGCTGGCGACTAACGGCTATCTGCGCGCGACGGTGCATCGCGTGGTCTCGCCACCGCAGAGCAGTGAGCGCCTGTCCATCGCCTTTTTCCTGGGCGCCCAGCTGGACGCGGTAGTGCCAATCTATCAACTGCCTGCCCAACTGGCTCATCTGGCGCAGGGACCGAGCAGCGATCCGCTTAACCCGCTACTGCGTGAAGTCGGCTGGAATTACCTCAAGGGCCGGTTGCGTTCGCATCCGGAAGTCGCCCGGCGTTTCTACCCTGAACATAACACTCACTGATAACAACAAAAGAGAAATGATGATGATTAAAAAACGCTTTCTGGTTCTTGCCGGTCTTTCACTGCTGATTGCTCAAAGCCTGCAGGCCGCACCGCTTCGTGTGGCAGCCGATCCGTTGCCGCACGCGGAGATCCTGGAGTATGTCAAAACCCTGGATCCGAAACTGGATATCAAAATTGTTGAGCTGAGCGGCGGCGTGAATGCCAATGAGTTGCTGGCCGCCGGGGATGTGGATGCCAACTACTTTCAGCATCTGCCCTACTTAAAAGATCAGGAGAAGGCGCTGGGGAAATCCTTTGCGGTGGTCGCCAGCGTGCACATTGAGCCGCTGGGGATTTACTCGCGCAAGGTGAAATCGCTGTCAGGGCTGCCAGAGGGTGCCAGCATTGCGGTACCGAACAATACCACCAACCTGAGCCGTGCGCTGTGGCTGTTGCAGGACAAAGGGGTGATCAAACTTAATGCGAAGGGCGAAACGGGCTCAACGCTGGTGACGCCGAAAGATATCAGTGAGAACCCGAAAAAAATCAAGATTGTTGAGATTGAGTCGCCGCAGCTGCCGCGCTCGCTGGATGATGTGGATGCCGCCGTAATAAATGGTAACTACGCGCTTGAAGCCGGGCTGACGCCAGCGAAAGATGCGCTGGGTCTGGAGTCGGCGGTGCATAATCCTTACGCCAACCTGCTGGTGACCACGCCAGAACGGGCGAAAGATCCGCGCGTGTTGCAGCTGGCAAAAGATCTGCGCTCGCCGCAGGTGGCGGAATTTATTCATAAAAACTATCAGGGCTCTGTGATTCCGGTCGCGGACCAGCAGCATGATTAAAATCAGCCATCTCAGCAAACATTACGCTGGCGCCTCTGCGCCAGCGTTAGACGACATCTCGCTCACCATTGAGGAGGGGACCATCTTTGGCATCCTCGGCCGGAGCGGGGCAGGCAAAAGCACGCTGCTGCGCTGCCTGAACCGGCTGGAAAATCCTTCCAGTGGGCGAATCGAGATTGATGGCCAGGATCTCGCCGCGATGAGTCTGGCGCAACTGCGCCAGCAGCGACAGCAGATGGGAATGATCTTTCAGCACTTCAATCTGCTGCATTCGCGCAACGTGCAGGACAACGTCGATCTGGCGCTGGAGATTGCTGGCGTCTCAAAACCTGAACGCCGCGTGCGGGTTGTGTCTCTGCTGAAGCTGGTGGGGCTGGAGTCCTTCGCTAAAGCCTGGCCATCGCAGCTCTCGGGTGGGCAGAAACAGCGCGTCGGCATTGCCCGTGCGCTGGCTGCCCGACCCCGTTATCTGTTGTGCGATGAGGCGACCAGCGCGCTGGACCCTGAAACTACCACCTCGATTCTCGATCTGCTGGCAGACATTCAGCAACAGCTCAATATCACCATTGTGCTGATCACGCATGAAATGGCGGTGGTAAAGCGCATTTGTGACGGCGCAGCGTTGCTCGAAAATGGCCAGCTGGTTGAGAGCGGCAGCCTGAGCCAGATCATGGGACGTGAAGAGGGACGCCTGCGCAAAATGCTGCTGAAGGATGGCGAAGCAGATCGGGCGTTTATCGAAAAATATCAGCATGAGGCATTAACACGATGCGTAGCATGAGTAGTGATCGATTTCAGGAACTGCTGCTGAACGCCACGGGTGAAACCCTCTACATGGTGCTGCTGGCGGCCCTTTTTACGGTGGCGATAGGATTGCCGGTCGGCGTGCTGCTGTTTCTGACCCGGCCGACAGGTATTCTGCCTAATCGCGCGATTTCACTGCTGCTGAATACGCTGGTGAACACCGGACGCGCCTTGCCGTTTGTGGTGCTGCTGATTGCATTGATCCCCTTTACCCGTTTGCTGGTCGGCACCACGCTGGGGAGTACGGCGGCGATTGTGCCGATTACGCTGGGGGCGTTTCCTTTCTTTGCCCGCATCGTCCAGAACGCCCTGGATGAGGTCGATCGCGGCCGGATTGAAGCGGTAGTGTCGATGGGCGGCACGCTTTGGCATATCGTCAGCCGCGTGCTGCTGCCGGAAGCGCTGCCCGCGCTGGTGGCGGGTGTTACCCTGACGATTGTCATGCTGATTGGTTTCTCGGCAATGGCAGGCGTGGTGGGCGGTGGTGGGCTGGGGGATCTGGCGATTCGCTACGGTTATCAGCGCTTCGATAATCAGATCATGGCGGCTACGATTGTGGTGCTGCTGGCGCTGGTGATGCTGATTCAGAAACTCGGTGATCGACTGGTACGCGTGCTGGCTTATCGTCGCTAGACGCAGGCCTTTCTGATGACAGGGACGTTTTAACAGCACATGCGGTCAGCGAATAGACCTGACGTTGCCACTTGCTAACCTACCAATAGTAACTTACCTTTAGTAGCTTAATGGCTGAACAGGTAAGGTGACGACAATGCATGCATTAATAGTGACTTCCCATCCCAATCAGGATGCGCATACCCACCGCGTGGCAGATCGGCTGGTGCAGGGCATTATCTCGACAGGCCACCATACGGCTGAACAAGCCGATCTGGCAGCAGAAGGGTTTGATCCCCGTTTTACGCTCAGCGATCACCAGCATTTCAACGGCCTGGCGACCGTTTCGCAGGATGTGCTGGCCGAACAGCAGCGACTGGACCGCGCCGATGCGCTGGTGCTGGTCTATCCGGTCTACTGGTGGTCGTTTCCCGCCCAGCTTAAAGGCTGGATCGACCGCGTCTTCATTGCGGGTTGGGCCTTTGATGAGCAGGATGGCCGGATTGTTAAACGCCTCAGCCATCTTACCGTTCATCTGGTGGCGATTGGCGCGGCGGACACCCGCACTTATCTGCGGCGCGGCTATTTCGCCAGCATGCGGAATCAGATCGATCAGGGCATCTTTGATTATTGTGGTGCGCCGGTGGTGACCAGTGAGTTGTTGCTCAGCGGCGATGAAGGTTATCCTGAGTCACATTATCTGCTGGCGCAGCAACTGGGCCAGCGTGTATTCGCGCATCAGGAATAACATGACCGTTGAAAAAACGCCCCGTAAGCGTCTGTCACGCGAGGCCCGACGCAGGCAATTGTCGGACGTCGCGTGGCAGATAATGCAGACCGAGGGCAGCGAGGCGCTGACCCTGGCGCGGGTCGGCGACGCGGCGGGGGTGAGTAAGCCGGTAGTTTATGATCACTTCACTACCCGTCATGGGTTGCTGGCGGCATTGTATGACGATTTTGATTGCCGCCAGACCGAACGGATGGAAGCGGCGATGAATGCTGCGCCGAGGGTGATGCAACAAAGAGCGGACGTGCTCGCGACCTGTTATGTCGACTGTGTGATGACAGAGGGGCGCGAGATTCCGGAATTGCTGTCAGCACTCAGCACCTCACCGGAACTGGCCGCCGTCAAACGCCACTATCAGCTCGACTTTATTGCCCGCTGCCAGCGCTGGTTTGCGCCGTTCACGGGCAGCAGCGGGATCCCTGAAGCAGGAATGTGGGGCTTACTGGGGGGCGCGGATGCCATCGCAGGCGCGGTGGCACGCGGCGATGTCAGCCAACCGGAAGGAGAGCAGGCGATATCGGCCATGGTCGTGGCGCTGGTGGCAGGCAGCCGTGCGTTGGAATCGGATTAGCATAAAAAAGGCGGCCCCCAGGCCGCCGAATCATTCAACCACAACAGGCGTTGTGTAAGCAGTGGCAACGTACAATGATGATCGTTTAGCCTTTCACCCCGCCCGCGGTTAACCCGCTTACCAGCCAGCGCTGAGCCAGCAGGAACACCAGAGTAATCGGAATCGCGGAGAGCACCGCCGCCGCGGCAAAATCTCCCCATAAATAGTTTTGCGGATTGAGATACTGCTGCATCCCGACTGCCAGGGTGTAGCTGTTGACGTCGCGCAGTAACAGCGACGCAACCGGCACTTCAGTGACCGCGGCGATAAACGCCAGGATAAACACTACCGCCAGAATCGGCACCGACAGTGGCAGCAGCACCAGCCGGAACGCCTGCCACGGTGTTGCACCATCCAGCGCGGCGGCTTCTTCCAGGGATCCGTCAATCGTTTCGAAATAGCCTTTGATGGTCCAGACATGCAGCGCAATGCCGCCCATATAGGCGAAGATCACCCCACCGTGAGTATTCAGCCCGATAAAAGGCAGATACTGGCCGAGACGATCAAACAGCGCATAGAGCGCCACCAGCGACAACACCGCCGGGAACATCTGGAAAATCAGCATTCCCTTTAGCAGGCTGGCGCGACCGGTAAAGCGCATGCGGGCAAACGCATAGGCGCAGGTAGTCGAGAGTGCCACAATCCCCAGCGCACTAATGGCTGCAATTTTGATCGAGTTCCATAACCACAGCAGCACCGGAAAAGGCGGCGGGGTGACCCGTCCATCTGCATGTTCCACGCTGAAACCCAGCGCCAGCCGCCAGTGCTCCCAGGAGATCTGCTCCGGGATCAGGCTGCCAGTGGCGAAGTTACCGGCGCGCAGGGAAATCGCGATCACCATCAGCAGCGGGAAAAGAATCGCTGCGATAAATAACAGCAGCAGCAGATGCGTGGTGAACAGACGCAGCCGTTGTGATTTGGGTTGTACCATAGCCATAACAACTCCTTAGTCGAACTTCATCCGCGAGGCTTTCAGGTTAATGACCGCCAGCGCACCCACCAGCAGGAAGATCAGCGTGGCGATGGCGGCTGCCAGACCAAAGTCCTGCCCGCCGCCGCCCTCAAAGGCGATACGCCAGGTATAGTTCACCAGCAAATCGGTATAACCAGCTGGCGTGGTGGTGCCGAGTCGATCCGGTCCGCCGTTGGTCAGTAACTGCACCAGCACAAAGTTATTAAAATTGAAGGCAAAGCTGGCAATCATCAGCGGCATCAAAGGCTTCAGCAGCAGCGGCAGGGTGATCAGGAAGAAGTTCTGCAGCGGGCCTGCTCCGTCCATCGCCGAGGCTTCATAGAGATCGTCGGGAATGGCTTTCAGCAGTCCCATGCAGAGGATCATCATGTAGGGATAACCGAGCCAGGTGTTGACGATAATCAGCATGGTGCGCGCCAGCGTCGGATCGCTGAACCACGCGGGCTTCACGCCAAATAGCGCGCTAAGCATCACGTTGATCTCACCAAAGCTCTGGTTAAACAAGCCTTTGAAAATCAGGATCGAGATAAACGCCGGAACGGCATAGGGCAGAATCAGCATCACCCGATAAACGGCTTTGCCGCGCAGCGCCTCCCATTGCACCAGACAGGCCAGCACCATGCCTACGGCGACGGTCAGCACCACGGTGATCAGCGAGAAGAGCAGCGTCCAGCCAAATATCGCCAGGAACGGCTTCTGAATTCCTTCGTCAGTAAACACCCGCACAAAGTTTTTCCAGCCGGTATTCACGGTAAAGCCGGGGCTTAAGGTTTCGTTATTCCACGTATTGTTCGCGTTCACGGCCTGATAGAAGCCGGTCTGCGGATTGGCGCGGTAATGCGTGCCGCTTTGCTGATTAATCAGCTCATCCTGCGCGCCAACCCGATAGAGTGGCTGGGTACCGGAGAACTGACGCAGTGAACTCATCCGCAACTGACGGCCATCCGGCAGTTCGGCACGGATCTGGCTCAGCGCCTGACGGTTAGTGGTGATCACTCTTAAGGTCGCGCGTTCGCCAGCGGGTGGCGTCGCGGGAGCCATTTTCAGCGTCTGTTCCGGGCCAAACGTAAACGGCGGCGAGACAACGTCTGCTTTACCATCGTTCAGCACCAGCTGCCAGCGATCGCCAGCCGGGAACAGTGAGAAACTGACTGCTTCACCCGACTGGAATGTGCGGCCCAGCAGTACCTGCTGCGCCCGCTCAAAGGTGAGCTGGTTGGTGCTGCTGTAGTTGGTAAAGGCGATAGCGATGGTGCAGGCGAGGGGGAACAATACAAACAGCGCCATTCCGGCCACGCCGGGATAGACATAACGCCACGCATAGGCGCGACGATTTGCAAAAATCCACAGCCCGGTCGCACTGAGGATGAGCGTCAGCAGCGCAAACAGATATTCGCCCTGCGCATACATCAGCACCAGCAGATAGCCGACCAGCAGACAGCCGATCCCGATGAGAACGCTTTTTAGCAGCAGACTGCGCGTTTTCGGTTTTCCTGACATGATGCGGTTTTCCTTAACGGTCACTCAAGCCGGGGATGACCCCGGCATAGAAGGATTACTTCTTCAGACGGGCCTGGGCATCTTTCAGTGCGGCGTCAACGCTCTGACGACCGCCCAGCGCATTCAGGGTGGCGGTACGCATCGCGTACCAGAAGGCCGCCATCTGCGGGATATTAGGCATGATGTCGCCCTGTTTGGCGTTGCTCATGGTGGCGGCAATTCGCGGATCTTTTTCCAGCGTCTGCTGGTAGGATTTCAGCGCCACGGCACCCAGCGGCTTGTCTTTATTGACCATTTCCAGTCCGGAATCGGTCAGCAGATAGTTCTCCAGGAACTCTTTCGCCAGCTCTTTGTTTGGACTGGCGGCGTTGATCCCGGCGCTCAGCACGCCGACAAAGGCTTTCGACGGTTTACCCTTCAGCGTGGGCAGTTCAGTGACGCCATAGTCGATGCCGCTCTTGTCGAGGTTGCCCCACGCCCAAGGACCATTAATGGTCATGGCGGTTTCGCCTTTGTTAAAGGCGGCTTCAGCAATGGAGTAATCGGTGTCGGCATTCAGGGTTTTGGCTTTAACCTGATCGACCAGGAACTGCATGCCCGCTTTCGCTCCGGCGTTATCGACGCCAACATCCTTCACATCATAATGACCGTCGGTGAGCTTAAAGGCGTAAGCCCCGCCTGCGGCCAGCAATGGCCAGGTGAAGTAGGGTTCCTGCAGGTTAAACATGATGGCGCTTTTGCCTTTAGCGCGCAGTTGCTTGTCGAGTCCGGCAATCTCTTCCCAGGTTTTCGGCGGGTTCGGCAGCAGCTTTTTGTTGTAAATCAGTGACAGCGCCTCAACCGAAATCGGATAGCCAATCAGCTTGCCATCGAAACGTACCGCGTCCCACGTGAACGGGAAGATCTTCTCGCGGAAGCTGGCGTCCGGCGTCACCTCCGCCAGCAGGCCCGACTGTGCGTAGCCGCCAAAACGGTCATGTGCCCAGAAGATAATATCCGGGCCATCGCCGGTCGCCGCAACCTGCGGATACTTCTCTTCCATTTTGTCAGGATGTTCGACCGTGACTTTAATGCCGGTCTCCTTCTCAAATTTCTTACCCACGTCGGCAAGGCCGTTGTAGCCCTTGTCACCGTTGATCCAGATGACCAGTTTACCTTCCTCAATTTTTGCCATCGCGCTGGCTGAAAAGAGCACAGCAGAGAGGGCAGAAAGGGCCAGAATTCGTGTTCCGGTTTTCATCGTCATAAATCCATCCTGTTAGCGGAAGTGGTGAATGCTTTGTCGGCATCATTGTGCGTATCCGCCAGGGCTTCTCATCCTCCTCCGCTCTACGCCCCAGGCGCAATCGCTGTGATCGCGCTGGCAAAAAGCACCTGAAGCGGGCGCTTACGCGGCAAAAAATCCCTCGGGTCTGCGTTAGCGATCACAAAAAAGCGCGGCAGCCCCTGGGCCGGGGCGTCAGCCCGCGTTTCTCCTCCTCCCGCCTCCTCCCCCAGTAGTTTGCGTTATGGCGGAGGATGTTACCGATTGTTTCCTCTCGCATAGTGAGCCCCGGAACCCGTCTGCCGCTGAGCAGACACGACTATGCAGCTAAGAGGGAAGGGATCATGGCGAGCGTTGTGTTACGCAATGTCACGAAAGCCTGGGGCGATACGGTGGTGTCGAAAGATATCGATCTCACCATTCGTGAAGGGGAATTTGTAGTTTTCGTCGGCCCATCAGGCTGTGGCAAATCGACGCTGCTGCGCATGATTGCCGGACTGGAGACCATCACCAGCGGCGAGCTGTTAATCGGCGACCAGCGCATGAATGACGTACCACCTGCTGAACGCGGCATTGGCATGGTGTTTCAGTCCTATGCGCTTTATCCCCATCTGTCGGTGGCGGAGAACATGTCCTTTGGCCTGAAGCTGGCCGGAGTGAAAAAAGCGGAAATTCATCAGCGCGTTAATCAGGTGGCAGAAATTCTGCAACTGGCGCACCTGCTCGATCGCCGCCCCAAAGCCCTGTCTGGGGGGCAGCGTCAGCGCGTGGCGATTGGCCGCACGCTGGTGGCGGAACCGCGCGTATTTCTGCTGGATGAACCGCTGTCGAACCTCGATGCCGCGCTGCGCGTCCAGATGCGGATCGAGATCTCCCGTCTCCATAAGCGCCTGAAGCGCACCATGATTTATGTCACCCACGATCAGATCGAAGCGATGACGCTGGCTGACAAGATCGTGGTGCTGGATGCCGGGCGTATTGCGCAGGTCGGCAAGCCGCTTGAACTCTACCACTATCCCGCCAACCGCTTTGTTGCCGGGTTTATCGGATCACCAAAAATGAATTTCCTGCCGGTCAAAGTGACCGCCACCGCCATCGACCAGGTTCAGGTGCGGTTGCCTAATCAGCAACTGGTGTGGCTGCCGGTTGACAGTGCCGGGGTTCAGGTTGGCAGCAATATGTCACTGGGCATTCGCCCGGAACATCTGCTCTCCAGCGATATCGCCGACGTCACCCTTGAAGGGGAAGTGCAGGTGGTGGAACAGCTGGGGCATGAAACACAGATCCACATCGAGATTCCCGCTATCCGTCAGAACCTGGTCTACCGCCAGGAAGACGTCGTGCTGGTAAAAGAGGGCGCCATCCTCGGTATTGGCCTGCCGCCAGAGCGTTGTCACCTGTTCCGCGAGGACGGGAGCGCGTGCCGCAGGCTGTATCAGGAGCCGGGTGTATAGCCCTGCCAAAAAACAATAAAAGCAATGACCTCAGGAGATAGAAAATGTTAACTCTGCGCAAACTTCCCATCGCCGTTGCCGTCGCGGTGGGAACCCTCTCCGCCCCGACGATGGCGGTTGATTTTACCGGTTACGCCCGTTCCGGCATTGGCTGGACCGGTAGCGGTGGCGAACAGCAATGTTTCCAGGCCACTGGCGCCCAAAGTAAGTACCGTCTGGGCAACGAATGTGAAACCTATGCCGAATTGAAATTAGGCCAGGAAGTGTGGAAAGAGGGCGACAAAAGCTTCTATTTCGACACCAACGTAGCTTACTCCGTGGCGCAGCAGAATGACTGGGAGGCAACCTCACCCGCGTTCCGTGAAGCCAACGTCAAAGGTAAAAATCTGATCGATGCACTGCCAGGTTCAACCATCTGGGCCGGTAAGCGTTTCTATCAGCGTCATGACGTTCACATGATCGACTTCTACTACTGGGATATCTCGGGTCCGGGCGCGGGTCTGGAAGATGTGGATCTCGGCTTCGGTAAGCTCTCTTTCGCCGCAACCCGTTCGTCTGAAGCGGGCGGCTCTTATACCTTCTCCAGCGATCGTATCCGTGACTTCGCCACCAGCACCGCCAACGACGTGTTTGATGTGCGTCTGGCTGGAATGGAAACCAACCCGAACGGCGTGCTCGAGCTGGGTGTCGATTATGGTCGTGCTAATGCCCGTGATGGCTACCGTATTGAAGATGGCGCCTCTAAAGATGGCTGGATGTTCACGGCTGAACATACCCAGAGCATGCTGAAAGGCTACAACAAATTTGTGCTGCAATACGCCACCGACGCGATGACCTCGCAGGGCAAAGGCGTACCGCAGGGCACCAATATCAATAACAACGGTGACATGTACCGCGTTCTCGATCACGGCGCCATCTCGCTGGCGGAACGCTGGGACCTGATGTACGTCGCCATGTATCAGAACATCGATCTGGACAACAACCGTGGCACCGAGTGGTACACCGTGGGTGTCCGACCAATGTACAAATGGACGCCAATCATGAGCACCCTGCTGGAGCTGGGCTACGACAACGTCAAATCGCAGCAGGCAAACGAGCGCAACGGCCAGTACAAAGTGACGCTGGCACAGCAGTGGCAGGCCGGTGACAGCATCTGGTCACGTCCGGCGCTGCGTTTGTTCGCAACCTACGCCAAATGGGATGAGAAGTGGGGCTACAGCAAAGATAACGCCGGCGATCTCACCTCCTTCGCCTCGGCGGACTCCACCGGCAACGGCATCCTGACCAACAGCCGTGGCAACGATGACGAAGTGACCTTCGGCGCGCAGATGGAAATCTGGTGGTAAGCCAGAACCTTTTCTGACGGGCGCGGAATCGCGCCTGATGGATCTCTTTGGTCGCGGTGTGCCATTGCCTGGTTCACGCCGCGACCTGCAATAAGGTACACATAATGAAAATGAAAAAACTGGCTGCACTCTGCCTGACGGCGGCGTTACTGACAGGACACACGCTTCCCGCCCTGGCGGAGGTCAATCTGGTGCCGCAGGATCTCTCTTCCGCACCGGTCGTCGCACCTGAATCTCTGCAACGCCTGAGCTGGCAGCCGCTGGCGGCCTCTCAGACGCAGACCACAAAACTCGCCAACAGCGGACAGACGCTGAATGCACCCCACATTGCCGGGCCGGTCGCGGCTTACAGTCTGCCAGCGAATATCGGCGAACTGACGCTGACGCTGAGTAGTGAAGTGGCGAACGGTCAGGTTTTCGCACCTAACGTGCTGGTGCTGGACGAAAACCTGCGCCCAGCGGCCTGGTTCCCGAGCCGCTACTTTACCTATCAGAAGCCGGGCGTGATGGCGGCAGATCGGCTGGAAGGGGTGATGAAATTAACCCCGGCGCTGGGCCAGCAAAAAATTTACCTGCTGGTGTTCACCACCGACAGCGATCTGACCCAGACCACCACGTTGCTTGATCCGGCCAAGGCTTACGCCCAGGGCACCGGCCATGCGGTACCGGATATTCCCGATCCGGTCGCCAGCCACAGCCGCGAAGGCACCATTAAGCTGAAGATGCAGACCAGTTCCGGCTCCTCGATCCTGGTCGGGCCGCTGTTTGGTTCATCCGGTGCGAGTGCAGTCACCGTCGGCAATACCGCACCAGCGGCAGCGTACAGCGCAGCACCGGCACCGTCCGCCGTGCCCGCGCCAAAAGCCCGTGCGGAACCGATCATGAGCGACACCGAGAGTTACTTTAACCAGAAGATTACCCAGGCGGTGAACAGCGGCAATATTGACAAGGCGCTGAAACTGCTGGATGAAGCCGAGCGGCTGGGGTCTACCTCTGCACGGCAAACCTTTATCAGTAGTGTTAAAGGCAAGGGGTGAAGCTGCCCCGACACTGTTGATGTTGTTCCATCTGGTGCGCTCTGGCGCACCTTTTTTTGGCGTGTAAATCATGGATGTAATGGGTTGAGACCTTAACCGATCTTACTTAACGTTGCCGGTCAGGAGAACGTTGAGGGGTGAGCGTTGTCATGCTAACCAGGTTAGCTAACGGATTCTAAAACCCTGGAATAGTTCCAGGGTTTATACTTCCTGAGTTCTGAACGTCAGTGCTTAATTCCGCACTGACCCCTTCCGTCGTGCCGTCAAATCGCGCAACAACCCTTCGGTCTGCGAATCACTGAATAGCGCCTCCAGCGGCACGCTCAACTTGCGTCGCCAGTTCGGATATTCATCACTGGTGCCGGGAATGTTCACCGGCGCGGCCATGTCCAGCCAGTCCTCTGGTTGCAGGCCCAGCAGGGCGCTGTGACTGTCTGCCAGATAGCGCTGCATCGCCCGGTTTAACGCTTTGCTCATGCCGGTGTGGCGTGCATCGCGTCCGGCACGTTTCGGCAGCGCGCCGACCCGATGCAGACTGTTCAGCAGCGCCTGCTTAGCCCGAAGCCGATCCTGATACAGCCCGGCCAGCACCACCTTGTCCGGATAGAGACCGAGTTGTGCGCCGGTTGTCAGATCGTTACTTTGCCACCAGCCACGCAGTGTCGGGAGGTCATGCGTGGTGGCGACAGCCATTGCCTGCCGTGGCCAGCTGGCGGGCGGGCGAAAACCGGTTTCTGAGGTCTGTTCGAACCAGAGCACCTTGTAGGAGTAAACGCCCCCATCCCTCAGCTTATCGACAATCGCTTCCGGAACGGTGCCCAGGTCTTCACCAATCACCATGCAGCGATGACGCTGGCTTTCCAGTGCCAGAATCGCCAGCATATCGTCGATGGGATAGTGCACATAAGCCCCGTGCATTGCGCTTTCACCGGCCGGGATCCACCACAGCCGCATCAGCGCCATCACATGATCGATACGCAGCGCGCCGCAGTGGCGCATGTTGGCGCGTAGCAGGGCGATCCACGGCTCCCAGGCGCGCTGTCGCATCACCTGCGGATCCATGGGCGGTAATCCCCAGTCCTGTCCGCGTGGGCCGAGAATATCGGGTGGCGCACCGATGCTGGCATTCATACAGTAGAGATCGCGCTCGCTCCAGGTCTCTGCGCCACCCTGTGCGACACCTACCGCCAGATCGCGGTAAAGTCCGATGGGCATCTGCTGCTGCTGACAGACGTCCCAGCAGCTTTCAAACTGCTGCGCGGCCAGCCACTGCAGCCAGAGCCAGAAGCGCACCTGATCCTGATGTTGCGCCAGGAAGGTCTTTACGGCCGGACTGCCAGGACTCTGAAACGCCTCCGGCCACACTGGCCAGCCCCAGCGCCCGCTATCCTGCGCTATCTGGTCGGCATGCAGCGCATCAAACAGCGCCTGATGCTGCAAGCTTTCGCCACCCTCACGGATAAATGCGGTAAATGCCTGCACCTCAGGATCGGCGGCATCGCGCTGGGTAAACTGCGGCCAGGCCAGGCTTAACGCCTGAATTTTGAGTCGGGTTACCGCTGCATAATCGACCCATTCAGTTGCGCGTGCCTGCTCCAGCGTCTGCTGCGTTTCGGGCTGTTGCCACCAGGCCTGCGCAGCCACGCTCAACTGGAAGTCAGTGACCGCACTGACATCGATGTAGAGCACATTAAGCCAGCGCCGTGACGAAGGGCTGTAAGGACTGGCGCTTTCCGGGCTGGAGGGAAACAGCGCATGGACTGGATTAAGGCCGATAAACGCGCCACCACGTGCGGCGACGTCCGGCAGCATCCGGCGCAGATCGCCAAAGTCGCCAACGCCCCAGTTCTGCGCGGAGCGCAGGGTGTAAAGCTGCACGCAGGCGCCCCACAGGGATTCACCTGCCAGCAGGGCTGGTGGTTCATAACAGCGGGCCGGGGCGATAATCACCCGGCACGACCACTGCTGCGCGCCCTGTTGCAGCGTCAGCTGATGATAGCCTTCGGGCAGCGGCGGCAGATGCAGCGGCTGCGCGGGCTGGCAGCGGCCCGAGCTGATCTCACCCGACTCGCGGGTGAGATGCCAGTGGGCATCGTCAATCAGCTGTGGCGACAGGCTCAGCAGATCGCCGCTGCGGAAAATCACCACCGGTGGCAGCGGTGTGCTCAGCGCAGGGGGAGGCTGCATCACCGCCAGCAAACGCTGGCGGGTCAGGGTTGGGATCGCCTGAGGCTTGCCGTGAGCATTGATATACTCAGCGGCGATGCCTGCCAGGGAAAAATCATCCATAACAGGTTCTGTTTTCATGGCATTCCTTAGCGTTTCGCTTGCCAGATGCGTTGCTGATAATCGCGGATTGCGCGATCGGAGCTGAACATGCCACAGCGTGCGGTATTGAGGATGGTGGCACGTGTCCAGGCTTCCTGATCGCTCCACAGCAGCTCAACCTGCGCCTGCGCGTGCAGGTAGGGCTGGAAGTCTGCCAGCACCAGATAAGGATCGCCGCCTTCCGGGCCGAGACTGTGCAGCATTGCGTCAAAAGCGTGAAGATCGCCCTGACTGAAGGTGCCATCTTCCAGTGCCTGTAACACCTGATTGAGCTGCGGATCTTTTTTGCGCCACTGCGCCGGAGCATAGCCACTGGCTTTTAAGGCCACCACCTGTTCCACGGTATGCCCGAAAATAAAGATGTTTTCACTGCCCACCTGCTCAGCGATCTCAACATTCGCCCCATCAAGTGTGCCGATGGTCAGGGCACCGTTAAGCGCCAGTTTCATGTTACCGGTGCCGGAGGCTTCTTTACCGGCAGTTGAGATCTGTTCAGAAAGGTCAGCGGCCGGAATCAGCCGCTCGGCGACGGAGACGTTGTAATCGGGAATAAACACCACCTTCAGGCGGTCGCCGATGCGCGGATCCTGGTTGATCACCTCGGCCACTTTGTTGATGGCGTAGATGATGTTTTTTGCCAGCGCATAACCTGGTGCGGCTTTGGCGCCAAACAGCACCACGCGCGGTACGCGGTTCGCCTGCGGATCGGTGACCAGTGTCTGCCACAGCGCAATGATGTGCAGCAGGCTCAGATGCTGACGTTTGTATTCATGCAGGCGCTTAATCTGCACATCAAACAGCGCGGTGGGGTCGATTTCGATGCCGGTCCGGTTTTTGATCCAGCCGACCAGCGCCTGTTTATTCTGCTGTTTGATGGTGCGATATTCCGCGCGGAACGTGGCGTCATCCGCAAAGGCTTCCAGCCCCTGCAGGGCATCAAGATCGTTCAGCCAGGGCTTTTGCAGCGTTCGGCTAATCAGCGCACTCAGCGCCGGGTTGCACTGATTAATCCAGCGGCGCGGTGTAATGCCATTGGTCACGTTATGGAATTTCTCCGGCCACATCTGGTGATATTCCGGGAAGAGATCCTGTACCACCAGTTTCGAGTGCAGCGCCGCGACACCATTGACCGCGAAGCCACTGGTGACGCAAAGGTTGGCCATGCGGAGCTGGTTATTGTGCACCAGCGCCAGTTTCCCCCATTTTGCGTCATCGTCCGGCCAGCGCGATGTGACAGCCGTTTTCAGCTGCGCATTCAGAGTATTAATGATCATCATATGGCGCGGCAGCAGACTGCGCACCAGGCGCACATCCCAGCACTCCAGCGCCTCCGGCATCAGCGTGTGATTGGTGTAGGCAAAGGTATGCTGGGTGATCTGCCACGCGCGCTCCCAGCTAAGTTGATGCTCATCCAGCAGCAGACGCATCAGCTCCGGAATCGCCAGCGTCGGATGGGTGTCGTTCAGCTGGATGACTTCGTGATCGGCCAGCGTTTCGATGCTGCGTCCGGCCAGATGGTGGCGACGCAGAATGTCTGCCAGCGCACAGGCGCACTGAAAATATTGCTGCATCAGACGCAGTTTTTTACCGTTCTGATGATTGTCATTGGGGTAGAGCACTTTGGTGAGTTTTTCTGCATCAATGCCCTGTTGCTCCGCACGCAGAAAATCGCCGTCGTTAAAGCGGCTGAGGTTGAACGGCTGAGCATGTTTCGCCTGCCACAAACGCAGTGGCTGGCTGATGCCATTCTCAAAACCGACTACCGGCAAATCCCAGGCTTCGCCGAGCAGCTCAAACGCCGGTTGCCACTGCGGCTGACCCGCAACCGTCACCACTTTACCGCCCAGTCCGACACGCACGTTCAGCGCGGCGTTATGGTTAAACCACGGATAGCTATCGCGCTGCCAGTCATCCGGCCCTTCGACCTGCGCGCCCTGTTCAAAACGCTGGCGAAACAGACCATACTGATAGTTCAGACCGTAGCCAGTAGCGGGCTGACCCACATTCGCCATGGAATCCAGAAAACAGGCCGCCAGACGACCCAGGCCGCCGTTCCCCAGCGCCGGATCGGTTTCATTTTCCAGCACGTCGGTCAGTGAAATATTCCACTCAGAGAGCGCGTCGTTAACCGCGTTATACCAGCCCAGATTCAGAAGGTTATTGCCGGTCAGGCGACCCATCAGAAACTCCATCGACAGATAGTTCACATGACGCAGTTCTGTCGGGGCTGGGGGAGCAGGCTGCGCGGCCAGCATGTCGGCCAGTGCACCGCTGAGTGCCTGCCACCACTGTGCATGTGTCATCTCCTGCGCATCGCGCAGGCCAAAACGCTGCCACTGACGGGTCAGGGCAGCATTGAACTGAAGCGGGTTGAATTCGGGCTGTGTCATGGTTGATGTCCTGTAAAAACAGAAAATGGGTCAATGTGACGACAGTCTGCCCGTGAGGAAACTTACGCTCATCCTCCCGAAAAGAATTAGCGCAGGAGGATAGGGAGGGTGGAGAGGATGAGGCAATTCCTAAATCGGTGAAGGAGTGTGATAGCGCACGCTTTTGTAAAGTTTAGTTAATGGGTTTGCTTGCATTCATCAGACGAAATGCTGAACCTGTGTAAGGAATAATTACGAAGCGTAAAATAATGATGCGCTCGACGAATGGAGAAACGCGCGCCCATGCTAATACCCGCCAAACTCAGTCGCCCGGTCCGTCTTCAGGGCACCGTCATCCGTGAAAGATTGCTCCAAAAGCTCACCGCTGCCGGTAACTATCGGCTGGTGCTGGTCACCAGTCCTGCGGGCTACGGTAAAACCACTTTGGTGTCGCAGTGGGCGGCGAGCAAAAGCGATCTGGGCTGGGTTTCTTTAGATGAGGGCGATAATCAGCCAGAGCGCTTTGCCGATTACCTGATTGCGGCACTGCAACAGGCCACTCACGGCGGCTGTCCCCGCAGTGAACTGCTGGCGCAGAAGCGGCAATATGTGAATCTCAATGCGCTGTTTTCTCAGCTCTTTATTGAGCTGGTGGAGTGGCAGCAGCCGCTGTGGCTGATTGTTGATGATTACCATCTGATCACCAATCCGGCGATTCACGACGCGATGCGCTTTTTCCTGCGCCATCAGCCTGAAAATCTGACGCTGATTCTGATGTCACGTAATCTGCCGCAGCTCGGTATCGCTAACCTGCGGGTGCGTGAGCAACTGATAGAGCTGGGCAGCCAGCAGCTCGCTTTTACCCATCAGGAGGCCCAGCAGTTTTTTGACTGCCGGCTGGCGGCACCGCTGGAAAGCGACGAGAGCAGCCGACTCTGTGATGATGTTGCGGGCTGGGCGACAGCACTGCAACTGATCGTGCTGTCGGCGCGACAGGGTGCCAGTTCGGCTCAGCATTCCGCCCGGCGTCTCTCCGGCATTAATGCCAGCCATCTTGCCGACTATCTGGTGGAAGAGGTGCTGGATAATGTCGATCTGCCCACCCGCCACTTCTTACTGAAAACCGCGCTGCTGCGTTCAATGAACGATGAGCTGATTGCCTGCGTGACCCGTGAAGAGAACGGTCAGATGCGGCTGGAAGAGATCGAGCGGCAGGGGCTATTTCTGCAGCGCATGGACGACTCCGGCTGCTGGTTCAGCTACCACCCACTGTTTGGTAACTTCCTGCGCCAACGCTGTCAATGGGAACTGGCGGCGGAGCTGCCTGTGCTGCATCGGGCTGCGGCCGAGAGCTGGATGGCGCAGGGTTTTCCTGGCGAGGCGATTCATCATGCACTCGCCTCCGGTGATGCATCCATGCTGCGGGACGTGCTGCTGAAGCATGCCTGGACGCTGTTTAATCAGAGTGAGCTGCCGCTGCTGGAGAATTCCCTGAAAGCGCTGCCGTGGGAGATGATGCTGGAGAACCCGATGCTGGTGCTGCTGCAGGCGTGGCTGATGCAGACTCAGCATCGTTTCTCTGAAGTGGACAGTCTGCTGGCCCGCTTTGAGCAGGCCAGCCGCTGCGAGATCGATGCGGCCCTTCGCGGTGAATTTAATGCGTTGCGTGCTCAGGTGGCGATCAACGATGGCAATACTGATGAAGCGGAGCGGCTGGCCAAAGTGGCGCTCGACACGCTGCCAGCCAGCCGTCACTACAGCCGCATTGTGGCGACCTCCGTACATGGCGAAGTGATGCACTGCAAAGGCGAGCTGGACGATTCACTCAAGCTGATGCGGCAGACTGAACAGATGGCCCGTCGTGATGAAGTGTGGCACTACGCGCTCTGGAGCATGATTCAGCAGAGCGAGATTCTGTTTGCGCAGGGCTTTTTGCAGGCCGCCTATGAGATCCAGAGCCGCGCCTTTGTACTGGTAGAAGAGCAGCATCTGGCACAGTTCCCGCTGCATGAGTTTCTGCTGCGCATTCGCGCTCAGCTGCTATGGGCCTGGGGCCGACTGGAAGAAGCGGAGCAGGCGGCCCGCGAAGGGATCAACGTGCTGAACGGTTACCAGCCGCAACAGCAGATTCAGTGTCTGGGGCTGCTGGTGCAGTGCTCCCTCGCGCGCGGCAACATTGATAACGCCCGCAGCTATCTGAACCGGCTGGAAAATCTGCTGAATAATGGCAACTGGCACAGCGACTGGATCGCTAATGCCGATAAAGTCCGGGTGATCTACTGGCAGATGACCGGCGACAGTCAGAACGCCCGCGACTGGATGCGACAGACACCCAAGCCCGCCTTCGCCAACAACCATTTTTTGCAGGGGCAGTGGCGGAACATCGCCCGCGCGCAGATCCTGCTGGGTGACGTCAGCCAGGCGGAAGTGGTGCTGGAGGAGCTGAATGAAAATGCCCGCGCCCTGCGTCTGATGAGCGACTTAAACCGTAACCTGCTGCTGCTGAATCAGATCTACTGGCAGACCAACCGCAAAGCGGAGGCGCAGCGCGTGCTGATTGACGCGCTGAAACTGGCGCGCAGCACCGGCTTTATCAGCCATTTTGTGATTGAAGGCGAGATGATGGCGCAGCAACTACGTCAGCTGATTCAGTTAAATACCCTGAATGAGCTGGACAGCCATCGCGCCCGCCGCATCCTGCTGGAGATCAACAAATATCACCGTCACAAATTCGCCCATTTCGATGAAGGTTTTGTCAGCCGGTTACTCAACCATCCTGACGTGCCGGAACTGATTCGAACCAGCCCGCTGACGCAGCGTGAATGGCAGGTGCTGGGGCTGATCTATTCCGGCTACAGCAACGATCAAATCGCCGGTGAGCTGGCAGTCGCGTCGACTACCATCAAAACCCACATCCGCAATCTCTATCAGAAGCTGGGTGTCACCCATCGCAGCGAAGCGATGAATCAGGTGCAGTCGCTGTTAAAAATGATGGGCTATGTCTGATGGCCGGCATCTCATAGGGCGGTTTTAGCCGCTCACCGTCGAAACAGGTGGTCTGTATAAATAGAACGCGGGGCAGTTACTCTACTGCGAATCACGCGCTCTGATTTGCCTGATGCTGGAACTTTATCGCAGTGAGTCATGATGGTTGCGTCACCCGACAGACAACCCAACCCCGACCGCGAGCGAAACACTCCTTTTCAGGCATCACATTTCTGAAGCCAGGTCAGTGAAGTGTTCCCTTATACTATCCGTTATCTCAAAAATACAATCGAGATGCGTACTATTTTCCACAACCTGACAGCTTATATTTGGATTGGTGCAGCTCCTGAAAAACTCATCCATTCGGCTTACATCAAACAGTTCATCATGCTCAGCAAGCATGATTTTTACTGGAATAGAGATCTCTCTAAGTTGCTTTTCAGGATTGCGGGGGGTGAGGGCATTAGCCATATTAACGCTATATGTCTGAACAAAGTCAGGCCTCGAATTGATTATCTCACAGGGGAAATGAAGCTTTACTCCCGTAAGACGTCCACAAAGAAACCCCGCACTTACTGCATTGATTATGAAGGGCCAGTGGTTAACTGATGCAAAGGGAATGGAAAAATCGCGGTTCAGATTTGATGGTGAAAAAGGGCCTAATGCAGGGGCAAGCAGGATCAGGCCTTCAACAACCCGCGATAGAGAGTGTTTAGTGAAGTAATTTATCAGCATGCCGCCGCCACTGGAGTGCCCAGGCACGTGAATCCTGGCATCAATGAAACAGGCTCGTACATAATCAATGACGGCATCAACATCCCACCAGATTTGATCAGGGCTTGAAGCATCTCCCCGGATCCCAGCCGAACGACCGTGCCCACGGATATCTACAAGACAAACACAGACGGGCAGAGTGTAACTTAACTGTTGAGCAAATATTTCGTACCCCGCGTCAGAGTTAACCCCACCACCGTGGTACACGATAAGAACCTCATCTACAGTCGTTTTTGGTTTATATGCCTTGATATACAACTCATTAAGTTGCTTTTCGACGATATTTTCAGGAGGCCGTAGCAGGGAGTTGAGCTGTTCATAGCGCTCGACAAGGCGAGTAAAGTCAATCACGTGTAAATTCCTTGTTTATAAGTTTCACTGCCTGTGAAGTTTTGACATGAAGCATGCACTGATTCTGTATGTGAGGTACAGCTTTTAACAAAAATCTACTTAGCCGCAACATCGCAGCCGCCCTTTGCGCGTTTCTGCGGTGCTATGTCCATTTGGAGCTGACCTGCTCCCCGTTGATAAATACACCATGATATTAGTAACGTCCGCTTCTGGCACAAAGCGGACCGAGACCGGTAGCAGGTCTGCTTAGAGCGAAAATCGGACGTTCTGCCGCAACGGAAATGGCAGCGAAATATCGGAATCAGGATTGGCTGACTTCGCGTAGACGATAATGACGCATTCAAAAGAGAGGCTGCGCGCTGCTCGCCTGACCAGGTGTTATTCCGGTCTGCCGCTGAAACATGGCAATAAACGATGACGCGCTGCTATAACCCACTTCGAAGGCCACGTTCTCCACTTTTCCGCCCTTTTCCAGTAAGTGTATGGCCTTAACCACGCGCATTCGCTGACGCCACTCGTTCAGCGGCATACCGAGCGCTTCCTGACATTTTCGGTTCAGCGTCCTTATTGTCGTGCCCGATAAGGAGGCCAGCTTTGCCAGAGGTATATTATCCGCAGGATTTTTTTCGAGTCTTTCCAGAATAACCGTAAGCAGCGGGTCATCAGAATAGGGTAGAAAATTTTTGTAACGCGTTGCGGTTCTCAGCTGGTCCCGGAGCACATCAAGGAGACGGTGATTTTGCTGTGAAAGGGGCAAGGCGAGAGGATGCATACGAAGGTGCTCAAGTATGGCAATGGTCAGTGAATTCACCTCCAGAGCACAGGGCGCTTCGGGCATGCCCTGGCAAAGTTCAGGCATCAGATAAAGTGAACAGTGGGTAGCCGAATAGCGGTTCAGCCCTTCATGTACAACCCCCGGAGGCAGCCATATCCCATAGTGGGCCGGCGCAGTAAGGTGATCGGTTTCCAGCCTGACCTCCATGACTCCGCTGAAGGAATAGACAAACTCCCCCCACGGATGTGAATGCACCGGATAAGTAGCCCCGGCGGGCATGTCAGCGACCCGGAACCACGCCGGGCCCGGCAACTCCCGCGTGAAGGGTGGCGCAATAAGCTTTTTGTTACGCATTACAGATGCCGTGAGACTCATATATTCCCCTGCTGTTTTACGCTATAAAATGTCCTTTTCAAACTATATGCCTTATCCGCGTCACTGCCATACTGAAATTTTCAGGAGAGTGACGTGACTTTAAAGCGAAAAAATGCGGACCTGCGTGCAGGCGGAATAATGACAATGCTGTGCATCATATGGGGTGTACAGCAGGTTGCCATTAAAGGCGTGGCGGATGAGATATCACCTGTACTGCAGGTTGCCCTCCGTTCAGGGATTGCCGCTCTGCTTGTGCTGGTCGTAATGACCTGCAGAAAAGAATCACTGCGTCAGTCCCGCCCATATCTGATGGCCGGATGTGTGGTGGGGCTACTGTTTGCTCTGGAATTTCTGTTTGTTGCTGAAGGGTTACGTTTTACCTCCGCATCTCATATGGCCGTGTTTCTCTACACTGCCCCCGCCTTTGCCGCTGTCGGTCTGCAGCTGTTTCATCCGGATGAGCGGCTCGTACCGGCGCAGTGGGCAGGTATTTTTGTCGCGTTTTCCGGCATTGCGGTGGCGTTTCTGTCAGGCAACAGCGGCAGCGGTGACGTGGTTAAGATGCTTACCGGTGACGCGATGGGCCTGCTGGCTGGCCTGGCCTGGGGAGCCACTACTGTCGTGGTGCGCTGTACTGCACTGAGTCAGGCTCCGGCATCACATACCCTCTTTTATCAGCTGACCGGCGCCGGGATTTTACTACTGCTTTACGCACTGTTCAGCGGTCAGCTTCATTTCAGACCGGGCGTTAACGGGAGTCTGAACCTGCTTTTCCAGATTTTTATCGTGGGGTTTGCCAGCTATCTGACCTGGTTCAGCCTGATGAAAACTTATCTGGCCTCACAGCTCGGCGTACTGTCGTTTATGACGCCCGTTTTCGGCGTCCTGGCGGGTATGCTGTTTCTCAACGAGCAGCCTCAGCCGGGCTTCATCTGGGGCACATTACTGATTCTGAGCGGCATAGTCATTGTCAGCGGCTGGCCGTGGTTTATCACGAAATTCGGACGGCCTGCTGAGGCCCATCGTCAGTCAACAGGGAGAAATCCATGAAAGTTCTTATCGTTTTTGCCCACCCGGAACCGCAATCGTTTAACGGCGCGCTTAAAGACGCCGCCGTAAACACCCTGAACGCGGCCGGACACGATGTTCAGGTCAGCGACCTGTACCGTATGGGCTGGAAAAGCCAGCTTGATGCAGATGACATTCCCGGTGAACGCGTCGATCCCGGCTTCTTTAACGCCCCGAAAGAGCAAGAGCTGATGGAAGCCACAACCGGCGCCACGCCCGACGTGCGCGCTGAGCAGGAAAAAATGCAGTGGTGCGATCTGATGATTTTCCAGTTCCCGGTGTGGTGGTTTGGCATGCCCGCCATCATGAAGGGGTGGGTTGACCGCACGTTTACCCGTGGCTTCGCCTATAAGAGCGGACGAAAATATGATTCAGGCATCTTCAGGGGCAAACGCGCCATGATTTGCGCCACAACGGGCACCGCTTCTTCGCTTTACGAACCTGATGGCGTGGACGGCGATATCAACCATATCTTCTGGCCGGTCCATAACGGCATTTTTCATTACGCCGGTTTCGACGTTCTGCTGCCTTTTATGGCATGGATGGCGGATAATACATCGCAGGAAAACAGAGAAGCATATCTGGAGCAGTGGGCCACCCGGCTGCGTCAAATTGAGCAGGAAACGCCGTTGTTTTTTCACTCCCGGGAAGATTACACCGATGAGCAGCGGCTGCGTCCGGGAATCGAGGCGAAGACCGGCTTTCAGTGGAATTCTTCTGCAGGCCAGACACATGATGCTGCTGCCCGTACATATACGCGCAACCTGAAATAATAGCGAAAACCGGTTTAAAGTTATCAGGTAATGATCGGATATCAACGTCCGCTTCTGCCACAAAGCGGACATGCGCGCTAGCACTCTGTCTGCTGTGAGACTGGAACTTAATGGGTCACAAACGCTATTCTTAAAGAAGTTTGGATGTCGCTATGAAACGAAGAACGCAAATTGACTCCCTGTGCCAGGTGGATCGTTTTCCGGTTTAGCTTAACAGGCGCGGGGTCAGATAATACGTAAGCGTTCTTCTGAAGAGCCCACATTGCGTATCAGCATAGATGGCATAGATAGTGGGCTCATCGTTACGAACCGTTGGCAAAAGTGATGCATTCCTGAGTGTAAAAGCACATGCACGATCGGGCGCCGCTTCGCATTGAGGGCGCATGCGGCAAAGCTGCCCGTTCATGGAACCGCATTGCTGGCAGTTGCTAAGCCGGCAGAGGTCCGAACGCGCGGTATGAGTCGACCAGTGCATCGAAAAGCGAGATATCTGAGCGACTTCTGGCAAAAAGCTGGGCACCAACAATAGCTGCGAAAATTGCGCGTGCTCTGGATTCACTCTCACTTGATTCGCACACCTCCGCAGCCAGCAGAAGCTTGTTTAGCCACGCAATATTGACATCAGCAAAGGTCTGGATTTCTTTGGTCAATTCAACAGGTAAATTATCTTTTTCAGCGCCCATGAAACTGCCCAGACAGAGACGATTGTCGGCCTCAAGCGATCTTCGGAAGATTTCAGGAAAGCGATGCAGAGCGTCAAGCGGAGAGGGACTTTCTGATTCGATCATCTCAAGTGCAAGCGCGCCATCCTCCCAATATCGTCTGGCAACGGCAACACCCAGCTCGGCTTTGCTTGGGAAATGGTAGTAAATACTCGCCGCTTTGATACCAACCTCTTGCGCGAGGTCGCGGAAATTCAAACCATTGTAGCCCTGAGATTGGGCAATTTTCCTGGCCGCCAACAAAATGGCTTCCTTTGAGTTCGTGCTCATCCTGGTGCCTCCCGACCTGGTAGGATCTTTTAAACTGGTAAGCTTATTTTATAGCAAACCCCTAACGGTTGACAGGTAGATTATCAGTTAGCGCAATGAGTTCACTCCTTCCAGAGGGTTCATGCAGATGTCGTTCCATCATAATCGGGCAAGCGGCATCGACAAATGACGCTATCAGGCACAAGGCGGTGACCGGGAAAGTCAGGGAATGGCGATCCCGGCGTACCGGAGTGTTGATTGAGAAGCGCTTACTGGGCTGGCGAATCCAGCTCAGGAATGCCGCTGTTGCGATCAGAGTAGGCCGCCTGGAAAGCGGGACGTTTTGTCCAGCGCTGCCAGTACGCATCTAAGAACTCAAAACGCTCGTCCAGTGGAGTGGCATTGACCGGGAATTTCGAGAAGGCGATCGCGGTTGCCAGCGTTATGTCCGAAAAGGTCGGTTCATTGCCGCCAAGCAGCCATTCGCGGCCGTCTGAAAGGTGGCGATTGACCAGTGCGGCGTGAGCCAAAGCTTCCTTACGGCAGTGTTCGCCCCACGCCTCATTTTTGGTCAGTTCCAGCTTAAAGCCGAGACCGGTGTGCAACACGTGAAACGCAGTAACGATGCGATACAGAATATGCACCCACACCCGGTTATCCCACATGTTATCCAGACCCTGTTCCAGTGCTGTCTCCCCCATGATCCTGCGACCAGGATAAACCTGGTCCAGATAACGGACGATGGCAGCCGTTTCGGAAATGTAACTACCATCTGCCAGTTGAAGGGTGGGCGTTTCGCCCCACGGGTTCATATTCAGGTGACGCCAGCCACGCTGTTCTCCTACAGGAGACATGTCATAGATGGTCTCATTAAATTGGTCAGCGATGCCCTTTTCGTGCAGGAACAGGCGTAGACGCTGAGGGTTCGGAAAAGCTGAAGGCGAGGTGAAAAGGTGAAGTTTAGCAGTCATGGTCAATCCTTTAAGTGAGTGGCTGGGAAACCTAACTAACGTTAGGTAAACAAATCTTAGCGGGCAACCTGACGTACGTCAATACCTATCTAACATTTGTTAGGTAAATCGTTTTGTGTGTCTTTCCGGTTGATACGATATCTCACCGCGTGCATCGCTGAAGGCAGGGAATAGGATGAGTCCAGAGGGTAGGGCGAATACCAAGACTGGTAAGGTCTGATACATACAGGTGTAAGGGTGCAATGCAATTTCGCGATTGCTGTCGGCAGTTCAGGGTCCGCTAAGAGCGAAAAGCGGACACTCGCAGTTGCTGTGCAACAGAAGAAGGCCTGTTAACATAGTCGCATAGTAATTAATGGACATCAGGCCAATTTAGCGTCAATGAGTTTTAGGGAAATCACCCGGTATACCTAATCCTTCCAGCACAGAACCGTAATAAAAAGCATATTCAAGAGCGGTTTCATCTTTTCGAATATCCAAGAAGCGTTTCAAAGCCTTTTCTTGGTTAGGTGACTGGATTTCTTCAAATTGCTTTTCAAATCCTTTCTCAATTAAGGACGATGCGCCTTCGTTATCATTTTTTTCAAGCACATGCATATGATAATTCCTTTTGAAAAAGACAAAAACAGGCATGCTGATCTCCTTTTTTAAAGGCTGTGCCAACTCTCATCAGAGCACAAAAAATTATATTTTTCACTTTTCCTGAGAATTGAAACTCATTTTTGAAGGGTTTGAGCTTATTGAGGTTGTGTAAACGTCCGCTTCTGGCACAAAGCGGACGGTAACAGCGCATATTTTGTCCGCAATGAGTGAGAGGCGAACATTGCTAACAGCGTTCTGTAAGCATTAACAGGGAGCAGGCCAGTCGCCTTCATCACTTATACGCATAAAAAGATAAACCCTAAGGCATGCTTCTGCGCAGGCATCCAGATGCGGTTTTTCTCACCTCCTCCAGCCAACCAGCCCCACACGCCGACGTCAATAATGACGTCGTGTAACCCCGCACCGGTTAAATCTGACGATAGAGAAAGTAATGTTTTTACTGATGAAATGTCCTAAAATCATGACCATTGAGTCAAAGCGATGGCTGCAATCAGATTCATAGCATCATAAGCCGTGAAACAGTAAATCTGCATTTCAATGACTTCTGTAAAATGAGGTCAAATTGAGGCCTTTAAGATAAGCTGCTACGGAGTGACTGACATGAGTGAATTAGTGACAATGGCTTTGAGGGCCCCACCTAATGACGAATAAACAGGGTGTTTTGATTGTTAACCTTGGAACACCAAAAGAACCAACGCCTGTTGCGGTAAAGAAATTTTTATCTAAATTTCTGCATGACTACAGAGTGGTCGACTTACCGAGAATCATTTGGTGCCCCATTCTACATGGCGTGATTATCCCATTACGTGCAAAACGAGTGGCGAAATTATATTCTTCGATTTGGATGGAGGAAGGTTCTCCTCTCATGGTTTACAGCGTCAGGCAAGCCCGTGCGCTTGAAGAAGTGACAGGTATGCCCGTTGAGCTGGGGATGAGTTATGGCGAGCCGAGTATAGGTGGTGCAATTGACAGGCTACTGGAAAAAGGCGTCGATAAAATTATCGTCATTCCTTTGTATCCGCAGTTTTCATCTTCGACCGTTTCTTCCGTTTGGGATAGTGTGAGTCGTCACCTGCAGGTAATGAAGAACCGGTATACACCCTCTATAAATTTCATCAATGACTATGCCGATCACCCTGCCTACATTGAAGCGTTAAGAGCATCCGTTCAGGCATCTTTCGAAGCTAACGGCATTCCAGATGCATTGTTGATTTCATATCATGGTATACCGGTCAGGTTTGTCAAAGAGGGGGACCAATACCCTCAAAGATGTGAGTTAACGACAAAATTACTCATTGAAGCAATCAATATGCCGTCATTGAAAATAGTGATGACGTTCCAGTCAAGATTCGGCAGAGAGCCATGGTTAACGCCTTATACTGATGAGACGATTAAAAATCTACCGAATGAAGGAATAAAAAGCCTGCATGTCATCAGCCCTGGGTTCGCATCAGACTGTTTAGAAACCCTTGAGGAGCTTGATGAGCAGAACAGGGAGATTTTTATGCATGCGGGGGGTACATCCTTTACGTACATACCGGCGCTTAATGATAAGCCGATTCATATCGAGATGCTGCGACAACTTGTGGACCTTAATCGGTTTCAGGCATGATTTTCACTCTCTTGTGGGCAGGATGTTGCAGGTGTCAACATTCATAGTGAAACCAGAAGTGGGCCCTCCCGGACATGTATTTGATACGTGCCGGGACGGCGTTATAGGGGCCGCTGGAAAACCAGCGATTCCCGCTGCAAGCACCTGTCTTGTGCGTGGGTATGAGTCATTATTCAGGGGCAAGTCAGCTATGAGCGAAAAACGGACGCCAAAATCACAGGGTAGGGATGTTATGCAAATTATACATAACAACCCTATTGCGCTCCGACTTCAGTTAATGGAGAAAGCTATACAATGCTCTCCAATAGCTGCTTTGCCAGAAGATATTCATAACTGGTCAGCTCAATCTTATTATCGCTAAGATCGTTAAAGTACACGGACATAGATACATCGTGATCGCATACGGTAAACGGGATGCCTTTAGCGTTGAGAGCAGGCACAAAACTGAGAAACGCAGCCGCTTCTACGGCGAAAGCCACCGTATGCCCGGGATGCTGATTTTTCCTGAGAAACAGGGAAAGTGATGCGCCGTTATTTCTGATAACTAGCGGCCCTCCCTGCTCAAACCAGAAGTACAGCGAGTCGTCGCGGGAAAAGCCAGGAACCTCCTGGTACCAGCGTTCTGCCAGTTCAATGTTCCCGACGTAGACGTGTATGTGGTCAATCTTCGTTATCTTCATAGTCGCCTTCCTGATTGTTATTACCAAAGAGACTCTCTTAGTCATTTTTGATAAACAACCCACCAGGCACATGACAACACTCGATTTACCATAAGATCTCATCGATGTCGGCTTCCGATATTCAACATAGAAGTCGTTTATAGCGTCCGTTTCTGGAACCTAGCAGACGTTCTGGCGGCGACGTATTTGAACAGCATGGGGAACTGTTTCTTCCCCATGTCTGGCAGTAATATACCCGCCACGCGTTCATCATGATTACGGTTGCTTGCTGTTACCCAGCACTTTGTTAATCGCTTCGGTCCCACAGTGATCGTCTGACTCCGCGCCACCGGTGCCTGCCATGCCAATAGCGCCGATCCACTGGCCTCGATACTGCACGGGAACACCACCACCAAGCAGCAAGAGTTCATTAACCGTATTCAGGTTGACGCTTTCCGGTGATGATTGCGCTTTTATGGTCAGTTGTCTGGTCGGCGTTTTGGTGGAGAGCGCAGTAAACGCTTTTCGCCAGGCTGCCTGGGTGTTGTGAGGACCCACGTTATCGTCCCGCATCAGCGTGACCAGGTTTCCACCCCGATCCACCACGGCGACTACGCCCTGACGATGCATATTATGGCAGGCGGACAAGGCCTCCGTTGCCAGTTGGTTACTCAGCGCCTGCGTCATGTCATAGACGGAGGCTGGTTCAGCAGCGAGCGCCACGGCAGGTCCGGTTGTCAGCATCAATGCCAGCAGTAAACGTTTCATTTATTTCAGCTCCCGCGATAGGTGGAGTAACCGTACTGACTGAGCAGCAACGGAATGTGATAGGTGGTAGTGGTATTGGTGATATGGAACTCCACCGGGATTTCGGGGAAAAAGCTCTTCTGATGATGTACCACAAAATAGTGACCGGTTTTAAAAATCACCCGATAATCACCCGCTTCAAAAGGCTTTGCTGGCCAAAGGGCATCAATCCGACCCTGCTCGTTGGTATTGGCGGTATTCAGTACTTTCCAGCTTTCTCCCTGTTTCTGTTCAAGCATCACCTCAACCTCTGAGGCCGGAAGGCCGGTTTGCTGGTTCAGCACGTGAACGCTCAGCGGATTTTTACTGGCAGCGAAGCTGACCGCGGGAACGGCAAGCAACGCAGCGAAGGCCAGGGCAGTGAGATTCTTTTTCATTATTTAATACTCCGGTGTTAATCACCCCGCTGTTATACCGGTACGGTTGTTCGTTCTGCCTGACAGAAAGATGACCATATTGTCATCTGGCGCTGAAACGCTGGGGCGGTCATAAATTTCATGGCAAACTGCGCCGATGAAACTATTACTGATCGAAGATAACCAGAAGGCGAGCGCCTGGGTGCGTAAGGGGCTGGAAGAAGCGGGCTACATCGTGGATTACGCCGCAGATGGACGGGATGGCCTGCATCTCGGGCTGTCACATCCCTACAGTCTGGTGATACTGGATATTATGCTGCCGGGAATGGATGGGTGGCAGGTGCTGAAAACCTTGCGTACCGCCAGTCAGACTCCGGTGATTTGTCTGACAGCAAGAGACTCGGTGGATGATCGGGTGAAAGGGCTGGAACTGGGAGCCAATGATTACCTGGTTAAGCCGTTTTCTTTTGCGGAGCTTCTGGCTCGTGTGAGAAACCAACTTCGGCAGCAGCAGCCGCACAGTAGCGTACTGCAGGTGGGCGGTCTTGTGATGGACTCAGCGCGCTTTCAGTTTATACGTGACAGCGTCACTCTGACGCTGACGCGTAAAGAGTTCATGCTGTTGTGGCTGCTCGCCAGCCGCCACGGTGAGATTCTGCCCCGGACGCTGCTGGCCAGCGAGATATGGGGGGTTAATTTCGACAGTGAAACCAACATCGTCGATGTTGCTATCCGCCGTTTGCGCCGTAAAGTCGATGATCCCTTTCCTCAAAAGCTCATCACAACGGTAAGGGGCATGGGATACTGCCTGTCCAAAAAGGGGATTGAGGGTGACTAGCCCGTCTCTGACGCTGCGGCTGACAGTGATTTTTACGCTAATCATGGCGATGGCCTGTGGCGGCATTAGCCTGATTCTGTATAAAGCTTTACGCAGCGAACTGGTATGGCGGGACGATCAAACGCTGATCAACCGGGCGGCGCAGTTAAGACAACTGCTTGAAGATGGTGCCCATCCCAGCTCGCTGCCGCTCTACTTCAATCGGATGGTCGATATCCATCAGGACATTCTCAGCATCCGCTCGCAACATGAGCAAAACGTCAGTATTAATCATACCGGGATAACGTTACCCGCGATCTCGCCCACGCCAGCCAGCACTCCACCCAGTGAAAAACAGCTGTACCGCTGGATTAATGCAGATAAGACTGAGGCGTCGGCGTTAAGCTTGCAGGCAAACTCATCACTCGGGCCGGTAACCATTACGCTCGCCAGGGTCGCGCGGGAGCGAGCACTAATGCTGGAACGTTATCGCCAGCAAAGCATTCTGGTATCACTGGCGGCCATTTTGCTGTGCGCCGCTGTCAGTCCGCTGCTGATTCGCAGAGGGCTAAGGGCGATCGGCAGGTTAAGTAAGATCGTGGCAGAAACGGCCAGTGATCGGTTAAATCAGCCCGTGCCGCTTCAGGCTATTCCGCAAGAGCTGCTACCGATTGGCAACGCGCTTAACGCTATGCGTCAGCGCTTATCTACGGACTTTATCCGGCTGACCCAATTTGCCGACGATCTGGCGCACGAAATCCGCACGCCCATTAATGTGTTACTGGGCCAGAATCAGGTTGCGCTGGGTCATGAACGTTCTACCGTTGAATATCAGACGCTGATTGAAGGCAACATTGAAGAGCTGGAGAGTCTGTCGCGTCTGACTGAAAACATTCTCTTCCTGGCGCGCGCGACGCACCACAATATCAGACTTAATAAACAGGACTTCCTGCTACAGGATGCGCTGGAAGCACTGATCGACTTTCTTGAACCGGTTGCGGAAGAGCAGGAAAAGGTCATTGAGCTGAGCACCGAAGGCAGCCTCACCGCGGACAAAATGCTGTTCCAGCGTGCGATAAGCAATTTGTTGATCAACGCCATTCGTTACTCTCCAGAAAAAGGCACGATTCAGGTCATCACGTATCATCACGCTGACTCTGTTGAGGTTGAGGTGTCAAACGCGGGCGAAGAGCTGAAGGAGCCTGAAAAATTATTTGAACGCTTCTGGCGTGGCGATAACGTCCGTCATACGGCCGGAAGTGGGCTGGGACTGTCGCTGGTGCGCGCAATCGCCGCTCTGCATGGTGGAAAGGCTTACTATCGGCACGAGAACGGGCAGAATATCTTTGGTCTGCACCTGCCCCGAAAGTGAGCGTCTGTGCGAAAATTTTATCTGTGTGGCTTTAATGAAAGTAGCAGAGGAGGATTGAAGCGCTCTGCGGAAGTCACAAAGCCAGACACTGCCATCCTCTTGCCTGTTGCACGCTACCTTACCGACAGTGTGGTCAGGCAGCGTCAATTAACTGAACAAAAAAAGCGGTGTTCACCGGTTAAGTCAGACAACACTCAGCATTCTGGCGACATCCTGTGGGCCAGGGTTCACTGGCGTCTGCATCGGCACACGACGATGAAGTGTTTAAAGACTCGCTCCTTCGACCAGCACAAACGTCCCGTGTGCAGCCCCTGCGCGCAACAGCCTGGCAGCCTGATACGCAGGACTTTCATAAAATCGTCTGGCTTCGTCAAAAGAGCTGAACTCAAAAACGACATGCCGTTCATGAGCCTCTCCCTCCAGATTTGCATACTGCCCTGACCAGGCAACGATCTTTGGATTAAATGCCTGCATGGCCTCGCCAGCTGCTCTGGCATATTCAGCATAGGCATCAGGATCTGATACGGTCACGTGAGCGATTAAATAACCTTTGTTCATTTCTCTCTCCTTCCTGAAGGGGAAACCTTTTCTCTGTGAGCAGGTTTGCCTTGTTGTCGCGTTGTATGAATTCTGCGGTGTGAAAGCACTCTATTTGCTATTAATAAGGTGATAAATTACGGAAAAAATTACGCACTGTTACTCTGAAGGGAAACAATGAAAAACCTCGAGGCACTGACGATTTTTGCGCGTGTGGCTGAAATGAAGAGTTTCACTCAGGCAGCTGACAGCCTGGGGATCCAGAAAGGCCGTGCATCACTGGTGGTCCGGGAACTTGAAAAGGTGACCGGCGCGACGCTCCTGCACCGCACCACGCGGACCGTACAATTAACGGAGGATGGACGGGCTTTTTATGCACGCGCACGGGATCTGCTGTCGGAAGTCGAGGAGTTACAGACCATGTTCGCTCACGACGGGATAGCATTGCGGGGCAGGATACGCGTTGATATGCCAGCCGTGCTGGCCCAGAGCGTAGTGATCCCCGCCTTGCCACAGCTGCTGGAAGCCCACCCTGAACTGGAGATTGAGCTTTCAGGCAGTGACCGCCGGGTTGATTTAGTTCATGAAGGATTCGACTGTGTCATCCGCCTGGGACCGATCATGGATGAGACGCTGATTGCCCGGCCGCTGGGAAAGCTTCGCATGATCAATGCCGCCAGCCCTGGCTATCTTGCACGCGTTGGGGTGCCGCAGACCATTGATGATCTGCGCAATCAGGGCCACAAAATGGTTCATTACCAGCGGAGCTTTGGCTCAAAGCCTGAGGGATGGGAGTATCCAGCCGATGACGGCTACAAAATGCTGCTGTTACCCGGTGCGATGCGGGTCAACAGCGTACCAGCCTATCATGAGGCGGGACTGGCCGGGCTGGGCCTGATTCAGGGCGGCTACGCCACACTCGCGCCCTTTATAGAACGCGGCGCGCTGGTGGAAGTCCTCCCGGACCTGCGTCCCGAGCCGCTCAGTGCCTCATTTGTTGTCGCCCACCGACGTAATCTGTCGCGACGTGTCAGGGCCTTTATGCAATGGACGGAAGACATTCTCAAACCCTATTTCGACCAATCTGATTCGTGACGCTTACGCCAGATAAGATCACGCCGGACAGATAATAACGCATCATGATACCGCGCATAAGCTGGGCAGATGGCTTAACTGCACCTCAACCAGACGGGTAATGATGGCCCAGATTAATATCAGGAATAAACGATAAAAATACAGTCATGGCTGGTACTGATTAAAATCCGTGTGCAATTGTAACTGCCGCTGTGCTAATATTTTCGCGCTTATTCAGGTCTCCCGCCGTGCGTAGTATTACTGGAACGCAGTATGATAGATAAATATCAAATTCATCATGAAATCGATGTGCTGCTTCTGCTGCGTCACATCTGGAAAATCGTTTTTACGTCCCTTATTCTGTTGCTACTCCCTCATTTTGCCTGGGCCGAAATTAAAGACGACAAAGCCAATCGTATTGTCAGCGGTATTATTAGCTTCACCCAATGGCCGGGTTTAAAAAACCCTGAATTATGTGCTTTATCTTCAGCGCGGCATCTCTCTTTGCCGCAACATTCCGCATCTCCTGCGGCGACCTTTACCGTGGTCTATCTGGCTAACGTAAACGACATCGCGTCGCATCGCTGCGACGCCGTCTATTTCGGCGATCAGACGCCGCAGCAGCAGGTGGAGGCTATTCAGCAGTTTCACGGAAGAGCCGTTCTTACGCTTGCAGAGAACAATGCGGAGTGTACTGTGGGCGCCGCTTTTTGCCTGATTTTTCAACCTGACCATACGCATTTTTCCGTTAACCTTGATTCGCTGACCCGAAGCGGTGTCAGGGTGAGTCCGGATGTGCTTTTGCTCTCCCGCGAGGGAAGCGAATAAGATGAAATTCGATAAATTAAGACATGACAAATCCTCAATCCGCAATAAACTGCGGAAAATAAGCACCATCAATTCTGCGGTGATATTACTGTTGTGCTGGCTGTTGCTCTCCTCAACGTCCTTGCTGTTTATTAAAAATTATGAGAAACGGAACCTCGAATTAATTGGCTCGACTCTGAGTACCACATTAACGGCAGCTACCGTATTTGCCGACAGTTACGACGCACGTAATAAAATAGAACGGCTTGGTAATGAAGGTATGTACGCCTCGGCAAAACTGGTTACCCGGGATCAGATTGTTCTGGTCCAGTGGAATGCGCAACAGGAAAATACGGGCTGGTATTCGCGTATGCTGCGTGAGTGGATTTACCTCAAGCCCCTCAACGTCCATATCATTCACGCTGACGCCGCCGTCGGTACGTTGACGCTGGAAGGTACCGTGTCCGGTGCAGTCAGTTTTATCCGCTACTCATTCATGATTCTGACCAGCGGGATGCTCTGCGTACTGCTTATCTCGCTTCTGTTAAGTGAATTTCTGCATCGGGGAATGATTGCGACGCTGCGCACCATCACCAGTTCGATTCACTATGTAATTCATTCTGGCGATTTTTCACTGCGTATTCCGGGCGGCCCGATCCGGGAGTTTCAGCTTTTTTCAGATGATCTGAATTCGCTGCTAATGGAGATGCAATCGCTCAAGGCGTCGCTGATGCGTGACAATCTTTCGCTGGCCGCCAAAGCGCTGGAAGACCCGCTGACCGGCCTGGCTAACCGCAGCGCCTTTTCTGCCCGACTGACTCAGCTCCTTGAGCAGCAAAATGCCCATGAGCGTTTTGCGCTACTGTTTCTGGATGGCGATCGCTTCAAGAGCATCAATGATAACTGGGGGCATGCTGCCGGGGATGACGTGTTAAAAGCCATAGGATCGCGCCTCTTATCACTGGCGTCTGATCAGGATTTAGTCGCCCGCTTAGGCGGGGATGAATTTGCCGTGCTGGTCAGCAGCCGCGCCAGTGAGGAGCAGTTACAGCAACTCATGCAGAGCATTCATAACGTCATGCTGGAAAAAATTGTTGTTGCAGACGGCATGCCGATTACGACCTCAGTGACTATCGGCTATGCGTGGTCACAGCGCGGTGATACGGTTGAGTCCATTCTCGAACGTGCCGATATGGATATGTACAGGAATAAGCGAACAAATAAGGCGTAAATAAGGCGTGAATATGAAGAAGAACATTTCCCTGATGCTGCTTACTCTGGCTCTGTTGGGTTGTCAGTCGAAAGAGCGTTTTAGTGAGGCACAAATCGCAGCGATGAAAAGTGCCGGATTCACGCAGAACATGGAAGGCTGGGGATTAGGTTTATCCGATAAGATTCTGTTTGGGGTAAACGAATCAGAACTGACACCTGCCAGCAAGAGTACTCTTCAGGTGATGGCAAAAAATCTGGCGTCGACCGGCATTCAGCATGTGCGCATCGACGGACATACCGACAATTACGGCAAACCCGATTATAACCAGCAGCTGTCGTTTAAAAGAGCGAATGCGGTAGCGGCGCAGTGGGCGGAAGGTGCGGCGATTCCGCGAGAAAACATTGTCACGCGTGGATTGGGCATGAGTGCACCGGTTACCAGCAACAACAGCGCGCAAGGGCGTGCGCAAAACCGGCGTGTAGCCATTGTAATCACGGCACCGTGATAGGCCAGCAGCCCTTTTCTGTGCGTATCGGCGGGTGTCCCGGAGCGTGACGCGCTGCTGATAAACGGGGAAATGGAGAAGGGAATGCACGGCGGGCCCGCCGTGCACTGTTTCTGTCAGCGATAAAACGCCGGTTTATCTGCCATCTTAACCGGCACAATCTCTCCGGACGTTTGTGCCGCGACGCAGGCATCCGCCGCTACCGCAGCGGCGTAGCCATCCCACGCAGAAGGACCTGTCATCTCACGGCTGATGACGTTGTTGATAAACGCCTGCAGCTCCACGTCATAGGCATCAATAAAGCGCTTTTTCCAGTCAGTGAGAAGGGTGGTAGAGAGTTTTGCCGCGCTGCGCGTCTGCACAGAAACGGGTTCCGGCAGGCGAGCAACGCCGCTTTCACCCACGACTTCACACTGAATGTCGTAACCATATTCACAGTTCACGAAGATTTCGACATCGATACGTGCGCCTTTGGTGGTCTCCAGCAACACGATTTGCGGATCGCGCAGGTGTGACGATGCCTTGCGGGTTTTACGCGGGAAGATTACCTGCACGCTGGCATAGTCATCATTCAGCAGCCAGCGCAGCACATCCAGTTCATGGATTAACGTGTCGGTGATCGCCATGTCGGTGGTGTAGCTGTCGCCCACTTCCGGGTTGCGGTGCGCGCAATGCAGCATTAAAGGCTCGCCAATCTCACCGCTATCGATCACCGCTTTCAGTGCACGGTAGCCGCTGTCATAGGGGCGCATAAAGCCGACCTGCACCAGCTGACGTCCGGCTTTAATTTCTGCTTCCACAATGTTCATACAGCCCTGAGCGGTGACCGCCAGTGGTTTCTCACAGAACACCGCCTTGCCCGCCTCGATACAGGCCAGCACAAAGGCCTCATGCGTCGGACCCCAGGAGGTGACCAGCACCGCGTTAACCTGCGGATCGTTGATCAGATCGATCGCATTGTCATAAATACGTGCTTCCGGCGTCAGCGCATTCACAATCTGCTGGCAGTTGTCGCGGTTAATGTCGTTGAGTGCCACCACGCGCGCATTCTGTAAAACGGTACTGCAACGACGGATATGTTCACGGCCGATTGCGCCGGTGCCGATTACACCAATGTTAATTGTCATGATGGTTCCCTTAAGCTGAGTGGTTTAACAGCTGGATGCTGTCGCGAATTTCGCGGGTGATGTCCGCTTCCTGCCAGCTGTTCATCACTGAGGAGAACGGCTCAAAGGCGTAAAGGCCGGTGTAACCCATCTTCTCCAGTCGTTCGACCTGCTGTTTGCTGCGCAATCTGTCATCTGCGCTGAGCATGATGCGCTCTTCGTCGGTGAGCTGACTGACCGCGCGTGGGTCGGTGACGCCGGAAAGATGAACCAGACCGATTTGCTGAATGTCGATCTCCTGCTCGAAAGTCTGCTCCGCATCCTCAAACAGATGATGATGGAAGGTATCGATCAGCAATCTGAACGGCACGCCTGCTTCACGGATGAGCGTCTGCGCCTGGGTTGCTGAGCGCAGTGAGCTTTGCGGAAAGCCCAGCGGCTCGACCAGCCCCTGAATACCCGCGTCGGCGAACAGTGGGCCAAGGGTTTTTAGCGCGTGAATCGTGTCGGCGGCGCTGATGGGCGTGCCGTCATTGAGCGGACAAAGTACCAGCGCTTCAGCGCCAACCGCCTGCGCATCGCTTAACAGCTGGCGGGCGCGCTGCAGCACCTCTTCATTCAGCTGGTTGAACGGGTAGAGCGCATTAATGGTGGCAATCCGGATGCCTGACTCACGCGCCAGCGCTTTGACCTCATCACCGGTGAGGTCGTCGGTCACGCGTCCGCTGGGCATATCGTTTCGCAGCTCGACATTGTTAATACCGAGCTGGCTGACCAGTTTAAAAAACTGCGGAAGGGTGAGGCTGGGCGCGATTTTACGGTTGATGCAGAAACGCGCGTTGGGAATATTCAGGCTCATAACAATTTCCTTGAACGTAGGGTGTCGGTGTTAATAGCAATCGGGTCGTCAGCGTAATGACGCGGGTCGTATTTTTTCAGTGCGCAGCGTCAGGCATTATTTTTTGCCGTTATAGAGCGCATAGAAATAGTGTTCGACCTGCTCCAGACTTCTTCCCCGGGTTTCGGGAATAAACTTCACAACAAAAACAGAACCGCCAATGCCGATTGCCGCGAATATAAAGAAGGCACCAGCCAGACCAAATGCGGCTAATAACAGCGGGAAGGCCATAGAGATGGCAAAATTAGCAATCCACAGTGAGAAGACTGCGCCGCCCATACAAATGCCGCGCATCCTGGCCGGGAAGATCTCCGACAGCAGCAGCCAGGTGACCGGTGACAGCGCGCCCTGCTGGAAACAGAGAAACATCAGCATGCCCGCCAGCACCAGATATGCCCGCAGCAGGTTGACCGTGCCACTGATGTATTCCGGCATTAGCCAGCAGACCAGACCGATAAAGAACAGGCAGCAGGTGCAGCCCATCTGTCCGATCAACACCAGCGGGCGACGGCCGACCTTGCCGATTAACCCGATTCCGACCAGCGTCATGATGACGGATATCACCCCATTGGCGATGGTGGCGAACAGCGCGGCGTCGTTGCTCAGTCCGGCGGCGGTCAGCATGGTGGGCGCGTAATACATGATGGTATTGACGCCGGTCAGCTGCTGAATGGCGGCGATGCCAACACCCAGCAGGAAAATTTTCATCAGCCACGGCGTCGCAAGATCGCGCAGACGGCCTTTGCCACGCTGACGGTTCTCTTCGATGGTTTCCTCAATCTCTTCCAGTTCCCACTCAACATCTTCAGCGGCGCGGGTCTTTTCCAGCACCTGACGAGCAGCCTGACTGCGGCCTTTCATCACGTGCCAGCGTGGGGTTTCTGGCATAAATATCATGCCGATCCAGAGCAGAACAGCGGGCACAATTGACAGCGCCAGCATCCAGCGCCAGGTATTTTCGCCGCCCCAGATGTCGTTAAAGGTGGCGTTTGATATGTATGCCAGAAGCTGACCACTGACGATCATCAATTCCTGCAAGGTAACCAGCTGGCCGCGTTTGTTAGCGGGTGCGATTTCCGCGATGTACACCGGCACAGTGGCGGCTGCGCCACCCACGGCAAAGCCCAGGAACAGGCGCGAGGCGATCATCCATGTGACGTCTGGTGCCAGGGCTGACCCGACGGCGCCCAGGGCGAAGATCAGTGCCAGCGCAATGATAATGCGTCGTCTGCCCAGCCCATCTGCCAGATGACCGGCGGCTAGCGCGCCGAAGGCTGCGCCAAAGAGCAGGGAACTGGTGACCAGCCCGGTGGTAAACGGCGTGAGATGCAGATCGCCGCGCATGAAAAGCAGCGCACCCGAGACGACACCCGTGTCGTAACCGAATAACAATCCACCCAGGGTGGCGACCAGCGCAATAATCTTCACAAAAGGCTCGGTGCGAGTGGCGCTATTTGGACCGGAGGCCGGGTTCGACGAGATATAGAGTTCTTTTTCCATGAATACTCCTGGTAATAACGGCAAAGACAAAACGTCAGAACATGAAGAAGACATCACCCTACTGATATTTTTATTTCGGGTTAAATTATATTTGAAACTTAGTTTTCATTATGTGAGCTCAAGCCTTTCGCCCTTTTTATTTTGATGGGATCCCATCAACGCAAAAATAAAAGTATTATATTTAAGCAGGTTATTCAGTGAATTGATGAGCTGGCCGCATTTCAGGCAGGGCAGAAGAGGCAGAAAATAGTGTCGGGGTCAGGGAGTGGAATACGGTCAGGATGAAATATCCCAACCGTGATAGAGAGAATTAAGCAAGGTCAGCGAATAGAGAGGGCACTCAGCGTCGACAACAGCGCATCAACTTTGGGCAGGAATTGTTTCCGACGGGGCCATACCACGCTCAGCGTCAGCCCATCGGGCTGCAACTGCGGCAAAATAATCTCCAGTTCACCGGCTGCTACGGCGCGCTGAATGAGCCAGGAGGGCATCTGCGCCACGCCTAATCCGGCAATCACCGCCTGAAGCTGGGCATCGACGTCACCCAGTGCCAGCCGGAACGGCACCTCGCGCCAGTGTGGCTGACCATCGTCGGTGGTGAACAGCCAGGGTTTGGGGGTACCATCCACGCGTTCGTAAAGGATGGCGCGGTGGTTAAGCAACGCCGCCTCATTCTCCGGGCGTCCTTCGCGGGCCAGATAGGCGGGGGAGGCACAGAACTGCATCTGCTCGCGGCCCATGTTACGGCAGCCCAGCGAAGCGGGCAGGTCAGGTGCACCACCGATGCGCACCGCGACATCCACACCTTCTTCAAACAGGTCTACAAAACGATCGGACAAACTCAGGCTCAGCGCCAGTTCCGGGTGCTGCTGGCAAAAGGGCATCAGCAGCGGCATGACGTTGAGGCGGCCATAGGTGGTGGGCACGGCCAGGCGCAGGCGTCCGGACGGAATAGTGCGCTGAGCCGCCAGCACCGCCTCGGCTTCGGCCAAATCCTCCAGAATGCGCAGGCAGGTCTGATAATAAGCGGTGCCCGCGTCGGTGAGGTGCAGGCTTCGGGTAGTGCGTTCCAGCAGTCGCGAGCCTAAGCGTGTTTCCAGGCGGCTGACGCTTTTACTGACCGCCGAGCCGGTCACGTGCAGACGCTCTGCCGCGGCGGTAAAGCTGCCGCACTCGACGCTGGCAACAAACGGCAGAATATCTTTGAGGCGGTGATCGTGCATTGATTAATGAACTCAGGTTGAGAATGCTATGAATAAATGCCAGAGATAAGAACTGAATTCTCTATTAGGCTTAGCATTACGCAAAACGAGGAGAAATCAAATGAAAAAGCACGCTTTAATTGTGGGCATCAGCGGCGTTATTGGTCGCGCACTGGCAGAGAAATTACAAAACGAAGGCTGGCAGGTGACCGGTTTGTCACGCGGACGCGGTGCCGTTCCTGAAGGCGCGACGAGCCTGACAGCCGACCTGACCGACGCAGATGCCGTCCGTGACGCGCTGAAAACAGTAAAACCGGACGCGCTGTTCTTCAGCGTCTGGGCGCGTCAGGAAAATGAGAAAGAGAATATCCGTGTTAACGGCGGCATGGTACGTAATGTGATTGAAGCACTCGGCGATCGCCTGAAGGGTTCGCATGTGGCGCTGGTCACCGGGCTGAAGCACTACCTGGGTCCGTTTGAAGCATATGGCAAAGGGGCCGTGCCGGTCACGCCGTTCCGCGAAGAGCAGGGCCGTCAGCCGGTCGATAACTTTTACTACGCGCAGGAAGATGAAGTCTTTGCGGGCGCTGAGAAGTATGACTACCGCTGGAGCGTGCACCGTCCGCATACCATCATCGGTCATGCCGTGGGTAACGCGATGAATATGGGGCAGACGCTGGCGGTTTACGCGACGCTGTGTAAAGAGAAGGGCTGGCCATTTATCTTCCCGGGATCGCCTGAGCAGTGGAACGGTATTGTTGATATGACCGATGCGGGCCTGCTGGCTGAGCAGCTGCACTGGGCTGCCACGTCACCGAATGGCGCGAATCAGGATTTCAATGCCGTAAACGGCGACGTTTTCCGCTGGAACTGGATGTGGCCAAAACTGGCTGACTATTTTGGTATTGAAGCCGCGGACTATCCGGCGCAGATGATGCCGCTGGAAAATCGCATGCAGGATGCCGCCAGTGCATGGAAGATGATTGCAGAGCAGCATCAACTGCGGGAGGCTGATGTGACTAAGCTGGCTTCATGGTGGCATACCGATGCGGACCTGGGTCGTCCGATGGAAGCCTTTACCGATATGAGTAAAAGCCGCAAAGCGGGCTTCATCGGCTACCGCAGCACGCTTGACTCCTTTACGCAGCTGTTTGATAAGCTGAAAGCGGAAAAAGTCATTCCGGAATAAAACCAGCAGGCGCCGCATCAGGCGCCTGTTATGTTTCTGGCAGAGGTTATACTCTGGCACCTAATCAGTGAAGAAGGATCGCATCCTATGACGACATGTTTCATTATCGGCGCGGCAGGCAAGGTTGGCCAACAGCTGACCCGTCAGCTGAGTAGCAAAGGCCATACAGTGACGGCGTTGCACCGCAAACCGGAACAGGCTGAGACGCTTCAGGCCGCAGGCGCAAAGCCTGTTGCTGGGGATATTCAGCAGCTGAGCGTGACGGCACTGGCAGATCTTATGACTGGTCATGACGTGGCTGTCTTTACGGCGGGTGCGGGCGGTGCCGGGATCGAGCTGACCAATGCCATTGATGGTGACGGGCTAAAGCTGGCGGTAGCCGCAGCAGAGCAGGCAGGGGTCTCGCGCTTCCTGCTGGTCTCAGCATTCCCGGATGCAGGCCGTGGTAAAACGCCGTCAGAAGGATTTGAAAATTACATGCGTGTGAAGCGTCTGGCGGATGCTGAGCTGGTGGCGAGTAAGCTGGAGTGGGTGATCCTGCGGCCGGGAACGCTAACCGATGAAGCCGGTACAGGTCGGGTACATGCCGATCTGGCTATTCCGTATGGGGAAATCCCGCGCGAAGATGTTGCAGCGACACTGGTCGGGTTAATCGAAAATCCGGCGATTAAGTATCAGATCATCGAACTCACCCAGGGTGAGGTGCAGATTGATGTAGCGTTGAAGCGGTTGCAGCGTGGTTAAAAAAAAAGCCCCGTAATCGGGGCTTTTTTCTTTCTTAACGCATAGGTTACTTAACGCATTTTGCGCAGTGCGCGCGTTCAATGTGCTGGAAGAAATCGTTACCTTTGTCATCGACCAGGATGAAGGCAGGGAAGTTCTCCACCTCGATTTTCCAGATCGCTTCCATTCCCAGCTCAGGATATTCCACGCATTCCAGACTTTTGATGCTCTGCTGTGCAAGCACGGCAGCCGGGCCGCCAATACTGCCCAGATAGAAGCCGCCATGTTTATGACAGGCATCGGTCACCTGCTGACTGCGGTTGCCTTTCGCCAGCATGATCTTACTGCCGCCGTGGGCCTGCAGCAGATCCACGTAGGAGTCCATGCGGCCTGCAGTGGTCGGGCCGAGTGAACCGGAAGCATAGCCTTCAGGCGTTTTGGCCGGACCAGCGTAATAGACAGGGTGATCTTTAATGTACTGCGGTAATCCTTCACCGTTATCAATGCGCTCTTTGAGTTTGGCATGCGCAATATCACGCGCCACGATAATGGTGCCAGTGAGTGAGAGGCGGGTAGAGACCGGATACGCGGAGAGCTGGGCCAGAATCTCTTCCATCGGACGGTTAAGATTCACCTGCAACACTTCACCTTCGCCCTGCTGACGAAGCGCTTCCGGAATCAGGCGACCTGGGTTGGCTTCCAGTTTCTCAATCCAGATACCTTCACGGTTAATCTTCGCTTTGATGTTACGGTCTGCTGAGCAGGAGACGCCCATGCCGATCGGGCATGATGCACCGTGACGCGGCAGACGTACCACGCGGATGTCGTGGGCGAAATACTTGCCGCCAAACTGTGCGCCGAGGCCTAGCTGCTGCGCGGCTTCCAGCAGTTCCTGCTCCAGCTGAACGTCGCGGAACGCCTGACCGTGCTCATTACCTTCAGTCGGTAAGCCATCGTAATAGTGCGTCGAGGCGAGCTTAACGGTTTTCAGGGTGCTTTCAGCCGAGGTGCCGCCGATAACAAACGCAATATGGTAAGGCGGACAGGCTGCGGTGCCGAGAGTACGCATCTTATCCACCAGGTAATTTTTCAGCTTGCCCGGACTCAGCAGCGCTTTGGTTTCCTGATAGAGATACGTTTTGTTGGCGGAGCCGCCGCCTTTGGCGATGCAGAGGAATTTGTACTCATCGCCATCCACGCTGTAGAGGTCGATCTGCGCGGGAAGGTTAGTGCCGGTATTCACCTCTTTGTACATATCCAGCGCGGCATTCTGTGAATAGCGCAGGTTATCTTCAATGTAGGTGTTGTAGATACCCTGTGACAGCGCAGCCTCATCGCCACCGCCGGTCCAGACGCGCTGGCCCTTTTTGCCCATGATGATCGCGGTACCGGTATCCTGACAGGTTGGCAGCACGCCTTTAGCGGCAATCTCAGAGTTTCTTAAAAACTGCAGAGCGACATATTTGTCATTGTCGCTGGCTTCAGGGTCATCAAGGATGGAGGCAACCTGCTGCTGGTGGGCCGGCCGCAGCATGAAAGAGGCGTCATGAAAAGCCTGCTGACTCAGCAGCGTCAGTGCCTGAGGTTCAACTTTAAGGATCTCCTGACCCTCAAACTCGGCAACGGAGACATGCTCGCGACTCAGCAAATAGTATTCAGTATCTTCGTGGGACAGCGGAAAAGGGTTCTGATAGACAAAAGGTTTGTTCGACATTTTTTCTCACTTAATGACCGGCTGAACCTCCGCGTGCAGGCTGCGGGGCGCAACATCATAGGCGAATTAATCGTTTATTATGCTTCCCCACCGCGGGTGCGGTGGGGAAGTGCAGGAATGGTATCTTATAACGCGTTGATCTGCATGTTGTATCCGTCAGAACATCCACACCATCCACGGATAGGCAATCAGCATCATAGAACCTAAGAAGATGGCACCGAAAATCGTACCCAGGCGCCAGTAATCTTTGGTAGGCAGATAACCGCTGCCGTAGTAAATCGGGCTTGGGCCGGTGCCGTAGGGTGTGATGATGCCCATTACACCCAGAGAGGTACAGAGCATCAGGCAGAAGACCGGCATATTGATGCCTGGAATTGAGGCTGCGATGGTTAGCATGGCCGGTAACAGCGCGGTAGTATGGGCGGTAGTACTGGCAAACAGATAGTGCAGCAGGAAGAAGGCAATCAACAGGACTACCGCTGAAACCTGCGGGTCATAACCCTGCAGCAACATGCCTCCCTCTTTACCTAACCAGGTGATGAAGCCGACGCGGGCCAGGCCATCGGCCAGTGCTACCAGGGTCGCGAACCAGGCAAAGGTGTTCCAGGCCGGTTTGTTACTGGTAATGTCGTTCCAGTTCAGGACGCCAGTCCACAGCATCAGTACCACCACCAGCAGCGCCGCCATCGCCGGCTCGATCCAGGATGTCGCGAAAATCCACATCAGCAGGGCACAGACCACAAACACCAGCAGCAGGATTTCGTTACGGGTCAGTCGGCCCAGTTTTTCCAGTTCCGCGATGGCCCATTTCGGCACTTCATCGTTGATTTTGACTTCAGGCGGGTAGAACCAGTAAGCCAGCAGCGGCATGGTCAGAATCAGCAGTAAGCCCAGTGGCAGGAAGGCCAGGAACCACATGCCCCATGAGATATCAAAACCGACGATGCTTTTCACCAGCGCCAGCGCCAGCAGGTTAGGCGCCAGTGCTGAGAGGAACATAGAACTCGTGATACAGGCTGCGGTAATCGCGACCCACATCAGGTATGAACCGATTTTACGGGCGCTCGGGTCGTTCGGTTTAGAACCATACAACGGCGGCAGGTTGGCGATAATCGGGTAGATAGTACCACCACTGCGCGCGGTGTTTGATGGGGTAAACGGCGCGAGAAGCAGGTCAGCAAAGGTAATGGCATACCCCAGCGTCAGACTGCGGCGACCCAGATACTTCACCAGAATCAGGGCCAGGCGACGACCAAACTGCGTTTTGTCATAACCTGCGGCAAACATAAAGGCACCGAAGATGAGCCAGACCGTGGAGTTGCCGAAACCGCTGACTGCCCACTTAAAGGACTCACTGGCGACTTTGAATTTCGGATTAGCCAGCTCGGCTGGGCTGAAAAGCAGGAACTGGCTGAACAGCGCAATGACTACCACGCCGGTCAGGCCGATCACCGCGCCAGGCAGCGGTTCAAAGATTAATCCGACAATGACACCGACGAAGATGGCGAAGAAGTGCCAGGCGTAGGGTTCGAGACCGGCGGGTGTCGGTACCAGTAACAGTAATATGGCAACGATTACCGGCAGAGCCAGCATAATAGCTTTCTTTTTACCGGGCGCCGCAGGAGCGGCTTTTGGGGGTTCAGTAACAGCTGAGAGTGTTTTCATAGTGTTTTATCTGCAAGTTAAGAAGAATGCGATTTGCGCCCCGGACCTTCACTGATGACTTTCTTTCTTATTCTTAATAGTGTGAATAAACCGCGATGCACTGATTTTGTATAATCAGCTGCGTAACCATTGAGCAGCTTTTTTAAATCCATGTAAATATGATGCGATTTCTGCAAATATAGATTTTGATTCAGATCAAAGAAAATAAATCATTATTCCCGATTTTTTAACATTTATTTTTGATTTATATTTACTGCATCGGTATTTTGACGATTTTGTGAAGCTGGTCGATAAGTCATCAGTTCATGGAAATCGAATTTTCTTGTTTAAATAAATGATTATAAAAGATTTATTTTTAATGTAAATGATTGGTTGATTTTTGGTAACGCTTAGTTAACAATCAATATAACTTCACTTTATCCTTACGGCAAATAAAAAACTCCAGATGGTTTAAAAGTTAAAAAAACTAAATTTATCGCTTATGAAGGTAAAGAAAGGCGTATATTAACGGCATGACATCGGACCACTTAATTAAGCGATAATTTGCGTCCGCTAAAAAATTTCCAGACTTTTAAATCTTGGAGTTTATCGCCATGAAATCTCTCACTCCCATCCTTAATCCACTGACCCTGCCTAATGGCGCTGTTTTAAAAAACCGACTGGTGATGGCACCCATGACCACCTGTACCGGCTTTTATGACGGCACTGTCACCAGCGAGCTGGTCGAGTACTATCGCGCACGTGCTGGCAGCATCGGAACCGTCATCGTTGAGTGCTGCTTTATTGATAACCGTGGCCCAGCATTTCCGGGTGCCATTGCTATCGACAGCGACAACAAAATTCCCGGTCTGAAACGTATCGCGGACGCAATCAAATCTGAAGGCTCTACTGCTATCCTGCAGATCTATCACGGTGGCCGCATGGTCGAGCCGGAACTGATTGGCGGGAAAACGCCGGTTGCGCCAAGCGCTATCGCGGCACCGCGTGAAGGGGCAACCAAACCTCTGGCGCTGAGTGCCGAAGAAGTCGATACCATGATCACCAAATTTGGTGATGCAGTGAACCGCGCCATTAAGGCTGGTTTCGATGGTGTTGAAATTCATGGTGCCAACACCTACCTGATTCAGCAGTTCTATTCACCCAACTCTAACCAGCGTGATGACAAGTGGGGCGGCAGTCGTGATAACCGCGCGCGCTTCCCGCTGGAAGTGCTGGAAATCACCCACAAGATGGCCGAACGCTTCGCTCATAATTCCTTCATCGTCGGCTATCGCTTCTCACCGGAAGAGATTGAAGTCCCCGGCATCCGCTTTGATGACACGCTCTATCTGCTGGAAAAACTGGCCGCGCGTGGACTCGATTACGTTCACTTCTCTGTGGGTCAGTTGCTGCGCCCGTCGATTGTTGATACTCAGGACCCGACGCCGCTGATTGAGAAATTTGTCGCGATGCGTTCACCTGAGCTGGCAAAAGTGCCGGTGATTGGTGTTGGCGGCGTGGTAAATAAAGCCGATGCGGAACTGGCGCTGGAGAAAGGCTACGATCTGGTGGCGATTGGTAAAGCCTGTATTGCCTATCCGAACTGGACTGATCGCATCATCAACAATGAGCACCTTGAACTCTACATCGACAGCAACAAACGCGAAGAGCTTCAGATTCCTGAACCGCTGTGGCGCTTCTCACTGGTCGATGCGATGATCCGCGACACCAGCGAATCTGGACGTAAATACAAAGCGGGCGTCTATCAGGAAAAAGTCGAAGCCGAAGCGCTGAAACTGAAAATCAACGTCACGCTGGATACCGACCGTATCACCGACATCTCGCTGGTGCCGGATGACACGCTGGATGTGGACTTCACCACCACCTTTGAAAGCCTGCGCAGCCGCATCCTGGTGGCGAACAGCCCACACGTCGATGCAATTACCGGCGCAACCACCCAGAGTGAGGCGCTGAAAAAAGCGGTTTCCCGCGCGATGACCACCTCCAGCAAAGAGCATGTGATCGAGGAGGGCGGTAACCCTAACGCACCACAGAATTACGATGTGGTGATTGTGGGTAGCGGCGGTGCCGGTCTGGCAGCGGCAATTCAGGCGCACGATGAAGGCGCGCGCGTGGTTATTATCGAGAAGATGCCGACCATTGGCGGCAACACGATTAAAGCGTCTGTAGGCATGAACGCCGCTGAAACCCGCTTCCAGAAACTCAAAGGTATTGAAGACAGCAAAGAGTTGTTCTATGAAGAGACCCTGAAAGGAGGCCAGTTCAAAAACAATCCGGTGCTGCTGCGTGAGTTTGTTGACCTGGCACCTGAGGCAATTGAGTGGCTGGCAGATAAAGGCATTGAGCTTAACGACATCACTATTACCGGCGGGATGAGCGTCGACCGTACTCACCGTCCGGCTGACCGCTCAGCGGTGGGTGGGTTCCTGATTAGCGGCCTGGTAAAAAATATCAACAGCCGCAACATCGAAGTCCTGCTGGAAACCTCCGTCGCCGAGATCCTCTATGAGAATGGGGCTGTAGCGGGCGTGAAAGTGGTTGATGAGTACAACGACAGCCGTATTCTGAACGCCAAAAGCGTCATTGTGGCGACCGGTGGATTCAGTGCGAACCGTGAGCTGGTGGTGAAATACCGTCCTGAACTTGATGGCTTCGTGACGACCAACCATAAAGGCGCCACCGGCAGCGGTATTGCGATGCTGGAAAAAATTGGTGCCGGCACCGTGGATATGGGCGAAATCCAGATTCACCCAACGGTTGAGCAGACCACCTCTTATCTGGTCTCCGAATCCATTCGTGGCGGCGGTGCTATCCTGGTCAGCCAGGCGGGCGAGCGTTTCTACAACGAAATGGAAACCCGCGACAAAGTTTCCGCTCAGATTATCGCGCTGCCAGAGAAGAGTGCCTGGATTGTATTTGACGAGCAGGTGCGCATGAACAACAAAGCGGCTGATGAATACATCGCCAAAGGCTTTGTCATCAGCGCGCCAACCGTGGCGGAACTGGCGGTGAAACTCAACATGAGTGAGCATCACACCCTGGAAGCAACGCTGGCACGTTACAACAACTTCGTCATTATGCAGAAGGATGAAGACTTTGGTCGTCAGACCGCGCTGCGTCATCCGCTGAGTGAAGCGCCGTTCTACGCGATTCGTGTTGCTCCGGGTGTTCACCACACTATGGGTGGCGTCACTATCGACACCACAACAGCCGTGCTGGACATCCAGAAACAGGTAATCAACGGTGCCTGGGCGTGTGGTGAAGTGGTTGGCGGCATCCACGGTGCGAACCGTATCGGCGGTAACGCTGTCGCGGATATCATCATCTTTGGTATTCTGGCCGGTGGTAACGCCGCCGCTTACGCCCGACGTTAACGGCAGTCTCCGGCATCCGCATTCTGCGGGTGCCGGTATTTTCCTTTTAAAAGCAGAGTCGCCTATGTTAACTGATGCGCGTGTCTATGCTTACTCCGCTGTCTTAATGGGGTCGCCCATTCTGCTTAAACTTTTCGATGACAACCAGACGCTGGCCGGACAGGTTTTCCGCCTGATTAAACAGCAGGAAAATCTCCTGACGGTTAACCGCGCGGCGTCTGAAGTGATGGAAATTAACCACGCGGCAGGGCAGCATCCGGTCATCGTCAGCCAGCCAGTTTTTGATTTGATTGCCTGCGCGCATGCGGTGAGCTTACTCCCGGACAGCCTGTTCAACCTGGCTATCGGCCCGCTGGTGAAGTGCTGGAAGATTGGCTTTCAGGGCCACAGCGTTCCCTCGGAAACCGAGCTTCAGGCGCGCATGGCGCTGACGAATCCGCATGAAGTGATACTGGATGCCGCAAACCGCACTGTCATGCTGGCAAGGCCCGGGATGGAAATTGACCTGGGTGCCATCGCCAAAGGGTATATCGCCGATCTTGTTCAGGCGTTTTTACGCCAGCAGCAGGTCAGTAGTGCGTTGATTAATCTGGGTGGAAACGTGCAGACGGTGGGCGCGCCACCCGATGAAGCGGGCTGGGCAATCGGCCTGAAAAAACCTTTTGGTGAGGCTGATGAGCTGATTGGGGTGATTGGCGTGAATAATCGCTCGGTGGTGACATCGGGTATCTATGAACGCTATTTCGAGCTTGAGGGCGTCTGTTATCATCACATCCTCAATCCCCATAGCGGTTATCCGCTGAATAATGATCTGCTGAGCGTCACCGTGATCTCTGATCGATCACTGGATGGCGACATCTACACAACGCTGCTCTATGGCCTGGGCGTCGAAAAGGGGATTGCCTGCCTGGCTGATAAACGTGGCATTGAAGCGATTTTTGTGACCCGTGACAGGCAGGTGATCTGCTCGTCACAACGTCACTTTTCATTTCAGTTACTGGACGCCGATTACCAGCTGGTTCACTGACAGTATTGTTTGAGCAGAGTGTGATACTCCGGCTGCAGCCGATAGCGGTAAACCGGACGGCCCGTGACGCCATAGTGAATGCTGGTGAACAGAATATTAATCTGCGCCAGCCAGATCAGATATTTGCGGCAGGAGACGCGGGAGATATTTACTTCCGTTGCCAGTTCATCGGTAGAAAACTCGCTGCCCGGATGCGCATCGATCCACAGGCACAGTGTGCGAAGCGTCTGTGGCGTTAATCCTTTCGGCAGACGTTTCTGCTCGTTGGCGCCTGGCGGATTACCATGTAACAGCTGATCAACGTCTGACTGCTGGTAGAACTGATGATTATCCATTAGCGATTTCTTCTGTCGCCAGCCGGTCAGCGCCTCTTCGAAGCGGGCAAACTGGAAAGGCTTGATCAGATAATCTACTACGCCATAGTTGAGTGAGGTTTTGATGGTGGCGGCATCGGCGGCTGACGAGATAATAATCACGTCGACCGGACGACCTGCGCTGCGCAGTTCCGGTAGCAGGTCGAGCCCGTTTTCCTGCTGCATATAAATATCCAGCAGGATCAAATCAACCTGTGGCTCATCCAGCGCCAGCCGCTCCTTAGCCTGCTGTAAGGTTGAGGCGGTGCCGCAGCAGGTAAAGCCTGGGATCTGCCCGATATAGCAGCGGTTCAGCTCGGCTACCATAGCGTCATCATCGACAACTAACACATTGATCATTGGGTAATCATTCCTCTCTCCCACGGAAGTTGCACTAAGAATTGGGTGAATACACCCGGTTCTGACTCAACACTGACGCTGCCGCCCAGGCTTTCTGTTTGTTGCTTAACCAGAAACAATCCGACACCGCGATCATCGCCTTTCGACGAGACGCCACGCTCAAAAATGGCGCTGAGCTGTGTGCTGTCGATACCTGGCCCGTCATCACTCACTTCGCAGGCTAACCAGCCATTCTGATAATGCAGCATGAGGTGAATTTCCCCTTCGGTTTCCGGGTCCAGCGCCTCAAGCGCATTTTCAATTAAATTGCCCAGCACGGTGATCAGGACGGCATTCTGCGCCTCGCTGCCGCAATCAGGCAGAAAACTCGCTTCATCAATAATCAGCTGATGGCCTTCATCGGTCACCCGATTGATTTTGCTGAGCAGAAAGCCGGCAATGACCGGCGATTTGATCTTCTGCATCAGCGAACCAATCTCCGTCTGATAAGCGTTGGCCGTTTTCAGAATGTACTCTTCCATTTGTGCATAATTTTTCATATGCAGCAGGCCCAGAATCACATGCAGCTTGTTCATGAATTCATGGGACCGCTCACGTAACGCGTCTACATAGTTTACCATGCCGTCCAGACGCTGCATCAGCTGGCTGATCTCGGTCTTGTCTCTGAAAGTGGTCACCGCGCCAATAATGCGGTCACGGCTGCGAACCGGCACGGTGTTACTGATCAAAATGCGGTTACCCAGCGTCAGCTCCTGATCGTGCCAGGCTTTACCCGCATGCAGGGCATCCTGCTGATGCCGGTGCATCACGCTCTCTTCGGCAATCAGATCGCCGCTTAATGGCATTTTGCGCGTGGTCTCATGCAGCAACTGTTGCGCCGCGTGGTTGATCAGGCTGACACGCGATTGATCATCGACCGCAATCACACCCTCTTTAATCGAATTAAGAATCGCCTGTCGCTGCTCGAACAAGCTGGAAATTTCGTGCGGCTCCAGCCCAAGTAAGATGGTTTTGAGTCGCCTGACCAGAATAAAAATACCCAGCATGCCCACAAGACCACCAAATAAGACGGTCCAGACGATATTCCAGCGACTTTTAGCAATCTGCGCCGCCACATCATTCAGCGCGATGCCGATCGCCACCACACCGATCTGCTGATGCTGTGCGTCATAGACCGGTGTAAACACCCGCAGTGCCTCCACCAGAACGCCATGATTGACCGCCACATTTTCCCGACCACCGAGAGCCGGATAGATATCGTTGCCGACAAAATGTTTGCCGATCACCGCCGGGTTCGGGTGGGAGAATCGAATACCCTTCATATCTGTGACCACCACAAACAGCAGGCCATTGCGCTTGCGCGCCGCTTCAGCCAGTGGCTGAATCTGACTGCTGCCATCCTGCAACAGTAAACCACGCTGTACTTCTGGTGTGTCTGCCAGCGTTCGTGCGACCGCCATCGCCTTGTCTTTGAGATGCGACTGCGCAAAGTTATCAATCTGCACGAAGTAGAGCAGATGGACAGCGACCAGAACGGTGATGATAACCGCAGTCATCATCAGCGAGGTCAGGGTACTGAGTTTCATGGGTCGTTTAGTCACGGCATGTCGTTTCTGTGGTTGGCTTTTCATGGATGTTCAGCGCGGGTGGGAGATCGCCGGAAAACATACGCTAACTCACCGCATCAGTACAGTTTTAGCGGGCTGCGCGTGGGCGATCGCCCGTTAACAATATTTGTGTTAGGGGATTGTATAATTCAAAGGACACCCTTAATGTGTGGTTAAAATATGAAATTAATTCGGTAAGCCTTTTGTAATTAAAATAAGGCTAAATTGCTATTTTTAATTTTATAACTATTTTCACATTAACTCATAAATAACATTATTTTAAACTTTGAGGACTTTTTTTAACCAGTACCGTCTGAGCTGTAGATTAAATGATGAATTCAAAGAAAGTTATTCCCACCCTTTCCCTCGCGGCCCTGTTAGTTTCTTCAGCCCTCCATGCTGAAACCTCACCAGAAAAAACTGACGTCCTGTTAATTGGCGGCGGCATTATGAGCGCCTCAATGGGCACCATGCTGGAAGAGCTGCAGCCTGGCTGGAAACAGATCATGGTTGAGAAGCTGGATGGCGTGGCACTGGAATCCTCTAACGGCTGGAATAATGCCGGTACCGGTCACTCTGCCAACATGGAGCTGAACTATACGCCTGAGCGTAAAGACGGTTCTATCGACGTTTCTAAAGCGCTGGAAATCAACGAAGCGTTCATGATTTCACGCCAGTTCTGGAGTTCACAGATTAAAGAGGGCGTGATGCACGATCCGCGCTCTTTCATCAACTCAACGCCACATATGAGCTTTGTCTGGGGCGACAACGTCGACTTCCTGACCAAACGCTATGCTGCGCTGCAGAAAACCGCGCTGTTCCAGGGCATGAAGTTCTCTACCGATCACAAGCAGATCGCGCAGTGGGCACCGCTGGTCATGGAAGGTCGTGATCCCCAGCAGAAAGTGGCTGCGACCTGGACGCCAGTGGGTACTGACGTTAACTACGGTGAAATCACCCGTCAGTTGATCGGCAGCCTGAAAAAGAATGATAACTTCCGTCTGGAAACCTCGTCTGAGGTCACTGACTTCAAACGTAACGGCGACAACTCCTGGCATGTCACTATTAAAGACGCCAAAAACGGCAACGAACGTGCTGTTGATGCGAAATATGTCTTTATCGGTGCTGGCGGCGGCGCGCTGAAATTACTGCAGAAAACCGGCATTCCGGAAGCAGATAACTATGCAGGCTTCCCGGTGGGCGGTTCATTCCTGGTTACCGAGAACAAAGCGATTGCCGATCGTCACCTGGCGAAAGTTTATGGTCAGGCATCAACGGGTGCACCGCCAATGTCCGTTCCGCATCTGGATACCCGTTATCTGGATGGCAAACGCGTCGTGCTGTTCGGACCGTTCGCGACTTTCTCAACTAAGTTCCTGAAAAATGGTTCACTGTTTGATCTGCTGAGCACCACCACCACCCATAACATCGTGCCGATGACCGATGTGGGTATGGATAACTTCGACCTGGTGAAATACCTGGTGGGTCAGGTGATGCTGACGGAAGAAGACCGTTTCGAAGCGTTGAAAGAGTACTATCCGGACGCGAAGAAAGAGGACTGGAAACTGATTCAGGCTGGTCAGCGTGTTCAGATCATCAAGAAAGATGCTGACAAAGGTGGCGTGCTGAAACTGGGTACAGAAATTGTGACCGATCAGCAGAAAACTGTCGCTGCGCTGCTGGGTGCTTCTCCTGGTGCATCAACCGCCGCGCCGATCTCTCTGAGCGTGATGCAGAAACTGTTCCCGGAAGAGTTTAAGTCACCTGAATGGCAGGCAAAAATCCACAAGATGATTCCGGGCTACGGTCAGAAACTGAATGACAATGTGCCATTGCTGCAGCAGGTCTGGAATGAGACCGCTGCAACTCTGCAGCTGACAACGCCACCAGTGATCAACATGGAAGGCAAAACCGCAGACGCGCCGGCTGCACAGCCTGAGAAAGCTGCGCCTTCAGCGAAACACGATATGGCGCTGTAACAGCGACCTGATGTAAAAAAAAAGCCCGCACAGGTTAACCTGCGCGGGCTTTTTTATTGCCGCTTTATCGGTGTCACTCCGGCGTTTTATCGCGCCAGTTGCCCCAGGGATCGTCAGCAGGAGACTGATCGGTGTCTGCCGGTTCTTCACGCGTTGCGGCTTGCGCGCTTAACGAGTCGAGATAAAGCGCTTCAACTTCAGCCCGCGCCCAGGGCGTACGACGTAAAAACTTCAGGCTCGATTTAACACTGGGATCGCTTTTAAAGCAGTTAATATTGATCCGTTTTCCCAGCTCCGCCCAGCCATACTGCGCGACTAAACTGTTAATCTGCATCTCCAGCGTTACGCCATGCAGAGGATCTTTTGAGGTGTGTGCGTTCATCATCTATCCGCCTGATTCAGTCAATGCCGCACATCCTGACAACCGTAAAGCGGTTGTGCAAGGACTGAAGGTGAAAAAGCTCACCAGCGACGCATCAGCGCGACTTTTATGTGTCGGGGTTAACGCGACGGGCAGAATAGCGCGCAGGCATGCAGCGAGTGTGGTAATCATAAGCAACTGATGATGCGACAAAAAGGATCGCCTGCTATGACGGTACCCGCCGATAATCTGCTCAGCTCCGCCAGCCGTAAACGTGCTCTGCTTGCCGGTTCAGTAGGGAATTTCATTGAATGGTATGAGTTCGCGGTTTATGGCTTTCTGGCTACCGTTATTGCGCAGAACTTCTTCCGGCTGGAAGGGGAATCGGCGCTGACCGGGCTGCTGCTGACCTATGCCTCATTTGCTATCGCCTTTTTCTTCCGTCCACTTGGTGCGATCATCTTTGGCCGGATGGGCGATCGCATCGGGCGCAAACCCACGCTGATCTTTGTATTGATCATGATGACGCTGGCGACGGCAGCAATCGGTTTGGTTCCCACTTACGCGCAGTCGGGCATCCTGGCGCCGCTGATCGTGACCGGTCTGCGTATCCTGCAGGGGCTTTTCGCCGGGGGCGAGTATGGCGGGGCGGTTTCACTCATGACGGAATTTGCGCCGCGCGGCAAGCGGGGTCTGTATGGCGCGTGGCAATCCTTTACCGTCGCGCTGGGTTTGCTGGCCGGTGCGGGCATTGTCGCGCTGCTCTCTGTGCTGCTGACGCCGGAGCAGATGCTGAGCTGGGGCTGGCGCATCCCGTTCTTTGTCGCGCTGCCGCTGGGCGTTCTGGCGCTCTGGCTACGGATGCAGATGGAGGAGACGCCGGCATTTATTCAGCAACAGGCGCAACCTGTAGCAAAAGTTGATGCCAGCCTGGGCGACACGCTAAAAACGATTCTGCTGGGCATCTGCCGACTGATGGTGTGGTCGGCAGCGGGTTACACGTGGCTGGTGATCATGCCGACTTACCTGCAGGCGTCGCTGCACACTGGCTTTAATCAGGCGCTGCTGATTGCGGTGATATCCAACCTCGGCTTCGCCGCCACCATTATCCCGGCTGGAATGCTGAGCGACAGGATTGGCCGCCGTACGGTGATGGTCTCCGCAGCGGTACTGTTGCTGGTGCTCTCTTTGCCGCTGCTCAATGTGCTGCAGTCAGAAAGTTCCGGCCTGCTGTTAAAAGCGCTGGTGGTGTTTGTCGCGGGCGGAGTGGTCGGCTTGCTGGCAGGACCGGGTCCCGCGATGCTGGCCGAGATGTTCCCGACGCGCGTACGCTACACCGGGCTGGGACTGGCCTATTCACTCTCCAATGCGGTATTTTCCGGCTGCGCCGGATTAATCATCACCGGGCTGATAAAAGAGACGGGTAATCCCGATATTCCCGCCTGGTATGTGATGGCGACAGCGCTGGTGAGTATTATGGCACTGATGACGCTGCACAAAGATGACCATTTGCGGCTACTGGACGAGCCTCCAGCGCACTGATAAGCGCGATATTACATGACATATGGCAGGTGTTAATGTGCCGTCAGGCGGTGAACAGAGGAATGAAGTATGAGCAAGCTGGAGAGAACAGAGGGCGGTCTGCTGATTTAAGGCAGGTCAATGAGCACCTGCCTTGAGGGCGAGAGACATTAATCAATAGCAGCCCGCGGTTATTTCTGCTGAGCGCTCCCCGTTTCACCTGCTTTCCAGGTGCGATACTTAACCTCTACATTCGCCGGGGTATAGACCACGATCGGCAGCTTACTGTTGTAATTCAGCATGCCAGCGGTGCCCAGGTTAGCCGTCACAAACTTCTTCCTTTTGTTACCGTCGGGGCAGGCCATCATTGTCGACATTGTCATGGCAGCGTCTGCTTTTTCTGGGGTCTTAAAGACAAAGTAATCGTAGCCCCAGCCCTGTACGGTTCCGACCTGCAACTGTCCAGCGAGGACGTGCTGGTTACAGTCCACTTCAAGTGTCCGGCCTATTAACAGCTCAATCTTATAAGACGATTCATTCTGACGTGTCGGCAACTCAATGACCTGTCGAATACTGCCTTTCTCTGCCTGAGGATAGGGCGCAAGCGTCGCTAAAGGCTGTGCGGCGGTTGCAAGGCCGGTTGAAAGAGAGGTGGCAGCCAGTAATCCTATTGTAAGTGTTGTCATCCTGCGCATTTATCAGATCCTTAATTGGGGTTTGCGCCACATAAACGTCCATTATTTTGTGGTTTATTCCGTGGCAATGACTGCTATTTTATTCAAAATCATTATTTTATGTCACTCTTGCAAGCTAAAGCGCTGAATTTTTTCTGTATGCTTTTATTTACATTCATTTGTCGATGGCAGCAGTACATTGAGTTCCGCGTGTCAGACCTCCAGGCGAAAACCAAAAAAAAAGGCTCCACAAGGGAGCCTTTCATTCAGTACAACCCATCAGCCTGGCGCGTTTACACCAGCTGTTGTGCCGTGGTCTCGACCAGCGTCAGCAACACTTTGATATCTTCCAGTGTCACCGTCGGGTTCAGCAGGGTCATCTTCAGGCAGGTTACGCCATCATGCTCGGTCACACCGACGTTAGCACGTCCTGATTCCAGCAGGGCATCACCAATACGCTGGTTCAGCAGAGCGATATCTGCATTGCTGAAGTGCCCCAGATGTGCCGGACGATAGCGGAACAGCACGCTGGCCAGTTGTGGCTTCATGACCAGCTCCAGTGCAGGCTGCTCATCAACATATTGTGCAACCTGTTGTGCCAGTGTCACACCATGATCGATGATTTCGGCATACTGCTTCTGACCCAGCGCTTCCAGCCCCATCCACAGTTTCAGTGCATCAAAACGGCGGGTGGTCTGCAGCGATTTAGACACCAGATTCGGCACGCCCTGGGCTTCATCGAACTCAGAGTTCAGGTAAGCCGCCTGATAGCGCATCAGTTCATAGTGACGCGCTTCCTTCAGCAGGAAAGCGCCACAGCTGATGGTCTGGAAGAACTGCTTGTGGAAGTCGAGGGTGATGGAATCCACCAGCTCAATGCCATCCAGATAGTCGCGATACTTTTCTGAGAGCAGCAGTGCGCCGCCCCAGGCCGCATCGACGTGCACCCAGATGTTCTCTTCCGCCGCCAGCGCCGCGATTTCACGCAGTGGATCGATCGCACCGGCATCGGTGGTACCGGCTGTGGCAACGATCGCCAGAATGTTTTCGCCGTTGGCTTTAGATGCGGCCAGCTTGTGGCGCAGGTCATCCATATCCATGCGGGCATAACGGTCACATTTCACCTGCGTGACAGACTGATAACCCAGACCCAACAGCGCCATGTTCTTCTGAACGGAGAAGTGTGCGTTCTCTGAGCAGAAGACTTTAATCTTCTTCAGATCGCCGGTTAAACCATCCTGCTGAACAGAGTGTCCCTGACGGGCAAACCAGGCGTCACGCGCCAGCATCAGACCCATCAGATTGCTCTGGGTACCGCCGCTGGTGAAGACGCCCGCGTCGCCAGGCTGATACCCTACCTGGGTACGCAGCCATTCAATCAGCTTCATTTCAATCAGGGTGGCAGACGGTGCCTGATCCCATGAATCCATGCTCTGGTTGGTGGCGTTGATCAGCACTTCCGCCGCCTGGCTGATGACCAGGCTCGGACAGTGCAGGTGTGCCACACACTGTGGGTGATGCACCGACAGGCTGTCTTTAAGGAAGTACTCAATGGCGCGTTCAATCGCAGCCTGGTTACCCAGGCCCTGAGGATTAAAGTCCAGCGTGATGCGCTCGCGCAGCTCTGCGACGGTTTTTCCCTGATACATCTCAGGTTGTTCCAGCCACTTGACGACAGCCGCACTACTCTGGGCAATCGCCTGCTGGTAGGCCTCGGTACTCTGTGCTGAGGCCGCCAGAATCGGGTTTAACCGGGACATTGCATTCACTCCACTCAAACTGGTTTCACGCCAGCTGACAGCAGGGCGTTTTCAAATTTATCCATAAACACATCAAGTTCTGCATCCGTGATCAGCAGTGAAGGCAGCAAACGTAATACGCTGCCGTGACGCCCGCCACGCTCCAGAATCAGGCCGTTCTCGAAACATTTCTTCTGAACCAGCGCAGACAGTTCGCCGTCTGCCGGGAAACTGCCCATGTGGTCAGCGGCTTCATCGGGTTTAACCAGCTCGATACCGATCATCAGACCCAGACCGCGCACATTGCCGATAACCGGATAGCGCTGTTGCAGCTCACCCAGTTTGCCTTTCAGCCATTCGCCCTGTGCTGCAACTTTGTCAGCGATATTGTTATCTTTCAGCAGTTTCAGCGTGGTCAGGCCGGTGGCCATTGCCAGCTGGTTACCCCGGAAGGTGCCGGTGTGGTGACCCGGAGACCAAGCGTCGAACTCTTTCTTAATGCCCAGCACTGCCAGTGGCAGACCGCCGCCGACCGCTTTGGACATCACAATGATGTCTGGTTCGATACCCGCGTGCTCAAAGGCGAAGAATTTACCGGTGCGGGCGATACCCGCCTGGACTTCGTCGATAATCAGCAGAATGCCATGCTCTTTGGTCACTTTACGGATGCGCTGCAGCCACTCAGCCGGAGCCGGGTTAACACCGCCTTCGCCCTGAACTGCTTCCAGAATCACGGCTGCTGGTTTACGAACGCCGCTTTCAACGTCGTTGATCAGGTTTTCGAAGTAGTAAGTCAGAGCTTTCACGCCCGCTTCACCGCCAATGCCCAGCGGGCAGCGATAGAGGTGCGGATAAGGCATGAACTGCACTTCCGGCATCATGCCATCAACGGCTTCTTTCGGAGAGAGATTGCCGGTGACCGACAGGGCACCGTGGGTCATACCGTGATATGCACCAGAGAAGCTGATGATGCCGGAACGGCCGGTGTGCTTTTTCGCCAGTTTCAGCGCCGCTTCTACGGCATCTGCTCCAGATGGGCCGGTAAATTGCAGGCAGTACTCTTTGCCCTGGCCCGGTAATAAGGAGAGCAGGTACTCAGAGAACTCATCTTTTAAAGGCGTAGTTAAATCAAGAGTATGTAACGGCAAGCCGCTGGTAATGACATGTTGAATACTCTGCAGAACGTCTGGATGGTTATGTCCCAGTGCCAGCGTTCCTGCACCCGCAAGACAGTCGAGATACTGATTATTCTCGACGTCAGTGATCCAGACGCCCTGAGCTTTCGCAATTGCGAACGGCAATTTGCGAGGATAACTGCGAACGTTTGATTCAAATTCAGCCTGACGGGCTAAATAGGTTTCGTTGGTTGCGTTTACGTTCTGTGCATTCAAACTATCAATACGGACTTTATCCGTCATCATATCTCTCCTACAACCGTAACGGGCGTAGCGTCACAGTTGAATAAATAAATTAAAAGGGGTGGCTATGTGTAAAGCGCGGCCAATATAGGGGTTTTTAAGGTCCGACTCAATGATTAATTTTATCGGCAGATAGCGGATTCTTTGCTTTAGTAATCAATCAGTTGATGGGTTTGTGACCGTGTACATTCTTGCCGCTTCGCTCATGGTTTTCTAATTAATGGCGTAAAAACACCAACTTACCCGATTAACCTTGCGCTAAATCAATGATAATAATCTGTGTAAACAGCTGTTTCCCGCAAAAAACGCTATCAAAAAGGGGACTTTTCAGACGGAAAAAGCATAAGTCAGTTTAACTGCCGAAGCTGCATTTATTGCGGGCAAAAAGCGCACAATAATTAAAATAATAAACCTTTCATTAACATTTAATTAATATCTGGCCGGTCTCGTGACGTTAATAAACCGGGTAATCGGTTTTATGACAGGACAATATCAATAAATTGATTTAAGTCTGCCAGTGCCTCACATGCTTTCTTTTCGGAAGGATTGATGGTCAGCAGGTCGGCATAGCCGTTGAGCATGGCGCTGATCTGCCTGGCAGTGCGAGGCACATCAGCACAGTTAAACGTATTATCCGTGACGCCGTCACGAATAATGCCTTCCACCAGACCCTGCCACACCGTTGTCATCTCATCGGCCAGCGTAGCATAGGCTTTATTGTGGGCAGCGGTCTGCCAGAACGAGGCATAGAGTTGCCAGGTCGCATCGGGTGCGCTCGGCAGATGGCTTTCAAACAGCGTGAGTAAACGCTGGCGGGGCGTGAGCAGCGTCAGGGAGTCAGCAAACGCTTCGAAATCCACTCGCATAAAACGCTCCAGTGCCGCCAGGCAGAGCGTCTGCCAGTTACTGAAATAGTGGTAGATACGACTGCGCGAAATCCCCACGGACTCGGTGAGTTCCCGGGTGGTGACTTTTTCGATCCCTTTTTCGATAAACAGCACTATCGCTGCATCCAGTATTTTGATTCTCAGTGCTTCAGCTGACTCTTTCATTATTCTCCCAATAACGGTCACGTTGACTTTGAGCGGTTGCTCAAATAGACTGCTTTTTATACTTGAGCAACCGCTCAAGAATGATGATATCAGAAACAGAAACTATGCATTCCTCAAAAACGATCCTTACTGTTGCGGCTCCCCGCAGCGCTATTCTGACATTAAAAATGCTCGGCCGTCGCCATAGCCGCAAGCTGTTCCTTACACTGCTGCTGGTGGTGGCGGAAAATGTCATGTATCTCCTCTATCCGCTGCTGGCGGGGTTTGCGATCAATGCGATCATCTCCGGCAGGACATGGCACGCGGTACTCTATGCGGCGATGGTCTTTACCATGTGGGCCATCGGCGCAGCACGACGCAGCGTGGATACCCGCACCTTTGCCCGCATCTACGCTGAGCTGGCCGTGCCGGTAATTGTGGCGCAGCGTAGCGAAAACCACAGCGCATCTACCATTGCCGCACGAGTGGCGTTGTCACGGGAGTTTGTCGACTTTTTCGAGAAGCATCTGCCGGTGCTGATCACGTCGCTGGCGTCGATGACCGGTGCCGCCGTGATGCTGATGGCTATCGAGTTCTGGACCGGCGCAGGCTGCCTGGCGATCCTGTTGTTCTTCGCCTGTTTCCTGCCGGGTTTTACCCGCAAAAATGACGCGCTCTTTGGTCGTCTGAATAACCGGCTGGAGAAAGAGGTGAGTTTTGTCAGCAACGCAAACGCCGCGTCTCTGGGCCGTCACTATGGCGTGCTGGCCAGCCTGCGGATCCGCCTCTCCGATCGGGAAGCGTGTGGTTATCTGGCGATCGGTAGCGTCGCGGCGCTGCTGTTTGCTGTCACTATCGCGGTGATGTCAGGCCGTGGCGGCACCGATGCGGGTCACATCTATTCGGTCATGACCTATATGTGGATGTTTGCTATGAGCCTGGATGATGGTCCACAGCTGCTGGAGAAATATTCACAGCTGAAAGACATTGGCCGCCGGGTAAATACAGGCTCGCAATGAGTGGCCTGCTTGCGGCCATAGTAAGTCTGGATTCAGTCTCTGGCAGTCACAATGAAACTCCCGCCGGACTCGCCGGCGGGTATGGATTGTCAGCGCGACAACCCGGCTACAGTTCGGCACGGTTTAATAATCCAGTTCACCCGGCCTGAATGTCCGGAATGCGTTATCAGACGGTGTATAGCCCAATACCTCACGCGTCTGTGTCAGATCAAAGCGTTTGAAACGGTTATCGGAAATGCCGTAGCCAATAAAGAAGGCTATGTTCTCTGCCTCGACAGCACCGCTCAGCAATCTGACAGCATCATCGGGACTGAGCCAGGCGCTGTAATCCCGTGCAGTATGCTGGCGGTTATCCAGTGCCGGTTCAAACGCCCCGATTCTTAGTGCCACGCTACTCAGACCATGCTGGGTGGCATAGAAAGCGCAGAGCGCTTCACCATAACATTTGGTAACACCATAGAGATTCGCAGGTGAAACGGCCATGCCGGGATGGATCTGCACATCTTTCGGATAGCCTTCAATAGTCTGTGCACTGCTGGCAAAGACCAGACGACGACAGCGATGTTCGGCTGCTGCCTTGAGTAACCAGGTGGTGGAGAGGATATTCGCCGGCAACAAATCGTCGAAACTGGCCTGTGCATCAGGGATACCGGCAAGGTGGATGACCGTATCGACAGGCTCTTCGGCCAGTAACGTCGCCGCTGTATCAGGTTGTGACAGATCCGCCACGACAAAACGGTGGGGGACAGGGATTGCGTAGTCCGGCTCCCGCCGATCGGTCAGGATAAAACGGTAGCGATTCTGGCTGGCTGCAAAGAACGTCCGGCCGATTCGCCCGCTGGCACCGGTAAGAAGAATAACTCTGGTCGTCATCTGCTGAGTCCTGTTAAGTGTCCGGTTACGTCAGTTAACGCTAGCCGACGAGTTAAGCAGACATTCCTGACACACACCCTGATGACCTCTCAGGATTGTGAACTGACACCGCGCAATTTGCGCCAGAGCTGCACGGATTAAAGCTTTCGCTGTTGCAGTCTCAAGTGTGCGCCTGATCACAAAATGGGTTGCTAAGCGTGTTCTTCCTTTTTATAGTCTGACCGCTTCATCCGGACGGGAACACGTTCTGCTTTCTCCCTCCGGCTCACTTCCGTTCTTTCAGCTCAGGCCATTGGGAATCAATTGTGTTAAGAAAAAATCATAAAACCGACGATGCCGGTTTTGTACGCTGGGCATTGCTGGCCCTTGCGCTGGGCGGCTTTGGCATTGGTACCGGTGAGTTCATCATGATGGGCCTGCTGCCGGATGTATCACGTTCTCTGGCGATTACCGAACCGCAGGCAGGCAACGCCATCGCCAGTTACGCGCTGGGCGTTGTGGTAGGTGCACCGTTTATTGCGGTACTGGCGGCGCGCATGGCGCGTAAGTCACTGCTGCTGATCCTGATGGCGCTGTTCAGCATCGGCAATGTCGCCAGCGCGATGGCTGATAGCTATCACGGCCTGCTGGTAGCGCGCTTTCTCACCGGCCTGCCGCATGGCGCTTATTTTGGCGTCGCGTCGCTGGTGGCGGCTTCACTGGTGCCGATTGAACGGCGTGGTCGTGCGCTGGCATCGCTGATGCTGGGACTGACCGTCGCGACGCTGATTGGCGTGCCGCTGGGCTCCTGGATAGGCCAGCTTTTCAGCTGGCACGTGGTGTTCACCTTTGTCGGCGCGATTGGTCTGCTCACCTGTCTGCTGATTGGCCGCTATGTGCCTTACACGGCTGGCGATGCAGATGCGCATCCGCTGCGTGAACTGGGCGCGCTGAAAAATTCACAGGTGCTGCTGACCCTGCTGGTGGGTGCAGTGGGTTTTGGCGGCATGTTTGCTATCTTCAGTTATATCGCGCCGACGCTGATTAACATTGCGGGCATCGCTCCCTCGCTGATCCCCTGGGCGATGGTGGCGTTTGGGCTGGGGATGATCATCGGTAATCTGGTCGGCGGCCGTCTGGCTGATGGTTCGGCGCTGAACATTATTGGCTGGACGCTGTTATGGAACGTGCTGGTAATGCTGGCTTTCCCGGTGCTGGTTCAGCATGTGGCAACCGGACTGCTGGCGACCTTCCTGATCGGCACCTGCTCGGTGTTGCTGCCGTCCCTGCAGATTCGCCTGATGGATGTTGCCAATGATTCGCAAACCCTGGCAGCCGCGATGAACCACTCGGCGCTGAACATTGCCAATGCAATGGGTGCATATCTCGGTGGCCTGACGGTGTCGCTGGGCTACGGGTGGATTTCTACTGCCTGGGTGGGCGTTGCGCTGGGTGTTGCCGGTCTTATGGTTTTTGTGATGACGGCGCGACATGCCGCCCGTCAGCAGGCTCAACTTGCCTGACAGTGAAAAAGCAGGGCGCAGCGATACTGTTTATCGCTGCGCGTTATGGGAAATGCGCCGTATAGTTTTTCAACAACGATTGAGCGCCGTGATTTTATTCTCTGACCGTTCAGTGATGATTATCCTTTTCCGACGCCGGAATATAAAAAGCACAGGCAAATCAATAAGGGGGGTCCGGACGTCCGGATGTTTGAATTAAATTAAATAATGTTTGCCAAAGTCGATCGGGCATGGCTTAATAGCGCCATCGGTTTGGAACACAGACCTTATCAAAGCAGTTTTAGTAAAGCAGCCCTCAGTGCAAGCGATATCTCTAGATACCCTTTCTTTGTGAGTCTCCTCCTAAAAGCCTGGTAAGTTACCTTCTGAAAGACAGGCCATCTTCGCCACGTAGTGGCTCATAAATTAAGGAAATATCGATGTCTAATAAAATGACTGGTTTAGTAAAATGGTTTGATGCTGGTAAAGGTTTCGGTTTTATTTCTCCTCAGGACGGCAGCAAAGATGTATTCGTACATTTCTCTGCAATCCAGAGCAACGATTATAAAACTCTGGACGAAGGTCAACAGGTCGAATTCACGATTGAAAACGGCGCTAAAGGTCCTTCAGCAGCAAACGTAGTCCCTATGTAAGTCTTAATTATCAATAACGCTTACGAAAATGATAACGGCAATAGCCTGATCAGGTAAGCGTGAAATTGATAATTAATGAAAACCCGCCTTGTGCGGGTTTTTTGCGTTTCAGGTAGGGTTAATCCATGGTCGGTTATTTTTCATTTTGCTTCATTCGTTACGTGTTAAATAATCAGGGAATAAAGGGATCAATAAAGGACAGAATGAATGAAAAAAAAATCAATCAGAGCGCTCCGGACGTCCGGATGTTAAAATTAAATTAAAATAATGTTTGCTAAAATAGGTAAGGCGTGGCTTAATAGCGTCATCGGTTTGGAACACAGACCTTATCAAAGCAGTTTTAGTAAAGCAGTCCTCAGTGCAAGCGATATCTCTAGATACCCTTTCTTTGTGAGTCTCCTCCTAAAAGCCTGGTAAGTTACCTTCTGAAAGACAGGCCATCTTCGCCACGTAGTGGCTCATAAATTAAGGAAATATCGATGTCTAATAAAATGACTGGTTTAGTAAAATGGTTTGACGCTGGTAAAGGTTTCGGTTTTATTTCTCCTCAGGACGGCAGCAAAGATGTATTCGTACATTTCTCTGCAATCCAGAGCAACGATTATAAAACTCTGGACGAAGGCCAGCAGGTCGAATTCACGATTGAAAACGGCGCTAAAGGCCCTTCAGCGGCAAACGTAGTGCCTATGTAAGCCTTAGTTATCAATAGCGCTTACGATCGCGATGACGGCAACAGCCTGAGCAGTTAAGCCTGAAATTGATAATTAATAAAACCCGCCTTGTGCGGGTTTTTTGCGTTGGTGATTTACGGGATGCTGGGATGGAGAGGGTTGCCCGCCACAGTTTTCCGCGCGGGAAAGTGACAAAAACTGTTCAGCGTACGCTGGCGACCAGCCAGTGCTGCAATTCTGTCAGCTCTGCCTGTTGCAACGGAAAATCCGCAACCAGCTGACTTAGTACCGGCTCAAGCGCGTCTGGCCGGTAAGTGACGTTCTGCATCCGCTGCGCCAGCGCTTCGAGCGGCGCAGGATTGAGGCTGTCGCTGAAAATCTGACAGCGGGTGATCACGCCGCGTTCAACATCGAAGTGGATCTCCACGCCGCCCCAGACAAAACGCTGGTCCAGCTGGTGAGAGAAGTCAGGTGCCTGACCGAAATTCCACGCCCAGCTACTCTGCCGCGCAAACTGCTCTGTGAAACCCGGCAGGTCGGGCAAGGCTTCAGGCGAAATCCTCTCCGGTTCACAACGCTCTCCATAATGGTCGAAAAAGGCATCAGTCACTGCGGAGCAGATCGTCTGATAGCTGATACCCGGTGTTAATTCCGCCAGATTGGTTACCCTGGCGCGGACAGACGTAATCCCTTTGGCCTGCAGTTTTTTCACATCAGGATTAAGGTAGTCCGCCAGCCGGGAAAGATCGGCATCCATCAGAATGGTGCCGTGATGAAAACCGCGGTCCGGTGTTTCGCGGTAGGCGGAACCGGAGATTTTACGCAGTCCCTCAGCGGTGTTGACTACTAAATCGTTACGTCCGGACGCTTCCGCAGGGACATCCAGCGCATTAAGTGCACGCAGGATAATGGCGGTCGAGACGCTTTTATCGTACTCGGGCTTGCCAGCCATAAAGGTAAAACAGCAGTTGCCGAGATCGTGAAATACTGCGCCACCGCCGCTGCTGCGACGTGCCAGCCGGATGCCATCTTCCGCCATGCGTCGGGTGTTGCATTCTTTCCAAGGATTCTGCGCACGTCCGATCACCACCGTTTCCGCATTACGCCACAAAAATAGCACCCGCTGGGTGGCGGGCATCTGCCGGAAAATGCACTCTTCAACCGCCAGATTAAACCAGGGATCGTTAGATTCAGATAGCAGTAAACGCAGCGTGGACATCGGAGACTCCTGTTCCGTTTGAGAAGCGGCCCATAGAGCAGGGCAGAAGGCAGAGTGTACCAGCCGGGGGGCTGAGCCACATGCCTGTTCATGCCGTGACGCTGCGCCAAAAAAAGATAAAATGCCGTCTGCGACGTAATCCCGGCAGATTGCTTTATCGCTTTGTGCCAGTATGAATGTTAAGTGTGCTGATTCCCCTGCTTATTTTTCCCCACTGAGAGATCAAAAACCTGATGAACGCTTCCGCTGGCATAGCGATGAAGATCACAGCTGCGTTGAGTTCCACCCTGATGCTGGCTTGTGTAAAAGGACTGGATGGTGCAATCCCAGTTGGCGAGGTGATATTTTTCCGCTCTGTGCTGGCACTGGTTCCGCTGCTCATCTGGCTGCGCTGTCAGGGCAGCGTGCTGGATGGCATCCGCACCCGCAACATTCGCGGACATTTTGTGCGCGGGCTGGCCGGAACCGGCGGTCTCTATTTCAGCTATCTGTCGCTACTCTACATTTCTCTGACCGACGCCACCGCGATTAATTATGCTGCGCCGCTGTTTACCGTGCTACTGGCGGCGCTGCTTCTGCGTGAAAAAGTCCGGCACCATCGCTGGGTTGCTGTCTTTACCGGTTTTAGCGGCATTCTGGTGATGTTCTCCGGGCACCTCTCGCTGACAAGCCAGGCAACATTCTCGCTCTCTGCATCGGCGGGCATTCTGCTGGCGCTGATGGCAGCCTTATGTACCGCCTGCGCGCTGGTGCAGATCCGTTTTCTAAATGGCAAAGAGAAGCCGGGCGCTATCGCATTCTGGTTTGCTGTCACCACGGCGTTAACCTCGCTGGTCACCCTGCCTGGAGGGTGGAAAGTGCCGCACGGTAATCAGCTGGCATTACTGGTGGGATGTGGACTGCTCGGCGGTATCACTCAGATTCTGATGACCCTGAGTCTGCGCTATGCCGAAGCCTCACTGCTGGCGCCGTTCGACTACACCACCTTAATCTGGTCAGTAGCGGTGGGGTATCTGCTGCTCGGCAACCTGCCGACGTCCACCACAGTGATCGGTGCAATTCTGGTGGTCATCGGCGGCCTCTATTCGGTGCTGTATGAGCGCTACCGCTTCCGTAAAGCGCGGGTGGCCAACGCCACCAGCTAATCACCGGACTCACTTTACGGGCTCTGTCGCCACCAGAATGATAACGCAGGGTTAGTAATTTGTGATCAGGGTAAGAGAACCTGCTGCGGTAATGGTTTACTTTCAAACCATCAAAAGTAATCGATTACTTATTCCCGAGGTTCTTATGAGTGCAACGGTGCAGGAGAGTGCAGGCCAGCGGATGCAGTATAAGTTGCTGGTGCCGCGTCTCTCTCTGATGATGTTCATGCAGTTCTTTATCTGGGGGAGCTGGTCGGTAACGCTGGGGCTGGTGATGACCCGACACAACATGCCGTTGCTGATTGGGGATGCGTTTTCAGCCGGGCCTATAGCCTCAATTCTCTCGCCATTTGTGCTCGGCATGCTGGTAGACCGCTTCTTTCCCTCGCAAAAAATGATGGCGGTGATGAACCTGGCAGGCGCAGTCATCCTCTGGTTTGTGCCCCAGGCACTGATTGCGGAGAACGGCATGCTGCTGATCGCCCTGTTATTTGGCTATACGCTCTGCTTTATGCCGACGCTGGCACTCTCAAATAACATCGCCTTTCACAGTCTCGCCAGCAGGCTGAGTTTTCCCATCGTCAGGGTCTTTGGCACCGTCGGCTGGATCGTGGCGGGGATCTTTATCGGTGTGACGGGCATTGCTGACAGTGTAGCGGTGTTCCAGCTGGCTGCGCTCTGTTCGGTACTGCTGGCGATTTACAGCCTGACGCTGCCGCATACGCCGGCACCCGCCAAAGGTTTACCCTTAAAAGTCCGCGATCTCTTCTGCGCCGATGCCTTTGCACTGCTGAGAGAGCGTCATTTCATGGTTTTCGCGCTGTGTGCGACCCTCATTTCAATTCCGCTTGGTACCTACTACGCCTTTACCGCTTCCTGGCTGGCCGATGCCGGTATCCGGGAAGTCAGTACGCTCATGTCGCTGGGGCAGGTATCTGAAATTGCCTTCATGCTGATCATCCCGCTGCTGTTTCGTCGCCTGGGCGTTAAAACCATGCTGCTGATGGGTATGACGGCGTGGTTCATTCGCTATGCCTTTTTTGCGCTGGGCATGAGCGATGAGACACGCATGCTGATTTACACGGGTATCCTGCTGCATGGCATCTGTTACGACTTCTTCTTCGTGGTGGGATTTATCTACACCGATCGTATAGCCGGGGAAAAGGTGAAAGGCCAGGCACAGAGCATGGTGGTGATGTTCACTTATGGCATCGGCATGCTGCTGGGATCGCAAATCTCCGGCGCGCTCTACAATCACGTGGTTGCAGGGCATGCCAGCGCACAGAGCTGGGCAATCTTCTGGTGGATCCCTGCATTTGCCGCCGCGCTGATCGCGATGATCTTCTTCTTCTCGTTCAAATACCGTGATGAGGCGGTAGCGGAACACAGAGGTGACTGATGAAAACAGTTAAGGGACCGAGCATCTTCCTGTCACAGTTCATCACTACGCAGCCGCCATTTAACTCGCTGGCGGGTCTGGCAGAATGGGCCGCCGGGCTGGGATACCGGGCCCTTCAAATTCCCTGTCATCAACCCACTATTTTCGACCTTGAAAAGGCGGCGGTGAGTCAGACTTACTGCGACGAGGTGCGGGGATTGCTGGCCGGTTTTGATCTGGAGATCAGCGAGCTTTCAACCCATCTTGAAGGGCAACTGGTGGCAGTTAATCCGGCATACGACCTCGCGTTTGATAATTTTGCGCCCGCTGCGCTAAGAGGCGATCCCGCCCGGCGTACCGAATGGGCTATCACCACGCTGAAGCGGGCAGCCGCGGCCTCTGAGAAGTTAGGGTTGCGGGCTCACGCCACCTTTTCCGGCTCGCTCGCCTGGCCCTGGTTCTACCCGTGGCCACCGCATCATAAAGCGCTGTTTGACGAGGCGTTTGCCGAGCTGGCGCGCCGCTGGCTGCCGGTGCTGGAGGTGTTTGATCAGCATGGCGTTGACCTCTGTTATGAAATTCACCCTGGCGAAGACCTGCATGACGGTGTCACGTTTGAGCGTTTTCTGGCGGAGGTGAACCATCATCCGCGCTGCAATATTCTGTTCGATCCCAGCCATCTCCTGCTGCAACACATCGACTACCTGCAGTTTATCGACCTCTATCATTCGCGTATCAAAGCCTTTCACGTCAAGGATGCTGAGTATCAGCTCAACGGGCGCAGCGGAGTGTATGGCGGCTATCAGCCATGGCTGGCGCGTGCCGGACGGTTCCGCTCGCCGGGTGATGGGCAAATCGACTTCAGCCGCATCTTCAGTAAGCTGGCGCAGTACGACTATGACGGATGGGCGGTTCTGGAGTGGGAATGCTGCCTGAAAGAGGGTGAGACCGGGGCGCGTGAAGGGGCCGCGTTTATCCGTCGGCACATTATTCCTGTGTCTGACCGCGCCTTTGATAATTTTGCTCTGGCAGAGAACGGCCCGTCGGTTCGTCATCAACTGGGTCTGAATCGCGACGCCTGAAGCGAAGTTACTGTGGGTGGGTTTTGCAGGCGTTAAAACAGAAGGAACTCTATGTCTGTTCAGAAAATCGCGCGGATGGCCGGCGTCTCAGTCGCTACCGTTTCCAGAGTGCTGAATAACAGTGACAGCGTAAAACCGGTTAATCGGCAAAAAGTCCTCGCAGCAATCGAAGAGAGTAACTATCAGCCTAACCTGCTGGCGCGCCAGTTGCGCACGGCGCGTAGCTCAATGATCCTGGTGTTGGTTTCCGATATCTCCAATCCCTTCTGCGCTGAGGTGGTCAAAGGCATTGAGGAGCAGGCGGAGAAAAACGGCTATCGTATCCTGTTATGTAACTCGGGTACGGATATCGCCCGTTCGCGATCCAGCCTGCAACTACTTTCCGGCAAGATGGTGGATGGCGTTATCACCATGGATGCCTTCAGCAAACTGCCGGAGCTGAGTCAGCTGATAGGCGCGGCGCCCTGGGTACAGTGTGCCGAACATGATGATAACGGGCAGATCTCCTGCGTCGGCATTGATGATGACGCGGCTGCGCAGTCAGTGGTGCGCTATCTGGCTGAGCACGGGCGTCAGCGGATCGCGCTGATCAACCACGACCTCAGCTACCGCTATGCCCGTCTGCGTCAGCAGGGCTACATCCACCAGCTCGATAACCAGCAATTGACCTGGCAGGCTGTCGCGTTCGCCAGGGAGTTGAGTTTCAGCGCCGGTAAAGCGGCGATGAATCAGCTGTTAGCTGCTGAGATACCACCTGACGCGGTATTTGCGGTTTCCGATACGCTGGCCGCCGGGGCAATGGCTGCGATTCATCGGGCGGGCCTGCGTATCCCTCAGGACATCGCTGTGGTGGGTTTTGACGGCAGTGAATTGGCCGGGATGGTCTCACCGCCGCTGACAACGCTGGCGCAGCCCTCAAAAGAGATAGGACGTCGTGCCTGTGAACTGGTACTGCAAAAAATTGCCCGGCCCGACGCTCTGCCGCAATGTGTGATCATGCAGGGTGAGCTGGTCGTGCGAGCCAGCAGCTGAAAGCGTAATCCTTAACCCCTTCCTGCGCTAAACCTGCGCTCATATTGTCCACTTAAATGAGACAGTAATTGCCGATTCACGTCATTGTGTGACTGACAGGTTTACTTATATGCTGTCTCTATCGAAGGGCATCCGCACTTCCTCAGGATAACTAAGGGGCAGAATATGATTGAGCAAAGATTGTCAGAGCAACGCGGTGTGGGCGATCACGGCTGGCTGAATTCACGCCACACTTTCTCTTTTGCAAACTACTGGGATCCGAAACAGGCAGGCTTCTCCGATTTGCTGGTGATCAACGATGACCGGGTTGCCAAAGGACGCGGTTTTGGTGCCCACCCGCACAGCAACATGGAGATTATCTCTTATGTGCTGGAAGGGGCGCTGGAGCACAAAGACTCGATGGGCACGGGTTCGGTCATCGTCCCAGGCGACGTGCAGCTGATGAGTGCGGGCAGTGGTGTGACCCACAGCGAGTTCAACCACTCCGGCACCGAGGGTGTGCATTTCCTGCAAATCTGGGTGGTACCGGCAGAGAAAAACAGCCCGCCAGGCTACCAGCAGATCTCCGTCAGTGAGGCGGATAAACGCGGTAATTTGCGACTGATTATTTCGCCGGAAGGTGAAAACGGAGCATTACGGGTACGTCAGGATATTCGCATCTATGCGGGATTGTTCCAGGGCGATGAGCAGCAGACGATTACGCTCCCGGACGATCGCTACGCCTATATTCATGTGGCGCGCGGCAGTGTCAGAGTTAATGGCCTGCAGTTTAATGCCGGAGATGGCGCACGGGTTCGCGACGAGAAAACGCTGTCGTTCAGCCATGGTGAAGGCGCGGAGGTGCTGCTATTCGATCTTCGCCCAAATGAAGTGAATCATCCAGGCCGTTAAAACGAAAGCTGCGCGATTTACACCGCGCAGCTTTTTTGCCTTACCTGGCGTTAAGAAACGCCAGCAGATCCTGATTCAGTTGATCCTGATGCGTCACCGCGAAACCATGCGGCGCGTTGTCATAGACCTTGAGTTCAGCCCCCTCAATCATCTCAGCCGCCACTTTGCCGGTGGATTCAAACGGCACGATCTGGTCGTTACTGCCATGAATCACCAGTGTCGGTACATTCACTTTCGCCACGTCAGCACGGAAATCGGTCTCCGCGAAGGCGGTCACGCAATCCACGGTGCTCTTCAGTGAGGCCAGCAGCGCGATGTTCAGCGTCTGTGTCATTACGCCATCAGAAACGGTCTGCCCGGCGTTGGTACCATAAAACGGTGTAGCAAACTCTTTGATAAACTGCGCGCGATCCTTGAGCAGGCCATCACGTATTCCTTCGAATACCGACATATCGACACCCTGCGGATAGTCTGCCGTTTTGCCAAAGATAGGTGTGACGGCCCCGAGCAGCACCAGTGCCCCGACGCGATCGCTGCCATAGCTGCCGATATAGCGCGTGACGTCGCCGCCACCCATGGAGAAACCCACCAGCGTCACGTTCTGCAGATCGAGATGGGTGATCAGGTCGTTGATGTCAGAAGCAAAGGTATCGTAGTTATTACCTGTCCAGGGCTGATCTGAGCGGCCAAAGCCACGACGGTCAAACGCAATAACCCGATAGCCGTGGTCGGCCAGGAAGTGCATCTGGCTGTCCCACATGTCGGCATCCAGCGGCCAGCCGTGGCTGAACAAAACAGGCTTGCCGGTGCCCCAGTCTTTAAAGTAGATCTGTGTACCGTCGGTCGTTTTAAAGGTGCTCATGGTATTGCCCTCTGTATGACGTGATGAATGATAAGAAGGTGAAGCCAGTCACACTGGCGCCACCAGATAACGAACCTCGGGAGAGTTTTCACCCTGATGAAAAGCGAAAACCCGCCGCTCTATCTTTTTGTCGTTGATGGTGTAGCGCTCTTTCTGACGCAGATGTTCGACCCAGGAGCCGACCACAAACGTCTCAACGAAAATGCCGGGCTGCAGGATATCTTCATAAAGTGACCAGTTGATGGCGCCACCACGACGCCTTACCCGCCGCATATCCTGCATGCAGACGGTAAAGGCATGTGCATCATCAATATTAATCCGGTATTCGTAATTCACCATTACCGGTCCACGTTCATGTCGGATATCCAGCGCAGGGGCATTAACGCCATCGCCGATCATATCGAGATTAAGATCGGGATCCTGATCGAGCCGCCAGCGCCAGACGGTAGTGCTGGCGAGCACCATGCCCAGCGCGGCGATGCAGAGCGACAGCGGAATGCCGAAGTGTGAGGCGAGCTGTCCCCAGAGGGCACTGCCTGCGGTCATCGAGCCAAAGAACACGGTCAGATAGACCGCCAGCGCACGCGCTTTCACCCATTTCGCGGCACTGCGCTGCGCGCCAAGATTCAGGGTCGACAGCACCGCAATCCAGGCGAATCCGGTAAAGAACTCAAACGCATTCAGCAGCCAGACGTGCCGCACATAGGCCAGCGCCAGCATGGTCAGGGCGAAGAGGAGACTGGCGAGCACCATCAGGCGATCGGAGCTGAGGTGACGACGCAGACGCGGCAGCAGCACCGCGCCGGTAATCGCGCCAACCCCGATGCAGGCCAGCATGACACCGTAGCCGCCAGGGCCGAGGCCCAGCTCACGGCGCGCTACCAGCGGCAGCAATGCCCAGCCCGCGCTGCCAAACAGGAAAAACGAGAAGGTTCGCACCAGCACGTTACGTAAGACCGGTGCCGCGTGAACGTAGCGCAGACCCGCCCGTACCGCCGGGAAGAAGTGTTCGGGTGGAAGGCGCTGCACGCTCGGCTCCGCTTTCCAGCGCCAGAGCACCCAGGTGACACCCAGCACGGATAGCGCATTAAGCAGGAAGACCATCCAGGGGCCGGCGAACGACAGGATCAGGCCACCCAGTGCCGGTCCGATGGCGCGACTGATATTAATGCCCAGTGAGTTAAGAGCAATGGCAGGCCCGAGCTCCGGTTTGGTCACCAGATCCGGCACGATCGCCTGGAAGGGCGGCGAACTCATGGCGGCACCTGCGCTCAGTAAAAAGGCAGCGGCCAGCAGCACGTCGGGTGTCACATGGCCGGTCCAGGCCAGTACGGTCAGCCCGGCGGCGGCGGTAAAGGTCCACAGCTGAGAAAACAGCAAATACTTACGGCGGTCAACGATATCTGCCATGACGCCGGAAGGCAGTGCGAACAGAAACATCGGCAGGCTGCTGGCTGCCTGCACCAGCGCCACGGCCAGGGGATCGGCACTCAGCGTCAGCATGGTCCAGTTCACGCCGACATCGTTCATCCATGAACCGATATTGGAGACTACGGTGGCGATCCACAGCATGCGGAACACCGGCTGGCGCAGTGGCTGTAACGGCGAAACCTCCGAAGCGGGCCGCACCTCGGGCTGCTCCTGCTCCAGCTGGTGGATATCATTAACCTGTGCCATGACGGACCCCCTGATGTTTTGCCGCGCCAATGCGCCAGCCGCCTGGCCCGGTCAGCGCCAGCGTGGTAAAGATAATGAGCAGCAGCCAGCCGAACTGACCTTCCGCCAGTGACCAGCCAGGATGAACCACCAGCATGGCGACCAGCAGTACCGCGATGATCGGCAGGCAGGCAATCCGGGTTCCCCAGCCGGTAATGATAAAAATCGGGCAGATGACCTCCGCCACTATGGCCGGTAACAGGCTCATCATCGGTCCCAGCCCGAAGGGATCTTCGATGCGTGTCAGTTCTTCGCTGAAGTGCAGAATTTTCGGCAGCCCATGCACCTGTAACAGCAGCAGGCCGCCGGTCAGGCGCAGGAAGAACAGCCCCGCGTTGATGCGGGGCGAAAGCGTGATAGCGTTATTCATGATTAAAATGCGAAGCAGCTGCAGCCGAGCGCGCCCCAGAAGGCGTTATCTTCGGCGACGGGTACGCTGGATCCACGGGCGATCTCATGCGAGTGGCGATGAACACCGCACGGGCCGCTACAGTGGTGGACAGCGGGCATCATGCCTGCCCGGCTCTGCGCAACCGGTGGGGCACTGCGATAGTGACCCGGCACATTCACCACAGGTGACCACTCCGGCAGGACCGGAATAGCAGGGGGTGCATCTGCGCTAAACGATCCGGCGGCATAGACGATATTGCCATCCACCACGGTCAGCACCGACTCAATGCCTTTGATCTCCTCTTCAGACACGCTGAAAAAGTCTTTGCTCAGCACCGCCAGGTCCGCCAGCTGTCCGATCTTAAGCTGGCCTTTTTTGCCCTGCTCGCTGGAGAACCAGGCGCTGCCCTGTGTCCAGAGCATCAGCGCCGTTTCGCGATCAAGGCGGGCACTGACATCGTACATCTGCATGCCGCCCACGGTGCGGCCAGAAACCAGCCAGTAGAGCGCGGTCCAGGGGTTGTAGCTGGCCACGCGGGTCGCATCGGTGCCCAGTCCCACCGGCACGCCGGTCTCCAGCATTTTCTGAACCGGCGGAGTATGGCGAGTGGCTTCAATGCCATAACGTTCAGCAAAATATTCACCCTGGAATGCCATGCGATGCTGCACGGCAATGCCGCCGCCCAGCTCGTTGATACGATCGATATTGCGCTGAGTGATGGTTTCCGCATGGTCAAAGAACCAGTGCAGACCATTGAACGGAATATCGCGGTTCACTTTTTCGAACACATCCAGCATCCGGCTAATCGATTCGTCATAGGTCGCATGCAGACGGAAAGGCCAGCGATGCTCAACCAGGTGGCGCACGACGCGCTCCAGCTCATCTTCCATGCCGGGCGCTAAGTCCGGACGCGGCTCAAGGAAATCTTCGAAGTCTGCCGCAGAAAACACCAGCATTTCGCCTGCGCCGTTGTGACGGAAATAATCGCTGCCCTGACCTGGCGTGAGCATGTCCGTCCACTTCTCAAAGTCTTCCAGTTCATGACCCGGACGCTGCGTGAAGAGGTTGTAGGCGATACGCAGCGTCATCTGTTTTTTCTGATGCAGCTCCGCGATCACTTCGTAATCTTCGGGGTAGTTCTGGAAGCCGCCGCCCGCATCAATGGCGCTGGTCAGGCCCAGACGATTCAGCTCGCGCATAAACTGACGGGTGGAATTGACCTGCTGTTCCAGCGGCAGTTTCGGTCCTTTCGCCAGCGTGGCGTAAAGGATCATTGCATTGGGACGGGCAATTAACAGGCCAGTGGGATTGCCGTTGCTGTCGCGCTGGATTTCACCACCCGGCGGGTTTGGCGTCTCTTTGGTGTAGCCAACCACTTTTAGTGCGGCGCGATTGAGCAGGGCGCGGTCATAGAGGTGCAGAACGAAGACCGGCGTGTCGGGTGCCGCTTCGTTAATCTCATCCAGCGTCGGCATCCGGCGCTCGGCAAACTGAAACTCGGTCCAGCCTCCCACTACGCGAACCCACTGCGGCGAGGGGGTACGCAGCGCCTGCTCTTTCAGCATCCGCAGCGCATCGGCAACCGATGGAACACCTTCCCAGCGCAGCTCAAGGTTGTAGTTCAGTCCCCCGCGAATCAAATGCAGGTGTGAATCGTTCAAACCCGGCACGGCGGTGTGGCCCTTAAGATCGACCACTTTGGTGCCGTCGCAGTGAAACGCCATCGCCTCTGCCAGCGTGCCTACCGCAACGAACTTGCCATCGCGAATCGCAACCGCTTCTGCCACCGGATTACTGCGGTCGACGGTATGAAATTTGCCATGGGTCAGGATCAGTTCTGCTTTACCCAGCGTAACCATAGATGCTCCTCAACGGGGTTGTCCCACTCAGCGCGGGACAGGAAGTGCCGCAGACAACAGGGCACGAATACGCCGGATTATGGTGAGCGGGCTAATGGGTCGTCTAGTTATACAGAGGGATACCTATACCTTCGTATAGTTATACGCAGAGATAATAGTTTGCTGTTGCACGTCGCCCTACACTACGACCAGACAGCCAGCAGCAGCGCGATAAACCTGCACTGACCGTCATTTTGCTCCGCGCCAGTTGGCGGAAAATTCGGTACATAACCTCTATGGGTGAACGCATGTCCAACGCTAAACTTGAAGTCCTCACGCCACATAACAGCCAGATTATCTTCATCGACCAGCAGCCGCAGATGGCCTTTGGCGTGCAATCTATTGACCGCCAGGTGCTGAAAAACAACACCGTTGCGCTGGCGAAGGCGGCGAAAGTCTTCAATATCCCCACCATCATCACAACCGTAGAAACAGAAAGCTTCTCGGGTCACACCTATCCGGAGCTGCTGGACGTGTTCCCGGGCCTTGATATTCTGGAACGCAGCTCAATGAACTCCTGGGATGACCAGAAGGTGCGTGATGCGCTGGCGGCCAACGGCAAGAAAAAAATCGTGGTGTCAGGTCTCTGGACCGAAGTGTGCAACAACAGCTTTGCGCTCTGCGCAATGCTGGAAGGCGGCTACGAGATCTATATGGTGGCGGATGCATCAGGCGGCACAACTAAGGAAGCACACGACTACGCCATGCAGCGCATGATTCAGGCGGGAGTTGTGCCGGTGACCTGGCAGCAGGTGATGCTGGAATGGCAGCGTGACTGGGCCAATCGTGACACTTACGATGCGGTGATGAACATCGCCAAAGAGCATTCAGGTGCCTACGGCATCGGTGTGGATTACGCCTATACGATGGTACACAAAGCACCTTCACGTCAGAAAAGTGAACATCGTACCCTGGCACCGGTTCACGCACCGGTCCGCTAAGCGGCGTCCTGCTGACTGGCAGCTGTTGCCAGTCAGCAGCGAGGCACAACAGGAGCTGGTCATGAATCCGTTACTTGTTTCCCTGGCTGCCGGGGTGTCGATAGGCCTGCTTTATGGTCTGCTTAAGGTGCGTTCACCGGCCCCGCCCGCGATTGCGCTGGTGGGTCTGCTGGGAATGCTGCTGGGTGGTGCACTGGTGCATGCGGTCACACCCGCTGAAAAGCCGTCAACCGCCCTGGAACAACCCGATGCGACATCCGTTTCATCTTAATCCGGATAAGCTGAACATGTTGAAATCCTACATAATATCACTCGCGGTGGGCTTGCTCGCCGGGGTAATCTATACCCTGATTGACGTCAACTCCCCGGCACCGCCGATTATTGCCCTGGTGGGGCTGTTTGGCATGCTGGTGGGCGAACAGTTAATTCCGCTGGCTAAACGTCTGCTCCGTCGACAGCCGGTGACGCTGAAGTGGTTCCGCCATGAGTGTGTGCCAAAAATCAGTGGGACGCCGCCACCCGACGGTGATCACACCCCCTAAGTCCTCGCATGCCGCACAGTGAGGCGTTCCAGAGGAAACCTGCATGGCGCTCTCTCAGCGTATTGTCATTGTTGATGATGAACGCGCGGTCCGCAGTGGACTGAGCAATCTGTTGCATTCAGACGGCTATTCAACCCGATTATTTGAGTCCGGTGAGGCGCTGCTGAGCGATGATGATGCGCTTTCTGAGGCGGGCATGCTGATTATTGATGTTGGACTCAAAGGCATGTCTGGTTTTGAGCTGTACACAATCCTGAAGCAACGACCCGTTTTGCCGCCAGTGATTTTTATTTCGGCCGATCCTGAAGAAACTACCTTGTGGTATGCCATTGCATTGGGTGCCGTCACTTTTTTGCGCAAGCCAATTGATGTTGATAATCTGCTGACACTGATACATGGCCAGTTATCTCAGGAAGATGTGCGCTGATGAGCATCCTTTCGATTAACTTCAATGAGAGTGACGACGCAGGGATTGCGATTGAAGATTGTGACACGCTGATGCCGCTGGCGCAGCAGGGCTGTCTGCTCTGGATGCTGGCGCGCCGTCACACTGGTGAGTCAATGATTATCGCCACTGCTAACAGTGACGATGTCACGTTTCAGGCGACGCAGCAGCTCAAAAATGAGCGTGGGCTGGCCGCTTATCTTTCCCCACGCTGGGCCATCGCCGCCACCGGCTCTACCCGTTATCTCAACCGTTATGCGTTGATATACCCCACGTTTCCTTTTCGAACCCTGGCTAACAATCTCGCAACGCCGCCTGATAAAATCGCCGACTTCCTGCAGGTCGCGTTGCAGCTTTGCTACACGCTGGGTCAGGCGCATCATCAGGGCATCGTGCATGGAGATATCAAGCCGGGCCATTTTTTCATCACTGACGATGGCCGGTTCCGGCTGGGCGGATTTGGACTCGCCTCGCTGGCGGCGCAGTCAGCGGAAAAAAACAACCTGCGCGCCTCAGGCGGCACGCTGGCGTATATGTCTCCAGAGCATACCGGGCGCACGCCACATCCAGTGAGTAGCCTGAGCGATCTCTACAGTCTGGGTGTGGTGCTGTATGAATACCTCACTGGCAAGCTGCCGTTTGGCTCGCCTGATGCAGGTGAAGCGGAGTGGATTCATCATCACATTGCCACTGCCCCCCGACCCGCTCATCAGGTCAGAGAAGATGTGCCGCCGATGCTTTCGATGATTCTGCTGCGTCTGATGGCAAAGTCACCCGCTGACGGCTATCAAAGCGTACAGGGACTGATGGCCGATCTGCGACGTTGCCAGGCGACGCTGACAACAGAGAACACTATTGCACCGTTTACGCCCGGTCTGCAGGAGCGGTTCAGCACCAGCTTTCGGGCCGAGACACTGTTCACTCAGCATCCGCAGGCCCGCGTGTTGCTGACGACGCTGGAGTCGGTCAACCGCACGGGAACGCAGAGCCTGGTGATGCTGAGCGGTGCGCCCGGATCGGGCAAATCGGCCATTATCGCTTCCGCCCTTAAAACGCTGCAGCACCGACAAATTCTCCTTGCCGCCAGCAAAGCCGATCAGCATTCGCCAGGCGCGCCCTATGCCGCAGTGGCCTCCGCTTTCCGCACGGTTACGCTTTATCTGCTGGGACTGTCAGCGCTGGAAGTCAGCAAATGGCGTGGACGATTATTGCGGCTGCTAGGTGGGTATACCGATCTGGCCATTGAGCTGGTGCCTGAGTTAAAACAGCTGCTGAATATCCAGACCTTACAGCCGCAGGTGCGCCATGCGCCGGATGCCCGCGAGCAGTTTAATCAGATGGTCTCTGCGCTCATACAGGCTTTTGCCACGCCGGGCCGTCCGCTGGTGATGCTGATTGATGATGTTCACTGGGCTGACAATGCCACGTTGCAACTGCTGGAAAACCTGGTAACCCGCAATGAGCACCTGCCGTTTATGCTGGTGCTTGCTTTCCGGGAGGGCGAATCAATGCCTTGTCCGATGATTGCCGGGTTTCTTCTGCGGCTCAGAGCCGCTGCGCCACGGGTCGTGTCGCTAACGCCGCAGCCGCTGAGTGTGAAAAGCATCGGCCGCTGGTTGTCGGGAATGCTTCATTCACGGCCCGGCGGCAATCGTGAGCTGGCACAGATTCTCTTCGAGAAAACCGGTGGTAACCCGCTCTCGATGCAGGAGTTCTTTCGGCAGGCGGTGGAAGATGGGGTGATTAACTTTCGTCAGAACCCACCGAAATGGCATTACGACAGTCAGGCACTGACTGCGCGTCACTACACCGACAATGTGGCCACGCTGGTGTTAAATCAGCTGGCACGGATGCCGGAGATCACCCGACAACTGCTGGGATCGCTGGCCTGCCTGGGCGCCAGTGGCGAGCTGTCGCTGTTAAGTCATCTCTCCGCGACGCCTGTGGCGTTAATCCAGCGGCAGCTTGAACCGGCTGTCAGCGGACGTTTCATCACTCTGACGGGTGTGCACTATGCGTTTACTCACGATCGGGTGCACAACGCGGCGTTATTACTTCCCGACCTCCGCCAGCAACAGCATCTTCACCAGCAGGCAGCAGCATGGCTATCAGCAACAGTTATCCGCGCTGATAACAGTGAGATGCTGTTCCGCGCGGTTTATCACATTGGCATGATTGCTGAACTGCCGCTCAGTGGCGCAGACCGCGAGCGTTACTATCCTCTCTGTCTGCGCGCGGCGCAGGCGGCAAAACGTGCCGGCGACTATCTCTCGTCGCTGCGCTATCTGCGCACCGCTCAGCGCCTCAGTCTGAGGATGGTGACCGGCAATGACTTTATGCTCGGTTTTGATGAGGCGGAGTGCGAGTTTCTGCAGGGTAACCTCACTACAGCACAAACGCTCTGTACCCGACTGCTTGGTGAGCCGGGCACACTGAGCGAAAAATCGATGGCCGCCTGTCTTTCTGCTGAAATTCACATGCGCCAGTCTGACAACCATCTTGCGCTGGAAACGGCGCTGGCCTGGCTGGCGGTCTTTGGTGTGCATCTGAACCGGGATCCTGGTGACGCGGAAATTGATGCCGCATGGCTGGCGCTCAGGGCGCGAATCGGCGATTCACCGCAAACTGCTTTTTCCCGGCTGCCGCTGAACACGGATTCTGAAATTGAATCGGTGCTTAATCTGATGGCCAGCACCATTTTTGTCTCTGCCTACGACTGCCCGCAGCTGCATCTGATTCTGGTGTGCCGGATGCTGGAGATGACGCTGGAACACGGCATGACCGGTGCTTCTGCGTTTGGCCTGGCCTGGTTCAGCGTACTGACGGGCGAACGCTATCAGGCCTGGCATTTTAGCTATGCCTGTGGCCGGGTAGCACGGGAGCTGGTGGAGCAGCATGACTTTATACGCTACAAAGCCCGCACGCTGCTGCCGCTGGATCAGGTGGGGATTTGGACGCAGCCGCTGGCTGTCGCCGTAGAATGCGCCCGTGAAAGTTTCCGCGTTGCGGTAAGGCACGGCGATCGCTCCTTTGCCTGTCTCTCGTTGCGGCACCAGATCATGAATTCGCTGACACGAGGCGATCACCTGGAGTCGGTGATGACCTCCATTGAGCGCGGACTCGCCTTTACCCGCAAATCGGTTTATCCCGATGTAGAGAACGTCTTGCTGATGCAAAAGCAACTGGTGATGCAGGTGCGTAACAGTAACGGATTCAGAGCGGGTGACCGGGATGAGGTTTTGCCGCTGGTGGCGGGCAGTGAGCCTGGGCTACTCTCCGGCCCTAAAGCAATGGTGCGGTTCTGGTCGGGGCTGTATCGGGGAATGGCCCATTTCTATGCAGCTGAATACAGTGACGCCCTGCGCTGCCTGACAGAAATCCAGTCGTTGATTAATGCGGTGCCTGCGTATATCTACCTGATGGATTTACATTTCTACAGTGCATTGTCCCTGAGTCATCAGCCAGAAGCGGCTGACAGCGACGCGCTGCGCTTTCATCTGGATAAGTTTGCCGGCTGGACTGATCTCAATCCTGGTCTGTTTGCGGACAAATATGCCCTGCTGAGGGCCGAGTGCGCCCGACTTAAGGGCGACACAGGCGAGGCGCTGAAGCAGTATGAAAGTGCGATTCGTCTTTCCCGTCAGGCCGGCTATCTTCACATTCATGCGCTGGCAAATCAGCTGGCGGGCCGCTGCTGTAAAGCCCTGCAGCTGGATACCGCCGCAGAGGCTTACATTAAGGCCGCCATGGTCAGCTGGGAGAACTGGGGTGCACAGGCGATGGTACGTCAGCTGGAACAGCACTATCCGCATCTGGCTGCGCCGTTGCAAAACAGCGCGCTGGCGACCATTCCGTTTACCCAGGATGCCACTTTCTACGACCTTGAAAGTGTCCTGACCGCCGTGCGAGTCCTGACGGAAGAGATCAACCTGGATCGGTTGATTCACACCCTGATGCGGATGCTGCTGGAGCGGGCCGGTGCCCAGCGCTGTCGCCTTATCCGCATTCTGGATGGCAATCTGCCAGAGACGCAGGCCTGGGCGGAAAGCACGGCCGATGGCGTCCGGGTGCAGATTGTCAAAGAGCGGCCCGACGCGACCGACCTGCCATTATCGGTGCTGTCAGCGGTAATCCGCACCGGCCAGGAGATTCGCACTGGCAAACCCGAGACGTTCAGTCCGTTCAGTCAGGATCCTTACCTGGTCGCCTCAGGTGCGGCGGTGCTCTGTGTTCCGATGTTCAGACAGGCCAACATGGTCGGGGTGCTCTATCTGGAAAATCGCCTGATGCCCGATGCCTTCACCGCTGAGCATTCCCATATCGTGAAAACACTGAGTGCGCAGGCGGCGGTTTCACTGGAGACGGCGCGACTCTACGCGGAACTGCTGGAGGAGAACAACCATCGGCGGCGGGTTGAAAAACAGCTGCGTGCCAGTAAAACTTCGCTAATGCTTGGCGAGAAGATCAGTCATACCGGGACCTGGCGCTGGGAAGTGACCGAGGACATGATGATGGTCTCTGAAGAGTATGGCCGTATTCTGGGCCTGCCAGCAGATCAGAAGGGGTTGTCGATGGCAGACTTCCTGACCCGCGTTCATCCTGATGATCATGAATGCATCAGCGAACTGGTAACGCAAAGCGTCAGTCAGGGACGCAGCATGCAGGCTGAGTTCCGTGTGCTCAGGCCAGATGGTGAATGTCGCTACATCAAGGGTATAGGGGAGCCGGTAGACAACTTCCCCGAGGTAAAAGAGTATTTCGGCACCATTTCCGATATCACCTCGCAGCGTCTGGCGGAGGATAGCGCGCGAATGGCACAGGCGGATCTGGCGCGTGTCACCCGCGCCACCACCGTCGGGCAGCTGACCGCATCCATTGCCCACGAAATCAGCCAGCCGTTGATGTCGATCGTGGCGAATGCAGGTGCCAGCCTGCGCTGGCTGAAGCGGGAACCGCTGATGCTGGAAAATGCCAAAAGTGGTCTGGATGAAATTATCAAAGAGGGACAGCGTGCCGGGGAGATTATTCGTGGTCTGCAGGCGCTGACCCGCAATCATGAATCGAGTTTTGCTTCGGAAAACCTGCATCTGATTGCGCGTGACATTCTGGCGCTTTCCCGGATTGAGCTGGAGCGACGCGGGATTTCGCTGGAATTGAAACTGCGGGCCGCTAAGGCTGATATTTTCTGTGACCGTGTTCAGATTCAGCAGGTGCTGCTGAATCTGGTGATCAATGCGTTCGATGCCATGTCAGAGGATTTACCGCGTGTGGCAGTGTTGCGCCTGACCTCAGAGAATCCGACGCCCGATACACTGCGTTTTGAGGTGCTGGATAGCGGTTGTGGTCTGGCTGACGACGTGCGGGAAAGGATCTTTGAGTCGTTCTATACCACGAAAAAAAGTGGTATGGGCATGGGGCTGACCATCAGTAAAGGGATCATCAAAAAGCATCGTGGGGAGCTGGGTGCAGAGAATCGGGCGGAAGGGGGCAGCCGTTTCTGGTTTACGCTGCCGCTGGGATAAGCGAGCGGGCCCCTTTGTCTGCCTCGCCTTAGCGACGTCGGCTATGATCAATATTGAGCCGCTCTGCAGCCCGCACCAGATCGGTTAGCGAGCGCGCATTCATCTTCTCCATGACGCGGCGCTTGTGGACTTTAGCCGTAATTTCACTGACGCCCATTTCGGCGGCGATCTGCTTATTCAGCAGGCCGCTAATGGCCAGCATCATCACCTCGGTTTCACGCGGCGTCAGGGTCTGATGTCGCTGCACAATCTCACGCCGCTCTTCAGAAGAGGCCAGATTCTGCTCTGCAATCTGTAACGCTTCCGAAACCGCCTGCAAAATACGCTCGGGATCAACGGGCTTCGTCAGAAACTCGTAAGCGCCGGTTTTCATCGCCCGCACCGTGACCGGAATAGTTCCGAAGCCGGTCAGGAAGATAGTGGGAATGGCATAGCCGCGATCGATCAACGCCTGAGCAACATCAAACCCATCTGCGCCGGGCAAATTAATATCCAGAATCAGGCAACAGGGAAGGGGAGTCAAAGCGTGAGCCAGGAAATCATCAGCTGAAGAGAAAGAGATAACCGTGTAATCCTCGGCGGCGAGCAGATTGCACAGTGCAGAAGTCACTGCCGCGTCGTCGTCAACTATATATACGATGGGATTCATAATGACCTCATTTCAGCCAGAGTTTAAATGATGACTTAATCAAGCATGATGCGTAAAGAGGCCCTGAGGAGTGTACATCGGGCAGGGTTAACAGGATGTTACCATAACAGTAATCATTATCATCTTATAAATAACGTCCTGTTAAATTTAAGATAAATCACTGATAGATATGATTAAATTATGAGCATCCAGTCATGGGGCTGTAAAGTAATCCTCGTTTTAAGTGTTGTGCGTTGTCATTTAAGCGCCATATTCCTGCCATGCCTGAGTTATTTATTTGCGGCCAGGAGGATAGTGCCTTGAAAGGGTGAAAATAGTCCATAAGCCGGTTTACCTTTTTTCAGCAGAACCCAATGTGCAATAACGAAGTGACGGTGCGTAATTAATTCAGGTATTAATCGGTACTGCAGATGAGGGCAGGGTTAATAATGACCGCAGCCTGAATACGGCAAAATGTGCAGATTGGTGGTGATCTCACCTCTTTTCGAAATAAGAGGAGATTTGGCGCTTTATATAGTTACAACATACAAAAATATTCATTACCCATTGCAACTTAAACCACCGAGCTGCTATCGCCTGGCACCATAAAAAGTCCCGCTCACATTTATTAATGATGTGCCAGAAAACCCGACGGAGTTCACGCGGTAAGAAGTCATTACATTTAAAAAAACCTTACCTGTCAGCTATTAACCTCAATAAGCGTAGCGGTATCCATGGCGCGGCGGCTAATCCTCACTAAGCTTGTGATGCAACCCTTTAAATACAGGGGTATTTTTCCAGCCGGAATCTTTTTGCATTGTCGTCATGAGGCTTATATGAGTGAAAATTACTGTACCATTCTCTTCAATGGTGAACGGTTAAAAGGGTTAGCTGATCAACCGCTGATCGACTTTCTGGACGCACACGGAAAAAAATTACCTCATGTCTGCTATCACCCGGCCTTGCCGCCGCTGCAAAGCTGCGATGTCTGTTGGGTAGATGCCAATGGCGAGCGGGTTCGCGGCTGCACGCTTCGCACTGAAGAGGGCCTGGCGGTGCAGAGTGAAGGCAGTGCGCTCAAAGCCGCACAGCAGGAAGGCATGGATCGGCTGCTCAACCGCCATGAGCTTTACTGCACCGTCTGTGAGCACAATACCGGTGACTGCACGCTGCATAATGCCGTGGCCGATATGCACATCCCGATTCAGTACTATCCTCATCAGCCCAAGCCATACGCGAAAGATCACTCCAACCCGTTTTACACCTACGATCCCGATCAGTGCATCTTATGCGGGCGCTGTGTTGAGGCGTGCCAGAATGTCGAGGTCAATGAGACGCTGTCGATTGACTACACTCAGGCTCATCCGCGCGTGCTGTGGGATGGCGGAACCGAAATTGCCGGTTCCAGCTGCGTCAGCTGTGGACACTGCGTCACAGTTTGCCCCTGTAATGCATTGCTGGAAAAAACCATGCAGCCCGATGCAGGTCCGTTTACCGCGATGGATGAGGGACTGAAGCGTCCGTTAATCGATTTCGTCAAAACGATGGAAAACAGCATCGGCATGGGTCCGATTACCGGCGTCTCCAACATTGATGTCGCGCTGCGCCAGTCGGAGATCAAACGCACTAAAACGGTCTGCACCTATTGTGGCGTGGGCTGCAGCTTTGAAATCTGGACCCGCGATCGCCACATCCTGAAAATTCAACCGGTCGCGGAAGCGCCAGCTAATGGCATCTCTACCTGCGTTAAAGGTAAGTTCGGCTGGGATTTCGTTAACAGCCCGGCGCGTCTGACGACGCCCCTGATACGCGAAAATGGCCGGTTCCGGCCTGCCAGCTGGGATGAGGCTTTGCAGCGGGTTGCCGAAGGCTTACAGGGCATTGCCCGGAATTATGGTGGCAATGCGATTGGCTTTATCGGTTCCAGTAAAGCCAGCAACGAAGAAGCCTATCTTACTCAGAAAATCGCCCGTTTAATCTTCGTCACTAACAATGTCGACAACTCCTCGCGCTATTGCCAGAACCCGGCGACAGAAGGGCTGTTCCGCACGGTGGGCTATGGTGGCGATGCCGGAACGATTGAAGATTTACAACAGACCGCTCTGATTGTGCTGGTCGGCAGCAATCTCTCCGAGAACCATCCGGTGATTGCATCGCACATCAAACAAAGCCACAAACATCGTGGTCAGAAACTGCTGGTCGTTGATCCCCGCCGTCATGAAATGGCGGAGCGGGCGGACTGCTATCTGCGCATCCGACCTGGCACTGACATTGTCTGGGCCTCGGCGATGGCGAAATATATGTTCGATCACGGTTATGCGGATGACGCTTTTCTGGCCCAGCGGGTCAATCAGGTTGAGGAGTACCGCAGCTCACTTGCTCCCTTTACGCTGGCTTTTGCCAGTGAGATATGTGGACTGAGTGAATCCGAACTGATTCAGGCAGCGGAAATGATCGGCCAGGCGGGCAGCGCCTGCGTATTGTGGGCGATGGGCATTACGCAGCACAGCCATGGGGCTGACACCAGTACAGCGCTGTCAAACCTGCTGCTGGTCACCGGTAACTACGGTCGGCCTGGCACCGGCGGCTACCCGATGCGTGGACACAACAATGTGCAGGGCGCCAGTGACTTCGGCTGCCTGAGCAATCTCTATCCGGGCTATGAAAAAGTCACTGATGCAGCGGTACGTGAAAAATGGGCGCGTGCCTGGGGCGTCTCGCCTGAAGCGCTTTCCGATCAGCCCGGTGCAGATAATTTCAAAATGGTGCAGCAGGCCGGTGAAGGTAAAATTCGCGCGATGTACATCACCGGAGAAGAGACGGCCTTTGCGGATGCCGACGCCACGTCGGTTCATGCCGCCTTCAGCAAGCTGGAATTTATGGTGGTTCAGGACATCTTTATGTCACGCACCGCCGAATTTGCCGATGTCGTGCTGCCCGGTGCGCCCAGCGTGGAGAAAGAGGGCACGTTTGTGAATACCGAGCGGCGCATCCAGCACTTTTCGCCCGCCATGAAACCGCTGGGCGACTGTCGTCCTGACTGGCAGATCTTTACCGAACTTGCTGCACGCCTTGGTCATCCGTGGCATTACCCGAATCCAGGCGCGATTATGGCAGAAGCAGCAGGCATCGCAGAGATTTTCGCGGGGGTCAGCTATGAGCAACTGATCGGCTGGCAGTCGCAGCTCTGGCCCGTCAGCGCTGAGGGTGAAAGCACGCCGCGTCTCTATACGGAGAGGTTCAATTTCCCGGATGGCAAAGCGCGTCTCTATCCACTAAGCTGGCAGCCGCCTGCCGAGCAGGAGGATGCCGAATACAATCTGCTGCTGAATAATGGCCGGATGCTGGAGCATTTCCAGTCGATGAATCAGACCGGGCAGGGTGGCCGCATGATGTCGCTGTCGCCCAATGCCTTTGTTGAGATCTCACCGGAGCTGGCTGCCGAGCGTTCGCTGAATGAAGGAGAGTGGGTGCGCATTACCTCGCGGCGCGGATCGCTGGATGTGCCGGTTGTGATCACGGAACGTGTGGCGGGCAACGTGCTGTTTATGCCGATTCATCACGGTAAAGATGGCGTCAACGCGCTGACTGGCGAACATCACGATCCCGATGTGAATACGCCTGCTTACAAAGAGATCGCCGTCAACATGAAACGCGTCGATCGACGTCCGCAGCCTAATCCGATGCCCCTACATAACTTTCGCTACGGCAGTCGTACGCCACTGGATCACCTGCCGATTGAGCAGAAATGGCAGCAGGCTGGCTATCGTGAACCGCCAGAACATGTCGAAAAACCGGAGAAATTCTAATGGCAGAACGGATGAAGTATCAGGTCCCGCCGACACGCACCGAGCCGACTGCGCGGGAGGCAATGGATGAGCTGATCGAAAATCTCCACCAGCACGGCTTTCTGCGGCTGGCGAACGATCTGGTTAAGTCGAATAACGAAGTAGGGAAAATTCTGGTATCAGGCCTTAATCAGCCCGGCACCCAGAATGCGCTTCAGAATCTTTCGTTGCTGATGATGACACTGGGCAGCGTACCGCCGGAGCATTTTAGTCATCTGCTGCTGGCGGTGCGTGATGCTGCGATGGCCGTTAAGCCGGCGCGGGATGAGGCGCGGCAGGAAAAAGTCGCGCCGGGCATACGTGGCATCATCCGGTTACTCAATGATGAGGATCTGTGGCGCGGACTGCGGCCGATCTTCGCTGCGCTGGAAGTCTTCTCACAACAGATCGACCGTGAAGAGGAGAAGCCGATTACCCGCTTCAGTGGCAAGCCCACCCGGCAGTAGTTCAGTCCGCGGTTATTCAGGATTGGGTGGGGGTGTAGACCAGATGACCGGCTACACCGCCTTTGCCGCCATCTTTTGGGTGATTGATGCCATCGGAGACGGGCACATCGGTGAAATCAAACGGTGAAACACCCTGCAGACAGGCGACATTGACCCCAAACTGATCGGGCTGAGAGCGGCTCTGATGAAAAGTATAGATACCACATACGGAGCAGAAGTAGTGCCCCACCTCTTTGCTGTTAAAGCGATATTCGGTTAGCTGCGCTTCACCCTGCGTCAGCTCAACCTTTGTTGCAAACACCACCACCGCGCCGCGCATCCGGCAAAACGAGCAGTTGCAGCGGCGCACCGTGTTAAATCCATCCTTCAGCGTCACCCGGTACGCCACCGCGCCACAGTGGCATTGTGCTGCCATTTCATTCTGCATCGTGATCTCCTGTTTTGTTAAACACGCCCGCTTTCAGCCTACGCCAAAGCCTGCGATTTGGCAGCATCGGGTGCTGATTTGTCGACCACTCAGACGGAAAGTGTCGCCCGTCTGATCTGGATCGAAGTAAAAACGGTGGAGATGTGAAAGGGTGCTTGCTGAATTTTATGATCTTCAACCTCAGCAAGGAGTATGACCCACGATGGCGTTATCCACCCACACACTGCCAGAAGGCATCGTGCTGACGCTGCGTCAGCCTGCAGCGGCCACTAAATCCCCGGTGATTATTCTGTGTCACGGCTTCTGCGGTATCCGGGAGATCTTATTGCCTGCGTTCGCACAGGCATTTACCCAGGCAGGTTTCGCTACCGTGACCTTTGATTATCGCGGATTTGGTGACAGCGAAGGCGAGCGGGGCCGTCTGGTGCCTGCGATGCAGATCGCGGACATCCTCTCGGTTATCGCGTGGGCAAAACAACAACCGGCGCTGGACCCGAGCAGAATAGATTTATGGGGCACCTCTTTTGGCGGATGTCACCTCTTTGGCGCGGCAGCGAACAACCCGGATGTAAAATGTGTTGTCAGCCAGCTCGCCTTTGCGGACGGGGAAGAGATTGTCACCGGGCAACTGGACGTGACAGAGAAGGCGGGCTTTATTGCTACGCTGGAGAAGATGGATCAAAAGCGGCAGACCAGCGGCAAAGAGATGTTTGTGGCCATTACTCGCGTCCTGAACGATGATGAGTCAAAGGCGTTCTTCGAGGAGAACCGTTATCAGCACCCGAAAATGGACATCAAAATCCCGTTTTTAACCGTACGGGAAACGCTGCTCTACAAACCCGCGATCAATGCTGCGAAGGTCACCTGTCCGACACTGGTCGTGGTCGCTGGTCAGGATAGCGTGAACCCGCCGGAACAAGGACGTGCGCTGTTTGATGCGGTAGCCGCAACGGATAAGCAGTTCTTTGTGGCCGAAGAGGCCCGCCATTACGATATTTACAGCGGTCTGCACTTCGCGTCAGTGATTAAGGTGCAGACGGCGTGGTTCGCGGCACATTTGTAATCTGAATCAGGCTCGCTTCTGCGTGGTGTTCACTGACCTCTGTCGCGCGCCCGCAGGAGCGCGTTTATTCCATGCTGACTATTGCGCAGGTTCACACCAATCTCTTCAGCCTCAAACGCCTCATGCCGTTCTTTATCACGCTTTTCTTCCACTACCCGCGTTGAGATTTAACGCCATTTCGCCACGATACATCGTACCGTTAAAAGCTGTCAGCCCGGCCTCCGGACTCATGGCACAGCCGCCAATAAATGCCTGAGCAAACAGAATATTAACAAAGTCATTACTCTCCCAGCCGAATCCAGCGGCGTCCGGCCAGCACCGTCAGCGCCACAATAGTAATGCCTGCAGCCAGATGCATGGAGAAATCAACGATATGCAGATGGGTGTCATGACACAGCGACAGCAGCATTGATGAGGTAAACGCGCTGCCGCAACCGCTCAACGCCAGGCTGCGCGAAGGATAGAGTGAACGGGTGCGCTGCAGGGCAATCACCGACAACAGCATCATCGGCACGCTGGCCGACAGCATAAACAGATAACAGTGTATCCCTTCACCAAACCGGTTCCCGCCCGCTGGCGGGGATTCAGATGACATATTGATCAGATTCAGCCCCAGCCACAAAACCGCCATCAGCAGTGGCCAGCGCAGGTTGATCGGTTTTCGTCCTGCAATACTTAGCGTAAAAGCGGCCGCCAGCGTGCTGCCCGCGATAACGAGCGACAGCAACACGGCAACCAGCGCAAACAACGCGCCAGGCTGAGACCAGTCAGTCAGACTGGTGTGAAACGCCCAGCTGCTCAGCGCCCCACAAGGCAGGGCAAGCGCGATCCAGCCTGCAACGCGCCATGTAACAGGCCAGACGCGCTGCACCGGCTGCGCAGACGCGCTGAGGTGATTAATTAACTGGTCATGATTTCTCATGATGACCCCGTCCATATTTTCGAAGATTGACCATTGCGCGATGCAACAGGGATTTGACCGCAGAGAGAGACTGATGAGTTTCAGCCGCTGTCTGCGCAAGACTCTGTTCGCGCAGATGCACCGATTCGACGATCTCCCGCTGGCGCAGCGGAAGGGTGTCCAGATACCCGGAAAGGATATCTGTATCCCAGGCGGACTCTGCGCTTTCAGCAGGCTGTCGTTCAAGCTCCTCATCGTCCTGAACTTCCTGACGACGACCGTGTTGCCGCAATGCATCAACGGTTCGTGCAGAGGTGATGGCTGCAACCCAGGGAAGTATCGGGCGCTGCGGCTCGTAGGTATGTCGTACGCGATGGATCGCCAGCAGCGTTTCCTGAATCACATCCTCGACCAGCACCTCGTCACGGATTTTTCTGCACACAAGTGCCCGGATGGCCGGAACCATCGCTTTCAGTAACTGGTTATAGGCAGCTTTGTCGCCCGCCTGCGCCCGGGCCATTAAGGCTGGCCACTGCTGTGCGCGTGGATCAGTGGCTGACATCGATCATCAGCAGTTCAGCGCACAGTCGCCGTGGCCTGACAACACGCCAGAAAATCGCTTCATTAATCGTCTCAGGTTTTCTTTCCTTTTACCGTCGCCTGATTCAGCGCTGAAATCACAATGCCAGGGGTGAGCACCTGCGGCAGCACCACCGGTTTACCGCCGTCGGCCGGGTAGACCACGTAGAGTGGCAATCCACCGCGTCCGAAATCGCTCAGCGCCTGTTCAACATCAGGATTGTATTTGGTCGAATCTGCGACCATATAAATGGTACTGGTCCGCGCCATTGCGGCTTTTACCGCCTGCGTCGAGAGCGAGGTGCGATCGTTCACCTGGCAGGTAATACACCAGGACGCGGTAAAGTTCACCAGGATGGGCTTGCCCTGACCTTTGATCGCGTCAACGTTCTGCGGCGACCAGGCCACAGCGGCAGCGGCCTGTGAGGCCGTTTCCGTTTCAGCGGGCGCGCTGGCAAAACTGTTCAGATTTAATAACGGCACCATGACCAGCGCCAGGAAGAAAGCAGTCGCAACATGCATTACCACATGGCGCTGTCCCATCATACGGCGTTTCTGCGCCATACCATACAGCCAGGCGGCAAAACTAAACAGTAAGCAGCAGGCCAGAATCGCAGCCAGTGCCGACGATCCCGCCTGACGTTCGAGTACCCAGATGAGCCAGCCAACCGCGCCCAGCATCGGGAACGCCAGACCCTGTTTTAAGGTGATCATCCATGCACCCGGCTTTGGTAATATTCTCGCCAGCACCGGGAAGAAAGAGATCAGGGTAAAAGGCGCAGCAAAGCCCAGCGCCAGTGAAATAAAGATGACCAGACTCACCAGTGGAGGCTGAGTCAGAGCATAGCCTACCGCGCTGGCCATAAAGGGGGCGCTACAGGGGGTGGCGACAATGATGGCCAGCGCGCCGGTCAGTGCTGAACCCACTAAACCTCCGCGACTGCCGCCCATTTCGCCAACCCGCTGTACTGATAATCCCACTTCAAACAGTCCGAGCAGGTTCAGTGCTGAGCCGAGCATCACCAGAATCAGCGCGGCGATCACCAGCGGCGATTGCAGCTGGAACCCCCAGCCCACCGAAGCACCACCTGCTCTTGCCAGAAGCAATACCGCGGTCAGCGCAACCATCGTCACTACGACGCCCAGTAAGAAGGCCAGGCCCTCTGCGCGGGCGTGCGAAGGCGATTCATGATGGCGGATCAGGCTCAGCGCTTTCAGCGAGATCACCGGAAACACGCAGGGCATAAGGTTCAGAATAATGCCGCCCAGGAAGGCGGCTGCAATCGCAGTCAGCATGATGTACCTGCTCAGAAGATGAAGTTATGCCGGATTGGCCTGACGATATTTTTTAACGGCATCCATCGCTTTCTGAATATGCGTATCAGGATTTTTATCGGTGAAGCTCAGCAGAATCTTGCCGTCGGGCGCAATCACATAAGAGGTGCGGTCTGAGAGCTTCTGACCTTTCATCTCCATCGTGCTCTTATATTCTGCCGCCACTTTGGCACCGGGATCGGCTGCGACGGTAAATTTGTCACGGCATTCCAGCTGCGAGAATTTAGCAATCTGATCGGTATTGCCTGCGGTGACACCGATCACGGTCGCTCCCTGTTTTTTGAATTCATCTGTCGCTTCAGCAAAGTCATGTGCTTCGAGCGTACAGCCAGCGCTGAACGCAGCCGGGAAGAAGTAAAGGACAACCGGGCCTTTTTTCAGGGCCTGCTGCAAAGAGAAGGTGGTCGACTTACCCGCGAGAGCGGCGTCGAGTTTGAAGTCCGGCGCTTTTTCACCGACCTGTAACGCCGCAAAGGCGGATGTTGCCGGAACACTCAGTGCCAGTAGCGTTGCGACGGCCAGGGTTTTCAGGGTGTTTTTCATTGGCATTACTCTCTCCATTGACGAACAGACGGGGTTGTCTGACGCCTCTGATAAAAGGTTCGTTTAAAAATGGAAAAAGTTGCGCGGCAGAAGATTTTTTTTTCATATTTTTTTCATTGTGCTTCATCAGCCCGCCTTTATCAGAACCTTGCCTTTAAGCTGAATCGAATAAAGCTAGTGTCAGCAAATTTCACCTGATTCCCTGTTTTTATCCCTCTCTCGCTGTCATCAGTGTGATTCAGGCCACAATAATGCGGCTAACTCACTGCCTTTTCTCAACAGGTGAGCATCATCACGTTTATCTTCAGTCCCATTAAGTAAATTTCCCTTACGGAATGAAAAAACGATTCAGCAAATTGGGGCGAATGATGAAGATCAAACTGGCGTTAACGGTACTGGCAGTACTGGTTTCAGGTTCTGCAGCGGCAAAAACCTGGGTGCTGACAAGTGCTGAACAGGGCACAGAACAGGGAAACTGGAAGATTTCCAGTAGTGAGCTGAAGTCTCAGGGCAAGCCGTTCAGCATCGAGCAGAAAGTCCTGCATGGCGGCAAGCAGGAAGGCAGTAAAATCATCACAATCCACAGTCCGGATGGTCTTACCATCACGCTTAGCCCGACCCGTGGCATGAACTTACTGCGCGTTGAAGGCTTTGGCACGCGTATGGGCTGGGATTCACCGGTTAAAGAGGTCGTCAATCCTGCCTACATCAATCTTGAGAGCCGCAACGGTCTGGGCTGGCTGGACGGTTTTAACGAGATGATGGTGCGCTGCGGCTACGAATGGACCGGTCATCCGGTCACCGATCAGGGACGAATCTACACGCTGCACGGTAAAGCGGGGAATACTCCGGTTTCTCAGCTGGAAGTTGAAGTGGCAGATGCGGCACCACACGAAATCCGTATTCGCGGCCTGATAAAAGAGAGTACCTTCAAGAAAGCTGATTTGCAGACCATGACCGAGCTGCGTTACGTGCCAGGCAGCAACAGTTTCAGCCTGCACGATGTGTTAACTAATCACGGTGACTATCCGCACGATTACCAGATCATCTATCACAGCAACTTCGGTAAACCTATTCTGGAAGAGGGCGCGCGCTTCCTGGCACCCATGTCCGGCATCAGCCCGTTCAATGACTACGCGAAAGCCGGGCTAAAGGACTGGCAGACCTACAAAGGTCCGACCAAAGACTTTGATGAGATGGTGTTCAACATCAAGCCACTTTCAGACAGCAATCATCAGACTGTCGCTGCGGTGATCAATAAAGCCGGAAACAGCGGTGCATCGATTCAGTTCGATACCCGTCAGCTTCCGATGCTGACGTTATGGAAAAACACCGACACGCTGAAACAGGGCTATGTGACTGGCATCGAGCCAGGGACAAGTTATGCCTATCCGGTCACAATTGAACGCGAACAAAAGCGTGTTAAGCAACTGCAGCCTGGAGCCAGCACAGCGTTTGATCTGACATACACCTTGTTGCACAGCAGCGAGCAGGTTAATGACGTTGAGAAACGCATTAAGGGCATGCAGGGTGAGACGAAGATTGATGTGAGCGAGACGCCGATAGCAAAAGAGTAATCATCATAACGCCCCGGTCAGTGTGCCGGGGCCATTTTAATCTGACTGACCTGAAATTGCTGTTCACTCCTTAACGTTTCTTAAGCGCGAAACTACCGTGCCTGCCTGACGCTCTTCGGACTTATCTCTTCCTTTGACTGACGCGCCTGTAAATTCCAATAATTTCATTAAACGCTGGCTGATTCGATGCGCCCTGAAAACTTAACTAAAACTAAAGTCCCGATAATCTCTTCCGATAATACACAGAAGGTATGCTTTCAGGCATAAACATGTTTTTCCGGGAATAACCAGATTGGCAGGACTACATCAGTAACGCCACATGTGTGCAAAACGATTTTTATTGCATGTCACAGGTATTCAGCTGATGCGGAATTACGTGAATGAAAAACGAAGATAGATAACCATCGCCTCGTGAGGTTTGCATGTTTAATCTTAGTAAAGTCGTACACAGGGTGACAAAACCCAATTCTCTGGACATGGCTGATGACGTCAGCGCAATCAAATGCGCGATGGGATGGGTAGAGTTTTCTCCCCAGGGTCAGGTCATTATGGCGAATGATATGTTCCTCGATATGACAGGCTACTCCCTGAATGAAGTTGTCGGTCTGCATCACAGTTTATTCTGCCAAAGCAGGTACACCAAAACCCCGGAATATGCGAGGTTCTGGCAGGCCTTATCTTCAGGAGAGTCGATAAACGGTGTGTTTGAACGTTGCAGGAAAGATAAATCCGTTTTTTATATTGGCGGTTCATATTTCCCTGTAAGGAATAAACATGATGAGGTGATAAGAGTAATAAAAATTGCGAGTGATATCACAGAAGAACATAAAAAACTCAAAAGTAAAGAAGCCATAATCAGTGCGATTAACGCTTCGATGGCCCTGATAGAATTTACCACAGAGGGTGAGGTATTAGGCGCAAACGACAACTTTCTGAAGTTAATGGGTTATCAGCGCGATAATATTATCGGTAAACATCATCGGATATTTTGTTTTAATGATTTTTATACTAAAAATCCGGATTTCTGGGCGAAAATAAGAGGGGGACACTCTTTCAGCGGGCGATTTGAAAGAAAAAACATTGCAGGTGAGCGGGTCTGGCTCGAAGCGAATTATACACCCGTTCTTGATGCCAATGGCGCGATCGAAAAAGTCATCAAAATTGCGTCGGACATCACTGTCAGAGTCGAAAATGCGAGAAGAATTGCTGATATTGCAGTGACTACTTCGGAAGAGACTTCTCAGATCTCGCATAATGCCAAAGAAGTATTAGATGAAACTGTCAGAAATTCCATGCTGGTATCCGATAAGGTGGAAGTCGCTGCTGAAGTTAGCAAAAAACTTTACGAATCTGCAGTCAATATCAGTGAGATAATATCAACAATCAGCAGTATCACGTCTCAGACCAACATTCTGGCGCTCAACGCAGCTATAGAAGCTGCAAGAGCCGGCGAAGCTGGCAGAGGATTCGCTGTAGTGGCGGAAGAGGTCAGGCGACTGGCAGCATCCACCTCCACATCAACGCAGAAAATTACCGCTGTCATTGAAGAGAACAACCGGCTTATCAATGATATGTATCATCAGCTTGATGAAATAAAAAATATCATTTCAAGTGAAAATGACAAAATTAGCGATCTGGGAAGAAGCTTCCAGGAAATTAATAGCGGCGTGAATGAGTTTTCTACTGTCATTAATCAGCTCAATGCCTGATACCCGGCGTCAGCTCTGCTTGTAACGCACCTTTGTGAGGTGGTAGCAGGGCTGGCAATGCGTCATTCTCTCTTATTTAACATAAGATAGATTATGCGCACTTTTGATTGGTGGCCTGACAGAGGTTAATCCTGTAATCAAACCTCATCTGGCTTCTGCTGGCAACCTGCCGATGACGCTGAAGTAATCGGCTGGCGTGCCCTGACCGACACGCCCTGATGTCAGAGTCTGCCGTAAAAAGTCATACGCGCGGTTTCTGATAAGGCAATATCCGGCTGAGTATTGTAAGCCAGCACGGCAAGCATCCTCGTGACCTCGCCTTCGGTTGGGGTTACGCGATGCAAAGAGTTACGACCGCGAAAAAGTACCAGATCGCCGGCGTCAATCTCCAGCGCGTCAACCGGCTGGCGCTCGTCCAGCACTGCGTCAACGCCTGCGAAGTTCATCTCACCGGCATCGGCATCCCGCAGATCCTTCACATACTGAAACAGCCCGCCCGCCAGTGGTTTTTGTACCAGCAAGGTGATAGCAAAGGAGGAGTTGTCGAAGTGCCAGCCGAGTTCCTGTCCGTGAGGCGCGTAATGCAGGTTGATTGAGGAAAGCGGATCTGCGTAAGGATAGAGTGCTTTCTCTTCCAGCACATCACACAGGAAACGCTGGAACAGTATGTCATTATAAAGTTGACGCAGCGGTGAGTCGGCAGCGATCACATCATCCGTGATACAACCTTTGGTACTGAGCACATCCCGATTGCGCGGATGATCGGCGCTGAAAGCGTCATCAGGCTTCATCAGATAGACATTGTGTTTGCTGTGGTTGTGATAGGCCAGATGACGCTGCGCATTACCCTCTTCAATGATCGCCTCTAAAGCCTGTGGTTTTAAAAACTGACGCAGTACCAGCGCGCCCGACTGTTTTAATTGCTCACGACAGCGTTGACGCCAGCCATGATCGGCCAGCGGATGAAGATCGAGACGAACAAGGGAACCAGACATAGTAACCATTCTCACGATGGGCAGGTGTAATGGTACTCTACCTGTCACCCGCCACGCTGCGTAACGATAAAAACTTACTGCACGCATAAGGAACAGTTAATGCCTGCCCAATTGCCACGGCTGCCAAAAATCAGCGTCATACAGTCATTTAAGGTGGCCGCCGAACTGGGCAGCCTGGCAAAAGCCGCCGCCCAGTTGACAATAACCCCCGCGGCGGTGAGTCAGCAGATTCGCCAGCTGGAGGAGCAACTCGGCAGCACCCTTTTTCTGCGCACGCAGAGCGGCGTGATGCTGACTGACACGGGTAAAGAGTATCTGCGCTATGTCACCGAAGCCTTTGATATTCTTCACCTCGGTCAGCAAAACATCCGCCATGCGGCCAGTGCGCCAAAACTCACGGTCTACGCATTACCGGCGCTGGCGTCGAAATGGCTGTTGCCCCGGCTGGCGAGCTGGCGTGACCTTTGTCCGGATATCGATCTCTCATTATACGGCACGCATGCTCAGGTCGATTTCACCGCGATGCCTGCCGATTTTGTCATCTGCTTTGGTGAAGATCGTTACCCGCAGTTAGACAAACTTAAGCTCTTTCATGATGAGGTGCTGCCGGTGGCCAGTCCGGTTCTGCTGCAACGCTTCACGCCAGAAACGGTTCTGAGCGAGGCACCCTTAATCCATCTCGACTGGGGTAATGAAGGACGATTCCTGCCGGACTGGCAAAGCTGGTTTCAGGCCAAAGGCATGGATGAACCCCGGCCGCAGCCCGCATTCAGCTTCAATCTGACCTCGCTGGCCATTGACGCGGCGGTCGCGGGTACAGGACTGCTGCTGGGGCAGCGACGCCTCATCGCGCCGGAACTGGCGCGTGGCGATCTGGTTGTGGTGGATAATCTTTGCCTGCCGCTGAGCAAGCCCTACTTCCTTGCCTGGCCGCAACGTACGCTGAGCCAGCCTGGCAGTGAGGCGATGTTCCGCTGGTTAAGCGAGCCGGGCGCGAGCTCATAACCTGCGCCCGGTTCTAAAGCAGTGGGCGCAACTTTCACGGCACCACCTACTCTGCTCATCCTCGTGCATTATCCTCAACAATGACCGCCACGCGCTGCCCTGCACGCACTGCGCTGCCTGGCTGCACGCTGACCTGCTGAATAATGCCGTCGCACGGCGCCAGAAGCGGGATCTCCATTTTCATCGACTCCAGCACTACCAGGATATCGCCTTCACGCACCCGGCTGCCCGCCGTCGCCTGCACCTGCCATAGATTACCCGAAACCGGGCTTTCAACGCCCTGCTCACCTGCCTGCAGCGGTGCATCGCCGCCTTCATTCACCGCACTTTCCTGACTGTCGTAATGCGCCTGGCCGCTGGCTATCCAGCGGTCACGTTCAGCATTAAATGCGCTTTGCTGATGATCGCGAAACTCGCCGATACTTTCCGCTTCACGGACGAGGAAATCCTGATACTCCGCCAGCCGCAGTGTGCTGTGCTCAATACGCAGCGGATAGCGACCCAGTGGAAAATCGCGACGAATCTGCAATAGTTCTTCCGCTGAAACCGGATAAAAACGGATCTGATCGAAAAAGCGCAGCAGCCAGGGTTTACCGCCAAAATCGGCCACTTCGTGATATCGGTTCCACATCTGCAGCGTGCGTCCGACAAACTGATAGCCGCCTGGCCCCTCCATGCCATAAACGCACAGATAAGCGCCGCCGATACCAACCGAGTTTTCCGCCGTCCAGGTCCTGGCCGGGTTATATTTCGTGGTCACCAGCCGATGGCGGGGATCCAGCGGCGTGGCGACCGGCGCGCCAAGATAGACATCGCCCAGCCCCATCACCAGATAGCTGGCTTCAAACACGGTATTCCAGACGGCCTGCTCATCCGGCAAATCGTTTATCCGGCGGATAAACTCAAGATTGCTCGGGCACCAGGGCGCATCCGGTCGCACGGTGGTCATATATTTTTCAATGGCCTTCTGACAGGCCGGATCGTCCCAGGAGAGCGGCAGATGCACCACACGTGTGGGCACCTGCAGGTCATCACTCATGCAAACCCTCTCCCACTCTCCGCGCACCCATGCCAGCAGCACATCAAGCGTCAGTGTTTCCGGCTGGAAGTGGATTTGCAGCGAGCGGATCCCTGGCGTGATATCAATAATGCCCATACGGGATTGCGCTTCCAGCGCCTGCATTAACGCGTGAATGCGAAAACGCAGCACCAGATCCAGTTCCGGCTCACCTGCCTCCAGCAGCAAGTGCATATCGCCAGAAAGACGCGCCACCAGGCGTTTAGCCGCTTCACCGCAGGTCATCACGATGGGCGAAGTCAGCGGCGCAGGCTTCCAGTGAATGTCCTGTGGCTGGAGCATGGTCAGCTCGCTGCGTCTGCCCTCTGCCAGTCTCCGGGCCGTCGGGATATCCACCGCCACAAACCGGACTTTGTCACCAGCTTTGAGCTGTCCCAGCTGCCAGAGGTCCGCCTCGATAACCGTCACCGGGCAGACAAATCCGCCGAGACTCGGGCCATCCGGTCCCAGAATGACCGGCATATCGCCGGTAAAATCGACCGCGCCGATGGCGTAAGGGTTGTCATGAATGTTCGAGGGGTGCAGCCCCGCTTCGCCGCCGCTGTCGCGGGTCCAGATCGGCTTTGGTCCCATCAGACGCACGCCGGTACGGCTGGAGTTAAAGTGCACTTCCCAGTCTGTCGCAAAGAACGTCGCAATGTAGTCCGGCGCAAAGAACTCAGGTGCACCATGTGGACCATAAATGACTCTCAGCGTGCGCACCGTAGCGAGTTCTGTGCGCAGCGCAATGGGCAGCTCCGCGCCGCCTGGGCTCGCGGCTTGTGGAGCCAGATGCATTACGTCACCGCTGCGCAGCGCCCGTCCGGCGTGTCCGCCAAACTGTCCGAGGGTAAAGGTACTTTTACTGCCCAGATAGTCTGGCACCTGAATGCCACCGCTCAGGCAGAGATAGCTTCTGACGCCAGGTCCATTCATCGCGCCCAGCTTCAGCGTTGATCCGGCCGGGATGGTAAAGACAGTGTCCATCGCCTGTTCAGCGCCATCCAGTGCGACACTCAGCGGCGCGCCACAGATCACCGCCTGAATCGCAGTGTTAAATTTCAGGGTGGGTCCGTTAAGGGTGATTTCCAGCGCGGCGGCGCCTTCAGCATTGCCCAGCAGACGGTTGCCGAGACGCAGGGCGCGATCATCCATCGGCCCTGACGGCGGCACACCAACTGCCCAGTATCCCAGACGTCCGGGGTAGTCCTGAACGCTGGTCTGGGTTCCTGCACTCAGCACCTCAACCGTTGCCGCCTGATAGCCGAGCTGCTCCAGGCAGCGGGTCCAGGGTTCACCCGCCGTGAAAGGGGCAAAGGCTAAAATCTGTAACAGATAGAGGCGGTTGGTTTCTACGCCATAGAGACGGGTTTCCGCCAGTGCCTGTGCCAGGGTGGCGATGGCTTCATCGCGTGTGGCGCTGAAAGCAATCGCTTTTGCCAGCATCGGGTCGAAGAATGGCGGGACTTCACATCCCGCTTCTACCCAGCGGTCAATGCGCAGGGATTTACCGTCGGCCGCCGGGAAAACGACTTCGGTTAATAGTCCGGGTGAAGGCTGGAATTGCCGACCCGGATCTTCGGCGTAAATGCGTGCCTGCACGGCATGGCCCTGCGGATGCAACCCGGCGGCTAATGCGGTAAGCGAGGTCAGATCGCCTGCCGCCAGCTCAATCATCCATTGCACCAGATCCACGCCCCAGACCTGCTCCGTCACGCCATGTTCAACCTGCAGGCGCGTATTCACTTCGAGGAAATAGAACTGCTGCGCTGCGCTGTCATAGACAAATTCTACGGTTCCGGCGCTGCGATAGTTGACCGCTTTTCCCAGAGCGATAGCCGCCGAGCAGAGTGCGTTGGCCATGCCATCGGGCAGATTCGGCGCAGGGGTTTCTTCAATCACTTTCTGATTACGTCGCTGCACCGAGCAGTCGCGGACGCCCAGCGCGATAACCTCGCCCTTGCCATCACCGAAAATCTGCACTTCAAGATGCCGGGCGCGTTCGATATATTTTTCAAGAAACACACCGGCGTCGCTGAAGTTGTTCTGGCCCAGACGCTGCACGGTTTCAAACGCGTCTGACAGCGCCTGCGCATCACGACAGACGCGCATACCAATGCCACCGCCGCCCGCGGTGCTTTTGAGCATCACAGGATAGCCGACACGCTCTGCGGCGCGATGCGCTTCGCTGACATCCGCCAGCAGTTCACTGCCTTCCAGCAACGGCACACCTTCGGCTTTCGCCAGCGCGCGGGCCGTGTGTTTAAGGCCAAAGGTCCGCAGCTGCTGGGGCGTCGGACCGACAAAAATCAGTCCCGCAGCCTCACATGCCTCAGCAAAGGCGGCGTTTTCAGAAAGAAAACCGTAGCCCGGATGGATCGCTTTGGCTCCGCTCTGCTGCGCGGCGGCGATGATTTTTTCCGTCACCAGATAGGTTTGTGCAGCAGGCCCTTCGCCCAGGCTCAGCGCCACATCCGCCTCACGGATATGTAAACTGCTCAGGTCAGCTTCAGAATAGACGGCGACCCCTTTCACCTGCATAGCACGCAGCGTGCGCAGGATGCGACAGGCGATCGCACCGCGATTGGCAATCAGTAAGGTATCAAACATAAGCGAACTCTCAGGGATGCGGGTCGTCCCGCAAAATTCGAAATTCCCTGGGGCCGTCCCCGGGGCTGACCGGCACGTAACGGGCGGCCGGCGGGTGGTTCAGCGGGCTGGCTTAGTTCCAGACCAGCACTTCAGCGGGTGTCGGGTTCCAGCCGTTGCAGGGGTTATTCAGCTGCGGACAGTTGGAGATCAGCACCATCACGTTACACATCGCGACCAGTTCAACGTATTTGCCGGGCGCAGATAACCCGTCTTCAAAGGTCAGGCCGCCTTCAGGCGTGACCGGAACGTTCATGAAAAAGTTGATGTTAGCGCCGATATCGCGCTTATGAAGACGGCCATCGTGCAGGCAGGCGCAGAGGAAGTTATCCCGACAGCTGTGCATGTAACGCTTATCCTGGGCATAACGGACGGTGTTGCTCTCCTGCGAACAGGCACCGCCCAGGGTATCGTGGCGGCCACAGGTATCGGCAATGATCGTCAGCAGCGGATTACCAAGATTCGAATAGAGCACGCTGCCGGTGGTCAGATAGACCTTTCCCTGACGACGCAGCGTTCGCTGAGGATCGTAGCGTTCCCGCGGGTTATCGGTGTTGTAAAACAGGGTATCAATCGCCTGATTTCCTTCGAGGTCGAGCAGGCGCAGCGTTTGCCCTTTTTTTACCTCGAACAGCCACGGCTCGCCTGCCGGGATCACGTGGCGATAGACAGCATCTTCAGAACGACGATCAGAATTGATAAGTGTCATCGCAGTCTCCTTACAGGGCAAAAAGTTGGGTGTTGTGAAACGCGCGCTGGTTTTCACCGCGCGTGACCATTGCTGCGCTGACGGCCTGCATATCGTCGGCCTGATACCAGCTCAGCTGGACCGGACGCGGGAGATAGTCGGTGGCAGGATCCTGCGGATGTGGCAGTGCGGTCAGTACCATCAGCACGTCCATGGGCGCATAAAGCTCAACGAAATCTCCGGCCCGGCTGTTGTCTGCGCTGAACCCAAAGCGGCCCTGTTCATCGACGGTAACCTTGCTGAAAAAGTTGACGACCATCAGAAGATCTTCCAGGCCCAGATCCCATTTGCCCGTTTCAACCAGCAGATTATCCATGCCGTTACGGGTGAAGCCGTTGCGCCGTTCCTGATAGCGACCGGCGCCGTACTTCTCCTGTGTTTCCGCCGCGTTGAGTACGCCGCCAAACGGATCATGCCAGCCGCAGCTATCCGCAACGATCGCGGCCAATACACGGCCCATGTCGGAGTAGAAGCAGTGGCCTGTGGTCAGGCGTGCGGTGTGCTGGCCTTTCAGGGTATCCGGCAGATTCAGCCGTTCACTTTTCTCGTGCGGATTGAGCATCATCATGCTGACGTTCGCACCGCCCTCGATATCGGTCAGGCGCAGGATCTGCCCTTTGCGCAAAATCAGCGAGGTATGCGCGCCGCCGGGCAGCGGCTCTTCGCGCAGGCTTGGGGATGAATGAAAAAGTTCTGTCATTGGGCGATCTCCTTTAGAGGATAAATGTTGTTCTTACTGCCGGCCGCCAGCTGAGAGAGTCGCGTTTCATTGAGCGGGATGTCGTAAGTGATGCGCGCGCCCCACGCATTGGGAGCCTGCGGGTCGATGCGCACTTTGTCGAACACCAGCAGCCGGGTACCCAGATTGAAGCCTTCGGCGAGGTCATGCGTGACCATAAACACCGTCATCCGGGTTTCGCTCCACAGCTGGAGCAGCAGTGCATGCATATCTTTGCGGATGCCGGGGTCGAGCGCGCCAAAGGGTTCATCCAGCAGCAGCACCCGTGGCTGCATCACAAATGCCTGAGCAATGGCCAGCCGCTGCTGCATTCCGCCAGAAAGCTGAGCCGGATATTTATCCAGCGAATGGCCCAGCCCGACTTTCACCAGCATCTGTTTTGCCTGTTCCCGGGCCTGACGTTTCCTGGCACCAAACAGCCGCCCGGTAAAGGGTGAAGCCGGAAGTTCGAGGCCAATGACGACGTTATCCAGCACATTGAGGTGAGGGAAAACGGAATAGCGCTGAAACACCACGCCACGAGTGCGATCCGGCTCTCCGGGCAGGTGTTCACCATCCAGCGTGATCGATCCCCGCGTTGGCTTTTCCTGACCGAGCAGCAGGCGTAAAAACGTCGACTTACCGCAGCCGGACGCTCCCACCAGCGAGCAGAACTCGCCCTCTTGCACCTGCAGATTGATGCGTTCCAGCACCACGTGGTCGCCATACTCCTGCCAGATATTTTTGATATCGATAAAACTCATTCCCGGCCTCCTTCCGCCCAGGGGAAACAGGCTTTGTGCAGCTGACGCAGCGCAAGATCCATCAGCCACGCCAGCAGCGTGATCCAGATGACATAAGGAATGATCACATCCATCGCCATGTAGCGACGCACCAGAAAAATGCGATAGCCCAGGCCGGCGGTAGCGGAAATGGCTTCGGCTGAGATCAGAAACAGCCATGCGGAGCCAAGCAGCAGACGCAGCGAGGTGATTAGCCGCGATAAGAGCTGTGGCAGCACGACCCGCAGCACCACCGTCCAGCTATTTGCCCCAAGGGTTTGCGCTTTGATGAACAGTTCGGCGGGGATCTCGCGCGCCCGATGTTCCAGATCACGCGCCAGCATCGGCGTAATGCCGATGACGATCAGCATCACTTTTGACAGCTCATCCAGCCCAAAGACGATAAACAGCATCGGCAGCAGCGCCAGCGGCGGGATCATCGATACCACGGTCATAAACGGAGACAGCGCGGCACGGGTCATCGGGAAGACGCCCGCCGCCACTCCGATGCAGAGACCAATCAGTGAAGAGATGACGAGGCCGGTCAGCAGGCGGCTTAAGCTGATCCACGTGTCCGCCCACAGCAGATATTCCCCACTGCGCTTGTCCGGGGTAAACGCCATCCGGTCGATGGCCGCGATCATCTGCGACAGACCGGGTAGCAGTTTGTCCTGGGGATTAGCCTCCAGACGCACCGCCGAACTGATGAACCAGACGGCGATCAGCAACACAAACGGTAATAGCATCAGCGTCAGGCGCATTCCCTGTCGGGGATAGCGGTTAATGTGGCGCATGGCAAAAACTCCTGAGATCGGTGATTAGAGCTTGCCCGCAGCGGCCATCTTCAGATAGCTGTCGTCAAAGCGCAGTTTAATGTTGGCTTTATCGCCGACGGTGACGTTGCCAGGGAAGCTCATGCCGATGAAGTCAGCGCTCTGTGCGCCATCGCCCAGTAAGCCTTTATCAAAGGAGAACGCGGCGACGCGCTGCATGGTTTTCGCAATATCAGGTGAAGCGACAAAAGTCTGGGTTTCGGCGGGGGTCCAGAACAGGTGGGTGGTTTTCAGCTGCGCCTTGTAACCTGCGAGGTCAGTACCGGAATCGGCAGCCATTGCGCTCAGCGCCTGCGTATCCCCGGCCTGCATTTTCGCCATCATCTCAAACCACGCGCCGGTCAGCGCCTTGCCGAGTGCGGGATTGTCTTTCAGGGTGTCGGTATTCACCACCATCATGTCAATCAGCTCGCCCGGCACGGCCGATGAGCTGAAGACCTCAGTGGTTTGCGGGGTCTTTTTAATGACCGAAAGCTGCGGGTTCCATGCCACGGCCGCTTTGACGTTGCTGGTGCCGAAGGCTGAAACGATATCGGCATCGGAGGTGTTCACAACTTTGACATCTTTTTCCTGCAGTCCGGCCTTCTCAAGACCTCGCACCAGCAGGTAATGAGAAACAGACAGCGCCGGAAGATAGACCGACATCCCTTTCAGATCGCTGAGTTTCTTATTTTCCCCTTTCAGCACCACGCCATCGTTACCCTCGGAATAGCTGCCGGTGATTAGCGCCGTGGAATCAACACCACCTGCCGCAGGAATGGTCAGGGCATCCATGTTGGTCATGGTGCAGCCGTCGAACTGTCCGGCGGTGTACTGGTTAATCGACTCGATATAGTCATTGAGCTGAGTGATATGAATTTTAATGCCATATTTACTGGCCCATTTATCAATGATTTTCTCATTGCTGATGGTGCCCCACGGCATCCAGCCTGCGTAAATGGTCCAGCAGATATTGAACTCTTTTTTGACTGCGGCGGAAGACGGCGCGCTGACCAGCAGCGCCAGAGACATAACAAGCGTCAGGAGGGGTAATTTCTTCATGGTTGACCTCTGGTTGGCACAAAAAAACGGGAGCAGCGCAAGACACCAGATGGTGCCGCTGTCTCCCGGGCTTTTGTCCCGCCGTGTAACCTCGCAGAGGTCGCCAGCTCTCGGACCAGACATTCACCTGCGTGAACCGGAACCCTAGCCAGCTATTTGCTATCAGTAGTGTCGAACGCTGCTTACTGTTCAGACTTCAGCAAATGGCGTGCCAGAAATTAAAATCATAATAATCAGTTAAATAGCGGTAACAGAATTCGTAAGGCACCGGGATGGTGAGCCAGTAACGGGCGTTGCACATAATCAGTGCCGTGACGCACGTCACTATTCGCTATATAATCGAATGCATAACGATTTTTGAGGACAGTTAATGAAGCGCTTCTGCCAGGCATGCACACTCGGTTTACTGATACTCCTTCCGCTCTCTTCCCAGGCATCACGCCAGATTACCGATCAGATTGGCCGCCAGGTCACGATTCCAGACCACGTCGATCGCATTGTGGTGCTCCAGCATCAGACCCTGAACCTGCTGGTGCAGATGAACGCCACCGATAAAATCGTGGGGTTGATGGCGAACTGGAAGCAGCAGCTCGGCGACAGCTATGCCCGTCTGGCTCCCGAACTCAGGCAGAAAGCCACGCTGGGCGATCTGACGCATGTCGATCCTGAAAAACTAGTGGCGCTGCATCCGCAGGTCGTGTTTGTTACCAACTATGCGCCGCATGAGATGATCGACAGCATTACCGCGCTAGGGATCCCTGTCGTGGCTATTTCGCTGCGTCATGACCAGCCGGGTGAAAAAGCTAAAATGAATCCGACGCTTGATGACGAGGAGATGGCTTACGACAAAGGGCTGCGCGAAGGGATTACGCTGATTGGCGAGATCGTGAATAAACCCGCAGAAGCGAAAGCGCTGATTGAGGCGACCGATCAGGGGCGCAAAATTGTCAGCGACCGCCTGAAGGATATCCCGTCGGAGAAACGTATTCGCGCCTATATGGCCAATCCGGAACTGACCACGTATGGCTCAGGGAAATATACCGGCCTGATGATGCTGCATGCGGGCGCGGTCAACGTCGCTGCGGCGACCGTGCAAGGATTTAAAACCGTGTCGATGGAGCAGGTGATCGCCTGGGATCCGCAGGTGATTTTTGTTCAGAATCGCTATCCCTCTGTTGTGAATGAAATCAATAGCTCACCGCAATGGCAGGCAATTGACGCGGTTAAAAATCATCGCGTCTGGCTGATGCCGGACTACGCCAAAGCCTGGGGTTATCCGATGCCGGAAGCGATGGGGATTGGCGAAGTGTGGATGACGAAAAAACTCTATCCGCAGAAGTTTCAGGATGTAGACATGAGCAAGCTGGCTAACCGCTGGTATCAGCGCTTCTATCGCACCACATATCAGGGGCCCGAATAATGCGCGTACTGGCGGCGGGTAGCCTGAGAACAGTCTGGCCCACGTTGACGTCGCACTTCCAGGAATCAGTCGATACCCGGTTTGGCCCCGCCGGTCTGCTGCGCGAACAGATTGAAGCCGGTGAGCCCTGCGATCTCTTTGCTTCCGCCAGTGAGGCACATCCGCAGAGACTGCTGGCTGCCGGGCGGGCACTGGCGATCATCTCTTTTGCGACCAATAAGCTCTGTATCACGGTGCGCAGCGATCGGCTGCAGGCGGGAGATGACTGGTATCAGTTGCTCACCCGTGACTCGCTGCGGATCGCAACCTCCACGCCAGCCGCTGATCCGTCGGGAGATTACGCGCAGGTACTTTTCACCCGGATGGGCAAGGCGGGTAAAGCAGTGCGACAGCGCGCAATCCCGCTGGTGGGCGGACGGGATTCCGCAGCTATTCCCGCAGGCAGGCTCGCGGCGGAATGGGTTATTAACACGTATCAGGCAGATCTGTTTATCGGTTATGCCAGTTATCGGGATGCCCTGAGTCAGATTGCCGGGCTGACGGTGATTGATATCCCGGAGGCTGTTAACCCTGTTGCGCGCTATACCTGTGCGGTTATCACGCCAGAGGCGGGACGTCTGGCGGCATTTCTGCGTTCGGAACAGGCAAAAGCGATTCTTGAGGAAGCGGGGTTTATTACAGTGCTGCCTTACGGCAGCGGGAGACACTGCCGTGAGGTGTCATGATTTAAAACTCTTCCGGCTCCCCCGGCAACGGCTCGGTCAGTTCCTGCCCTTTTACTCCGGCATAGGTGATCACCAGTTCGGCAGGCTCATTCAGGGTATAGCCGCGATGCGCGCTGTTGACCGTTTCATTGAGAGCTTCACCCGCATGGAATGTACGCTGCTCGCCGCTCTCTTTATCCTCAACAATCAGGGTGCCGGAGAGAATAAACGCCGCATTCGGCATCGGATGGGTGTGCCACGGCAATGAAGTGTGAGCAGGCAGTGACAGCCGCATAACCGTGATTTCAGGTTCGCCAGCAGGATAGGATTCAATAACTTCACCATTCCAGGCCTGGCTGCTGCGCATAACTTCAACTGCGGTGATCCCGCTATCTTGCTTAGACATGATTAATCCCTGTAAATATTCAATGGAAATCCAGTAGTGACTCGTTAGTAAGCGTAGAAGAAAATCAGATGGGTGCCTGCTGCGATTATTGACCGGAAAAATAAGGCCTTTAAATCCCGTAATACGTGCAGAGAAACATTAAGAGTCTGGTTAATTAATGTTCGAAAACAGTGTTGTGGTTATAAGATATATTCCCCCGTCAGTACGCAACCTGTGCGTTCTGTATTATCTTTTAAGCCATCAACCATCTGAGGGATTTCTGATAATGAAAGGTCTGTTTACGGCATTACTCGCCAGTTCTGTTTTATTATTATCTGCCTGTTCAAAAGACGACGATAACAAAGTTAAAGTCGCGATTAATACCGGGCCCGATGAAGCGATCTGGCAGGTGGTTCAGCAGGTTGCTAAAGATAAATACAAGCTCGATGTTGAAGTGCTTAACTTCAATGACTATGTGCTGCCTAATGAAGCGCTGAATAACAAAGAAGTCGATGCCAACGCCTTCCAGAGTCTGCCGTATCTTGAGTCACAGTCTAAAGAGCGAGGCTATAAGTTCGCAGTAGTGGGTAAAACCTTTGTCTTCCCGATTGCGGCTTATTCGCACAAAATCAAAAACATCAGTGAGCTGCAGAATGGTGCCACTATCACCATCTCTAACGAAGCCACCACGCTGGGTCGCAGCCTGTTGCTGCTGCAGGCGCAGGGACTTATTAAACTGAAAGACGGTGTGGGTTATTTGCCTACCTCGCTGGATATCATCGAAAATCCAAAAAACCTGAAGCTGGTTGAAGTCGACACCCCCCAGCTGACCCGCACGCTGGATGATCCAAACGTCAGCCTGTCGATTATTAATACTAACTTCTCGGCTCAGGCTGGATTGTCAGCACACCGTGATGGGTTATTTATGGAAAGTGCCTCGTCGCCTTACGTGAATGCGCTGGTATCACGTGAAGACAATAAAGATAGCGATAAAATTCAGAAGCTGAAGGCTGCGCTGCAGTCACCGGAAGTCGCGGCTAAAGCGGAAGAAGTCTATAAAGGGGATGCGATTAAAGGCTGGTAATTCGCCCGTTAATCGATCCTGATTGATCAAAAAGGCCGCACTTTGTTGCGGCCTTTTTTACTTTTGCGTTTTCAGCCTGCGCTCACCGTAAGCATTCCCCGGAATTGCAGAGACGCAATTATGCGGCTGCGCCCTTAGGCTGAGCAGAGAGATGCCCTGCCCACAGGCTGGCGACCCATTTCACCCCTTTAGAAGTGAAGCGCGCCTGAGAGAATGCGTGCTGGTTTTCGCCCGTGCCAGTATGCAGCGTAAAGTAGCCCGCCTGCAGATGATAGTGCTGCGGCGTCAGGGTGCCTTTGGAGCGATACATAATGTTGCGCTCCAGCAGGAACTGGCGGAATTCCGGCTCTTTCACTTTCAGCATTTTGCAGAGCTGGCGAAAGCCAAGACAGTCATCGACCTCGACGAAGTTATCAAAGAACGCTGCCTTGGGAGCCGAGAGAGCCAGCTGCTGCTCTGCCGCCTGACGCTGTTCAAATTGCTCAGCCCAGGCGCGAGCGGCTTCAGCCGGGTTGGTAAAGTCAGGAAGATGGGTAGTTTTCTCGCGATCCTGCCAGCGATCCAGCACTTCAGCAGTAAAGCCGGGCGACAGGCGAGCCACAGCCAGCAGCGAGTCACGTTTGCACAGGCGATACTCCTGACGCACTTCCCCTTCCCGCTCATAGTCATTCACGATGAGTGGCTGGGAGAGACGCTGAGCCGTCTCCAGACTTTTGATTAACCGCTTCACTTCTCCGTGTGTAATACCCGTCATCTGAGCCAGCTCGCGGCTGCTCATTGTGACCGATTGTTCCAGAGACCTGAGGCTTTCAGTCGAAATCATCATGGGTTCACCCCTCACTTACGCTACCAATACCCGGCGGGCAGTCCATTTATTATACAAATACCTGTTCAAATATCCAGTATTTTATTTAAGCAGTGACGTAACTGGAAGCGATTACGCAAACAGGTTAGTGAGGGGCGCTGGGGAGTAAGTGTTGAACGCCGAAAAGCACGCGTTGCCTGCCTTTGCTGCAGCATACAGAGGTAATCAGGGCATCTGTTATTTACATATAATCACAATGATAGACACAGACTCTTTACATTACAGTATAGTGAAGGTTGTCAGCAGGTTACTGACCTGTCAGGCACACTATTTTTTGATTCGGGGTGCAGGGGCGCAATCTGGCCCGTTACCACTGGGTGTCACCTTTTACAGGAGTAAGTCATGCAGCCGTTGAAAGTCGCCTTTATTAAAGCAAACTGGCACAGCGAGATCGTTTCTCAGGTTCTGACCGGTTTCGAACAGGAACTGGAAAGACGTGGTGCGGCATATGAAATGAAAACATGGGACGTGCCGGGCGCTTTTGAAATGCCGCTGCTGGCGCAACGTCTGGCGCAGACCGGCAACTATGATGCGATTGTCTGTGCGGCACTGGTCGTCGATGGTGGCATTTATCGCCATGATTTCGTCGCACAGGCGGTGGTCAGTGGTCTGATGCAGGCACAACTGGCGACCAACGTACCGGTTTTCTCGGTGTCCCTGACGCCTCATAATTTCCAGCCATCAGCAGAGTTTATCGACTTCTATACGCAGCACTTCGTGAAGAAAGGTCAGGAAGCGGCGCGTGCCGTCTGCCAGATCCACGCACTGGAACTCTGATTATTCTGGATGCGGCTCACGCATCTGCCTGTGTTGTTAAGGAGAGAAAGTTGGAAAATTCACGTCCGCCCTTACCCCCCTTTACCCGGCCCGAACAGGCGATTGAAAAAGTCCGGCTGGCTGAGGATGGCTGGAATAGCCGGGATCCTGAGCGCGTTGTGCTGGCCTATTCAGCGGAAAGCCAGTGGCGTAATCGCGATACTTTCCTGACCGGTCGGACAGCCATTGTCGCCTTCCTGCAGCAGAAATGGCAGCGGGAGCAGCAGTATCGGCTGATCAAAGAGTTATGGAGTTTTGACCAGAACCGGATTGCGGTGCGGTTTGCCTATGAATGGCATGACGAGGAGCACCAGTGGTATCGCTCCTACGGCAACGAGAACTGGGGGTTTGATCTGCAGGGATTAATGATGCAGCGCTTTGCCAGCATTAATGATCTGAAAATCAGTGAAGAACAGCGGCTGTTTCACTGGCCACAGGGACGGCGCCCTGACGACCACCCTTCACTAAGCGAACTCGGCTTATAGCGGAGGCGCATTCAGCGGAGAGCGCTGCTCTCCGCCGTTATCTGCTCAGCCCTGCTCGCCCTTGTTCTCAACAAAGGTAGCTTTGTTGCGCGTGACTGTATAAGCCACTTTTTTGACATCTTCCGGTGACGTGGTCACTTCTACCGGCGCAATGGTCACCCGTCCCATACCAAACAGCGTTGGCACATAGCCACCAATCTGATGCTTTCCGGCCGGAACATGCAGCAGCATGCTTTCGCCGTTAGGCAGTCTGCCTGCGTCTTTACCATCTACAGTCAGGAAGACACTGGAGCCATCATCTGCGCGGGTCAAAATGTGTGAGACATCAATTTGTGTCGGACCAGCAGCAAATTCATTTTGTGCATCGGCGGCGGCATTTTTCTTCGCGCAGCCGGTCAGCACAGCAGCAACCGTCACAACGGCGAGAGTATAACGATAACGCATTGGGCACTCTTTCTCCTGATCATCAGAACCCGCTATTTTAGCAATTTGATCGGCGGATGTAAGAGGGAAAAGAGTCGGCATGCTCTTAAAAACGATAGATCAGGCTCATATCCGGTTCAGTTTGTGTAAAGAATATTTACTGAATAAATACACAGTCTTTTTTGACTTGCAGAGGCGCTTTTAACCCTCTGATCATCATGAATTTAACCAGGGAATAAAGGTGAATAAGCGTAGCGTAACAGGGCCTGCTCGTTGATTTCAGACTGCTTTTCCCTGTTAATTGGCTGTCAGAAGGTTCATAGTGGTTGCTCATCCCCGGCTACTGTCGGCGGCCTTTCCCTCAAAAGAGGGCACGATATGCATTCTTTTACTACCGATACTGTTTGCGCCATAACGGGCGCCCATCCCGCGAACCTTAAACGCTGGATGAAACAGGGTTTGCTGACGCCACAGCAAAATCCGGATTGCTGGAGTGATGAACACCTCAGCGAAATCTATTCCCTTGTTGGCTTAACCGCCACAGGTGCCACGCTCGAAGAAATCAGACAGGGGCAGCTGGCCGCCTCAACGGTGATCACCCATGGCTGGGCGGCGCGCAAAGGCGACATGCTCTGGCAACTGGAATTTGGCACACCGCTGTCGCTTTCACGTCAGATGCACAACATGTCCAGTAACTACAGCGGTGATGATTTCATCATTAATCTGCTGCGGCCACTGAGTGTCTGGCTTAATGCTGATCACCGTCGGGGAGCGTCGCGACGCCTTGATCGTTTTGAGCAATCCGTTAAGCAGCAGGCTGACAAAGTGATGCGCGTTTCATCGCGTAATGAATCTGCGATTCCTCTGTTCCTGGAAGCGGTGAGCGTGCTTGATAAAACTGAAATCTGGCTGGAAGCGATTCGTCTTACTGCGATGGGCTTTAATGTTGCGGTTGACTCACGTGCGACCGGCTTGCCCGCCATAAAAACTGAACTCCATCAGCATCATGTAATGTGGTGTGGGGCCGGGATTAGTCAGCAGATGCAGGATTATTTCGAACAGCAGAGTCAGGATGGTCATCCTGTGATGCTTAGTGGCCCTGATCGTAACCTGCATTATTCACACTCTGACGCCTCCAGCGCTGCCTGATAGCAGGCAGCTCCTTCTCCTCTCCGCTTTTCTGCTCCAGTAAATATTTTTTTCCGTTAAGAATCACTTAAGGTGACTGCGTATACTGACGCCTCAACCCTGACTCATTGACGAGACTACGATGAAAAAAACGTTACTGACATTCAGCCTCTGCCTGTTGCCACTGACTTTCACTGCTGCTCATGCGGCATCTGCCCTGACCGGTTGTGCCGCCAAAAAGCAGGAGATTGAGACCCAGCTCTCTTTTGCCCGCCAGCACAATAATACCCATCAGGTTGCCGGCCTTGAGACCGCCCTTCGCGAAGTGAATCAGAACTGCACCGAAGGCAGTCTGTTAAAGCAGCGCCAGGAAAAAGTGGCTGAGAAAAAGGTTAAGGTGCAGGAACGCGAACAGGAACTGGCAAAAGCGAAAGCGGAAGGACGCAGCGCCAGCAAAATCCAGAAGCGTGAAGATAAACTGGTAAACGCTCGCCAGGAGCTGAAAGAAGCCGAACAGGCTCTGCATCAGTAATCCTTCCGGGCCAGACCCGTATGCTGGCCCACTGCTAGACACTTTTTACTTATCACTGCTCTTACTGCTCTAAATCACTGATTAGCCTGTGCAATTCTTCTTCGATTCATTACTTAAGGTAATCCTTTGATTACTTATTCTCATGCACTGAACCGGGGCATCAAAGTCAATCAGGTAACAATCAATTATTTAACTTTTTGAACATCCTCAAAGAATTGAAAGATAGCGATTTTTCTTTGATATGCAGTCATTACGCACTTCTGCCGCATCTTTATTCGCCTTAAAGCGGTCATTGAACCTTATCTATTCACTTTCTCTGCCCCAAAACGGGGCGCCACTGCACTTAAACAGGGCAGTGCCCCCATCATATTTGTTTCAGAAGTGTTAGATTATGTCCGCGCAAGATAATGCGCTCACCGTCCACGGTTCCACCCAATAAATGACTTCATTAAGAAAGGTTTTTTATGGATAAGTTATCTTATGCGTCTGAAAGCAGCACATCTGCCTGGTCCACCTACTTACAGCAAATTGACCGGGTTGCGCCTTATCTGGGCGATCTTTCACGTTGGATAGATACTTTGCGTCATCCAAAACGTGCGTTGATTGTTGATATTCCTCTTCAGATGGACGATGGCTCAATTCGCCACTTCGAAGGCTATCGCGTTCAGCACAACCTTTCGCGCGGTCCAGGTAAAGGCGGTATTCGTTATCATCCGGATGTCGACCTTAATGAAGTCATGGCGCTCTCCGCATGGATGACCATCAAATGTGCGGCGGTTAACCTGCCCTATGGCGGCGCTAAGGGCGGTATTCGCGTTGATCCTTTCAAACTGTCCGATGGTGAACTTGAGCGACTGACCCGCCGTTATACCAGCGAGATCGGCATCATCATTGGACCGCAAAAAGATATTCCTGCGCCAGATGTCGGCACCAACAGCAAAGTGATGGCATGGATGATGGATACCTATTCCATGAACCACGGCACAACGATTACCGGCGTTGTCACGGGCAAACCGATTCATCTCGGTGGTTCTCTGGGCCGTGAAAAAGCCACCGGTCGCGGTGTATTTATCACTGGACGAGAAGTGGCACGTCGCGCCGGCATTGAGATTGAAGGCGCGCGCGTTGCAGTGCAGGGTTTCGGTAACGTTGGCAGCGAAGCGGCACGCCTGTTTGAAGAGGCGGGCGCCCGCGTGGTTGTGATTCAGGATCATACCGCGACACTCTTTAATGCCGATGGCATCAACATGGCTGCCCTGACCGAGTGGCAGATTGCCAACAAGCAGATTGCCGGCTTCCCTGGCGCGCAGAGCATTGAGAAAGAGGCGTTCTGGACCACAGGAATGGATATTCTGATTCCGGCGGCACTGGAAGGTCAGATTACCCGCGAGCGTGCTGAAGTCCTGAGCTGCAAAATCGTGCTGGAAGGGGCAAACGGTCCGACCTATCCGGATGCGGATGACATGCTGGCAACGCGCGGCATTATCGTCGTTCCGGATGTGGTCTGTAATGCCGGCGGCGTGACCGTCAGCTACTTCGAATGGGTTCAGGACATGGCCAGCTTCTTCTGGAGTGAAGATGAGATCAATCGTCGCTCAGACAAGATTATGACGGAAGCGATGGTTCACGTCTGGGAGAAGTCGAAGGAGAAAGATTGCTCACTGCGCACGGCGGCTTATATCGTGGCCTGCGAACGTATTCTGATGGCGCGTAAAGATCGCGGTATCTATCCGGGTTAATGCTTATGGCGCTGTTGCCTGCAACAGCGCCGTTTTCATTGCCTACTTCATCAGCACCTGAAACTTCGGGTTAAACTCATCAAAAATCGGTAAGGCTGCAGCACCCAGCGCAGCGGTATCGCTACCGGTCATGCCAGTCTTTAATCGCATATCAAAGAGATACCGTCCCCGCACTGACTGATAAAGGGGTGGCAACCGTTCTACGATCTGCTCCAGCAAGGACGCAGGCATCATCCCACCAATTATCACCGCCTCTGCATCAAACACCGACTCCAGAATATTGATCGCCTGGCGCAATGGCGTCATCACGCTCTCAATCCATGCGGTGAAACGCGCGGGTTCAATCTGCAGCAGATCGTCAGGTAACGCCCGCATCGGATCGAGACCGCAGAATTCATAAGCTGCCTGTAACGAGACATACCGTTCCAGGCAGCCCTGATTACCGCAGTAGCAGTCGCGACCGCCCGGCTCCACCACAATGTGTCCAATCTCGCCTGCGTTATGGGCGTGGCCGGTATAGATGTGGCCATCAGTGAAGATCCCCGCGCCAAGGCCGGTGCCGATGTAGAGATAGATAAAGGAGTTAAGGTGGCGCGCCGTACCGTGGAAGCGTTCTCCAATAGCGGCTACTGTGGCGTCGTTTTCCAGCGTCACCGGCAGGCCGCTGAGGGTGCCGAGCTCCGTCCCGATATCAACCTGCTCCCAGCCGTTCAGTGTGGTTGGCCCCACTGAAGAGATGCCCTCAACCCCAAAAGGACCCGGCATCACCACGCCAATCCCCAGGACTTTCTGCCACTGCGCGCCGAGGAAGGCACGCATCTCCTCCAGCACGCCGGCAATGCACGCCAGAGTGGCAGCAGGCTGCGGCTTTTGCACCATAACGAGGCGGCGGAAATGGACTTCGCCGCTAAGATCGACCAGCACCAGCAGCAATGTCTGATGATCAAGATGAATGCCGATCGACCAGGCACTGGTGGGATTAAGCGTGACCGGAATGGATGGCTGACCGCGTCCGCTACGGCGCGGCTGGCGGCTGGTCAGCAGTTCGGCCTGCTCCAGCTCTGCCACGATATTCGAAACGGTCTGCGGCGTCAGTGCCGTCATTCGGGCCAGTTCGGCACGGGTCAGCTCACCGTGCAGACGAATGGCTTCAATCACCACACGCCGGTTATGCGCCCGCGCATGTTCAAGGTTGGTACCCGAGGTTTTCATGTTGTTTTCCATTACAGCGGGACCCGACAGTATTCGTCCCCGGGAGCATTCCGGCAAACAATATCTTTGATGCAGCACGCAATTCTCGCGCATCAGAATAGGCAATTTTGCCATAAAAGTGCAGTCTGAGTTTCAGCGTTGTTACGGCTTTGTTGCTTGCTTTCTACTACTTGTGGCACGCCGTTTGCTTAGTTCTCTACGGTCAGTCTGCACACTGACCAGAATTTTGCCCCTGATTAAATCAATCAAATTGATTTAATTAACCATCAGCCTGTTGCTGCATAGTGGAGAAGACCATGTCACAGCGTTATACCCTAAACTGAAAGCCGGGTTTGCCGCCTTACTGATGTTAAGCGCAGGCAGCGCGGCGGCGGCCAGCCAGATCAATGCGCTGTTTATGACCCAGGCGGCCTATAGCGAAAATGATATCCGCGCGATGACGCAAAATTTTCAGAAGCAGCATCCGGATGTCACCGTCAATCTGGAGTTTGTTCCTTATGAAGCGCTGCACGACAAAATCGTGGCGGCGCGCGGCGCAGGCGGTAATGGCTATGATGTAGTGCTGTTCGACGCCATCTGGCCTGCGGAATTTGCCCGTTTCGATTTGCTGCAGGATGTGAGCGCACGCATTACGCCAGAGGAGAAAGAGAAGGTCTTCCCCGGCGCAATGAACACGGTGGTCTACAAAGGTAAAACGCTGGGTATGCCGTGGATCCTTGATACCAAATACCTCTATTACAACAAAGCGATGCTGGCTAAAGCGGGCATCACCTCGCCGCCGCAGACCTGGCAGCAGGTGCTGGATGACGCGAAGATCATCAAAGATAAGAAGATTGTCACCTATCCGCTGGTCTGGAGCTGGTCTCAGGCTGAAGCGCTGGTGTGTGACTACACCACGCTGGTGTCGGGCTTTGGTGGACAGTTCTATCAGAACGGCAAACTCGATTTCTCCAGTCCGGCCTCACTTAAAGCGCTGAACATGATGAAAAGTTCGCTCGATGATGGGCTGAGCAATCCGGCTTCGCGTGAATATCTGGAAGAAGATGTGCGTAAATCATTCTCTAATGGTGATGCAGCTTTCGCGCTGAACTGGACCTACATGTACAACATGGCGAACGATCCTAAGCAGAGCAAAGTGGCGGGCGACGTTGGCATCATGCCCGCCCCGGGCGATGCGCCTGGAAAAGTGGGTGCAGTGAACGGCTCAATGGGACTGGGTATCACCAAAGGCAGTACGCATGCTAATGAGGCGTGGCAGTTCATCCAGTACATGACCTCACAGCCGGTTCAGAACCAGTATGCGAAGCTCAGCCTGCCGATCTGGAAATCTTCTTATCAGGATGAGGCGGTGAAAAAGGATCAGGAGAGCCTGATTGCCGCAGCGGACAAATCGCTAAACGTGATGCTGTCACGTCCGGAGACGGCTGACTATTCGCGCCTGTCGAACCAGCTGCAGCAGCAGTTACAGCAGGTATTGCTGGGTAAAATGCCCGCGCAGGACGCGATGGCGACGGTTGATAAAAGCGCCGCCCGGTTGCGTTAAGGAGTCATGATGCTGAGTTTGCGTCAACGCGAACAGCGTCAGGCATGGGTGCTACTGGCACCCATGCTGCTGGTGATGCTGCTGTTAACCGCCTGGCCTCTTCTGCGTACCATCTGGCTTAGTTTTACCGATGCGGCGCTTATTGGCAGCGGTGAAACCCCTGCCTGGATTGGGCTGGAAAACTATCTTTATGCGCTTAGCGATCCCGATTTCCGGGCGTCGATCTGGCGCACACTCTATTTCACTCTGGTTTCTGTCACCGTTGAAGGAATCATCGGCGTGCTGGTCGCGCTGCTGCTGAATCAGAAATTCATCGGGCGTAATGTGCTGCGGGTGCTGGTGATTCTGCCCTGGGCGCTGCCGACCATCGTCAACGCGATGATGTGGCGACTCAACTTTAACCCCGATTACGGCAGCATCAACGCCCTGCTCAGTCAGATCGGCTTCATTGATGGCTATCGCAGCTGGCTGGGATCGCCGGATTCAGCGCTCAATGCGGTGATGTTCGCGGATATCTGGAAAAACTATCCGCTGGTCACCCTGCTGGTGCTGGCGGCGCTGCAGTCAATCCCGGAAGATCTGTTTGAAGCAGCTCGACTGGATGGCGCATCTGCCTGGCGCCGGTTCCGGGCAATTACTTTCCCGGCGATTGTCGCTCCACTCGGCGTCGCGCTGGTGTTACGCACTATCGATGCCTTTAAGATCTTCGACATCATCTACGTGATGACGCGCGGCGGGCCAGTAGACAGTACCAAAACCCTGAGCTTTTTCGTCTATCAGGAGTCGTTCAGTTACCTGCGTGCCGGCAGTGGTGCCGCCTATGCGATACTCATGACCCTGATGTGCGCCCTGCTGATCACGCTCTATCTGCTGATGTTATGGCATCAGCGCCGCCGGAGTTCTGCTTATGAAAACTAAACTGCGACGGGTGCTGCGTTATGGGGCGGCGCTGCTGGTGGCCATCAGCATTCTGGCCCCGATGGGCTGGCTGTTTCTGATGAGCGTCAGTTCTGCCAGCGATCTTTCCCGCGTGCCGCTGGAGTGGGTGCCGCGTCAGTGGGATTTCAGTCGCTATCAGGGGCTGGTTTCGCTGGCACCGAACCAGCCAGGCAACATTTTCCTGCATGCGCTGGGGAACAGCCTGCTGGTGGCGACGGTGGCCACGGTGATCTCATTGCTGCTGGCGATACCGGCGGCGTTCAGCTTCTCACGCTACAGCGGTCGCGATGCCTGGCTTTCCGGCGCACTGGCAATCTACATGGTGCCGCCGGTGGCGTTTGTGCTGCCGCTTTATTTTCTGCTGCAACAACTGGGGCTGCTCAACACCCGTCCCGGCCTGGTGATGGTCTACTGCTCGCTAATCCTGCCGTTCCTGACCTGGATGCTCAAGAACCAGTTCGACTCGCTGCCACGTGACATCGAACAGGCGGCACGGCTGGATGGCCTGCGCTTCTGGCAGGTTCTGCTGCGCATCACACTGCCGCTGGCGAAACCGGTACTGGGTGCCGCTGCGCTGTTTGGCTGGTTGCTCGCCTGGGATGAGTTTTTCTACGCGCTGCTGTTCACCAGCAACATTTCGGCACAGACCCTGCCGGTCGCCATTGCCGGTTTTACCGCCGGACGCGCGACTGACGACGGACTGATCGCGGCGATTGGCATTCTGGCTTCGGTGCCGCCTCTGTTTATTGCCATCTGGTTGCAGAAGACGCTGGTCAGCGGCCTCACCAGCGGCGGAAGTAAGGGATAAATATGGATACTACCCACGCGTCCACGCTTTATGTGGTGGGCAATATTAATGTCGATTTAATCATGAGTACGCTCAGCGACTGGCCGAAGCGCGGCACAGAAGTCATGCTGCAGCACAGCGAGTTACGTCCTGGTGGATCGGCCGGTAACTGCGCGCTGGCGCTGGAGGCAATGCAGGTGCCGCATCGGGCCATCGCCAATCAGGGTGACGATGGATTCAGCCACTGGCTCGCCAGTCACTTTCCCCACAGCGCCGCACACTGGCCGCGTTATGCCTGTGAAACCTCGCTGACGGTGGGCGTGACCCATCCCGATAACGAGCGATCGTTTCTCAGCAATCACGGCCATATTACCGTACTGACCGCAGACGATGTGCTGGCCCAGCTGCCGTTGCAGGCGACACCCGGTGACATCGTGCTGCTATGCGGCACCTTTCTTTGTCTTGAACTTTATGATCACTATCCGGCGCTACTGGCCGAGCTGCAGCAGCGTGGCTTTTGTGTGGCTGTGGACACCGGCTGGCCGCCCGCGGGCTGGAGCGATGGGCTTCGTCTGGAGATGGGGGCCTGGTTAGCGGATTGTGACTGGCTGCTGCTGAATGAGGTAGAAGCGCTGGGTTTAGCGGGTGCAGACCTGCTGGAACAAAGCGGTAAATGGCTGTCCTCTCAGCTCAGTGGCCGCGGCGGCTGCGTGATTAAGTGTGGCGCAGAGGGCGCGCGTCTCTGGTCTGCCGCCTCGGTGCAATTTGCCGCCGGCCAGCCAGTGACGGTGGTCGATACCATTGGTGCCGGTGACAGTTTTAATGCCGGTTTTCTGACGGCACTGCTCTATTGCCAGTCATCGCTCACCGCGCTGCGCTGGGGCATTGACGTGGCCTCACAGGCGATAAGCAGCTCTCCGCGCCGCTATCCCAGCTGGCAACAACTCCAACTATCACATGAGGTGCGCTGAACATGGCCAGTGTTGAACTTGTACAGGTGGCGAAGCGCTACGGTAAACAGAGCGTGCTGCACCCGCTGGATTTAACCATCCCTGACGGCAGTTTTACCGTGCTGGTCGGCCCCTCCGGCTGCGGTAAATCCACCCTTCTGCGACTGCTTGCGGGTCTGGATACGGTCTCTGACGGTGCGATCATGCTGGATAAAAAGCAGATTAACGATCTCGATCCTGCCGACAGGGATATCGCCATGGTGTTTCAGAGCTATGCACTCTATCCGCACCTCACCGTCGCCGAGAATCTGGCGTTTCATATGCAGGTAAAAAAGGTGAAGCGAGACGAGCAGAAAAGCAAAATTGCCCGAATCGCCGGTATTCTCGGTATTGATCAGCTGCTGCAGCGTTATCCACGCGCCTTGTCGGGTGGACAGCGGCAGCGCGTGGCGATGGGACGTGCGATGGTGCGCAACCCGCAGGTTTTTCTGTTCGATGAGCCGCTTTCTAACCTTGATGCGCAGTTGCGCATGGAGCTGCGCGCCGAGATTAAGTCTTTGCATCAGCGTTTCAAAACCACGATGGTCTATGTCACTCACGATCAGGTCGAGGCGATGACGCTGGCGGATCAGATTGTGGTGATGAAAGAAGGGGTGATAGTGCAACAGGGTGCGCCGCTGGCGATTTACGATCGTCCGGTTAACACCTTTGTGGCGCGGTTTATCGGTTCACCGCCGATGAATCTGCTGGATGCCCGTTTTCAGATACGAGACCGCGTGCCTGGCGTTCTCTGTGGTGAGCAGTGGCTGCCACTGCCGACTCGCTGGCACAGTGCCGCGCAGCAGCAGGCTGATCAGCCTGTTACGCTGGGCGTACGCCCTCACGATCTGATCAGTGATGTCAGCGGGCAACCGGCGGCGGTGAATATTGTAGAAATTACCGGCGAATCGACGCTGTTGCATCTGAACTGGCAGGGTTTTCCGCTGCATATGCAGCTGAGTGGCCGCAGTGACGCCGTCCCGGGCGGCACGCTTTCGGTGACTGTAAATCCAGATAAAATGCATCTGTTTGATGCCAGTAGCGGTGTGCGGCTGATGGAACAGGGATAAAAACAAACCCGCCGATGGCGGGTCTGTTTTTTGCAAAGCGGAGGCTGGCTCAGGACGCCCACGCTCGTCTTATGCCAGGTGGAACTGTTCCACCGTCTGTGACAGCTGCTGCGCCTGATCTTCCAGCGAACTGGCGGCTGCCGACATCTGCTGCACCAGCGCGGCGTTCTGTTGAGTGACACCATCCATTTCATTGACGGCAATCGTTACCTGGCTGATACCACGCGCCTGTTCGCTTGACGCTGTGACAATCTCACCGATTATGCCCTGCACCGAATTCACCGCGTGCATCATCTCCTGCATGGTTTTACCGGCATCGTTTACCAGCCGGACGCCGCTCTCAACCCGTACACTCGACTCTTCAATCAGTGCACCGATCTCTTTTACCGCATTCGCACTGCGCTGGGCCAGATTACGCACTTCGGAGGCGACCACCGCAAAACCCCGGCCCTGTTCACCAGCACGTGCTGCTTCTACCGCCGCGTTCAGTGCCAGAATATTGGTCTGGAAGGCGATGCTGTTGATCATCGTAGTAATGTCGCCGATCTTTTTCGAACTGTCGTCGATCTGCGCCATAGTCTGCACCACCTCACCCACCAGCGACGCACCGCGACTGGCAATATGCGTGGCATTTTCAGTCAGGCTGGTTGCCTGCTGCGCGTTGTCGGCATTCAGGCGAATCGTGGCACTGATCTGCTCCATGCTGGCTGCAGTCTGCTCCAGCGCGGCAGCCTGTTCTTCAGTGCGTGATGCCAGGTTCAGGTTACCGCTGGCAATTTCGCCCGCGCCCTGACGCACCGATTCACTGGAGTCTTTAATCTGCCCGACAATCTGCCGAAGCTGGCTTTGCATGGTGTGAAGCGCGAAGAACAGGCTGCTACTGTCGCCGCTTTTCACTGCGATCCTGTTATCCAGCTTGCCATCGGCCACGGCCAGCGCAATATGGGCTGCTTCAATTGGCTCGCCACCAATTGGGCGCAGCACTTTACGGCTGAACAGCATGCCGAGTACGGCGCCAACCAGTAGCACACTGAGTACCATTAAACCTACGGCCCAGGTCAGTTGACGGTTAGTCGCCGCCATTACCTGACTGACTGGTGCAACGACGCCAAGATACCAGGGCTTGTCACTGTTTCCAATCACTACCGGCTGCCAGGTGACCAGTGCGTCTTCACCCAGTACGGCATCAAAATGCTGTACGACGTTGGACGTAAAACCATCTTTTTCGCCTTTCCAGGGTTTCCCGGCTTCATCTTTCACCGGCGAGGAGACGACATTCCCGTTACTGGAGAGCAACAGCGCATAGCCGCTGCCCTGCCAGGGTTTAATCTGATTCACTTTCTGTTGCAGTGATGCCAGTGAAATATCAGAGGTGACAACCGCCTTTAAGTTGCCCTGATCCACAATCACGGCAGCGACGGAGGTGAGCAGAGTCGGCACGCCGTTATAGGCATAACTATAAGGTTCGGTGAGCGTATCTTTTTGTGATTTTTGCGGGACCAGATAGTAGTCGCCCTGACCCGGCGTCAGATAGGAGAGCAGCGGATGCATCGCGTATTTCCCTGATGCGTCACGATCCACAAAAAAGGCATAGCGGCCCTGGGGGGCCTGACCCGGCTGTGAGGCGAACGAGGCATCACGGCCATCAAAGGCATTCTGTTCGAATATGACTGACATCGACAGATAGTCAGGATTCGCGCGCAGCGCATACTCCATCACCTTATCGGCGGCTTTACGATCGGTAATGCCAGCCTGAGGTAACGCGATCAGACTTTGGCCGAGAAGACTGGCGACATCGCGTGCATGACCCAGCTCCTGCTGTACCTGTAAGGCGCGGCTCTGGGCAATCTGATGCAGATACTTTTCAGCCAGTTCTTTCTGTTCTTTACCTGACTGCCAGCTGAGGACCCCGATAGTCACGGTAAATCCCAGCACTATCGTTAAACCACCCATGATTAACATCTGCGCACGGGTGCTCATTTTTTTCTTATGTGTTACCTGACTGGCCATAGTGATTCCCCTGGAATTTACCCGTTTCTATCACTCCTTTTGTTTGTGGTGCTCCTGAGATCATCTATCGGCGGCGTTTTTTTGAACTTTAATGGGGGTCATCCCGACGTGACAGGCGTCTCACTGGGCGTGATGCAGGGAAGTTGATCGCAAAGGGGTTATGGCTTTGCTCATCACCGGGGCTTTTTTTGATCTGCAACAATACTGCTGCCCGCTATTACTGTCAGTTTATGTCAACAGTTGTTGTAGCCCCTTATCGCAGTGGAGAAAAAACAATGATCGGTAAATCAGGACTGGCTGTTGGGATGGTTGTCTGGTTAGCGTATGTCGCCTGGATCGTTCACTACTATTCAGACACCTTTATGCAGTTCTCCCGCTAAGCAAACAGGACCTTCGGGTCCTTTTTTTTGCACTCAATTCTGTCCGACTGGCCTGTGAGCCAAATATGCGTTATTATCGACTCATTATGTGAGCCGAATAGAATCATCTATTCGGCTCATTCTTTCTGATTGTGAGCCGACTATGAGCGTGAACTGGATCTGGCAACAGCCGGACTGGCCCCATTTTCAATGGCAGGATGCTGTGCTGTTACCTCGTCTGCGCCACCTGCAACAGCAGCGCGGTTTGCTGCTGGGCCGTGCCAGCCTTCAGTCAGACAGCGAGTCCCAGACACTTGATACCCTGCTGAGCAATATCCTCTCCTCTTCTGCGATTGAAGAGGAGCGGGTCAACGTGCAGTCAGTGCGCTCCTCGCTGGCGCGCCGGTTAGGCGTGACGGAAGAACAACCCTATCCGGTCTCTGATCGATCAGAAGGCCTGGCCGCGATGATGCTGGATGCGATAAACAATCGCAGCCAGCCGCTGACGCTGGACCGATTATGCCAGTGGCATCACTGGCTCTTCCCGGCCGATGAATGGACAGTGCAGCGCCTGAGCGTTGGCACGCTGCGTGGCAGTGAACCGATGCAGGTCATCTCGGGACGAATTGATCGGCCCAGGGTTCATTTTGAGGCTCCAGCGCGACAGGGTCTGGAATCCCAGCTGACGCAATTTATTGAGTGGTTCAATAGTAGTCAGAATGATGTGATGCTGGACCCGCTGCTGCGTGCCGCCATCTGCCATCTGTGGTTTGTCACATTGCATCCTTTTGATGACGGTAACGGTCGTATCACGCGCGCATTAACCGACCTGGCATTGGCGCAGGCCGACAGCCAGAGTATTCGCCTCTATGCCATGTCACCGGCCATTCTGGCACAGCGTGCCGGTTATTACCGCATCCTGGAGCAGACCCAGAAAGGCGGTCTGGACATCACCAGCTGGCTGGTGTGGTTTCTGGATATTCTGGATGAGAGCCTGAAACAGGCGATGAACGTTATTGATCGTACCCAGATCAAAGCGCGTTTCTGGCACCGGCATCAGGGGATAGGATTGAGTCCGGAGCAGGTAAAAGTACTGAACCGACTGTTAGATGGCGGCGAGCAGGGTTTTGAACTGGGAATCAGTGCCAGCCAGTATCAGAAGGTGGCGAAAGTGAGTAAAGCCACCGCGACCCGTCATCTGGCCTATCTGGTTGAAAAAGGCTGTCTTTACCGGCTTGAGGGAGGTGGCAGGAGCACCCGCTATCAGGTTAAAACCGGCGAGAAACTCAAGTAACCATGGCATAAAGGCATTGATCAACGCCCTATTCAGAAACAGCAACGCCGGAAGGTTCGCTTCCGGCGTTGTGGCGATTAAGCGGCTTTAACGGCGCGCACTTTCTTTGCCGCAGGCTCTTCTGCCTGCTCATCCGTACCATCGTCTGGCACGGCTTCAGCCTGGGTGACCGTTGCTGCGGCTTCAGGCAGTTTGCTGGTACGCAGAATATGCTGAACCGCATCTTTCTGTTCTGCAATCAGCAGGCCCAGCGTTTCCGCCTGAGATTCATCCAGGGCAGGTTGATGCTGTAACAGCCAGTCGGTGAAAGCTTCGGCCATATCGAGCATTTTGTCGTAGGCATCGGCCTCTTTCTTGTTGGCAAACGTCATCTTCTCTTCACCCTTTCTGACTACAACAAATTTTGTTTCAACAGCCATCTTTTCGCCCTCAGGTACTGTGTATACATACAGTATATCATGCCAGTTAGCCTTTGCCAGCAGAGAATAGGATATATCCGTCGTGCGCAGGCTAACCTTAACCGGGCGCAGGTTTTTTTCTTTTTCCTGACGCTTCTCTGCGGGAAATCAGGCCGACTACACCAGCAACTCTTCAAGGAACATCGCCAGCGCCTTGCGTGGATCGTCCTCTTCGGAAACGATCACCTCGATCCCCCACTGTCCCAGCACTTCTTTAGCCACCGGGTTATTGCGGTTGGTGAACAGATACGATTTTGGCCTGGCGGTCGCCAGCCCGGTACGGCCCCACATTTTGGTCAGGCGGTAAAACAGCAGGCGAATGTTGAAATCACTGATGCTGTAGCCGACAAACAACACGGAATTGCCCATCACATCGTGAGTCAGCTTGATGTCGAGCGGCGAGTCAAAATAGAGACGTTCAAAGTAGCTGCTCTCATCGAGCACGATTGAGGTGTCATCATCGAAGTCACCGTGAAGTTTGATGATGTGACGCTTATCTTCTGTCAAAGAGACGAGATCGGCAGCGTTGGCCACTTTGTAATAGGGTACGCCGTGCGCTTCATGCGCCGCTTCCAGCCAGCGATCGTAATTGGTGGTGTAGATACGCGAGAAATTACCCTGCGTAATCATGGTATGAATTTCAGAAGACCGGACATCGATATCCGGGCGATGCCACTCACGATCCATCCAGCTGCGCAGCGGGCCAAGCGACCCCTTTTTCTGTTTGTAATACTCCGCCAGCGACAGATGCGTGCCATAAGTATTGAAGATTTTTGGGTCATAGCCCAGTTCGTTAGCCAGATGAGCGATCAGTTCATGCCACTCGGGAAGGCCAAAATTGCGCGAAATACCGGCGCCGGCAAACAGAATCAGTTTGCCGGAATCATAGGCGCGTTTGAGTTCAGGTTTCATGCCACTCCCCGCGAGGTTTTTAAAAAGGTGGCGAAGCGATCCAGCGCGATGCGCCGCATCGAAATCTCATTCTTGAGTTCGCCCATTTCGGCAAAGGTCTGCTCATAGCCTTCAGGAATAAACACGCAGTCCCACTGGAAGCCGCGCGTCCCGGCAGGTTTCGCGGCGATAGTACCGCGCAGCTCACCCGAAAACTGGTACATTTTGCGGCCATCGCAGTAGCCCAGCACAGTTTTGGCCGTCACGGCCTGGCTGTCCAGCCCCTGCACCAGCGCGGTAAAGCGCTCCGCGTCCAGGCGGTTCCAGAAGATGCGGGTCAGACCGGCAGGCAGACCATTGAGGCCATCCAGATAGAGGCCGGTATGCTCAACAAACAGCGGTCGCCCAATCAGCGAAAAAGCTTTGGTGAGTTTATCGCGTACCAGGTCGAGCTCATTTTCAGTCTGAATTTCTTCGATGCGGCGGGCGATGGGCAGGACTTCGACCCCGATGGGTTCGAGTATTTTGCGCACCTCAGCCAGTTTTGGCTCATTGGCAGAAAGGAATCTGATTTTCATGGGGCTTCCAGGTCAATTACTCCGCCACACAGTGAGGATTTTACGGAAACAGGCGGGCAGGATAAATCACTAACGCTGGAGAGTGTAGTTCAATTCTGTGCTCATCAGGTTGAGAACCGACCGCAGCAGGCGAGCCGGTTCTGCAGACTCAGTAAACAATGCCCGGTGGATTGATCGTGGAGTGCGCAATGGCTTCATCCTGTTCGCCCCAGCGCGCCAGCACTTGCTGATACTGCCCACCTGCGATAGTGCCATCCAGCGCAGCCTGCAGCGCGGGGGCCAGTCCATTGCCCTTTTTGGTGGTCACGGCAACCCAGGCGCGAAACGGCCCACTGCCAACCAGCTTTGTCTGCCCGCGTGACGCCACTTTCCAGGCCGCCATGGAGTGAGGCCCGAACATTGCATCGGCCCGCCCCGACAGCAATGTCAGCGTCGCGGATGCATCATCAGTCAGATAGACAGGCGTTACCGCAGGCAGACCTTTGGCCCGGTTCTGCTGATCCCAGCTCAGCAATATGCGCTCCTGATTGGTGCCCGACGAGACGATAATCCGCTTACCGGCAATATCAGCCGGACTGTTAATACGGCTGATTTTACTGTCGCTTTTCACCGCAAAGGCGTGATTGTCGGCGCGATAGGTCGCAAAATCGAACTTCTTTTTGCGCTCTTCGGTAACGGCAATATTGAACATCGCGACATCATAGCGTCCGGCGCTGATGCCCAGCGGCCAGTCCTCCCACGAAGCCGGAACCAGCTTCAGCTTTAATCCCAGGCTGTCCGCCAGCAGCCTGGCAATATCAGGATCGCTGCCGATCCGGGTGACATTGTCTGACGCCAGCAGTGACAGCGGCGGTGAGTTGGTCGCCGAGGTCGCCACCGTCAGCGTACCGGGTTCAATAAAGTGGAAGTCAGCCGGAATTTTACTGATTGCCTGCGGATTGGCCGGGGCATGTATCGGCGTCTCGTTTTGCTGGACACTGAGCCTTTCGTCCGCCGAACAAGCCAGCGACGGGAGCAACGCCAGCACCGTTAACGTCAGCGCTCTCATAATACGCGCGCCAGGAAACGGCGGGTACGTTCATGACGCGGATTATTGAGCACCTGCAACGTGCTGCCCTGCTCTACAATCCGGCCATCTACCATAAAGACCACATTGTCTGCCACTTCACGGGCAAAGCCGATCTCATGCGTCACAATCACCAGCGTAGTTCCGGAACGCGCCAGCTTTTTAATCACGTCGAGCACTTCACCGACCAGCTCCGGGTCCAGCGCCGAGGTCGGCTCATCGAACAGCATGACACGCGGATTAAGCATCAGTGCGCGCGCAATAGCGATACGCTGCTGCTGTCCGCCCGACAGATGACGCGGCCAGGCATCCGCTTTATGGCGCAGCCCTACAATATCCAGCAGTTCGCCCGCATGCTGTATCGCTTCCGTTTTCGTTAACTGCCGATGCGCAATCGGCGCTTCAATCAGGTTATCCAGCACGCTGAGGTGCGGGAACAGATTAAAATTCTGGAACACATAGCCGACGTTAATGCGCTGGCGCAGAATCGCTTTCTCTTTCAGCTCATAGAGCTTATTGCCGCGCTGCTGATAGCCAATATAGTCGCCATCAATCTGAATGAATCCCTTGTCGACCCGCTCCAGATGATTGATGGTGCGCAGCAGCGTGGATTTACCGGAACCGGACGGTCCGAGGATCACCGTAACCGATCCGGGTTCCAGCGACAGCGAGACATCATCCAGCGCGTTGTGTTTACCAAATCGTTTACTGACGCCGGTAATGCTGATGGCACCTGTCGTGTTTGAGGTGCGGTAATCAATGGCTTCGGACATGGCTGATCTCCTCGGTTGGATGAAGGGGTGTAACGCGGTTGCGCCACTGTCGCCAGCGAGAGAGTTGCGGTTCACGCGTGACGCTGCGGGCCATCCAGCGTTCAGCGTTGTACTGAATCACGGACAAGACGGTAGTAATGATCAGATACCAGGCGGCCCCCACCATCAGCAACGGGATCACTTCCTGGTTGCGGTTGTAGATCATCTGGATGGTGTAAAACAGCTCCGGCATCGCCAGCACGTAAACCACGGATGTGCCCTTCGCCAGGCTGATGATCTCGTTAAATGCAGTGGGAATAATGGCGCGCAACGCCTGCGGCAGAATGATGCGGAAGGTGCGGCGCGTGGCGGAGAGACCCAGCGCGGAGGCGGCTTCCACCTGACCGTGATCGACGCCGAGGATCCCGCCGCGAATAATCTCCGCACTGTAAGCCGCCTGCACCAGCGTCAGACCGATAACGGCTGCCTGAAACTGACCCAGCACGTTAATCGTCTGAAACGCGCCCCACGACAGGCTGGTAAAGGGAATGCCAAGCGACAGGGTGTCGTAGAGATAGGAGAAGTTATAAAGAATAATCAGCACCACAATCAGCGGCAGTGAACGGAACAGCCAGATATACCCCCACGCCAGCGTGCTCAGCAGCCACGACGAGGAGAGCCGTGCCAGCGCCAGCAGACCACCAAAAAACAGGCTGAATACCGTGCCCAGCAGGGTCAGTAGCAACGTCTGGCCCAGGCCATGCAGGATCGCCGGATCAAAGAACCAGCGGGCAAACACGCTCCACTCCCAGCGCGGATTAAAGGCGACCGACTGCACCACGCCCGCCAGAATAAACAGCGCCACGATAGCCCCGGCAGTGCGTGCCGGATAACGCGCCGGCACCACCTGTAACTGTTGATGTTTGCTCATCGTTACTCCTTAACTCGCTTCGGCGACGTTATAGCCGCCGATCACTTTGATAAACCGCAGTCGCCCGTCGTGCGGCGGCTGGCCGTAGCGCTCCAGATCGCCGCTGAGGTCAAACTGAGGCTGATAGCCGTGACCGGTATAGAGCCGCACCGCCTCCGGCTGGCGGAAGCCGGTGGTGAGGAACAGCCGCTGATAACCCGCCTGCAGCGCACGCTGCTCCAGCGCCTGCAACACCACCAGCGCCAGCCCCTGACGGCGCAGATCGCTGCGGGTCCAGATGCGTTTCAGCTCGGCAGTCTGCGGGTCATAGGGTTTGTAAGCGCCCATCGCGATGATTTCGTCGTCACGTTCCAGCACAATAAACAGCCCTTGTGGTGGCAGATACCATTCGGTCAGTTCCTGCTCTTTATGCCGGGCAAAGTAGTCGCCGTAGCGCGCGGAATATTCACCAAACAGGCCGCTGAGAATGGGCTGGAGCTCTGGTGCATCGGGTGAAACTTCGCGAAAAGTGGATTCACGCATAGTCAGCTCCTTAGTCGCCCAGCCCGGCGGGATTGATTTCTGAACGGTCGATCTTCTCAACACCCTCGCCCCAGCGGTTCAGCACCTTCTGATAGTCACCGTTGTGGATTACGCCGTTTAGCGCGGTGCTGATCGGTTCCGCCAGACCGCTGCCTTTCTTCACGGTAACGGCGATGTGCGCCGCTTTTGGCCAGCCACCATCGACGCTGCCCACCAGGCGGGTTTTACCGGTCAGTGCCGCTTTCCAGGCACCAATCACGTTAGGACCAAAGTAGGCATCCGCACGGCCCGCCTGCAGCGCCAGCGTTTGAGCAGCGTCATCTTTGGCGTAGATAGGCGTAAAGGCTTTGAGGCCCTTTGCCTGATTCTCTTTATCCCACGCCAGGAGGATCGCCTCCTGATTGGTACCGGAACCCACAATGATCCGCAGCCCGGCGATATCCTCTGCTTTAGTCAGTGACTTTATCGGGCTAGTGGTTTTGACATAAAAACCCAGGGAGTCTTTGCGGTAGGTAGCAACGTCAAACTTCTCTTTGCGATCTTTGGTCACGGTGATGTTGGAGATCGCCGCGTCATACTTGCCCGAGGTCACGCCCAGCGGCCAGTCTTCCCACGACGCAGGCACGACGTTGAGTTTCAGTCCCAGACTGTCAGCGACCAGCCGGGCAATATCGACTTCACTGCCGAGCAGGGTTTTGTTGTCATCGGAAAACACTGTCAGCGGTGGCGAGTTCAGTGCCGCGACCGCCACGGTAAACGAACCCGGCACCACAAAATGATGACTGGCAGGTAGCTGAGCGATGGCGTCCGGATTTTTCACGGTATTAATCGGCGCTTTATTCGCTTCCAGGCTGACGCGCTGGCCGTTATAGGAAACGCTGCTCTCTTCAGCCAGCGCATGACTGCTGGCCGCCAGAACAAGCAGGGCGAGAAGACGCGAGTTTTTATTCATGGCTTGTGCCCTGTTTTAAGGTGAACTGATTAACGGGTTGTTTCAGGGCGAAGCTGTCGCGCAGGGTGCTGCCCGGATAGTCGCGGCGCGTCAGGCCGCGAGCCTGCAGAATAGGCACCACACGATCGACAAAACGCTCAAAAGTATCGGGCGTGCCGCCATTGATGATGAAGCCGTCAGCGGCCTGGGTCTCAAACCACTGCTGAAGACCATCGGCTACCTGTTCCGGTGTGCCGTGAAACAGCGGGCGCGGCGTTGCCGCTTCCAGCGCCGCCTGACGCAGGGTGTGACCGTGCTCTCTGGCTTTGCGTTTTATCTCGTCGGTGGTGCTGCGGAAGCTGTTCTGACCGATGTCGCCAATGTCCGGGAATGGCTGATCCAGCGGGTATTGTGAAAAGTCGTGATGGTCGAAGTAACGCCCAAGGTAATTGAGCGCATCGGTAATCGATACCAGCGCCGCCGTAGTCTGATACTGTCGCTCCACGTCGGCTGCATCATCGCCAACAATCACACTGACACCCTGGAAGATGTGCAGATCCTCTGGCTGACGACCGTTCGCCACCAGTTGCTGCTTCACATCCTGATAAAACGCCTGCGCCTCTTCCCGGGTAGGCTGGTGGGTAAAGATGGCATCAGCATGGCGTGCCGCCAGCTTTTTACCGTCCTCAGAGGCACCAGCCTGGAAGATAATCGGACGCCCCTGCGGCGTGCGGGCAATGTTCAGCGGCCCCTGCACCTGGAAGAAATCACCGTGATGATCGAGAGTATGTAACTTTGCCGGATCGAAGAACTGCCCGCTCTCTTTGTCGCGTACAAAAGCATCCTGTTCCCATGAATCCCACAAGCCTTTCACTACCTGCAGATACTCATCCGCAATGCGGTATCGCAACGCATGCTCGGGATGTTTCTGGCGGGAAAAGTTTTTCGCAGACCCTTCCAGCGGTGATGTAACCACGTTCCAGCCCGCGCGACCGCCGCTGAGGTGATCGAGGCTGGCAAACTGACGCGCCACGGTGAATGGCTCGCTGTAGGACGTGGAGACTGTGCCGACCAGCCCCAGGTGTTCCGTGACGCCTGCCAGGGCAGACAGGAGTGTCAGCGGCTCAAAGCGATTGAGAAAGTGCGGGATCGACTTTTCATTAATAAACAATCCGTCGGCGACAAACAGAAAGTCGAGCTTGCCCTGCTCCGCCTTGCGGGCGATTTTTTTTGCATAATCCAGATTGATGCTGGCATCGGCCTGCGCCGCCGGATGACGCCAGGCGGACATATTTCCCGATGCGCCATGCAGAATAGTGCCCAGCCGAAGTTGTCTTGTAGTCATGATGCTCTCTCTTTTTTTGTCGTAGCGATGCCCGACGGCGGTTATCAGAACCGTCGTGATTGAGTGGGCTGCAGATGAAGTCAGTTCAGAATGGCTTCCCGACATCGCGCATTAAGATGTTGTAGCGCCTGGCGGGCCAGTCGGGCGAAGTAGTCGGCGGCGGGGGCAATCAGCGCCTCATCCGGGGTAAAACTGGCGTGATGGAGACCAAAATCACTGGCGCTGCCGATGCTGACAAACGCACCCGGCACCTGTTGCAGATAGAAGGCAAAATCTTCACCCAGCAGATGCAAATCGGCGGCCTGCACCCGATAACCCGACTGCTGCGCCACTTCACAGCTGAAGTTCGCCCAGTGCGCGTCGTTAATCAGCACCGGCGGGCCGGGATGCCAGCTCAGTGTCGCCTGCGCGCCATTGGCTGCGGCGAAGTGTTCAACCAGCGTGCGCACCCGCTGTTCGAGTTCCGCGCGCAGCTGCAAATCGTGGGTTCGGGCCGTGCCGCCAAACTCAACACCACCCGGCAACACGTTCCAGCTTTTGCCGCCGTCAATGCGGGTAATGCTTAGCACCAGGCTATCCAGCGCACTGAAGCTGCGGCTGGTGAGTCCCTGCAGTGCCTGAATGATCTGGCTGGCGGTGACAATGCTATCGACGCCCTGTTCCGGATACGCGGCATGTGCGCCTTTGCCGGTAACGCGAATAATAAACTTGTCCGCATTGGCGTAGAACGCCCCGCTGCGGGTAGCGAAGGTGCCGACGGGCAGCGAAGGTTCGTTATGCATACCAAAAATGGCCTGCACCTCATCCAGTACGCCCGCGTCAATAAACTGGCGCGCACCGCGAGCAATCTCCTCGGCGGGTTGAAACAGGATACGCACCCGGCCAGGCAACTGATCGGCCTGCGCGTTGAGCTGCAGCGCCGCGCCCAGCATCACCGCACTGTGCAGGTCGTGACCGCAGGCATGCATCACGCCAGGATGGCGGGAATGAAAACGTACCCCGCTCGCTTCATGGATCGGCAGTGCATCAATGTCGGCGCGCAGGGCAATGACCGTCTCCCCACTGCCCGTCTCCGCCACCAGGCCCGTTTCCAGTGGATAATCCAGCAGCCTGATGCCCGCGGCCTCTAACCAGCCCCGCAGTCGCGCGGTGGTCGCAAACTCCTGCCCCGACAGCTCTGGCCAGGTGTGCAGTTCGCGTCGCCATTCGATCAGTTGTGACGTAGGGTTCATGATGATTCTCCACTGAGGTTCAGGCTGCGACCAGATGATGCGTGGCCAGCAGTTCAAGTGACTTCAGGCGGGCAACCGGCTCGGTAATCGGCGTGTCGATAATGAACTCGTCGATATCAAAATTATGATGAAGCGCGTCCAGCTGGGCATGAACCTGTGCCGCCGTGCCTTTCAGCAGTGACGGCGTGCGTGGCTCTATTGTGTAATCCTGATAACCACCCTGCCGTACATAACGTTCAGCCTGCTCCAGACTGGCAACGTTAACGCCCGGGCCATCTTTCACCGCCACGTGATAATGACGCAGACCGGAAACCAGCAGGTCTGCTCCAGCGGGTGAATCGGCCACCACCACCTGCACGGCAACCAATGCGCGCTGGCCATGACTCAGACGGGAGAAGGTACTCAATGCGTGCTCCAGCAACTGACGATCGCCATTCAGGTGGGCTGCAAAGACAAACTGCCAGCCCAGAGAGGCAGCAAGCCGGGCGCTCTCTTCACTGGCACCCAGCAGAAAACGGTTGGCCGGACGTGACGGCAGCGGCGTCGCGGCTAAACCCTCGTCGTCAGGATGTGCCTGCGCAGGCTTCAGCCAGCTATCCAGCCGCTGAAGCTGTTCAGCAAAGCTTCCTTTTCTGGCGGCATCGACACCCTGCTGCAGCGCATGGGTTGAGAGCGGTAACCCGCCTGGCGCCTTCCCTACGCCGAGATCGATACGGCCCGGCGCCAGGGAGGCGAGCAGATTAAAGTTTTCTGCCACTTTATAGGGGCTGTAATGCTGCAACATCACTCCGCCCGACCCGACGCGAATATGACGGGTCTGGGCAATGATCCAGGCAATCAACACTTCCGGTGAAGGACTGGCAAGCTGCGCGGTGTTGTGATGTTCCGCCAGCCAGAAACGGTGATATCCCCACTCTTCTGCCAGCCGGGCCAGCTGCAGGGTACGCTGTAATGCCGCGGTGGGCGTCTCGCCCTGCAGCACGGGTGCCTTATCTAACAGACTTAATCGATATGCCATTCACCTGGTCCTTGTTGATTACGGTTGCTGACCAGTGTGCTGCGCGGTCGAATATTGGTAAAACATCATATTGTTTTATGATTTTCTGGATTCGTCATAATGGGTAGGGCTGAAAGGAAAAAGGCAGGTAACGGCGCTGAAACAGGGTTTGATAATAAGATCTCGTGGATAACACAGCTTATTACCTGAAGGAAATGCGATTAAAACCAGCAAACTGGCAAAGTTATGCAGAAAATCATCTTAAGTATGGAAAGCTCTCAAGCGTTCTGCATCGACGCTGCCTTAATAACAGACATCTGCAATACAACACATTGAAGTCCATTCTGTACTGGCGGAAGAAAGCGCAGAACGTCAGGCAATTAAATAAGCATACTGAGCCTTCAATTGAGGAGAAGATAAGTGGCTACAGCATTATTTTTTCTACGGCCGTTGCGAATTTTGTTTCAACGGGAAATACCGGGTATTAATGATTGCTACATTGACTTCACAGGGGACACCGTCGTCGAGAAAAACGGTTTCATTCAGCTGAATGACCGCATCGCCTTCCGTTAAATTAAGTAACGCAATTGACTGTGTATCCGCAAGATTGACGGCCGTTAAATGCTGATCTCTGAGCTGGACTTTCTTACCAGTAACCTCTTCAATGTAGGCATATTTGGAGATTTCCAGCTTGCTGAACTCCATGCTGTTGAACAGGTTTACTGGCAAATGAATATGTTCCAGCGCCACGGGAATATCATCGAAACACATCAGTCGTAAAATTTTATAAATCTGATCGCTGTTCTTGATACGCAGTGCCTGGGCCATGTCCGCTGAAGGCACCCTGATGATACTCACAGAAATGATTTTTCTGACACCTTTATGGCCGTTTCTCTGCGCCTGATAATCAAAAGGTGAAAGCACATGATACCTGTGCGCCTGGCTACTTATCTCCGTGGAACCTACAAAAATACCCGAACCTTTTACCCGATATATTCTCTGCTGTTCCACCAGAATACGTGTCGCCTCACGCACCGTAGCACGTGTAATGCCAATATTTTTGGCAATTGATATTTCGGTATCCAGCTTTTCTCCGGGTTGAAGGCCATCATCCTTAATTTTATTGAGGATGTAATTAACCACCTCTTTTTGCTTTTCAGTCATGCCATCAGCCATTGGCTTTCTTCCCATTTGAGTGAAGGACAGTCTCCCTCTAATCCGTGTCAGTACAGTTCTGCCTGACATTGCCGGATGAGTACCACTACGGCTCGCTGAATATGTGATCAACTTATCAAATTGGCACTGATGTTAAGCCTGTGCAGCCAAATTTTAACTTTACATGTTGTGTCCGTACACGTCGAAGGACATCATCAGGATGACTAGACACCTTAAACATGTACAGATTTGATAGCGTCGGCGAAATATTAACTCAGGAACACAGTGAGAAACTATTATTTCCGTAACTCTATGAAAAACGGTTTTTTTAACCATTTTGTGTTCTTCAGTTTGTTTCGCTTTTCATGCGCACTGGTTGTCAGGAATTTAAGTGACAACGTTAAAAGGCAGCTTTTTCAATAAACTGACTGTACATATTCAGACATTTTTCAGCAGGAGCAAGGCGATGTCACACCTGGCTAAGTGGTTAAATAACGAAAAAATCCAGTATGTCGAAAGCGTTGCAGACTGGCGTGAAGCGTTAGTCATTGCGGGGCGTCCTCTGCTCCTTGAGGGCGCTATATCGCAGGATTACATTGATGCCATCATTCGACAAAAAGAAGAGATCGGGCCCTTTTTTGTTATCGCTCCGCAGATTGCCATGCCCCACGCGCGTCCGGAACAGGGCGCACACAAGCTGGGATTGTCGATTGTGCTGCTGGGTACACCCGTGAAGTTTGACTCTGAAGAGAACGATCCGGTAAAGGCCCTGTTTATGTTTGCCGCACCGGACAGTAATAGCCATATCGAAATGATTTCCGAACTGGCAGAGGTGCTGTCCGATGAAGAGATCATGACACAGCTCTTTAATGTGACCAGCAAAGAAGCGCTCATGGCGATTTTATCGGGCGTCTGAGCTGCCCGCTGAAACGCGAATTATCATTAACAGTTAATGAGGTTAGATATGAAAATTATGGCGGTTTGTGGTTCAGGTTTGGGTAGCAGCTTTATGATGGAAATGAACATCAAGAAGGTGCTTAAAAAAATCGGTGTTGAAGCGGAAGTCGAACATTCGGATCTCGGCTCTGTTACACCTGATGTGGCAGATGTTTTTGTTATGGCGAAAGACATTGCCTACAGCGCTAACCTTCCGGAACAGAAGGTCATCATCATCAATAACATTATCGACCTGAACGAAGTGGAGCAAAAAATACGCGAGTATTTTGAGAAAAACTGACACGAATAATCAGATAAACACCTTACCCTCGAGGTTAATATGTTTACTCAAAATCTTTTGCAGTTCGTCGTCGATGTGCTGAAAGTGCCCTCCATATTAGTCGGACTGGTGGCATGTTTCGGACTCATTGCGCAGAAGAAGCCGTTTCCTGATGTTATCAAGGGAACGGTTAAAACCATTCTGGGCTTTCTGGTGCTGGCTGGCGGAGCGACTGTCCTGGTCGGTTCCCTGACGCCACTGGGCGACATTTTCAAACATGCGTTTGATGTTCAGGGCATCATTCCGAATAACGAAGCGATGGTCTCTATCGCACTGGCAAAATATGGTGCACCGACCACGATGATCATGGCCTTTGGTATGGTCGCCAATATCATTGTCGCCCGATTTACCCGACTGAAATATATTTATCTTTCAGGGCATGTGACGTTCTATATGGCCTGTATGATCGCGATTATTTTATCGGTTGCTGGCTTTGAAGGTATTCAGCTGATCTACACCGGATCACTGCTCCTGGGTATTCTGATGGCCACCTTCCCGGCGATTGCACAACCTTATATGCGTAAGATCATCGGCGGTGACCATGTCGCCCTGGCGCATACCGGAACCATTGGCTATGTCTTATCAGGCTGGATCGGCTCTTTAGTGGGTAAAGGATCGAAATCCACCGAAGAAATGAACATGCCCAAAAACCTCAGTTTTTTGCGCGACAGTACGATCTCCATCTCTCTTACGATGATGATTATCTACTTAATCCTGTCGGTGTCTGCAGGTAAAGAGTATGTAGAGGCCAACTTCAGCAATGGTCAGAACTACCTGGTTTACTCCTTCATTCAGGCCATAACGTTTGCAGCGGGCGTCTTTATCATTCTGCAGGGTGTGCGCTTAATCCTGGCTGAGATCGTCCCGGCCTTTACCGGCTTCTCTGAAAAACTGGTCCCGGATGCCAGACCTGCGCTGGATTGCCCTATTGTCTTCCCCTACGCGCCGAATGCAGTACTGGTAGGCTTTATCTCCAGCTTTGTGGGTGGCCTGGTTGGGCTGTTTGTCCTCGGTCAGCTACATTGGGTTTTGATTCTGCCGGGTGTGGTTCCCCACTTTTTCTGTGGTGCCACGGCGGGTGTATTTGGTAATGCTACCGGGGGTAAGCGCGGGGCGATTTGCGGTGCCTTTGCTCATGGCCTGTTAATTACTTTCCTGCCTGTTGCCCTGCTACCGGTACTTGGACAGATTGGACTGACCAATACCACCTTCTCAGATACTGACTTCGGCGTGACCGGCATCCTGCTGGGTAATATGGCTCACTTTATGAATAAGGGCACCATTACCCTGATCATCACGGGTATATTTGGCCTGTTAGTGATTTATAACTTCATGGCCAAAAAGAAGGTCCCTGCTGAAACCCATACAGAGTAAACATAACGTGTAATGCAACCCGGTAAGGGCAATGCGCCCTTTCCGGGAGTTTCTGTAAATCCCTTACCGGCTCCGCTTAAATTCCACCCTGGTTCCCATCAGAATGACCCGCGCTTAACGTCAACAAAAGTCTCTTTTCCCGCTCTTTTTTGCCCGCCACTGATGTGTAGTCACTCATCGCAGCCCTCTTTACCTGACATTTACTGGCACTGACTGCTGCAAAAAAAGGACGATTCCGATCGCATAACGTGATCTGAATCACATTTTCCACATTAGGCATGCTAATAAATAAAATTTAACAACAAAACATTTGAATGATAATGATTAACATTTACACTCTCATCCGCATATAACAAAGCGTTAAACGCTGCTAAATCCACAAATAATATGCGGTATTTTCCCTTTTTAAGGTAAAAACCCTGGCCCACAGTGTTGTCAGGGTTTTTATCTGGTTAGTTAGTTTTATGTGTACTGGAGTTATTGAGCGGACATCCAACGCTGCTGGCTTTTTGCTGGCAGGGTCACTGGTAATCACGCACAGGAACTGAACATGCTTTTACGCTCATCCACTCAGGCGGCTCTGGATCTCGCGCCAGCCTCCAATGCCAGCGGTGCCGAAACGGCCATTTTTAACGATCAGCAACTGGCGGCCTGGTCGCAGCAGACTCAGGAGGTGCTGGCGCTGATGACCCGTACCGTTACCGGCGTAGAGAAGCCCTTCAGCGGTATTCTGCCCCACGAACTGGCGGCGGAGTTCAGCGAGGTCGATCTCGATCGCCCGCTGGGCAATAACGATGATGCACTGGCGGAGTTGAGCCAGCTCTATCTTCGTGACGCCGTCTGGTTTCACCACCCTAAATACCTGGCCCACCTGAACTGCCCGGTGGTGCTGCCCTCGCTGATGGCAGAGCAGATCATGGCCGCGGTGAACAGTTCCGTGGATACCTGGGATCAGAGTGCAGGCGGCACGCTGATTGAGCAAAAGGTGATTGACTGGACGCTTGGTCGTATCGGTCTGCCTGCCGGTTCCGATGGGATCTTTACCAGCGGCGGCACCCAATCCAACCTGATGGCGATGCTGCTGGCGCGAGACAGCTGGTGTGCCGCGCATCATCCGGGACACCTGATCAAGCATCGTGGCCTGCCAGAGACCGCGTCGAAATGGCGCGTGTTTACCTCCAAACTGAGCCACTTCAGCATTCAGAAGTCGATGGCGATTTTAGGGCTGGGCTATGACGCGGTTATCGCCGTCGATCACGATGATCATTACCGCATGGACGCCCAATGCCTGGCGCAGGAGATTGCGCGCTGCCGCAGTGAAGGGCTGATCCCGATTGCCGTGGTCGCCACCAGCGGCACCACCGACTTTGGCAGCATCGATCCGCTGCCGGAAATCGCTCGTCTCTGTGACGATTACGGTTTATGGATGCACGTTGACGCCGCCTATGGCTGTGGCCTGCTGGTTTCTGAAAATCATCGTTCCCGTCTGAATGGCATTGAGCGCGCGGATTCCGTGACCGTTGATTATCACAAATCGTTCTTCCAGACCGTCAGCTGTGGCGCGTTCTTTGTGCGGGACAGCCACAATCTGAAGCATGTCACGCACCATGCGGATTACCTCAATCCACTCAGCGCACAGCAGGAAGGCACGCCGAATCTGGTCAATAAAAGTATTCAGACCACCCGCCGCTTTGATGCGCTGAAGATGTGGCTGACACTGCGCGTCATGGGCCCGGCAGCGCTGGGTGACGCCTTCGATACCCTGATAGATCTGACACAGGCCGCGCATCAGCTGTTAACGGCGCATCCGGCCATTGAAGTGCTGCACGCGCCTGAGCTGACCACGCAGATTTTCCGTTACGTTCCCGGCAAACATACCAGCGACGCGCAGATCGATGAGATCAATGCTGCCATCCGTAAAGCGCTGTTCCGCTCCGGTAATGCGGTGATTGCGGGAACCAAAGTGGATGGACGGCAGTATCTGAAATTCACCCTGTTAAATCCCACCACGACCATTGCCGACATCGAAGATGTGTTGAGCCTGATTGCGCATTATGGTCGCGAGCAGGTTCGTGCCTCAGCGTTGAGCGCGGCGAATCAGGGAGCAATCTGAAATGAATAATCCTGTTTACGATTTTATTGGCATCGGCATTGGCCCTTTCAACCTGAGTCTGGCCTGTCTGAGTGAGCCGGTTGAGGGACTGAACGGTATTTTCCTGGATGAGAATCCGGGCTTTGACTGGCACACCGGCATGATGCTGGAAAGTGCCCATTTGCAGACGCCGTTTATGGCCGACCTGGTGACACTTGCCGATCCAACCAGTCCTTACAGCCTGCTTAACTACATGAAGGAAAAAGGAAAACTATACTCTTTTTATATCCGTGAAGATTTCTTCCTGATGCGCAAAGAGTATAACCAGTACTGTCAGTGGGCCAGCTCGCGCCTGTCCAACCTGCGGTGGAACAGCCATGTCGAGTATGTCAGCTACGATGAAGCAGCCGGGATCTATCAGCTTCAGGTGACCGATACCCGAAGCGGCGAGAAGCAGCACTATCAGGCGCGTCATCTGGTGCTCGGCACCGGACCAAAAGCCTGGATGCCGTCGTGCAGCCAGCCGCACCGTCAGCGCCTGACACACTCCAGCCATTATCTGGCCAACAAAGCGGAACTGCAGCAGAAGCGTTCGATTACGGTACTGGGCAGCGGCCAGAGCGCGGCGGAAATCTACTACGATCTGCTGACCGATATCGATCGCTTTGGCTATCAGCTCAACTGGATCACCCGCGCGCCGCGTTTCTATCCGCTGGAGTACACCAAGCTGACGCTGGAGATGACCTCGCCGGAGTGGGTGGACTATTTCCACGCCCTGCCCGCCAGCACCCGCGACGAACTGAATGCCCGCCATAAGAATCTCTACAAGGGGATTAACAGCAGTTTAATCAACGATATTTACGACCTGATGTATGTCAAACAGCTCGACGGGGATCTCAACGTCAACCTCTTTACCCATTCGGCGCTGACCGCGATGCGCTGGTTGCCCCAGGGCGAGTTCGAGCTGACGCTGCATCAGGAGGAGCAGGATTGCACCTTCACCCGTTGCACCGAGGGACTGGTGATGGCAACCGGCTATCACTACCAGCCACCGATGTTTTTAGAGGGCATCCACGCCCGTCTGCGCTGGGATGACAAAGGCCGCTATGACGTGCAGCGCAACTACAGCATCGACCATCACAATCAGATCTTCGTGCAGAACGCCGAGCTGCATACACACGGTTTTGTCACGCCTGATCTTGGTATGGCCTGCTACCGCAACTCGGTGCTGTTGCGTGAACTGACCGGACGCGAGGTTTATCCCATCGAGCGTCAGATCGCCTTCCAGACCTTCCCGGCTAAATCGGAGCACTGAGATGAGTTCACCCATACTGTTCAGGGCCGATCGTCCCGCAGGCCGTTTTACCCTGAGACCGATGCTTGAGAGCGATGCGTCGCTCATCCACAGCTGGGTCACCCGCGATTACGCCCGCTTCTGGGGCATGCAGCAGCAGAGCCTGGATCAGGTCGCGGCGTTTTATCAGACGCTGACCGCATCTGATCCCCATGCCGCGCTGATTGGATGTTGCAATGACGAGCCCGTCTGCCTGATTGAGTGCTATCGCGCCTGCGACGACGAGGTGGGCAAATTTTATCCGGCCGCGCCTGATGATTACGGCATGCACATTCTGATTGCCCCGGCCAGCCAGCCGATCAAAGCCTTTAGCTGGCAGGTCTTCACGCTGGTGATGGACTACATGTTCAGCCGCCCCGAGGTGCAGCGTGTGGTGGTGGAGCCGGACGAGCGCAACGAAAAGATTCACGTGCTGAATAAACGCGCCGGATTCCGATACCAGCACACCATCGACATGGGTCATAAAACCGCCTGGCTGGCCTTTTGCCAGCGGGAAGATTATCAACACGCGTTACAGCAGGAGTCGCAGACTATGTACACCCCCTCTTCACTGACCGACGGCACACATCTGACGGGCGACAACTGGACGCAGGCAAACCGCATGCTGATCCGCAAAGCAATTGCCGAGTTCGCGCATGAAAAAATCATTGCCCCGCAGGCATCGCAGGATGGCAGCTATCAACTGGCGGTGCCGGGCGGTGAAGCAACGTACCATTTCCGGGCAGCACGGCTGGCGCTGGATCACTGGGAGATCGATGCGGATTCACTGCGCAAGCAGGAGAACGGTCGCGATCTGCCACTGGATGCGCTGAAGTTTATTGTCGAGTTCAATGGAGAGATCGGGATTCCACAGGCGCTGCTGGCGACCTACATGGAAGAGATCAGCAGCACGCTGTGCAGCAGCGTTTACAAGCTGCAGAAGAATAATCCTGACAGCCAGGCGCTGGTCGCAGCCGATTTCCAGACGGTAGAAGCGGCGATGACAGAAGGCCATCCCTGCTTTGTCGCCAACAACGGCCGTATTGGCTTCGATGCACAGGATTATCTGGCGTACGCGCCGGAAGCCGCCGCGCCTGTTCAACTTATCTGGGTTGCGGTTCACCGGCGCAACGCCCACTTCTCCAGCCTCAGCGAGCTGAGCTATGAGCAGCTGATGCGTGATGAGCTGGGCGACAGCACCGTGGAGCACTTTAATACGCAGCTGGTGAACAAAGGGCTGGCGGTTGAAGACTATATCCTGATGCCGGTGCATCCGTGGCAGTGGCAGAACAAACTGCTGACTGTGTTTGCGGCGGACATCGCTAATCACGATATTGTTTATCTCGGCAGCGGCGACGATGCTTATCAGGCGCAGCAGTCTATCCGCACCTTCTTTAATCGCAGCCAGCCCGCGAAGCGCTACGTGAAAACCGCGCTGTCGGTGCTGAATATGGGCTTTATGCGCGGTCTGTCGCCCTACTATATGGCGACAACACCCGCAATAAACGGCTGGCTTGAAGAGCTGGTGGCGGGCGATGCCTGGCTGCAGCGCTGTGATTTCCGCATCCTGCGCGAAGTCGCCTCCGTCGGCTATCACAACCGCTACTACGAGCAGGCTATCAAAGGCGATTCCGCCTATAAAAAGATGTTCGCGGCGCTCTGGCGGGATAACCCTGCGGCCAGCCTGCAACCCGGTCAGCGTCTGATGACCATGGCCTCATTCCTGCACGTCGATCACCACCAGCAGGCATTGCTGCCCGCGCTGATAGCGGATTCCGGTTTGCCTGCGAAGCAGTGGATTGATCGCTATCTGACCTGCTATCTCAGCCCGCTGCTGCACTGCTTCTATCAGCATGACCTGGTCTTTATGCCACATGGTGAAAACCTGATCATGTTGCTGGAGAACAATGTGCCGGTCAGTGCATACATGAAGGATATCGGCGAAGAGATCGCCGTGATGAACCCGGATGCGGTGCTGCCGGAGGGCGTGCAGCGCCTGGCGGTGGATGTGCCGGAGAACCTCAAATTACTGTCGATCTTCACGGATGTGTTTGACTGCATCTTCCGCTTTGTCAGCGCGATCCTGCATCAGTCAGCGACGCTACCCGAGGATGAATTCTGGCAGGCGGTGGCGCAGTGCGTAAAGGATTACCAGCAGGCGCACCCGGAGCATGCCACTAAGTTTGCGCGCTATGACATGTTCGCGCCGGAGTTTACCCGCTCCTGCCTGAACCGCCTGCAGCTGGCGAATAATCAGCAGATGATCAACCTCGCTGATCCCGCGGAGAACCTGAAGTTCGCTGGAACGCTGGTCAACCCGATAGCGCGCTGGCGCTAAACGTTACGCTGTCACTCTAATGCTATGCGGTCACCCTGGTGGCCGCTTTTTAATGGTTTTATTGCAGGTATTCGTAATGGCTTCTTTTCTACCGGTGGCGCAACTGACCCGCCGACATCTGATCTTTCCGCTGTCGCTGGTGTTGTTTGAATTCGCCACCTATATCGCCCACGACATGATCCAGCCCGGCATGCTGCTGGTGACGCAGGAATTTAAGGTTGGGCCTGAATGGGTTTCTACCTCGCTGACCGCCTATCTGGCCGGCGGCATACTGCTGCAATGGCTGCTTGGCCCGCTATCGGATCGTATCGGGCGGCGTCCGGTGCTGCTCAGCGGCGTGGCCTTTTTTATGCTCTCGTGCATTGCAACCCACTGGGTGCAGAGTATTGAGCAGTTCGTCCTGCTGCGGTTTTTGCAGGGAATCAGCCTCTGCTTTATCGGCGCAGTAGGCTACGCGGCGGTGCAGGAAGCCTTTACGGAGTCGCTCAGCATAAAAATGATGGCGCTGATGGCCAACGTCGCCCTGCTGGCCCCCCTGGCCGGTCCGCTGGCCGGCGCGGCTTTTCTTACCGTAGGAGAATGGCGTACCCTGTTCTGGCTGATTGGCGCTGTCGCGGCGCTGTCACTGGCGGGGTTGTGGTATGCCATGCCTGAAACGGCGGGTGACCGGCAGACACCGCTGTCACTGCGATCGATTATCAGCGGTTATGCGGCATTGCTGAAAGAGCGTCAGGTGATGCGCGGTTCGCTGGCTATCGGACTGGTCACTGTGCCCTGCATCGCCTGGGTTGCGCTGTCGCCCGTGATTTTAATTCACGGCGCACAACTTAGCCGCATCGACTATGCCCTGCTTCAGCTGCCCGTTTTTGCCGCCATGATTGCAGGCAACCTGACGCTGGGGCGCTTATCCAGCCGTCTGCCGATTGAACAGCCAATAAGACTCGGTGCCTGGCCGGTGGTCTGCGGGCTGGCAATCGCGGTGACCGCCACTGTGCTGAACGCGCAAAGCTATCTGTGGCTCACCGCCGGAATGAGTCTCTACGGTTTCGGCACCGGGCTGGTTAACGCCGGACTGTATCGCATGACGCTGTTTTCCAGCAGTGGCGGAAAAGGCAGCGTGGCGGCGATGCTCGGCATGGTGAGTATTCTGATCATTGCGCTGGGCATTGAAGCCGCCAAAACGGCCTATTTCAGCTTTGGCAACGGGGGCTTCAGCATGGTGAATATGGTCTGCGGTCTGCTATGGCTGGGTCTGGTGAGTGCTTTCCTGCGCGCAGGTGAGCGAAAATTATGCGTGGAAACATAATTAACCTGCGGTAAGCCATTAATTAAAGAAATCGCGGAATGGCTGAACCTTATTAGTCATTCCGCAAACTCACCACACCGTTTAAATCCCTGTGATTCCGCATTGATTATTTTCAGATAAGCTTTGACCAAATCGTTACTTTATCTGTGTGTTGCGTCATTCGATGATGATTCCGCCTGCTGAGGCAATCTCAACTTACACGCTGGCTAAAAGCCATACGCTGATTTAGCAGGCACATCATTCTTCATGCCCCCGCAGGCTCCTTTAAAGGTATTTACGTTTTGACCCGTGACAGCATCCTGGCTGACAAACGCATCCTGATCGACGCTGGGCGAACCTTTTCTGCCGGAATAACAGGGATAACCATGACTTTGCCTTTAACCGAACAACTGGTGCAGTGGCGTCGCGAACTGCACCAGCACCCCGAACTTTCGAATCATGAATTTGCCACCACGGAACGTATTACCCGCTGGCTGGGTCAGGCCGGAATCCGGCTATTGCCGCTGGGGCTGAAAACCGGCGTTGTGGCAGAAATCGGTCAAGGCGAACCCCTGATCGCCCTGCGCGCGGATATTGATGCGTTACCGATTGAAGAAACCACCGGGCGCCCGTGGCGATCACAACAGCCGGGCGTGATGCACGCCTGTGGTCACGACGTTCACAGCGCCGTGATGCTCGGCGTCGCCCTGCAGCTCCAGCAGCAGGAAAAAACACTGCCGGGTCGGGTGAGAATTCTGTTTCAGCCCGCTGAAGAGACGTTTAATGGCGCACGTCAGCTGATTGAAGCCGGTGCGCTGGAAGGCGTTCAGGCGATATTTGGCCTGCATAACGCGCCCGATTTACCGCTGGGTACGCTTCAGAGCCGGGCGGGCGCGTTTTATGCCAACGTCGACCGCTTTGCGATCCGCATTGAGGGCAAAGGCGCACATGCCGCACGACCACAGGAGGGGATCGATTCAATTGTGATTGCCAGCCATATCGTGACGGCTCTGCAGACTCTGCCGAGCCGGGTATTCAGCTCGCTGGAAACGGTGGTGCTGAGCGTGACCCGCTTTACCGCCGGGAATACCTGGAACGTGCTGCCGCAAAGCGTAGAGCTGGAGGGCACTGTGCGCACTCACAACGGCGAGATCCGCGCGCAGATCCCGCACCGCATCCAGACGCTGATCCAGGGTATCGCCGCCGGATTTGGCGCAACGGCTGAGCTGGAGTGGACAGAGGGTCCGCCTGCCCTGATTAATACGCCAGGCTGGGTAGATGTAGCCCTGGAGGTTGCACATCAAAGCGGCTATCTCGCGGAGCATGCTGAGTCGCCACAGATGGGCGGGGAAGATTTTGCCTTCTATCTGCAACAGGTGCCGGGTGCGTTTGTCAGCATCGGCAGCGCCAGTAAATTTGGGCTGCATCATGCCGCCTTCGATCCGGATGAAGCCCTGATCGGCCCGGCGGTGGCGTACTTCACCCAGCTGGTGCCGCGTGCGCTGCAGATTGTGGCGGCGCAAGGCACAGACAGAGGTGAAAAACGCCTCAACTGAGGCGTTTTTCACCGTTACCACAATCAAAAGGTGTAACTGGCCGTTACCGAGACGTTACGTGGTTTACCATAGACCACGGAGCTGGCCACGTTGGTGTCATACTCTTTGTCGAACAGATTGTTCAGGTTGCCCTGCAGCGAAAGATTTTTGTTCACCTGATAGCGGGCAAAGAGATCAACCAGCGCATAACTGCCCTGACGCGCGCGCCAGGTGCCATTGCCTTCCGGGCCGCCGACGTCGTTCCAGACGTGGGTCTGCCAGTTCACGCCGCCACCCAGCGTCAGCTGTTGCAGCATCGGAAGACGATAGCTGCTGAACAGGTTAAAGCTGGTCTGCGGCAGTTGCGGATTAAAGGTGCTGCCATCGCGGTTTTCCGCAATGTAGCGCGTGCCACCTAAAGTCATCTGCCAGTTGTCAGTTAATGCACCGTTGACTTCGAATTCCACGCCACGACTCACCACGCCTTTACGACCAATGTAGGCAACATCGCCTGAACCCTGAATCGTCTGGGTAGTCGCTTCACCTGCGTTATCCAGCTCAGTGCGAAATACCGATACCGAGGTGGTTAAGCGGCTGTCCAGCCAGTCCGATTTCAGGCCTGCCTCGTAGTTTTTACCGATGACCGGCGACAGGTAGGCGCCACTGGCATCACGATAATCCTGAGGCTGGAATACCGAGGTATAGCTGGCGTAAGCCGACCAGTTCTCTGCGAAGTCATAAATCAGCCCGCCATACGGAGTGATATTATTTTCCTCCGCTTCGCCCGTTAAGGTTTCACGGTTCCAGTTGGTATAGCGGGCACCGAGAATCAGGTGCAGCGGATCGGCAAGTGACAGACGGGTCGCCATGTAAGTCGATTTCTGACGGACCAGTTGGCTATCACTGGCTGGCAAACGTGGCGTCCAGGCAGATTCCGGATACTGACCGTTAAAGTCATTGTAATTACCCAGTGACGCTGAAGAGATGTTCTCAAAGGTGCTGAAGTACTTGTTATCCTGACGGGTGTAATTGACGCCCACCATCAGCTCATGCTGACGCCCCAGCAGTTCATACGGTCCACTGGCAAAGGCATCCACTGCATCCACTTTGCGTTTGCCGGTGTTATAACCGGTTCCGCCCACTACCGGATAATTAGCATAGGAAGAGACACCCGCGCCGGTATTACGATCGAAATAACCATCGAGATAGATCTGCTTACTGTCCAGACGCATCTCGTTGTGCGCGCCGTTCAGGGTGATGTTCCAGCCGTTGTCGAAATCCTGCTTCAGATTCACAAAGAGTTTGCGGTTCTCTTTGTCGTTATAGGCCCAGTCAGGCTCGGTGTTGTAGCCGCGACGGGTATGAATCTGTGTGCCGTCGGTATACCAGCGTGGTGCTCCGCCCCACATGGTGGAGTCGGTATTAACCTGGCTGAACTCATAACCGACAGAGAGTGTGGCAGAGTCAGTCAGATCGGCGTCTACCACGCCGTAGATGAACTGTTTTTTCGCGCCGTAGCGTTCGATGAAGCTATTGTTGTCCTGCCAGCCAGCCACCAGGCGGCCACGCACATTGCCGGACTCACTCAGCGGCGCAGAGAGATCGGCAACATAACGCTGTTTGTTCCAGCTGCCGTAGCTGGCAGAGACGGTGCCGCCGAATTCTTTGCTGTCCGCATGTTTGCGTACCATGTTGATGGCGGCTGAAGGATTCCCCGGCCCGGTCAACAGGCCGGTCGCCCCGCGAACCACTTCAACGCGCTCATACAGCGCCATATCGGTCTGCGCATCGCCCAGATTCCAGCGTTCTGCAAACGCGGTAGGAATACCATCAACCATGTAGTTGTCGATCATAAACCCGCGCGCATAGTAGTTGGTGCGGTCCATATCCCCACTGATGCCCCGGATGCCGGTGGTGTTTACCAGCACATCATTCAGCGACTGAAGTTGCTGATCCGCCATTCGTTGCTTACTCACAATGCTAACTGACTGCGGCACATCACGCACGGTACCCAGCATTTTCGTGCCCGCACGGGTAACCGGAACGCTGTAATCGGTCTGAGGTGACGTTGTCACGGCATCATCGGCTGAAGCTGTCACGGTCAGAGTCTTATCATTGCTGACAGGCGTCTCTGCCGCATGAGCAATGTTATGCGTCAGCGATGAGCCGACCAAAAAAGTCAGTAAGGAGAGGCGGAATGGACGTTGAAGAGCAGAGGCGCTCTTCACCCTGGCGTGCTGAAGATCGAAAGCGTTCATTAATTCCTCAATTATCTTTATGTTTTTGAGCTGCCACTGTCACGACCCTGCGTCCTGCGAGCATTGCTACCCTGCTTAAGGTTTGAGGAATCAAAAACCTTTCCGTGAGCGCCTTCGCGCGGGTGTGATTAACATTTAAAGCAAATGAGAAATATACGCATTGCGATTATCAATGCAAGATTTTGTTAATGAATAATGCGAAATTTTTCAGGGGAATTTGTGGGCGATATCAGGTTATACAAGGCGATAACCAGAAGAAGACATGCTTTACCTGATTATGCCTGCTGAATGAGCAAGGCCAGGTGAATTTCGTTCGCTTTAATTAATTAAAAAATCCTGTAATAGCCGCTCATTTAACTGAAGTTTTCCTTCCTGATGCAACAATACCCGCCTTAAGCCATTTTTTTCCTTATTTAACACCAGATATTGCAGGAATAAGTACATGCGCAAAATCTTACCTCTTAAAGCGCTGATGATGACGTCCGTTTTTAGTCTGTTTTCAGCTCATGCCGCTACGTTAATGCAGAATGTAAATGCGGGCTGGGAAAGCTTCAGTGATAACGTTGCCACGACATGGCACCAGCCAGAGGGTATCGACTTTTATTTGCCCGCCATTACCTGGCACAATCGTGCCACTTACGACCGTGAACACATCGATAAATATAATGAAAGACCCTGGGGCGCGGGCGGTGGTATCTCCCGCTACGATGAAAAAGGAAACTGGCACGGCCTCTACCTGATGGCATTTAAGGATTCTTTTAACAAATGGGAACCCTTTGGTGGCTATGGCTGGGTGGCAACCTGGCGGCCGCTGGCCGACCAGAATTTTCACTGGGGCGCAGGTTACACTGTGGGCGTCACTGCCAGGCATAACTGGGACTATATGCCGGTGCCTGCCGTCCTGCCGCTGGCCTCCATCGGCTATGGCGCTCTCGACTTCCAGATGACCTATATTCCGGGCACCCACAACAACGGGAATGTTTATTTTGCCTGGCTTCGCTATCACTTCTGATCGTTATTTAGCGCGACATCGCCATGACAGAGAGATCGTTCAGGGAGAGAGTCTCACCCTCATAGCGATGTCGCAGAAGATGATAACTTTCGCACTCAATAATCTGCTCAACCGCATCTGAAAAGATGTTCATCGCGCTGCGCATCTGGCTCAGATAGTCATGAGTGTCGTAAACCCTGTCGATGCCTTCCAGCGCATGGTTCATGATTTTTCGGGCAACGTCATTCGGCGTATCGAGGGCGGAAAGTTTGGACCGCGCGGTGCGACGCAGGTCGCGAGGAGTAAAAGCCTCCAGCCCCAGCCCTCTTGGCGCGCGGATCATCCGGCGCAGTGCCTGATTCAGCGCGCCTTTTGACAGCGGTTGTTGGGGATCGCGGGGCGCGGGAACGAGCCAGGGTGAGTCGGGATCGGCGGCGCGCAGCAACGCTTCAATGCACTGACGCATCAGGGGTGAAATCGGCAGCACATGCTCGCGCTGCGATTTATTGCGTGTACCCTGCATCCACAATCCTAACGGCAGATCAAACTCGGCTTTCTGCGCCTGAACAATCTCATCCGGCCGTCGGGCGCTGACCAGACATAAACGCAGCGCCCAGCGCGCCTGCTCCGATAATGCCCAGTTATCCAGTCCGTGCCAGAAAACCCAGATTTCAGCGTCAGTGAGTTGCCTACTTCGCGGCGGCGTAGCACGACCCGCAACATCCCGTTTTTTCATGGAAGCGAGGGGTGAATGTTCGAGATAGCCCTGCATCTCCGCCCAGGCGAGGAATTGTTTGGTCAGTGCAAATACCCGACGCGCCTCCTCTTTTTTACCGTCAGCGATCAGGATGTTGTAAAGCCGGTTGAGGCGGAGACGGTTTAGCGTTTTAAGTGGCTGGGAACCGATATTGGGCAGGACATGTTTCAGCAGAGAAGAGATGGCGATCTCAGGCCGTCGCCGGCTGATCAGCAAAGACAGTTTTACCCAGACCTTCATCACCTGCTCTACCGTGCCTTCATCACCAAAATTATCCAGCTCGCCAAGCGAAGCGGTCTTCACCTGCTTCAGCCAGATCATGACATGGCGCCCGACATGCGCAGAATGGTCGTCGGTGTGAGTTAAATCTGTCGTCATTTTGATGCCTGTTTACTACATGTGAAGCGGGCCATTCTAACGACACTTTATCTGTGACTCCAGACCTAATAAGTCTGGAGTCATAAAGATGCTTTTTGATGAAATCTGAGGGCGTTTACGGGGTTTGATGCTGGTGTTTTAGGGCGGTTTTCTCAAGGAATTGCGCACGACTGGAAGGGCGTTTACTCACTGAAACCTGAACGTTTTGTTCTGGTTCTCTGTACTTCTATCTGATTACCCTCCATGGCGGAAAAGAAGTTATGCTTTTCCGGAAAGCAGCTCAGGAGCGCTGCCGTGAACGATTACCTGAAATCGACCTGCATCAGTTCAGCAATCGTTGAATCACGCGTCGTTATTACGCAGCAATCCCGATAATCAGCGAACCGGCAGGATTTGGGTTCGTCATACCAGGTGAATGGAGACTCATCAAGCCAGAATGTCAGTGAGCCCAGATTGACACGGGTATTAATGTTGACGTTCGCAGTGGTGATGTTTGACTTTTGCTTTGCCAGGGGATGCCGCTACATTGCAGCCAGTATATCCAACATGACTTCAGTGATGGTTAAAGTTAATTAATCACCGGGGGCTGTCGTAAAATCAATAACGTGGGGAACAGGAATTTCATCGTTTTCGTGTCAATATTTGTCAGCGATCCCTAAATTAACGTTAAACCAAATTCACATTGCACTCATCATGCGAGTGAAATATATACTCACAATTTGTTAAAAAATTGCTTCCAAATACAAAAAACATCTTCCTTTATTATTAATAACTCCTTGTTAAATCTGATCTTAAATTTTTAAAATGCTGCAAAATTGATCGTCAATCACGATTAATCAGGCATACCAGATAGGCCAGATCTATCAATATTTGAGAATCGATCGTTTTAATTAATTAGCACTTACGTTGTCTCTCGATTAAAAATAGGCCTGGTTTATGAGTCTTATCATAAATAACGGAAGTTTATTTTCATTAAATTTCAGTTCAGGATGACCTGTTAATGGAGAGTTTTTTCATGAAGAAAAAAGTATTAATTGCTGCATTAATTCCTCTGGCATTTAAGCTGTCACACAACACATTTGCTGAAGAAGTCGATTAGCCTTCAGCAGTAACCCCGATGACGGTGTCAGGCTGCATCATTCAATTTACCGGTTCCATCACTGATGCCTCCTGCATTGTGAATGCCAGCGCGGACGTGCAGACAGTGGCGCTCGGTCAGTACGGTACAGCAGACTTCACCAGTTCCCCCCAAAACTTCAACATCAAACTCAAAAACTGCGCAGTTTATGTCGGCACAAAAACAATGTGAAAGCCGGCGGTTTAAGCATCGTGGTGAATATGACGTTTGATTATCAACAGTGAATAAGATATGAAAAAGCTCGGAACCTTAACAGTCGCAATGTTACTGGGACATCTATCGGTGAGTAACGCGACAACCATTTCCGCAGTCACTCCGATAACAGGCAAACTAGCGACGAACCACACTCAAGGGCGTAACTATTTTGATTATCTGTTCGGAGTGATTGAGTTAGAAGGAGAAGAAATATCAGCCATGAGCGGGACATACTGTATGTATTGGCGAGAAACGGACAGCAAATACCCCTCCCAGGAACCGTCCTGTGGAGCACTGACAGGTGCCTCTTCCCAACGCACAGAAGCGAAATCCCCGACCTCCTATGCCATCGCGAACCTGGAAGTCACTTATCGATACAGCGGATCCAAGCCAGTAAGGATGACTGTCTCGGTCAGGAATACTAATCTTCCTCGTACTCCGCGGGGAGAACAATCCGTGAGTCTGGAAGGAATAACGTGTGCTGTGGATGTCAATACACGCCCAACTATCCCCGTTCTTAATCCTGCCTCCGATGTTGACATTCCGGGTATAATATCAAATCCAGTTGGAGCAGCTACGGTTACGTTTAAACCAGGTTTGTTATCCACTGGGATGCAAAAGGGCATACTTACTTTAAATGGTAACACAAACGGATATTACGCAATTAACAACAACCCCGTTGATTCCAATGGAGTATGGGTAGTCGATTCAAACAGTAACCCGCGCCTTAATGTTCGCTCGACCGGTGATGCAGAACCGGGTGAGATGACAGGATTCATGACGGCAACAATTGCATGTCCTTAATTATGCTGAATACGTTCTTTGACGTGTTTTCAATGGTGTTAGCCGTCAGCCATCATCATACTGCGCCCATATTCAAACCCTGAATCCCCCGGCACTTACACTGCCAGAATCCGAAAGGGTTACACTTTTGATTTGGTTAAGCCGTAATGGTATTTGAGTAAATAGTTAAATTACACAGTTCAATAAATTGACACAAGGTGGATCCAACATCTGTCGTTATACTCGTTTAAAAGATCTCATGAGGCATATCAGAGCTGGATGTCACCCTATATATCCGGCTTCACCTTGCGCGACTCTGCCAGATCATCTGGCGCTGGAAAAATATGCTGATGACGCTGGCTTTCCCGCTCTGTGGATGAGAGAGAAGCCCTTTTATAACTCGCGGTTTGGTGACATCCGACAGATGCTGCATCCAATAGCCTACTCTGGATTTCTTACCTCTCAAACTAAACGCATAAGGTCGTTTAGAAAGCGCAAAATAAATTATGTTTTTCCGGAAAGCAGCCCAGGAGCGCTCCCGTGACCGATTACTTGAAATCGACCTGCATCAGTTCGGCAATCGTTGAATCACGTGTCGTTACTACGCAGCGATCCAGATAATCAGTGAACCGGGAAGGTTTCTTCATGCCAAGCTGCAGCAGTTTGGAATTATCAAAGACCACATTCAGGTTTGAGAAATGCCCGTACAAATTCATGGCGCGCAGCATGATTCGTTCGTTGCAAGGCCCGAACAGATCCTTAAAGGTTCTTCTGCTGTCAGAAAGCTGTTTATAGGACACCTTCTGATAATCAACGCCGAGCGCCCTGCTTCCGGATGCTTTTGCCATCGCCTCGTCAATTTCTGCGAAAGTCACACTACTCTGTGTGCCGGCAGAGATATGGATCACCTCATTGATGACGTCTTGTGCGTCAAGCAGTAAGACCAGCGCATCGGCACAGTAATCAACCGGAACAACATCAATACGATCATCCAGGTCGCAGGTGAATTTTCCGAGTGCCAGCGCCATGCGGAATACCCAGAAAATACTGGCTGACGGCAGACAGCCTTGATCGGAATGACCCACTACGATTGATGGCCGGGCAATGACCAGCGGCAGATCCGGTAGCTTTTCGGTCATTAGCTTTTCAATCGAGGCCTTACTCCACGTATATTCGACGACATGCTGATCCCGGCTGGAATTGAGTCCGCCCTCAGTGACCAGCGAGCCAGGTTCCGGCGCGCATGACATTGCCGTACCAACGTGAATGAATTTCTTTAGTCCCGCGACGCGGCTCATGCGTTCAGCGAACCTGAATGTGCCTTCAACATTCACTTTCCAGATAGTGGGATTGTTACCAAAAGAGGCAACGGCAGCACAGTTAATGACGTGGGTAACGTCGTCAATACGTGAGTCACTAATAAAGTTCTCAGTTAAAGCCAGATCACCCAGAATGATGTTTTCAGGTGCTATCGTGTTGATAATTGACTCATTTAAGCCAAAATTTTTCAGGTTTGCTTTAAGCCTGTTTAGCCCTTCCTCAACAGTCTCGCCTCTGACCAGCAGCAACAGTCCATCCTTAACCCTGTTCTGTAATAAATTTGCAACGACAGCCCCGCCTAAAAAACCAGTAGAACCAGTAATAAGGATTTTTTTCATGATAGTGCCATTTAAATTAGTTGATGAAAGGGGAGCATTAACGGAACGCTTTCCGAACAGGTTAAAAATAAAAGAACGTGTTGTGGCTAAATTATTTATGCTGAGCTTAAGGATAAATTAAGTTTTGACGCTAAATCTCATCCTCATGTCTTAATCACGTATCACGTTACACACCAAATCAGTATATAGCTAATAAGTATCGCCAGGTTAAACAGCACTGCAGATATTTTATGAAACTTTTCCATTTAGATTCTGTTTATACTTAATGCTCAGAGAGGAATGCTTAAACACCCACACTCCTGCTGATTGCATGATCTGATTTGAACAATTTCCGCTATTCAGGATCAAGTTTTATTTATTTTATTTTTGATGAACTTTATAGGGATTTTATAAATGCGGCTTCTTAATCATTTATTAAGGCCGGAAGCTTTGCACACTATTTCTGCATGTTAAACGAAGCAGGTTTAAATTATTATTCAGCAACTGTGTTTAATCATTGTTTAATTAATATCAATTTTTTCCTGTCTTAAAATAACTGCCAGCAGAATCCTGAGGCGCGCAGTGACCGTTGTCAGAAGTGATGCTTACCTTGCGGGAGTGTTAACTGGCTACTCTGCTCAGGCTACAGGCGTGTTTTTCATTGAACTTGAGGCTGATGGCTTCCAGGTGTGAAGGCCAGTCCCCCGGGCAGGTGGCTTATAAAATCTGACTGAAATGCCATCTCAGGGTGCTGAAGAGTTGAAGTTATGATTAATAAATCGCCAACTGCTCTGCTTATTGTGTGAAAAGCGTAACCACAGGTAACTAACTTCATGATTACTGTATCGCGGACAGCGAAACGCCACAGACTATGGCTATGCTCTGATGAGTTCAATGTGCAACTATGACTATCAGGATATTACGTGATGAAAAAATTATCAGTTATCGTTATTGCTACTGGCCTGTTTTTGTCAGTGAATTTACCGGCTAATGCCGAAGGATGTCTGAAAGGCGCCGCAGTGGGAGGCGTTGCAGGTCATGTTGCTCATCATGGTGTCGCCGGGGCAGCAGCAGGCTGCGCAGTCGGCCATCATATGGCGAAGAAAAAGCATAAAGAAGCTGACAAAAACCAGCAGGCTCAGCCAGCACAGAATTAAGCTGAAAGCTAATGCTGAGGTAAACCAGCGGTTACCGGACACGTTTTTGTCCGGTAATTAATGAGCATCAACTGTTCTGAATCTGTTAATTATTAATACTGTTTCAGGTTAACATCAGTTCTACTAAGATGATGGTTAATATTCCCCGCCATTAAAATACTTTCCCGCGATAATTTATGCATTATGGCTGTTGCGCCACTCACCCCCCTTTTTTTCTGTACCCGTAAAGCAGCAGCGATGCTGCACAGGACCCATGAAGAGAATTAAATGAATTCACACAGTCAGCAACAGATTGCGTCCGCAGTTCGTTAGAAAATAAAGTACGTATGCAGGGACTCCCTCATGGTTTTATAGAAAAAATAACATTCAGCTTCGAAAAGGAACGCTCTTTAGCAGCCAGCGGCGCAAGACTGAGCGGTCAGGCTTCATTCCCGACATGAACGCTGACAGTAATAAGAATTTGTCAGTAGTACGTGAACAAAAGAAGGACGGTGATAAATGGGCTTTCCCGATATTAAACCTGTTAGCGCAGCGTAAGAAAAGTCTGGCGAATATCTGAAACCAAACTTTCAGGCGCCTCCATTGCGGCAAAGTGACCACCACGAATATGTTCTGCAAAGTGCACTAACTTTTCAAATCGATTCTTTGCCCATTGTTCGGACAGTCGGACTTGTTCTGCAGGAAACATACTGATGCCGGTGGGTATCCGTATTTTGTCATACGCTTCAGGACGATTACGCATTGCCTGCATACTCTCCCAATATAATCGGGCAGAAGTGGGGCCAGCGTTTGGAAGCCAATACAGCATAATGTCATCGAGCATATCATCGAGTGAAAATATACGTTCAGGCTGCCTGTCGCTGTCTGAAACGTCCTGAAATAAAGCATAGATCCAGGCAGCCAAACCCACTGGTGAATCGGACAGTCCAAATGCAACTGATTGTGGACGTGTACTCATAAGATTCATGTAAGCAGAGTATTCAGTACTGTATCGTTTGGCATCAGCGAGCATTTTTTGCTCTTCTTTTGTTGCGTCGGCGACTTCCTGCCCGGTGGGCTGAAAAGGCACAAAGTTTAAGTGAATACCGGTCAGGCCTGGCGGATTCATTTGAGCGAGTGTTTGAGTGACCAAAGCCCCCCAGTCTCCACCCTGTGCTCCCCAGTGGCTGTATTCAAGACGGGACATTAATTCAACCCAGGCCTGCGCAATACGCCCGATATGCCAGCCAGGTTCAGTTGGCTTACCCGAAAAGCCAAAACCGGGCATAGACGGTATAACTAAATGAAAAGCGTCCTGTTCAGTGCCTCCATGCGCTGTAGGGTTAACTAAGGGGTCAATGATATGTCTGAATTCTAGTACCGAGCCAGGCCATCCGTGCGTAAGAAGCAACGGCATTGCGTTTTCGTGTTTTGACCGAATATGCAAAAAATGGATGTCAATGCCGTCAATAGTCGTGAGGCTTTGACCTAAAGAATTTAACTTATGCTCACATCGCCGCCAGTCATACGATGTACGCCAGTGCGTTACAAGTGCCTGAAGATTTTGTAATGACGGCCCTTGCTGAGTACCCTCTATTGGCGAAGCACTCGGCCAGCGAATTCGATCAAGACGATCGGTAAGGTCATCAAGATCTGCCTGAGCAATATCCAGTTTCATGGGTGAAATAATGGCTTTCATGATACATCCTTTTTAATTCAGGTAATTAAGAGCGTCGCCAACATTGTTTCAATATTCGTCCAGTCTTTTTTTCCATAACGCTCGTTGTCCAGCGGCGTCAGCAAACCTCGTCCGCTCATCATATCGCGCAGGTATTGCATACCTTGCCAGGCAGGGAAAATATCATGAGGAGAGGGTGCCACTGTTTTAATCAATGAAATTGCCCAGCTAAGCGTGTTAATACTGCCCGCGCGTATAGTTCGGTACTTCTTTCCAGAGAGCTGGGAGGCAATTCTTGCTATTTCCTGAGGTGAAGCGCTGCCACCCGCAATTCGGAGATCTCGCGGTGAGTTTCTATCTAATGCCGCATCTGCCGTAAAGTCAGCAACATCATTTTTAGTCGTAAAGTTCAGCATTTGACTCTTGTGTCCCCAATGCAACACACGGTTCCATTTCGGCAGCAAGATAGGTGCATCCTGAGTCAGGACCGTTGAGAAAGCGCCATTCAGTATTGATGTAGCCTGAATCGGTGCTGCGTTTAACCGTGCCCGAAATAAACGCCGTAGATCCATATTCCGATTCTGGCCCGGCTGTGTCCTGGTATAATCCAGTGAAAAATCTGAAGGGATAAATCGTGGTACGCCAGCGGCCACAGCCGCATCAAGTAAGGCACCCTGTTGAGTGATAATCGTATCCTCAAGACCGTTAATAGCAGATACCACACAGTCAGCCCCGCGACATAAGGCGGTCAAAGAGGCTAAATCATACGAACTTTCAACACATTCAAATCCTTGTGCCTGAAGAGTACGTCTGATTTCATTTGATGTTGTCGGCCTTATGATGGCCCGAACCAGCCCCCCTTTGTGCATAAGCTGCAGACCAATGCGACCTCCAAGGTCTCCGGTAACACCAGCCAGAACCACTGTGTTCAGCCCCATATTTTATTCCCGCATTCAGGTGGACTAAAAAGTCAGTATAGGCACTTCTGCAAAAAATGGAACGGCACCGTTCAATTTTATATTCTGTTGATTGTTGGTATACTCGGCACATGACAGATGAACCTAAAACAGACAAGCCTTCAAGAGTCGGTCGTCCCCGACGCGAAGCCGCAGGGGATGTAGACACAAGAATCCTTTCTGCCGCGACAGCGCTATTCTTAGAAAGAGGATTGGCTGCGACGAGTTGCGAAGCAGTCGTTGCAAAAGCTAAGGTTGGGAAAGCCAGTCTTTATTCACGATACTCTGGCAAAAATGCGTTGTTTGAGGCCGTGATCCGCCAGGCGATTGATAACAGCGAATTATTACTGACGAAAGCAGACATCCCTTCGGCTTCGCTCCGTACCCGACTGGCGATGGCAGGTAAAGCCGTAATCAGGCAAGCAATAGAGCCCGTTCCGCTTGGATTGATGCGGCTTTTTCTGACTGAAGCCCCACGCTTTAATGGGCTTATTCAATCTTTCGACCAAATGGCTCGGGATCGTGTCATAGAAATTGTGTCTGAAAGCTTGATGGAAAACGATATGCTCAGTAAGGCTGATGCAAATGCCCTTACCCGGCACTTTTTAGATTTGACGTTTGCGCCAATTTTGCTGGCAGCGCTGATAGGCCATTCTGAAGAAACCTCTTCTGAAGCTATCGATAAGCGCATTGAATATGCGCTAAACATGTTAGAAAAATCAGGCCATCTGACCGGTAATGTCGCCAGCTAGGGCGCTGGTGTATGCTTATGTTCGTGTTGTTTTTAGTTTCAATGACGGGTTCAAATGAGTCACTGCCCATGGCGTCAGCCCCTGTCATGATCCACGTTTCTTAGGATGAGAAATGTCTATGGCTTATGGGGCATTTCGGTATTCGTGAAAAAACTGTTTCACGCATTCTTCTGAATAACGCAGCCATAAAAGGTAGATGCCTTATTAGCAGTGACGCTGGCTACTGCTTTTAAACGTTAGCAGATCTTTTAAGCAGCTTTTAATATTTTCAGGGAGTCTGCCCGATTATTACTTAGATATGACATCACGTTAAAATAATCTTTTCTGATTACCATTATGAGATTTATGTCAGCGACCAGAAGCTTGAATAAGGCACGCATAGGCTCAACTCAGACAGGTTAAAACGTCTTTTAAAAAAACGTCCTTTCTCAATCCACCCGCATAAGATCATGTCGTCTGAGCATTCAAGCACAACCATTGTTTTTCTTCTTTTTTGTCGACGAACAAGGGTGCCCACCTCGATCATACGGATGACCTAACCGCACTATTCCCGGTTCCATCAGGAATATTTACAAGTACCGTTCTGACAATAAAGTCATTACATTTTCGAAGATCTTTCATCTCTGGCTGAAGTTTGCCATATATCCTCATGCCTTCAATCATCATAAAAATGCTTTGAGCCATTACTCGGGCATTTTCATCCTGACGAAAAACCCGCTGTTGCTGACCCCTTAGTAAGATGCTCTCTAATTCACTAATTATATAATTGAATTTAGAAGAAACTTTCGCTTTTACTTCGTCATCACCAGGTAAAAGCTCACTGGCTGCCGCAATAGTAAAGCAGCCTTTTTCTCCAGCAGGAGCAGAGGATAACCGGGCCACGAATTCGAGCATCTCTCGCAACGCGACTTCAGGCGAGATTTCTGCACGTCGCGTCACTGTTCTGGAAATGCCTTTGTCAATGTACCGCTGCAATGCTGCGAGGTAGATAGCACGCTTATCAGCATAAAGTTTATAGATGCTGGCACTTGCCAGACCCGATGCTTTTTTTAGGTCTGCCATGGATGTTGCCTGATATCCGTTTTGCCAGAAACAATCGAGCGCAGTGTCGAGAAACGCCTCGGGATCGAACTCTCTGGGTCTGCCTGCTGCTGCTTTTGCTTTCATAATCTTCTCCCGTGCTGAAGAGTCATTGTAGATCGACCAATCTACAATTAAAAGTTTTTCTTACCACCAGGCGTAAGGCCATGAATTCTATGTTTTATAGTGCAGTCGGCAGGCTAAGGTAAGCGAAAGGCCGCCTTAATGCGGCGGCGGGCACATCGCTATATTGGCGTGACAGTCTGGACGTGATGCTGAAAAACGTAAGGATCGGATAGCAGTTCAAATTGCTCGTCATCCGGATAGGTCACGGCTATCTGAAACTGTTCTCCAGCAAACGCTTTTATTGCTTCTAAATCTTCCCAGTACGTAGCAAGGAAAAAATGCTCCCATTCCCCCTGCGTTTCTCTGCGGACATAAGCGCCCAGATTTCCAGGTGTTCCCTGTGAATGTTCAACGCCCGTATTCTGCAAATGGCTTGCAAAGCCTTCTGCAAGCCTGACAGGTACGCATCCGTGCCATGTTCTGACAATCATGCCGCTATCCTTATGTTGTAAATTGCTTTTAACCATAACATGACAACGGATGAACCGGGATTTGTTATTGGGGTGTGGGCAATGGGATGTTAATAAGTTGGGTAATGAACAGCTATTAGTTTTCTTGCGATAAAAAATGCCGGAGTTCAGCGATAACTTTTTGCGGGGCCTCTTCAGCCATATGGTGACCGCTGGCTATTGCATGACCCTGAACATGCGGTGCCCAGGCAGGCGCAACGCCGGAACCCGATAAAACGCTGACCTCGTAGAGAGGAAAGGAGATGGCGGCACATGCCTGCTTCACGCTGACTACGGATATCAAGGTGTGGTTCTGTGAACCTCGAAATCCAGGGTAACGAGGGCCATCGGGAAGACTAACGGCCTGCCAGGACAATATCTTCCAGAAGGGAGCGACCTCTCCCTTTACTTGCAGAGACAACACCACGATATTCCTCGCGTCCTTAATCAACGACCGCGCAATACACTAAACTATGATACGCAAGCCCAGAGGTTTGGCCAGTGTGTTGCATCCAACGACTGAATCCACAGCCGACTGCCATGTCCCAGTATTGGCTTTCAGATGCGCAATACGTGCCGCCAATGCATGGGATTTACAGCCTCTTCAATTCCAGCGGTGCTTACGAAACCGGCGCTCATGGTGCTCAGGCATAGACTGCTACGTTTCAACGATGAGCAAAACGGACGCACGACGTCTGTAGCGGAATACACAAAAGCTATCGTAGACGCAGTTGCACCTGCGATGCCTCAAGCTTAAGGAACACCGAAATGACACCAGAAGTTCATTTGATTAATGTCTTTCCTGCGGACCGTAACGGCGGTAATCCGGCGCCCATCGTGGCTCATGCGGATGGCATGACATTAGCCGACATGCAGGCGGTCGCCCACGCGTACGGGCATGAATGTGGCTTTGTTTGTTCACCGCCGGCCAATTCGGACTACGATTTCGCGTTCCGTTTCTGGGTGCCTAATCATGAGATGGAAATGTGCGGACATGCCACGGTCGGGGCGGTATGGTTGCTGGACAAACTCGGACTGCTGCCGAAGGATCAGTTGTCAATCTGGACGCTGAGTGGCCGGGTAGAGGCGAGAGTGTCGCGTGACGAAGCCCATAGGGCGCACGTTGAAATCACCCAGCCTCAAGGCTTAGTTGAGACACTTTTGGCGCCAGACATCGAAGCAGAGATCCTTTCGGTGCTTGGCATCAGTTCAAATGAATTAGCACCGCTACCAATCCAGAATGCCTCAACCAGCAGGGTCAAGACTTTAATCCCACTCAGGGACGTCGCCGTGCTGGACAGTCTGAAACCTGATTTCCGCAGGATAGAACCGTTGTGTGAGCGTATTGGCTCGACCGGTTTATATCCCTACGCTGCATCGGATCCTGATGCCCGACAATTCGACGCGCGGCAGTTTCCCAGGTCCTCAGGATATCCCGAAGATGCAGCAACCGGCATTGCTGCGGCTGCACTGGCCTTCGGACTGTTGGAACTCGGCCTGGTCAGCGCAGATGATCGAACGGTGAGGATTCGGCAGGGCCGAGCCATGGGCCGACCTTCCGAAATTTCATTGCGCTTTCGGCGCAATGCCGAAGGGCAGGTTCAGGGCTGCTGGCTCGGTGGAGATGTAAGTTTTGTCGAAGAGAAGATATAAGTCATCGTGCAAAGCTGAGAGAGATGATTCTGCAATTGCCCGAACCACCGGCTCCCCAAGGGTAATTATGTTCCGGTGGTAGTGCACGGCGGTATTGCTTATGTCAGTGGCCTGACCTACCGAGCCGCAAACCTGTCTCACTCACCCAGCGAACCATCCATAACTTTCAGCTGCGCCCTTGCAGTATAAAAACGTCGATACGATAAGTAGACTGCGATGATGGTGGACAGACTGGCGGTACCAATGAGCATAAACGTTACCATAATCTGATACTTAATCGCTTTAAGCGGATCTATCCCGGCGAAAATTAATCCTGACATCATACCTGGCAGACTGACCAGACCAACGGTTTTGGCGGCATCTACTGTCGGGATCATGGCTGTCCGAATGCTGTCAGCGATAATACGTCCCGACGCCAGCTTCACCGATGCGCCCAGGCTCAACATCTCCATGATGCGCTGGTGATTATCGCGAAAGCGCTGGTTCAGATTGCTGTAACAGAGTCCGACCGCGACCATCGCATTACCTGCGATCATGCCTGAGATGGGAATGACCTGCATCGGCACAAAGGCTATCGCGCCGCTAAGCACCAGAATAGTCAGCGTGATGACGGTGCCACTCAATATAGCGACAAACGATATCGTAAAGGCGTTATCGATATTGCGGCCACGTTTGCGTGCATTGATCGCAGCATTCACGCAGATGAACAACACCATTAACACCGTCAGCCAGCTGTTATTGATATCGAAAATCGACTTCAACACAAAGCCCACGATGACCAGCTGAATAATCGCCCGGGAGACACTCCAGATAATGTCTTTGCTCATACCGAGCTTTTCTTTCTGGCTGATAAGCAGCGCGATAACGACCAGCGTCAGCGACAGCATCAGAGAAGTGTCACTGATATTATGCTGATTCACGCGCATTCTCCTTTTCTGATGGCTCAAGGCGAAGCACCTGCTCAGCCTGCTGAATATCGTTAACATCATGGCTGATCCGCACCACGACCACCTTCTCTTCCGCTGCGATCCGGTTAATCAGGGAAAGCACGGCCAGTTTGTTCTCTTCATCAAGCGCGCTGGTGACTTCATCCAGTAGCAGTACCTGAGGCATAAACTGCAGATTGCGGAGCAGCCCGACACGTTGTTTTTCTCCCCCTGAAAGTTGTTCAATCGATTTATTCAGCATGTCCGATGAGAGGTTCACGCTTTCCAGGTGCGCAACGAGTTTATCCTGCTGAGGTTTCTGGCGACGAATCTGCCACGGCAGCGCAAGATTGTCATAAACCGTCTGGCCAAACAGCTGCGGCGTCTGAAAACAGTACGACACCTGCTGCCGATAGGCCTCTGCTTTCAACGTGGTTATGTCACTGTTCCTGAAAATAAGTTGCCCGGAAGTGGGGGTAAGAAGCGAAGCAATAATTTTCAGGAGCGTACTTTTTCCGCTGCCGGATGGTCCGGTCAGTAACACGCAGTCGCCCTCATGTAACTGCAGAGACACCGGTCGCAGTAGCTGACGGTCCCCGACTGAAAAAGCAACGTCCTTAACATCCAGCAGGGGTAAAGCATCGTCCATTTTTACGCCTCAGGAGCTTTAAAAAGTGATGGGGGGTTGTATCAGGTTGAATCAGGGCGGCAGACCCGCTGCCACCCGATGATTATTTGTTTTCCCAGCGGGTGGAGACCGGATTGGTAACCGTATTTTGTTCCTGAGTATAGGTGCCATTCTGCTGCGCGATGGCCTCGCCGGTATCCACAATAGCGTTTTGAATAAAGACGTTCTGCTTCTCACTTTTAATAAAGGTTAACTGGTGAAAGGCCGTTTTATTGCCCCAGTCAGCAGAAGGCAAAGAGATAAAACGCACGGTGAAGGTTTCATCATCAAACTTCCCCTGCAAAACATAAACGCCATAGTGGTTTTCGCCCTGAGAAATGATCTTATACGTCCCGTTGTCGTAATAATAAATCTCAGCATCAGGAAACGGCTTTTTGTCATACATTTTGCGGTAGTGGAGAACCTGTTTGATAGCAGGCCGGCCGAAACTGACGGTGAGATTTTTACCCTCTGCCGTTGTCAGACCTTCAGCATGAACACTGCTCATCATCATTAACAGGCTGGTCGTGACCATTGCGGTTACTTTCACTCTCTATCTCCTTATCGGATTATGGGGACAACAAGCGTAAGACACTTAGGAACTTACACGGCATCAGGTGTCTGTTGAAGAGGCTGATAACACCTTATTACACATTGTTATAATCACGATAAGTGACAAGATGGTTACGCGAGGTCATGCCGTTAAAATGACACTCGTCTGTCGATTTATAAAACAGCTTAGTTAAGCAGCCCTGCCCCAACATTTACTGATAACCCAAGAATAGCCAGATTAAAAATGAAAGAGATGACAGACTGCAGCAGCGCCAGTTTACGCATCTCTGTAGTGCCGGTGGCGACATCCGCCGTTTGCGAGGCAACCGCGATGGTGAAGGAGAAGTAGAGGAAATCCCAGTAGCCGGGATTCTTCGTTTTATCCGGGAAGATCAGCGGACTCACCTCGTTATTACGGTAAAGGTAGTGCTGATGGGCATAATGCATCGCAAACGCGCTGGGCAGCATGGCCCACGAGGCTATCAACGTCATGGCTGTCAGCAGCAGATGCAGCAATCGCGGCGTGTCAGAGAGTCCTTTAAGCGTGGGGAGTTCACTCAGAATGGCAACAATGCTAACCATACAGGCGACGATCACAATGCCGAGCACCAGCGCGGCACTCTGGTCCTGCTGCTGAGCAATCCGCTTGATCCCCGCCGCATCGGTACGCAACATGCGAAACCAGAGAATACAGAGATAGAGCCAGGCCCAGACGTTCCAGCTAATCAATAAACGCTGCATCTGCCCAAAGTTATCTGAGAGCAAAAAATAACAAATCAGTCCGGCCGTGATCGAGAGCAGCAAACGCAGGCGCGCATAAAGCGTGGCAGTTAAAGATGTCGGCATCGTCAAACCATTGTGCTTTGATTGTGGTGATATCAACTGTAGCTAAAAACGGCACGACCAGAAGAAGAGTGAGTGTCTGGTTACTGACAGCCAGAAGCTACTTTCCTCTGGCTGCCAGGACATCACGCTCAGGGTAGTTAAACGCGTGGTTACGGCATCATTCTGCGCAGCGTGTCGTCTTTCATAAAATAGTGGTGAAATAAAGCCGCTACCGCGTGCAGACCAATTAACCAGTAGCCCAGAGGCGCCAGGGTTTCGTGCCAGTCAATTAGCATACTGGCTGTGGCGGGATCCGGAGTCGTCGCGACAGGCATGTTTATCCCGAACAGGGCCCACTCCTTGCCACGCAGGAAACGCGAGCTCAGTCCCAGAACCGGTAAGACCACAAAGAGCGCATAAAGCAGCGTGTGCACCAGATGAGAAATACCGGTCTGCCATCGCGCAACAGGTGGCGTGATCGGCGGGGTTTTTGTCCGGGTGCGCAGGAAAAGACGGGCCATCATTAGAATCATCACGCAGAAGCCTGCGGAGAAGTGCGTGATCATCACCACATTGCGCTGCCAGGTTCCCTTCTCCGCCATCCAGCGCAGCTCAATCGTGGCGTAGGCCACAATAATCAGCAAAACCGTCAGCCAGTGAAAAAGGATTTGAGAACCTCTGTATTTCTTCAGCATAGATAAACTCCCGTCACTATTTTTGTGCGTCACTATACCAGTAAATTATTAGATGATTATTAGGAGTTTACTTGTTACTGATGACAGGCTCGTCATCTTTCATAACCGCCTTCGGTTAAGGGTATTCCGCAGCAAGGCATACCGACATCACATGTGTGTGACGCTTGTGCGCGGAAGGCAACGCGAGTGAGTCATCAGCAGATTTCACATACAGGCCCTTTAATTAAACATGATGGTCAGAGTAAGAATCGATGCCTTAACACAGCGATAAATCTTAAACTTAATCTAATGTTCATTCTGTAAAATGGCTGAAACACGCCCTTAAAGCGTTAAGCGCGTCTGTAAATACATTCCTCACTGGAACGATTAGTCTTCACTGTGCTGGCGTTTATTTAAGTCAAATCCGCGCTCTACCGCCAGGAGCCGCTTACGCTTCGTTTATTTATAGTACCAGTCTAAACTGGGGTTAAAATAACGCGCGTTATCGTAACATTAGAACTCTACATTTCTCATTCAAAAACAGTAACTTCTCCTCTGATTAGAGTTCGCCTATGCTGGCTGCTCACTACGTTTTGGGTCAGAGGGATCTGTTATGTTTATTGCGTCCGCCTCCTACAGTGCAGAGGCTGTTGAGTGCCTTTATGAAGTCATCGGTATGCTCAACCTGAATAGCATACGCTGCCACGTTATTTTCGATAGTCAGGCATCCCGCGCCGCGGTAATTGAGGCGGACGCGACAGAGGAACACGGCGAAATGCGCCATCCTGTGCTGGCCGTGCTGGAAATGGAGCGTGTCACCAGTATCAACACCATACTGCGCATTAAATCTTTCTGGACCGATCCAGATGGGGTTCATTCGGGCGTGGAACCCGGCAGCCTGGCACAGGCGCTGTATAAAGCGCTGACAACCAAAAAGCATATTACGCTGGTGGGTTTGTAATGCAGACAAAGCCCGTGTAGCGCGGGTTTAGACTGTCAGGAGAGGAATCTGGAAGCGCAAAACAGACACCCGCTATGACATTCTGCGTCAGGCTTCCTCCTCGCTTTCAGGACGTTGTTGTGCTCTCAACACATAACCGATACAACCTTATTCACATCAAGCCTCTTGTCGCGTTATTCAGACGATGCCTGTCCATTATTTCAATGCTCGCCGCCATGCATAAGCGCTTATACAGCTGGCACACCTATCAGGGTGCCAACCCCAGCAAAGGGTCGTGTGTCGGGCAAACATCTTTCACAAAAGTTAAAGATCCATTGTGAGCACCATACGAAACTTCACATCACCGGATCGCATACGCTGGTAAGCTTTTTCAGCCTCAGCCAGCGGCGCGGTTTCAATCTGTGCGCGAACGCTGGTCAGCAGACTGAATTTAAGGGCACGTTCCGTTTCGTAAGGCGTACCGGTAAGAGAGCCCTCCAGCTTTAGCTCGTTTCCGACCATCGCGCCGGGCATGATTAAAAGCGGAGAACTGCCTGCGCCCACGACCAAAAATTTACCCTGTGGCGCGAGTGCTTTTACCAGTGCTGAAGCCGCTTCACTGTCAGTGATGGTGGTCAGGATAACCTGCGCGCCACCCGCTTTTTTGATTTCTGCCACGGCGTCTGACTGTAACGTATCAATATACTGATGTGCCCCTAAGTTCAGGGCATCCTGCCGGATGTCACTTCCGCGTCCGACCGCAATAACCCGGTAACCCATTTTTTGTGCATACTGTATGGCCAGATGACCCAGACCACCGATACCCTGAACAACAATTGTATCGCCGGGTCGGGCGCCTGACCTGCTCAGCGCGTTGAAAGTGGCAATGCCTGCACAAAGCAGCGGAGCGGCCTCTGCTGCCTGAAGCTCGTCGGGAATGATCACCAGACCCGTGGCACGTGCCAGCATCATTTCCGCATAGCCACCATCACAGGAGCTGCCGGTGACGGGCTGGTCAGTACACAGAACAAACTTACCCTGCCGGCACTGCTCGCACTCGCCGCAGTATCCCCTCAGGCGCCCTACACCGACCCGCTGCCCTGGAGAAAGATATGAGGGCACCCCTTGCCCCAATGCCAGGATGCGGCCCACCACTTCGTGGCCGGGAATGCGCGGAGAGGTTGTGCTTTTTTCAAAGCCTTCAACTGCACCTGCATCCGCGCCGCAGATACCACAGGCCTCCACCTTCAGCAGAACCTCGCCGTGACCGGGTTCCGGCACAGGACGCTCTACCATCTCCATCCTGCCAGGTTCGGTAATCTGCATTGCCTTGAATGTATTCATTTTTACCCCACTCTCTGATATGTAAAACTGGTTGCCGCGCAGGTGCCGCGAGGCTGCCGGGAAGCGCAAATTTGGTCACCGATTGGGCAGAGCCACATTCGGCGGCTATTTATCCGCTCAGCCCTTCATCGTGACGAACTCTTCGGCAGCGGTGGGATGAATGGCCACGGTATTGTCCAGATCCCGCTTGGTTGCGCCCATTTTGAGTGCCACCGCAAAGCCCTGAAGGATTTCGTCCATACCTTCTCCGATGCCGTGAATACCCACAACCTTCTCATCGGGCCCGGCGCATACCAGCTTCATCTTTGTCGCCTGACGGTGGGACGTTACTGCAGTGAACATCGCGGTAAATGACGCACTGTAAATTTTAACGTTCTGGTCGCCGAATTTTTCACGAGCCTGGGGTTCAGTAAGTCCGACAGTGCCGATAGGCGGATGACTGAATACGACAGTGGGGACATTCTGGTAATCCAGATGCTCATCCGGCCTGTTGTTGAACAGGCGCTCAGCCAGGCGACGACCGGCGGCAACGGCAACCGGAGTAAGTTCAAGCTGACCGGTAATATCACCAACGGCATAGATGCCTTCCGCAGAAGTGTTCTGATATTTATCCACAGTGACGTAACCTTCGTCACTGAGCGCCACCCCTGCTGCTTTAATGTTTAAGCCAGAGGTATTGGGTTTGCGGCCGGTTGCCCAGATCACGACATCCACTACAATCTTTTCTCCTGAAGCCGTGACCACTGCGACAGAACCGTCCGGCTCTTCTGAAAGTGACGTGGTAACGGTCTGGCGATGAAGGCGGAGCCCGGATTCTTCCATCATGGCAGCCAGGGTATCCCCGAGAAGGGGGTCAAAATGGCGCAGAGGTTTATCACCTCGAACAAGAAGATGTGTTTCCGTCCCGAGAGAATGCAGCACGCCCGCCAGTTCAACGGCAATGTAGCCAGCACCGATGATGGCTGCCCTGCGGGGCAGTGCGCTCAGTTAAAAAAAACCATCCGAGTCAATGCCCAGCTCTGCGCCGGGTACAGAAGGACGAACGGGGTGCCCGCCGGTGGCGATAAGAATATGATCGGCCGTCAGCGTTTCGCCATTGACCTCAATGCTGCGGGGGCCTGTGAAACGGGCTGTTCCGTGAATGACTTCAACTGCGTTCCTGCTGAGCACCGCATCATAGGAACCGTGAATGCGTTCAATGTACTCGCTGCGGTTTTTCACCAGTGTAGCCCAGTCAAATTCCTATCCCGACACGCTGAAGCCATAGCCAGGACTGTAAGTGCGGAGGGTTTCTGCCACCTGTGCGGCATACCACATCACTTTTTTTGGCACACATCCCACGTTCACACAGGTTCCGCCGATGGGCCCTTTCTCAATAAGGACACATTTCTGTCCATGTGCAGCCGCGCGATTTACGGAGGCGATTCCGGCGCTGCCGCCGCCAATTGCAATGTAATCAAAGTGTCGGGTCATCATTATTCTCCAGCCTGTATTCAGAAACGGGAAACCGGCGCGTGCTGATTCAGGCCGCCAGCCATATTTGCTCAGTTCTTTTGGGCGATGCTTTGGTGCACCTGCCTGACGCCCTCCAGTGAGGCCTCAATTGCGCCTGCAAGGTATCCCGGAAACTGCGCTGACCATTCACTGCCTATTCCGCGCAGGCAGTCCGCCCAGGGTCCCCGATCGGCATAAGCCGCAGGCACGCTATGTCCGGCCTGAATAAGTAAATCTTTTTCCGTGGCGGTAAAGGGATCATCTGCCCAGTCCTTGAAGTATTCAGCCACGGGCTTTGAGGCTTTCTCACCAAACAGCCGGGTGAGCTGCGCCCGGCATAAGGCCTTCAGGTTCTCTTCACTGGTAGTCCAGCGGGACCGTGCCGGGATGCCGATAAAGCCGAAAAGAGCATGAACCTGGCCGGGAACGGAGGCGTCATGGATCTCAGCCATCGGGCCGACGCTGCTCCGGGCTTCACCTGACAGTCCCGCCTGTCGCCAGAAGTCGTGCTCATAAATGGCTACGTATTTGGCATGAGGAGCCATCCATGTGCCGGTTCCGGCCCACTCACCGGCTAAACCGGCAGGGAGTGTCGGAAGGTATTCGATACCGGCAGCGAGAGCAGGCGGAAGCGCGAGCAGAACGGTCTGCGCCGTAAACATGCGACCGTGTTCGTCAGACGAAACGGTATGAACCTGAACCTCACTGACGGTCCGTTCAATGCGCATGACGCGGGCATCGGTGACAACCTGCTCAGCCGCTATCCGCGCCTCCAGCCGCTCAGTGAGCTGGCGCATCCCGCCGGCGATCCGCATAGACGGAGGAGACGACGCATAGCCGGGATGGCGGGAGGGAGGCTGATGGTGAGCGCGTTCATAGAGCATGTCGCCCTCTTCAGCCTGCGGTATCAGCGCAATATCCAGCTCTGTCGTCAGGGCTGCCAGTAAGGGCTGAAAAGCAGGCCAGATCCAGGTTGCGCCAAGGTCAACCCGCCCTTCCGCGTCCGCAGAGCGTGCGGCGTCAGCCGGTCCGTTAGCGCAGGAAAGGATCCTGCCTCCGGTCTGCGCTCGCGCTTCCAGGACCACATAACTGATACCGGCCTTATCAAGCTGGTAAGCGGCATAAAGCCCGCTGAGGCCCGCGCCGATAATGGCGACCTGCACATGTTCATTCATGCTGGGCTCCTGTCAGCGCGACCTGATCAAGATGGCCGGTTTTAAGATAAATCAACGTACCCGTCTCTCCGGAAGTCAGGCAAGGAATGTCACCCGGGGGAAACCGGAGCCAGCTACCTGCAGGCCACACCTCTCCCTTTTCATAAAGAGTGCCGCTTAGCACGAGAATTTCAGCTCCCCTGTTCAGGTCATCCGGCAGAATCGGGCGATGGGGATGAAACCGGCGGAGCGACACATTTTCATGCGCACTGCTGAAAAGCGGGCACTCCTCACCGTCAACAGTTTTATGCCAGTTATCACTGTCGTTCGTGTCCAGCCTTAAATGGGTATGTTCGCCCTGCTGCATCTGCCGGAGTTTCACAAAAATCGTGGCACCACTGACACTTGATGGCTGATGTGCAGAGTCAGGCGGATTACGCATATACCAGCCAGCAGGATAGTGATGCTCTCCTTCTGAAAACACGCCGGTGAGCACCAGGATTTCTTCGCCATCCGGATGATGATGTTCAGGAAAATGAGAATCCGGATGATATTTAACAATGCTGGTGGCACGTGCTTTTTCTGCGCCGGTACGATCAAGCATGACACGATCGACTCCGGCCCGGGGCGAAGAGACCCAGTCATAATCTGTGGGTCTGACAGAGGCCCGGCGAGTGAAATCGTGATTAACTAACATGGTTATATCCATTTCAGTAAAGATGGCGCTCAGCACGCGGGTACGAAGCGCCGTCATCAGTTGCTTATGCGTTGGGTAACGCATCAAACGCATCAAGTGCGTGAGCCGTGTAGGTCAGTGCGGCACCGGTATTCAGTGAAATCGCAACGGCAAGCGCTTCGGCGATTTCTTCCCGCGTAGCGCCCTGTCTGGCTGCCGCTTTAACATGAACGGACAGACAGCCATCACAGCGAGTGGTGATTGCCACGGCCAGCGCAATCAGTTCGTGCGTTTTCTTATCCAGATGCCCCATCGCCGACGCACCGGCATCCATTTTCATCAGGCCTTTCATGAACTCTGGTTGCAGTTTTGCATACTCGCCCACTACGCCAAGCAGTTCATCGCGATGGCCATTCCAGTCTAAAAGCATAATAATCTCCGGTAGTTAATAAAAAATTAAAGCGAAGTGTTCGCCAGCATGTCAGACAGCGGTGAGGTCAGGCAGGCATGCGACTGAGTGACAGACATAACGCCATGTCACACATGCACGTCGTCGTCCTGCTCGAGCCGTTCTTTGGAATGAGCGGCAGCGATATTCTTCACTGATGTTCAGCGTAATTTGCAGATAAGCCATACGGTATTGCCTGTCGGAGGTCGTGGCGGAAACGGTCTCCGTAACCTGACATCGCAATAAATTCATACAGCTTAATATTTTCAGTGGGAAATTTGCCCGACCGCATCATGCAGTACCCTGTTGCTGTTGGGCATTATGGGAAGATTGCCAGCGGTGGACAACTCAGATAATCTTGACTACCGGAAAAGAATTTCTTTCTCAGGTAAGAATAGCTGTCCTTCTGAATGTGCTGCGTGCAGCAGAAGCCAGCACACACCATAAAGCTTTTACCCGGCGGCAGAAGAATGCCCTGCCACGCCGGCAGCCGTCTGACAACGGGTCAAAACGCTTTAGGATACGATGGGCTGTGATGACAGAGGCCGTAGTGATAAACCTTAATCTCCAGTATGAAGATCTGTGACGTCCTGAACCAGCCAGTCATGCAATACTTTAACTTCAGGACGCATCCTTGAGTGCTCTGACATAACGAGATAATAAGACCACGTCAGGGGCCAGCGATACTCCGGGAAAAGTAATATCAGCTGGTTGGTGTCGATCAGTTGCTGAACCAGTGCGCGTCGGACGACCGCTACGCCACGTCCGCTGAGCGCAGTCATGATCGCGGCTGCCGTTGAGTTAATGTGTAAATTTGTCGTGTCTGCCGGCGGTGCATTCAGGCGTTCAAAAATTGTCTCCCATGAAGGAAATCCGGCACCCGGATGGGGGGTATCGTCCTGTATCCGTTTTTCGCTGGCCAGCCACTGCGGCGAGGGCCGGGCGCCCGACGCAAGAAGCCGTGGGCTGCAGACGATGACGGCTTCTTCATCCATCAACCAGGTTTTGCTGAGCCCTGCCCAGTCGCCAGGTCCACATCTCACACCAAGATCGGCTTCGCCGTGGATCACATCAGACAACCTTTCTGTCACATCAAAACGGATGTCGATGTTCTGATGCTGCTCAGAAAAGCGGTTCAGGCGCTCCATCAGCCAGTTCATCAGCAGAACCTGAGAAGCCGTCAACAGGATCACTGAACGTGCTCTGCGCCCGCGCAGCTTGTTCAGCCCTGATTCAAGCTCATCCAGACCATGTGAGATGTCCTGCAAGGCCTCCTGAGCCTCACTGACCAGCGTTAATCGCGTTTTTCCACTGCGTGAACGCAACAGCAGAGGATGTCCGACCCACTCTTCCAGTGCCCGGACCAGCTGGCCAACGGCTGCAGGCGTTACGCCCAGCTCGTCAGCAGCCCCTTTAAAACTTCCATGACGCGCTGTTGCCTCAAAAGCATGAAGCCATTTCAACCTGTTAAGTGATCGCATACGTTTCCTCCGGCCTCTATGCTGCCACACTGCCGCGCAGTGAGATAGTTTTTCTTTCCCGTTAGTTTAGTTCTTATGCCTCGTGCAGCGCATGCTGACATGGCAATCTCTTTCTGGCAGGGAGAGAGCGGCATATTCCGCTACTCCATAAATTAATTTAAAGGTCGAGGTATACGATGACAGCATTATTTTCAGGTAAAAAGCTTCTGGTTGTTGGTGGTACAAGCGGTATGGGTTTTGAAACCGCCCGTCAGGTGCTCAAAAACGGCGGCAGCGTGGTTCTGGTAGGGAACCGTCAGGATAAAGCTGAGCAGGCACGCAGCACGCTGTCAGCAGACGGTCAGGTCTCGATCATTATTGCCGATCTGATGAAAGAAGAAGGCCTGAAGCACGTGACTGACGTCATCAACCGCGAGCACAAAGATATCAGCCTGATGGTTAACGCTGCCGGCGTTTTCTTCCCGAAACCGTTCACCGAACATGAAGAAGCGGATTACGACATGTATATGTCCATTAACCGTGCGTCATTCTTCATTACTCGTGACGTGGTCCGCAATATGGTGAGCGGGAATATCAAAGGCTCTATCGTTAACATCGGTTCTATGTGGGCAAAGCAGGCTATCGGCGCAACGCCGTCATCCGCCTATTCCATGGCGAAGGCCGGACTTCATGCCCTGACAAAAAACCTGGCTGTTGAACTGGGTGAAAAAGGGATCCGCGTGAACGCTGTTTCCCCGGCAGTGGTTCATACGCCAATCTATGAAGGCTTTATTCCCAAAGATGACGTTAAGAGCGTAATGAACAGTTTTGACAGCTTCCATCCGATTGGACGTGTCGGCACACCGCAGGACGTTGCTGAAGCCGTGTGTTTCCTGCTGTCTGACAAAGCCGGCTGGGTCACCGGTGCTGTATGGGACGTTGATGGTGGGGTGATGGCTGGCCGTAATGCCTGATTTTACCCGGCCCGGCCCCCTGGGTCCGGGCCAGAAAGGTCATTCAAATGGACACATACACGAATAAGGCTGTACCGGTCCCGCTGCATCATCAGCCGGGGGGCTGTTCAGCTGAACAGGCTCCCGGACAGGCGGTTTTCAGCGTCAGTACGTGCTGGCAGGGTGGACTGAAAAGTGAGACGGTTTGTCATGCATCCGTCGTCAATGGCCAGACACTCCACGGCGAAGGACACCGCCTTTATTCTGATGAACCTGAATTGCTGGGCGGCAGCGGTTCCGCACCAGGCCCTCAGGAACTACTTCTGGCCGCGTTTAATGCCTGCCTGACCGCATCTTATGTCATGGCTGCACAAGCAGAAAAAGTGCATCTCGACAGGCTGAAGATCACGACGTCAGGCACGCTAGATGTGAATCGCTTTCTGGGTCTGGAGATCACAGGAACACCGTGACGGGAAATCGTGCGCTACGTAATCACCGTAAGCGGCTCCGGCTCCGTTTCCCAGTTTGAAAAGATCCATCAGTCCGTCATAGCCACCTCGCCTAACCGATGGATTATCGGTGAAGGGATGCTCATTGAAGGTGATCAGGTTATTACGTAATTTACCGTCCTGACTCCCTTATTCTGAACATGAAGGAATGCCTATGTACAGCCGGGTTGCACTGGCAATGGTGGCTTTTGCGGCTAATTCAGTGCTTTGCCGCCTTGCACTTCAACAGCAGCACATCGATCCCATCAGCTTCAGCGGGCTCAGGATCGTCGGTGGCGCAGTAATGCTGGGTCTTATGCTTCTGGGCTCCCGCCCCCGGCGATATCCGGAATTCAGCTGGGTCAATGCATCGCTGCTGTCAGCGTATGCATTTGCCTTCTCGGTGGCCTATGTTGCGATAGATGCCGGAACAGGTGCCCTGCTTTTATTCGGCACGGTTCAGCTGATTATGACGGCATGGGGGCTCTGTAAGGGTGAAAAAATGACGGTGCTTAAAGCAACAGGGGTCGCGATGGCCGTGGCGGGGATAGGCATTTTACTGTTCCCGACAGCCAGAGCGCCATCACCCTCTGCGGCACTGCTGATGGTGATATCTGGCGCAGCGTGGGCAGCTTACTGTATTACCGGTAAAAAAGTCAGGCATGCAACTGCGGCCACCGCCGGCAATTTTCTGATGGCAGCGCCCCTTGCTGCGCTGTTTATGCTGCTGAACCGGCATGATGCACATGCAGAGAGTGCCGGTATCCTGCTGGCGTTGACTTCAGGCGCCATCACGTCTGCCCTTGCCTACGTAGTCTGGTACTCGGTCCTGCCCGGTCTTTCATCCACCATGGCCTCAGCTGTCCAGCTGAGCGTTCCCTGTCTGGCCGTGCTGGGCGGCGTCATGTTCATGGGGGAAACGCTGGATCTGCACATCATCGTGTCTGCCGTCATTATTCTGGCTGGCATTGGCCTAATCAGTGGCGCTGAAAAGTCCCGCAGTCCGTGAATCTGTATCGCCACAGCAACCGGGCAGAACGTCCAGTAAAAGAGCGGATAAGACGAAGCAATATCGATCAACAGGCGGACCCGGCCCGCGGTTACATCAGAAAGTAGCGGAAAAAGTTTTCAGCATGAATAAGCCCCTTCTTGTCTTTCACGCGCCGGAAGATGATACGGTTCTGATAGAGCAGGCTGAGCATATATTCAGATCGGCACGGCATCCGAAAAGCTTCATTTCCCTGCACGGTGCCGATCACCTCCTGTCGGATAATAAAGATGCCGACTATGTGGGGGAATGCATCGTGGCCTGGTGCTCACGTTATCTTGACCAGGCACTCTGATAGAACGGTAGAGAAGCCGTCCATCAGGGCTGCCGCTCTGGAACAGAACATCATGCGCGTCCTGAATAAACAGCAGTGGGTCGCTGATGGGCATGAAAATGTAAGAAAGGTAAACTGGCAATATGCGCACGGTCCTGACCACTTGCCGCTTTTTACTTAGAGCGATCCTGAACCCGCGCGCATATTCATTATTTCTCCGTCAGGGTGATTCACTTTCTCATGGATGATGTGCGAGTGAGAAAAATGTTAACCGAAAAACTATTTTGAATTTTCAGCAGTAAAGCTTTGGTAATTTTCGGGGGTAATAAGCTTATAAGGCACCCAGTTAAGCGTCTCTACCTTTTGCTTATTCAGCAGGGCTTTAGTCACCTGAACGGCGCCGGTGGCCTGCCCTTTCGCATCCTGAAAAATGGTCAGTGCCATCTTGCCGTTTTTAATGAACTGCTGACCGTCCGGGGTTCCGTCAATACCCGCCACAAGGATTTTGTCATTCTTCGCCTGGCTTAACGCCATGATGGCACCAATGGCCATCTCGTCGTTGTTCGCAGCAATGGCGTCAATCGGGCGCTGATTCAGCAGCCAGCCAGACACCACATCGACCGCTTCATTGCGTTGCCATTTCGCCGTCTGCTTCTCAATAACTTTCATGTTTTTATATTTGCCGATCACCGCTTCCACGGCGCGGGTGCGCTCACGGGCCTCTTCGTTCGACAGCGCGCCCATCAGTATCGCAACATTGCCTTTGTAGTTCATTTTTTTGGCCAGTGCTTCCATCTGCATGTCACCACCCAGCGCCGAATCAGAGCCGACATACGCCATGTCTGCGGGTAGTTTCACTTCCGGTTTTCGGTTCACAAAAACCAGCGGAATACCGGCTTGTTTTGCCGCATTGATCATGGGTAAAACGCCCTGGGTATCAACCGGATTGAGGATAATGGCGTCCACGCCCTGGTTAATAAAGTCATCGACCTGCTGAACCTGTAGTGCGACATCGCCTTTGGCATCGACAAACTGACTGTTGAGCTGGCTGGCATTGAGTTCCTGCTGCATCTGAGTGCGCAGGATCGAGACAAAGTTAAGATCAAAGTTAGCCAGCGCGACGCCAACGGTCGGCGTTTTGGCGCTGACACTTAAACTCAATAGCAGGGAGCAAAAGCAAAGAAGAAGGTTTCTGATGTTCATAGTGTTTTCCTGTAGGGTTGAGGTTGTTATTGTTTTCACTGACTATTTCTGCGTCGGGTAACAGGCAAATACCCGACGCATGCTGCTTACAACGTAAAGTGATCGCGGAACTGCTGGATAGCTACCGTGCTATCGCCGCTGGCCCAGCCCTCCATGGCGACGGTGCCGCTGTAACCCATCTCCTGTAGCGTCCGGGCAATAGCACGGTAATTAATTTCTCCGGTGCCGGGCTGCTGACGGCCCGGGACATCGGCAACCTGAATTTCACCAATGGCGGTTCCGCAACGCCTCAGCAGTTCAATCAGATTGCCTTCGCCAATTTGTGCATGATAGAGATCGAGATTCATCTTCAGTGCCGGGCTGTTCACCGCTTCAACCAGCGCCAGTGTCTCAGAGGCCAGGGCAAAGGGCGTGCCCGGATGATCAACCGGCAGATTAAGGTTCTCCAGGGTGAAAACCCGTCCGGCACGTTCGCCCAATAGCGCGACCTGGCGGAGCGTATCGGCGGCCCTGAGCCACATTGCGCCCGTTACCGTTTCCACAGGTTTTACCGGCAAGCCGCGCTCATCCAGCCCGGTGCCGTGCAGATTCAGTACCGGACAACCGAGACGTTCAGCCACCGCCAGCGACGCTTCAGCACTCTGTAGCAACAGCTGTATTTCCGCCTCATCCGTCAGGTTGCCGCTCAGGTAACCGGTCATCGAGGTAAAGCGCGCACCGGTCGACACCAGCGCATCAATATCCTTATTGGCCCACCCCCAGATTTCGACGCCAAAACCCAGTTCGTGAATGCGTTTTACGCGCTCAACAAATGGCAGTTCCAGAAAAACCATTTCAGCGCATACGGAAAGTTGATAACCGGCCATCAGCGAACTCCCAGCTTAACGGGCAGGTTGCACTGCACAGATTCAATACAGGCCAGCGCAATTTCCAGCGCGTTACGCGCATCTTCTCCGGTGGCGCGAGGCGTCTCACCGCTGCGAATACAGCGGGCAAACTCTGTCATTTCAGCCACATAAGCTTCACGCAGCAGATCTGAATCCAGCCTCGACGTATCGACCGCTATTCCGCTGGCGGTGTAACGCACACAGTGATTGGCATTAATGTGGCCCGCCTGAAGCATGCCTTTGCTGCCAAAGACTTCGCCGCGCACGTCATAGCCATAGACCGCCTGAAAGTTAGCCTCAGCAATAGCAATAGCGCCGTTGTCGAAGCGAATAGTGACAACTGAGGTATCCAGCAGTCCTTTGTCTTTAAAATCTGGCCGTACCAGCGCATCGGCCAGCGCATAGACTTCTACCGGCTTTGCGCCAGGATTGAAGTGCAGTAGCGTGTCAAAATCGTGGATTAGCGTTTCAAGGAAGATTGTCCAGTGCGGAATCGGGGCAGGATCGTTCAGGCCCGGGTCACGGGTCACCGAGCGGCTAAGCTGCGTCGTGCCATTTTCACCGTTTTTTACCGCCGCAATCGCTGCCGCAAACCCGGAATCAAAGCGGCGATTAAAGCCCACCTGTAACACAACGCCTGCCTGTTTTGCCGCCGCGATGGCGCGATCAGCCTCTTCCAGCGTGACAGCCATAGGCTTTTCGCAGAACACATGTTTGCCGGCTCTGGCCGCGGCAATCACCCACTCCGCATGCGTCCGCGCTGGCGCGGCAATCGCAATGGCGTCGATTTCCTCATCCTGAAGCAGCGCATGCAGATCGCTGTATGATTTGCTAACCCCAAGCCGGCTGGCGAGCTTTTCCGCCGCGCCAGGAAACGGATCGGCCACCGCCGCCAGAGTAGCACCAGGCACACGCCAGGCCAGATTTTCTGCATGGAAGCTGCCCATGCGCCCTGCGCCGATTAAACCCACGCGCACTATTTGATGGTTCATAGAAACTCCTTATTATTTCGCTTTAGCCCAGGCGGGCGAGGAAGGGTTTTGATCAGGTCGCTGCGCATCAGCGGCGAAACGACGGGATTTGGAGAGCATCAGCGGTTCAATTTGCTCCAGCGAAACGCCCCGGGTTTCCGGTAAAAAACGGCGGACAAACCAGAATGCGATAACACATCCCACTGCACACAGCATCAGCGGGAAGGCACCATGAAACTGCTCCATCAGCACCCGGCTGCGGTTCATCATTGGGAAGCTTTGGGTAACGATAAAATTCGCGACGTACATGGAGGCAAAGGCAAAACCCATCGCCACGGCGCGTATACGATTAGGGAAGATTTCTGAGATCAACAGCCAGGCACCCAGGCTCCATGAGAGGCCAAATATCAGCACGAAGGCTAACAGCCCAATCACTGGCAGCATGCCACCTGCATCGGCGATAAAAGCCCAGGCAGTGAAGGCCATTGAAAGTGCACATCCCAGTGCCCCCCAGCGCAGCAGCAGCGTCCGGCCCAGACGATCAATGGTACTCAGACAAACGGCCACGCCTGCCAGCAGCGCAAGGCCAAGGAAAATGCTATGAAACAGGGAAGCCTGCGTACTGCCGGTGATGTTTTGCAGGAGTGACGGCGCGTAATAGAGCAGGATGTTGATACCTGAGATCTGTTGCAAAATAGCAATGGCACAGCCAATCATCAGGATATAGCGGGCGCGCGCATCACGCAGGATGCCGCGCTGACTGGTCTGGATGTTGTCATCCCGATTTGCCGTCAGGATTTCCTGTAGCAGCCGCTCGGCGTGCCGGGCATTTGAAAGACGGGTGAGCACGGCGAGGGCACGTTCTTTTTTGCCGTTCAGTGCCAGCCAGCGCGGCGACTCTGGCATGAAGGGCACCAGCAGCAGGAATAGCAAACAGGGCACAACGCCCGAGGCCAGCATCCAGCGCCAGCCTTCACTGACAATCCACTGATGCGGCATACCGCGTGCAATCAGATAATTCACGATATAGACCGTTACCTGTCCGCCGACCATCAGCATCTGCTGCAGGCCCAGCATCCGTCCGCGCCAGTCTTTCGGCGAAATCTCCGCGATATAAAGCGGCGTAATCGCAGAAGCCATCCCGACCGCCAGCCCGCCGGTGAGTCGCCATATAACGAAATCCGTCAGCGAACTGGCCAGCGCAGCGCCCACCGCAGAGATCAAAAAGAGTATGGCGGTGACGATTAAGGTCGATTTGCGGCCGATGCGATCTGAAATAAAGCCAACGCCCCATGCACCGACGATGCAGCCAAGAATGACATTTGACACCGCCCAGCCACTTTCCCACGGGGTTAAATTCAGATGTTCTGTCAGCGGATCGATGACCCCTGAAATCACGGAAGCGTCATAACCCAGAATCACGCCACTCAGTGAAGCAATGGCACAGATAAACAGAATCAGCCGTAAATTATGTTTGCGCATAACCACTTATTTCCCCTGGCTTGTTGGATTTATGTCGTTGCAACCCCTGTTGCAAAGGTGATGCCAACCGAAATCCGGCAAATTTTGTGAGCGCTGCCACAGCGCCACGTCACAAACTGGCAACAAAGTTTACATGTCAACTTAACATGTCAATAAAATGGACATTAAATTGAGAGGGAGTAGCCGGTGAATCAGCAACTGTTATTACGGGATGAGAGTGACGCGATTTTCAGCCTGCCAGATCGTGAAGGCGCTGATAGCTGGGACGCCCTGCTATGGCAGAGCTGGCAGCGTTTTACCCAGGGCGAACAACCGCCAGCGCTGCGACAAACGATTCTGCACTCCTGGCAGCGCTCGCAGCAGTACGCTATCGATCCCCACTGTTTTAGCTATACCGCCCCGCCAGCCAGTGAGCTGACAGCCATTCTTGAGAACAATGCTGAACTAATACTTGTTGCGCGCAGCATTATGGAAAATTTGCTCGCCTATAATCCGGACGGGCACATAAACCTCACCGACGCCCAGGGCGTGACGCTGCATTATTGCGGTGCCGACCTGACACCCGTCGGCAGTATTCTGCGTGAAGAGATATTGGGCACTAACTGTACTGCGCGTTGCCTGATTGAACAGCGGCTGGTGTATGTGCTGAGCGGTGAGAACTGGAAATTTGATCTGCGTAAACGTCGCCGCCAGTGTGCTGCGGCACCAGTGCGCGATGAAAATGGACAGTTGATTGGCGTGCTGACGCTGACCGCCACGCCGGATAACTTTAACGCCCACACGCTCGGTACCGTACAGGCGGCGGCGGAAGCTGTCGGGCAGCAACTGATGTTACGACGCCTGCTGGCTGAACAGCAGTCCATTCTGGAGACGCTGAATGAAGGTGTCATTGTCTGTGATAAACAGGGGCGCATCAAAACGCTTAACCGCTATGCGCGCCAGATTTTCAGCGGGCTGGATCCACGCGATACTCCGATTGATGAACTGCTCAAGCCGCAGAGCGGATCGCTGCTTTCCATGCCTTTCTGTAATGACCTCGAACTGCAGTTCCGGCCCGACGGCCTCGCTCCCCTCTCCTGCCTGATATCGTTGATGCCCGCACCGGATGGCGGGCGGGTCTTGTCACTGCGTGAAAATCAGCGTATCCGCGCCATTACGCGACGGGTAATGGGTGTCAGCGCCAGTTACACGTTTGAGATGATTCGCGGCCATTCACCCCGCCTGCAGCAGGCGATACACAAGGCACGTATCAGCAGTCGTACCGACAGCACAGTGTTGCTCAGCGGTGAAAGCGGCACCGGCAAAGAGTTATTTGCTCAGGCCATTCATAATGCCAGTCCGCGCCAGCAGGAAGCATTTATCGCCCTGAACTGCGGCGCGTTACCGCGGGATCTGGTGCAAAGCGAGCTGTTTGGCTATGCCGATGGTGCCTTCACGGGTTCACGGCGTGGCGGTTCAGCGGGCAAATTTGAACTGGCTGACGGCGGCACCCTTTTTCTGGATGAGATTGGTGAGATGCCACTCGAAGCGCAAACCAGCTTATTACGGGTTTTACAGGAGAGCGAAGTGCTGCGTATCGGCGCGGCGCAGCCAGTGAAAGTGAATGTGCGCATTATCGTGGCAACCCACTGCAACTTACTGGACGCCGTGGAGAAAAACGCCTTCCGGCGCGACCTCTATTATCGTCTTAATGTGATTTCACTGGAAATCCCGCCGCTGCGCGATCGTCGCGAAGACATTCCGGAGCTGGTTAACATCTTTATTCAGGCACTCTGTACTCGTATAAAGCGTATTCCGCCGGTGGTCGCGCCTGACGCAATGGCCTGTCTGCAAGCCTGGGATTGGCCGGGAAATGTGCGCGAGCTGGAAAATGTCATCGAGCGGGTCATCAACCTGAGTGAAGGGTTAGAGATTACCCGAGCCGATTTGCCTGAATCTCTGCAGGACGTCTTAGCCAGTGATGCGTCCGGGGATAGTCAACCCTCGTTGCAAAACCTGGAGCGCATGCATATTTTACAGGTTGTCAGTGAACAACAGGGGAATCTGCGTCAGTCGGCGCAACTGCTCGGGATCTCACGCACGGCGTTATATAACAAGCTGAATGCATGGAAAATCGACTACCGTGCTTTCAGAAAAAATGATGCCTGAACGCAGCCATGAGCTGACTTAACAGTACGGTGGTACAAACAATCCATATCACGATAAAGATCCCAGCCGTTATACGACTGACCGGACGTTCACTGGCTTGCGCTGCAGTTTCACGATGTTCGCGCATCACCTCGGGGGGAATAAGACGCACCACCAGCATGATCCCCAGCGGTACAATAATCAGGTCGTCGAGATAGCCAATAACGGGAATAAAGTCGGGTATCAGATCGATGGGTGAAACCGCATAAGCCGCGACGATCAACGCCAGCACTTTAGCAACCAACGGCGTAAGGGGATCGCGTGCGGCAAGCCATACCGCATGCACATCTCGTTTGATGTTTCGCGCCCACGTTTTCGCGTCAGCAATAAGCTTGATTGCCACGATTCGTCTTTTCCTTATTGAGAACGGCGGGTATTACGTTCACGCACAACTGCCCTCTGAGATGAACACGCGTCGTATTAAGCCTGGGCGTCGTTTTCTGTCAATCAACAGCGTTAAGGACAGCGGCATCCCAGGTCTTCATGGCGGTTAATACCGCCGCATCAAGTTCTTTACCGGTTGCACCATCGCGGGCTTCGGTAGACAGGCCGATTTCAAAACTGTGAAAGAACCTGGCCAGTGCCTGCACGTCTGTATCGGAAGCCAGAATTCCCGCCTCTTTCGCGCTGTTAACACATCGCAAAAATCCCGCTCTGGTCCTGGCGCGTTGCGCTGCAAGAATCTCACGAATGTGTGCGTTTGCAGGTGAACAGGTATTAACGGATAGCGCGATCAGGCAACCGCTGGGATGCCCCTGTTCGGTCTGCATCTTTGCGGAACGCCGTAACGCGAGTTCGATAGCCTGTCTTGGTTCAAGCGTGTCGTCCCAAAGACAATCGTTCACCTGACCATATGTCGTCATATAGCATTCGACAACCTCTTCGAATAGCGCCTCTTTAGACCCAAACGCGGCGTAAAAACTGGGTGCGGTGATACCGTTACCAAGATTCGCCTTGAGCATGGCAAGCGAAGTGGACTCGTAACCATGCTGCCAGAAAAGTGTCATTGCCTGAAGAATTGCCTCGTCACGGTCAAATGTTCGTGGACGTCCCATCTGAGCCATATCCGTTCCTTTTTAAACTTGCCTTAGATAAATACTAATCGATACATATGTGCTTGACAAGCTACCTGACGGCCTATAGTTTCGAATATATATACCGATCGTTATGTATATCAACCCACCCGTGACCACACGGATTTTCTCAATTTTTAAGCGTTACAAACTTAAAAAAGGACTCAACGTGCACGCCCATACCGCATTCAGTGAAACCACAACACACCGAGGCCTGCCTCTGGCTTCCCTGCTGGCCTTTGCCATGACAGGCTTTATTGCCATCCTGACTGAGACCCTTCCGGCGGGTCTGCTGCCGGAGATCGGAAAAGGGCTGGGTGTTTCTCAGGTAATGGCAGGCCAGCTGGTCAGCATCTATGCGCTTGGATCGCTGCTGGCGGCGATCCCGTTAACGGTTCTGACCAGTGGATGGCGACGTAAAAAAGTGCTGCTGCTTGCCGTTGGGACATTCCTGATTTTCAACACCGTTACCACCCTTTCGTCCAGCTACTGGCTGACGATGGCAGCCCGCTTCATGTCCGGTGTGGCTGCCGGACTTGCATGGGGAATCCTGGCGGGCTATGCGCGCCGCCTCGTTCCTGCTGAGTTGCAGGGCCGCGCGCTGGCCATTGCGATGGTCGGAATACCGGTTGCCCTGTCGCTGGGAACCCCGGCAGGCGCATGGCTGGGCAGTATGATGGGATGGAGAGTCTCCTTTGGGATCATGGCAGCACTGGCCATTATTCTCTTTATCTGGACATGGGTCGCGGTTCCTGACTTGCCGGGCCAGCAGGCTGACCGTCGACTGCCGGTATGGCAGGTTTTCCGTATGCCCGGCGTCAGACCCGTTCTGGCGGTTATCCTTCTGTGGATGACGGCTCACAACATTCTTTATACGTTCATCGGGCCGTTTCTGCAGTTGTCGGGGCTGACCGAAAACGTTGGGCTTATTCTGCTGATGTTTGGCATTGCAGCACTGGCTGGCATCTGGATTACCGGCATGCTGGTGGATCGCCATCTGCGCAATCTGGTTCTGCTCAGCCTTGTGGCACTGGCGGCGGTTTCTGTGGCGCTGGCCGCTGGCATGTGGGAACAGATTGTGGTCTATGTGGCTGTCATTGTATGGGGATGGTCTTTTGGGGGGGCATCCACTCAGATGCAGACGGCCGCTGCTGACGCGGCAGGCAATCATGTCGATGTCGTTCAGGCGATGGTGACAACCGCATGGAATCTGGCCATCGCCAGCGGTGGCGTCATTGGAGGTCTGCTTCTTAATAACGCCGGTGCGGTCTCTTTCCCCTGGGCGCTCCTGGCCTTTATGGTTGTTGCGTTTATCATCGCCTGGCGTGCAAGAGAGCATGCCTTCAGGCCTGGTGCCAGAGGCAGCACGATGAAAGAGTGAATTTAAGGGGCATCCGGAATGGATGCCCGATGATGGCTCAACCTGCTTAGTTTTAAGCTTGTGACGGATAAGTCCGCCTAAAACGCTTAACTAAACCAATTATTTATAACGTATTGCAATAGTTAGCCTCACTAAAAACTTACTGCCCGAGCTGCGTGGTGTAATTAGCAGGCACCCAGCGATAAGCATCACCCTCGTACATAACATGGCCCAGACCAGGGAAGGCGATATGCGCCGCAGCGACCCAGTAGCCCTTATCAGCAGCCTGTTTCAGTACCCTTTCACGTGTAGTGACAGCCCGTTTCTGATCGACATCAAAGTGTATAGCTACCTCCGGATCGGGCATTTGCACTGCTCTGGCATGGATGATATCGCCCCACAATACCAGCGTCTGCCCTTCACTCTCTACGTGATAAAGTACGCTGCCCGGTGTGTGACCGGCTGTCGACTCAGCGCGAATTCCTCCCGGTAAGGTGGCTGGCGCCATGAACGTTCTAAGCAGGCCAGCATTGATGAGCGGGCGAAGCGTCCGTTCAGACTCAGCAAAGGTATGAGTCTGACTGGCCTCCACCCTGCTGACATTAGCCGGATCAAGCCAGAAATCGACATCCCGTTTATCGACGAACACCCCGGCATTTGGAAAGGCAGGCTTGCCTGCACGCGAGACACCGCCTGAGTGATCGGCATGGATATGGGTCAGAAGCACGGCATCGATCGACTCTGCCGGATAGCCAGCGGCTGCCAGATTAGTCAGCAGATGGCCGCCATGGTGACCGAATAGCTCGCCGGCTCCGGTATCGATTAAGATTCGCTGTTTGCCATCGTCTATGACAAAGGCGTTAATCGATGTTTCGGCCTGCGGCGTCATTGCGTCTGTGGCCATTGCTTTGCTGAGTTTATCCGGTGAAATATTTGTCAGTAATGTATCAAGAGGAATCGTCACCGTGCCGTCGGAAACGGCGGTAATGCGCAATTTCCCCAACTTCATCCGGTAATAGCCCGGGGCCTGCTGATCCAGTGCAGACGGCTGTTCGGCAGCCTGGACAGAACCGAACGCGATAAGTGAAGCCAACAGTATTAGTAAAATTTTCATCAATTTCTCTCCTGGAAAGTGTCATCACAACCTGGTGGGCAGTATCCTTACGCAACCTGTATCACTCAAATTGATTAAACTGATGCTGACTATCAAAGAAGATGATTTTCATCGTATCGATCTGAATTTACTGATGGTGCTGTTAGTTCTGAAGCGGGAAGGCAGCGTTACTCGTGCAGCAGTAAAGCTGCATCTGGGTCAGCCTGCGGTCAGTAATGCTCTGGCCCGGTTGCGGGTGATGTTCAGCGATCCCCTGTTTGTGCGCACGGCGAGAGGCATGGAGCCTACCCCGCGAGCTGAATCGTTGATCGCTGAGCTGGGCCCTTTAATGGCGCATATGCAGAACATTCTGTTTCAGCCAGCATCCTTCACGCCTTCTAAGGCGACGCATGTTTTCCGACTGGGGATGAGTGACTGGGTTGAACGCTGGCTGATGCCAGAACTGTATACGCGCATTTCGCGCACCGCTCCGGGCGTTACGCTTCAGGTCATAGCCAGCGATCCCTTTCGGGATGCGGAACTGGTCGCGCGTGGAGAGATCGATCTTGCTATTTCAGTGGGTGATAATATGCTCGCCACGCTGCGGCGCGAGAAGATTGTCTCACATGAATTTTGTACGGTGTGGCACCCGCGACAGCTTTCGTTGCCTGCACCACTAACACTGGAGGATTACGTGGCGCACGATCATCTGCTGGTCTCTTATCGTGGAGCGACCTGGAGCGCCATTGATGACCAGCTTGCAGCAGTGGGAAAGGCACGTTCGATTCGCTACGTGACGCCGCATTTTTCCTCTTTGCCTCCACTGCTGGTTCGCACACCCGCCCTGGCTACCGTCCCTGCCGGGCTGACCGATGACTGGGTGACTCATTACGGCTTATGCTGCAGTCCTGTACCAGTAGCAACGCCTGAAATCGCCCTTTCATTGCTTTGGCATAAACGCTTTGATAACGATATGCCGCTGAGCTGGCTCAGGGAGGAACTGCGTAACGTAATGACAGATCGAACTGGATAAATCACGGTGTAATTATTTGCTGAATAATCCATTCCCGGAATATATTCATCGACTGGGTTATTTTTCTGGATCTCTGCCACGTTAACCAGTACCCATCATGTCCTGAATAAATATCAAAGGGTCTGGCAAGTAAGCCTTGCTTTATTTCCGGTTGAAACATGACATCAGGAGCCAGTGCTACGCCGCCAGTGATCATCACGGCATCAATAATAAGGCGTGAAGAATCGAAAACAGGTCCATTAATTCTGAATGGCGGGATGCCTGCCGCAGCAAACCAATTTTCCCACTCTTCCAGACGATAAGAACGTAATAAAGTCTCGCCGGATATATCACCAGGCTTTAGCAGTCTCTTCGCTGTTTGAGCCCGACACAGTAGCGTTAGCGGCGCATCCATGATTAACAGGTTATGCGATGAGGTCCAGTTGCCAGAACCGTATCTTATAGCAAAGTCGACACCCTCTCCGGCGAGGCTTACAACGTTATTGTTCGTCTGGATACTCAGTTCGATAGCAGGATGCCTCTGCTGAAAATCTTCAATTTGTGGTAAAAGCCAGCCCAGTGCAAATGTGCCCACACAGGAAATAGTCAGTGCCTCCCTGACTTTCCCTCCTTCAAACTGGCGATAAGCCTTTTCAATTCCATGAAATTCTTCTGAAATTTTGGAGAAAAGTAACCGGGCTTCATCGGTCAGCTCAAGGCCCCGTGAAAGCCTTTTAAATAAAACCAACCCTAATCTTTCTTCAAGCAGCCTGACCTGCTGACTGACCGCCGCCTGAGAGACGAACAGTTCCATGCCAGCCCTCGTAAAGTTGAGGTGTCGGGCAGAAGCTTCAAACGCACGCAGCGCATTGAGCGGGATGTCACTTTTCACATCAGACCCCAGAAATCCTTATGACTGGTATCAATTTATACCGTTTTTTCTTACAGGAAAATTGGTTTATTTTGAGGCAAGTAATTTAAGGGATGAGAAGTTATTCCCGCGTGAACTCAAGCACACTCTGATTTATTGATTTCTGAAAAAGGTAAAATATGAAGGTGAATTTTAAAACAAGCCTGGCCGGCATTGCACTGCTCGCCGCTGCAGGTTGCTCAGTCTCAGCCTATGCTGCGTTCGACCAGCAAACGTTAAAAAGCCAGTTTGAGACACTGGAAAAGCAATCAGGTGGAAGACTCGGCGTGACAGTTCTTGACACCTCAGATGGTTCAAAATATTCATGGCGAGGCAATGAGAGATTTCCGCTCTGCAGTACGAGTAAAGTGATGGTAGTTGCGGCGATATTAAAGAAAAGTGAAAGTAACCCTGGTTTGCTTAATAAAAAAATTCATATAAATAAAAGTGACATGGTTAATTACAACCCAATTACCCAGAAACATATCGACTCATCCATGACTGTCGCTGAGTTGAGTGCTGCGGCGTTGCAATACAGTGATAACGCTGCGATGAATAAATTACTCACTTATCTGGGGGGCCCGCAGCAGGCCATCAAATTTGCCCGGACAACAGGTGATACGGTTTTTCGTCTGGACAGAAAGGAACCTGAACTTAATACAGCAATTCCGGGTGATGTGCGTGATACAACGACACCATCAGCGATGGCTGACACACTTAACAAGCTTGTTCTGGGACCTGCACTCAAAGAAGAGCAACGAACAAAGCTTTCAGATTGGATGAAGGGCAATACTACGGGTGTAAACAGCATTAAAGCGGGTCTTCCGGCTGACTGGATAGTGGCAGATAAAACCGGCAGCGGAGACTATGGCACAACTAATGACATTGCCGTCATCTGGCCAAAGAATCACGCCCCCATCATTCTGACGACCTACTTCACGCAGCACGGTAAAAACGCAGCCGCGCGGAAAGATGTACTGGCCAGCGCAGCAAACCTGGTAGCTGACGCAATCAGTAAATAAAATAGTTCAACGTGCCGGCTACGTTCTACTGATCGGCTCGGTATGAGCCGATCAGTAGCCTGATAGCCCGAAAAACGGGGTCGTCTGTGCTGTACCGCACATGCATCATGCACACCTGTGAGTCAGACTGCCCCTCAACAGACGGGTTAGCGAACGTCGGATCAGGATGGCGTAAGCGCTGAGGAACCCGCTAATTTGCTTTTAAGCAGGTTAATGATGAGGTCGCGTGGGAAGATCGTTTCATCAGACTTTATGAGTTCTTCTAAAGTCCACCAATGATGCCCGCGAATGACATCCTTTTCATTGCGACTCCATCCTGAGGCGTCAGGATCTGATCTTTCTGCATAAATGATGAAATAACGCTCTTTAGCAAGAACATTCTCCCCATCAGGCAACATCATGGTGAAGTCCCGCGACGCTATCTGCGGCCCTGGCGTTGTTCTTCTCAGACCCGTTTCTTCAAATAACTCGCGCAAAGCCGCCTGTTCGTAAGATTCCTGGTCCTCAAGCCCGCCACCCGGTGTCGCCCAGTATGATTTTCCGCTCAGAGCATCACCTTTATGGCAGAAACTAAAAAGAAGAACGCGATTTTCAGGTGAAAGAATGAGGAGTCGGGATGACGGTCGAATACGCACAAAGCCCCCTTAATTAATAGTGAATTCCGATCGCCGATACACTCAGTTTATCAATTCCTGCTTTATAACTTTAAAACTCAGTACCTCGCCCGGCTACTGCTAAGGCGCGGAGAAAAGGCAGGCGGCGGCAAGGCTTCCGGGGCAGCAGGCTCAGCGTTCAGCAGGCGCAAAAATGACCCAGCCCAATGATGACTGTTGTGCATATGCAGACCTTTCATCAGACGGGCATGCAAACTTCGCCGTTCGTGTAACGGCATCTGCAGGGCACGATGCACTGCACTCGCCATGGCATCTGGGTCATAAGGATTGACGATGATGGCACCCTCCATTTGCTCTGCTGCCCCGGCAAACTGCGAGAGAATAAGCACGCCGGGATTTTTCGGGTCCTGCAGGGCGACATACATTTTCGCCATGAGGCTCATGCCCGCCATTAATGGCGTTACCAGCGCAACGCGTGAGGCACGATAGATACCGGCCTGTTCTTCCCGGCTGTAGGTGTGAGTCAGATAGTTGACCGGATACCAGTTCATTGTGCCATGCACGCCATTGAGCTCGCCGCACAGTGCTTCCAGTGCATGGCCGAGTTCTGACGCATCATGTGCGTGTCCGGCTGACGGCGGTGCCAGTTGCAACAACGTGATATTTTTCTGATAGCAATCATGCCTTCTCAGTAGCACCTCCAGGGTGCTGATCCGGTAAGGCAGCCCTGAACTCTCATCAAGATGGCCACCGCTGAGCACGGTATTTTCAGGCAGGCTTTCGCGACACTGCATCTCCATGTAAGCACAACTGTTGCTCTCGCGCAGACACTGGACGTCATCAAGGTCAATTCCGACCGGGAACACACCCACCCGGATAATCCGGCCATGAATGCGGAAGCTCTGGGCCTCCAGCCGCTCCAGCCGGAATTCGCTCTCCAGCCAGACGAGAAAGTTATTCATATCCTGTACTGTCTGGAAGCCAATAAGGTCACAACACAGTAATGAGTCCGTCAACCAGCGCCATTCGGGAATGGTTTCAAACATTCTGCCAGCCGGGAAAGGCTGATGCAGAAAAATACCCACCGGGTTAATCAGTCCTTCCTCACGAATATAAAAAGCACAGCCAAGCAGATGATAATCCTGAATCCAGATAACATTGTCGGGTGTGGCATTTTCGCAAATGGCGCGCGCATAGGCCTTATTAAGGTTTTTATATTCCTGAAAGCCACTGGTTGAAAATCGGGCCATGTCAGGGCGCTGGTGAAACACAGGCCAGAGTCCTTTGTGAATATAGTTGTGGTAACCCTCATTCAATTCGCCCGGCGTATAGGGGAAGGTTACGGTTTCATACTGGCCGGCCTGCTGCACGGAGTAGGATCCTGACACATCCCGAGGCATGACAGTGCTTTCACCATCCCAGCTAATCCACAGCCCTCCCTGACGGGAAAGTATGCCTTCATAGACGGCAGTAAGCGTCGATCGTTGACACTGATTATGAGAAACAAGGACAAGGCCTGACATGGTGTGTTCCTTAAGAACCCGCTGCGAAAAGGCAATCGTGCCTGGCAGCGAGCCGCTATTAATCGGAGGTCGGAGAATGAACTGGAGAAAACCGCTCATAAGCGTGCACCTGGACTTAATGCCGGCTGCGGCTTTGGGCGCAAATCGGGTCGTAGCCCCCATCGTGCAACGTTGTTACATAGATGCCGGGCAGTGAGGGAAAAGCCATAAATCCGTTGCGTTCGAAAAAATCCGGTGCGGGCTCACCCATCGCAATGATGCTGCGGCAGCCTCTGGCGCAAGGATGAGACAGACAGCAGTGCAGCAGCCATGAGCCGAGGCCGATAAAGCGATATTCCGGCGAGATGTACAAATTGCGGATTACCCAGGTCTCCGCCATGTCGGTCACCACACGGGCAAATCCAATTTGACGGCCATTGCGATAAAGTCCAAAACAGAGGCTGTTGTTCAGCGCCAGAGTCAGAGAACGAGTATCCGGTATCGATTCGCCCAGCCACTGAGCAATCAGGCGATAGTTCAGCAGTGCCGGATCGGTACTGGCTTCTATGGCATCTCTGAACCATTTGCGAGGCGAAATAAGGCGAAGGCGCTGCTGTTCAGCAAGCTCAGCAACTGCAGCATCGCTGCATCCCGATATGGACCAGGGCTTGTTAATACATTTCATCCACGGCTTCCTTGAACATAGGCGCATAAGCGCCCGGTGCCGTTAATTAAACCGTTCGGCCTGTAAAAAAAGCGTAAAAAGTGGCAGATGAAATGTAAAAACGCCGCAAAGCCTCCGCCGTCTCAACATGAGCGGCCTCGAAAAGTCAGCGAGTTGAATACAGGGAGGGCATGCAGTAATAAATAAAGAGGAGGGGGTGCCCCAGGTCTACTTGCCCCTGAAGCGGGTTTGATGAATGCGTCGCCGGGTCGTTTTAGTGCAGAAGCAGAAAGTCTGAACATTCCTATGCTCTTTCAGAACGTAGCCATCATTGTCTGAAATGATACGCCGTTGAAAAACTTAACCTCTCCCACTTTCTTAAATCCCAGTTTTTCATAGAAGGAAACAGCGAAGAGTGAGGACCGTACACTGATTTCTGAATGTAGCACGGGAACTACCTGCTGCCAGAGTGCTCTCGCTACCCCTTTACGGTGAAACTTCGGATGCACAAAAAAGTATTTCACTAAGTTGCCTTCGAAAAGGGTGAGTACGCCTGTTACCTCACCTCTTTCCTCGGCAATCAGCCAGAGATAGTCATCTGAAGCGATAAATGGCTTAAGCACATCGGGCTTTATACTGTCGGCAAACCATTGCGGACAGGGCTCCATCTCTGAAAAATTACATTGCAACGATACCTCATGTATCAGCTTACTGATGGTTACCGCATCTGATGCAGTCGCGTCCCGGATTTCCATTTTTACGCACGCCTCCTTAATCCGCACCACCAAAGCTTAAAGCAGCGTCACTTTGCCCTGGAAAATCACCGGCCCGGACGGCCCGCTGAGCTTAGATCCCCCCACCGGCTCCAGACTCACCGCCAGTACCGTCTGATTATTCAACTCACCGGGCGGTAAACGGAAAGCATTGTTATTCGTGTGATTGATCAGTCCCAACGATTGTGGCGCAGCACTGCCCCTGATCAGCCAGAGTTGCAGAGCTTTATTCTCTGGCAGCGTGATGTTGAGCGCGGAGACCTGAATGCGTGACGCTGACTTATCCAGACTCACAACAAACTGTGCGTTGGGCTGCACGCCATTGAGTACCGCAATGGGCTGCAGGGAATGCGGTGTATCCGGTTTAATCACCTGGTTGTATATGAGGATGCCTGCCATTGCTGCCGCAAGACCCCAGCCGAGCCAGAAGCCAGGTTGCCTGCGTATTGATGACGTGCCTGAGATGCCAGCGTTCAGGTGAAGATCCTGCACAATCAGCGGCCAGACGGTAGGAGGCGGGATAACATCGTGGGTGAGCAGATCGATGCCGCTGAATGCTTTCTGCCAGTGCAGCACTTCTGCAGCAAAGTGTGAATCGTCGTTGAGGCGTTTATCAAGCCGATGACGTGTCGCATCGTCGGTAAGACCCAGCACATATTCCGCCGCAGTAAGATCATGGTGTTCCTGAGCAGTCATAGGCCTATGCACTCCCGAAGATGGATTAACGCGCGACGGATCCAGCTTTTCACCGTACCCTCAGGCTGGCTCATGGAGAGCGCAATCTCACTCTGCGACAGGCCACGATAATAGGCGAGCGAGATGCTCTGTCGCTGTTCTGAAGGTAAGTGCGCCATACAGTGCTGGAGGCGACGTGCCTCCGCATGACTCTCATCTGAAACCAGTGGCATCTGGACACCCGCTTCCGCTTCGCTGATATCATCCACCGAACAGCATCGGTTTTCATGCTTGCGCAGGAAATCAATCGCCCGATTTCTGGCGATGTGGCTGAGCCAGATGTGCGGTTCGCTGCGCTTATCGTCGTAATAATTTGCCGACTGCCAGATATGAATAAACGTGTCGTGCAGAATCTCTTCTGCCCAGTCCCGGCGTCTGACCATCCGCAGGATGATCCCATAAAGTCGGGGCGACAGGACGCGATAAAGCTGCTCAAGAGCAGCTTTATCGCCGCAGGCTATCAGGTTCATTAAGTCGGCCTGAATGTGGGGCACATTTTTTGTCATCGGCTTCCCTGTAAATGGTGTAGCCACGAAATGAGTGGCCACACTCAGTATAGGTAATGCTTTACGGCATCAGAACGGTATCGATAACGTCAATCACACCGTTGCTCTGGTTCACATCATAAGTTGTGATACTGGCAACATTGCCCTGAGTATCTTTAAGCTGAATGTTGTGTGGCCCGTTCGCCATCACCCACAGCGATTCACCATTGACCGTTTTAAGCTCGGCTTTACCGCCTCCGGCTTTGATTTTTTTCTCCAGTGCTTTCATGTCCAGTTTTCCTGCGACCACGTGATAGGTCAGCACGCTGGTGAGTTTTTGTTTGTTCTCAGGCTTAAGCAGGGAATCAACAGTGCCCTTAGGCAGTTTTTCAAAAGCGGCATTCGTCGGGGCAAAAACGGTAAACGGCCCCTTGCCTTCCAGTGTCGGGACCAGCCCGGCAGCTTTAACGGCGGCCACCAGCGTGGTGTGATCTTTCGAGTTAACAGCGTTCTCAACAATATTCTTAGATGGGTACATGGCAGCACCACCGACCATCACCGTGTCACTGTTCATGCTGGCCGCGTAAGAGGCGCCGCTGAAGACTAAGGCAGAAAAAATCAGAGTTGGCAGGATTGGTTTCATTTTCACTTCCCCTATTGAGTTTACAGGCAGGGCCAGAGTGCCCTTATCTGTTAATACGAATGGGGAAGGAAAACGGATGCAAAAAAATTTAATTTTTTTGAGCAGGGACGTTCAGGCTAAGGCGATATCGCATGAGCCCGCCTGAGCAGGGCTCATCTTATCGCATCATTTAAATGCGGAAGGCATTCACTGCTTCACGTAGAGAGTGCGCCTGAGCTGAAAGCGATTGCGAAGCGGAAGAGGATTCCTCAACCAGCGCGGCGTTATTCTGCGTGACGCCATCCATCTCGTTTACCGCGATGCTGACCTGTGAAATACCCTGCATCTGTTCAGCAGAGGCCAGTGATATGTTATCCATCGCGACGGCTAATTTTCCAACCATCTCATTGATATCAAGAATGCTCTTGCCGGTTCCGGTTGCCACGACGACGCCACTTTCAACCTGCGTTACAGCTTCTTCAATCAGATGTTTAATGTCTCTGGCTGCCGTCGCACTGCGCTGAGCCAGCGTCCTGACTTCACCCGCAACAACAGCGAAACCGCGGCCCTGCTCGCCCGCTCGTGCGGCTTCGACCGCAGCGTTAAGCGCCAGAATGTTGGTCTGAAATGCAATCCCTTCGATGACGGAAGTGATGTCCCGGACTTTCACCGCGCTTTTTGAAATATCATTCATCGTCTCTGACATGCGTTGCATATTGTGTTCACCCGAACGCGCCAGCGCAGCGGTTTCACGGGCTGAATCCGCGGTCTGCTGTGCGCCCGCCGCGTTACTTTTTACAGTCACGGTAAGCTGTTCAATACTGGCAGCGGTTTCCTGCAAAGCGGCGGCCTGCTGCTCGGTGCGGGAAGAGAGTTCGGTATTGCCCTGAGAAATTTCATCGGCGGCCATCGCGACCGAAGTGGAAGAGTCTTTGATATGCGAAACCAGGCTGCGCAGATTGTTTTGCATGCTATCCAGCGACGCCATCATGCTGGTGGTATCTCCCTGACGAAGGGTTACGGTTGTCGTCAGATCACCAGCCGCGATCGCGGCAGCCAGGCCCTGCGCATGGGAAGGTTCCCCACCCAGCTGCACCTTAAGCCAGCGGGTAATCAGGCCACTCATCACAAAGCCCATAATCACAAACAGGGTAGTCAGTCCAGCCAGCGTCATGTAGACACCAGAGAGCGCCTGCGTGGACGTTTCCGCCGTTTTACTCGTTACCCTCGCCTGATAATCAACCATCCCATCCACCGCACTGCGGTAAACAGAGAGTGCAGGAATCAGTTCGCTACGCAGTTTTTGCTGGAATGCAACGGCATCGGACATAAACAGATTTTTCTCTGCCTGTTGAAGCGGACCCGTTGCGACTTCAATTTTATTCAGTTGCGTGGAAGCCTCTTCAACTTCAGCAAGATTGATCCCCGGAATACTTTTGGCACCGTTGATCAGTTCCCGAAAATGCGCAGTGGTGTTGTCACTGTTGGTCTGCAATGCAAAGAACTGCGTTTTTAATTTTTCCTCAGGCTGAGTGCCTGATGCTACCGAAAGTAAAAGCGCCGTTTGCTGGGTTAAGTTGTCTTTCAGCGTCTGAAGGGCCTGGAGATCACCCAGTCGCGCGCGCGTCAATTCCTGCTGATCGCTGGCCGTGTTGAGCTTGAATCCGGCAAAGCCTGTCACAAAAATACCCGTTAAGATGACAGCAAGGAATGCGCCAGTGAGCATCACGCTCAATTTCATTTTTTTATTCCGATACATAGAAGACCTCACGTCTGATTTATTGGATTATCACCGACGTTCCGCATCTATGGCTCGCTGGTACTTGATCTGGTTATCGGCAGCGATCAAGGAAATTACAGTAATGAAAAAACGCAGACGTCACGATTTTGTGCGGAGCAGGCTGGCAAACTCAGGTTCGATGTCAGCCTGTTAAAGGGAGAAAATATGAAGGACTAAGAGATTCATTTTTTTATGAAGTTCAGCATATTCATGTGTGTCCTGATAATTATATGCTGACCAACCGGGTAATCAGACCTGCCATGATCATTCAAACAGTTTGAATGCAGGCATCGATACACAAAGAGTGGACGTAATTATGCGCACAATCGTAGTGGTGCCATACAATGAAAAATGGCCTGAAGCCTTTTCTGATGAACGTTCGCTGATAAAGGAAATGCTCGGCGACGTCGCGGTGACTATTTACCACATTGGCAGTACAGCAGTACCGGGTCTGTCAGCAAAACCCGTGATCGACATACTGCTGGAGGTCTCAACTATAGACGAACTGGATAAGTGCCAGACAGCAATGAGCAACGCTGGATACGTTGGTCGCGGTGAGAACGACATACCGGGGCGCAGATACTTCATAAAGGGGGGCAATCGCCGCAGCCACCAGGTTCATGCCTTTTCGACGGGACATGAACAGATTGAAAGGCACCTTGCCTTTCGTGATTATCTCAGAAAAAACAGTGATTCTGCTGGAGCCTATGCGGAGATAAAGCGTGCTGCTGCACGGGTTTGTCACAACGATCCGCAAGGTTACAGTGCGCTAAAAGCGAAGTTTATTGAGCATCATCTGCAACTCGCGTTGAATGACGGTGCATGACTGGAAGTGCGTTGCATGCCGCGCGCCCTGATTTTTTCAGACTGAAACCTTCAGGCGAGCGCAGTAACCCGTCAGGCGCTGTGATTATTATGGGTAAACAGGGCACACATTTATTTAGCGGCTTTATTCCAGGGCATTTTTTGCAGCAGGCTCGCCATCCCACAAAAACCACTGACGCCAGAAAAAATTAACCCGGCACCAATAAAGCCTGACAGTAAAAATAAGCGACTATCTACGGCATAACCCGCTATCACACCCACCAGAACAAGAATACCTGCGGTGATATGAACCTGTCTTATAATGGGCAGTGGTTGTTTTTTATCTTCAATAATCGGGAGTGCGGCACTCTTCCACGCATTAATACCACCAGACATCAGGAACACGTTCCCGGAACTGGCTGCTCTCATGAGTTGTTCAGCATTATTGGTGGTTCGCATGCCTGCCTGACAGTGAAAAATCACTGGCTGCTGATCTGAACCTTCAACGGTTTTACCCGTGTTAATTTCTGTCAGCGGCAGGGAGAGGGCTTGCGGAATGTGCTCTCTCAGAAAATCAGCACGATCCCTGATATCGACCAACACCGCGCCCTGCTCCAGGAGTTTACTGGCTTGCAACGGCGATAGTATTTCTGGCTTCATTTGAAATCCTCCGGGCAGTAAATCTCTTTTAACGTGGACACCACTTTTTTGACGGCGTCGTCTTTGATGAAATAATTCACTCTTTGCGCCACCCTCGAAGACGAAATCAGACCGTCCTCTTTCATTTTCGCCAGATGCTGAGACGTGGCTGAAGGCGTCAGACCGCTCTGCAGGGCCAGCTCCCCTGACGATGTTCCGGGTTTTTCGATAAGGATGCAGAGGATTAAAAGTCGATGGCTGTTACTCATCGACTTAAGCAACGTGGTTGCCATCGAAGCGCTTTCCTGCAACCGGACAAGCTGACTGTTTTTCATTTCATTACTTTAGAGATTGCTAAATTAAGTAAACACTAAAATAAGATGAGGCGGGATGCAATGACTATTTTTGCTGGTCATGTGTGCCATTAATGACATGTGAACTGTCGCCCTCGAAGTAACGCACGACATTATCAAAGGCCGTTTTGAAATAAAGTTCATAGCTGGCCTTCTCGACATAGCCCAGATGTGGCGTGCAAAGCACATTCGGCATCTGCAGGTAAGGATGTTGAGTGTTGTAGATCGGCTCTTCTTCATAAACATCCAGTGCCGCGAATCCAGGTCGACCCTGTTTCAGGGCGTTCAACAACGCGCCTTCAGCAACAAGTTCGGCACGGCTGGTATTCACGAATAACGCATCTGTTTTCATTAACGCAAGATCTGTTGGCGTAATGTTACCTTCCGTAGCCGTCACCAGCCTTTGGTGCACGGTTAACACATCACATGTGGCGAAAAATTGCTCGCGACTTCCGGGAACCCGCCATCCGTCAGCACGCGCCTCTTCCTGCGCTCGCGGGCTTCCCCATACCTGCACCTGCATCCCAAAAACGGCTGAACAGGCCGCGATGCGTTTACCTATTTTTCCATAACCCAGAATGCCAATGACCTGATTGTGAACCGCCGAGCCGATTTCTGTTTGCCAGCGCCCCTGAGCCATCGCGTCCACTGACGAGACTAATTTCCTTCGGGAGGCCATGATCAGGAGCCAGGTTAGCTCAGCAGGCGCAATCGGGGATCCGCTGCCTTCCACAATGGCGATACCCGCCCGTGTACAGGCATCAATATCTACATTTCTGGCTAGCTTGCCCGTCTGACTGATTAATTTAAGTTTTGGTGTGCGTCGCAGAAAGGTTTCATCGATCACTGTCCTTTCCCGGATCAGAATTAATGCCTCTGCAGAGGATAACTGAAGATCTGCCCGCGAGTCCTTGCTAAGGTCTCCCAATGCTGAGCAGTGGAATTTCTCGTTTTGCTGGAGGAAACCTAACGGCTTAGTTGCAAGCTGATAATCATCTGGAATGACAATATGAATGGCCATCAAAAATCCTCAATTTTGATCATGCTGGACACCATTATTTTTTGATGATGTTACGTTGTATCATGTAAATGACCCAGACTCCTCAATCGTTCATGATCTTTTACAACATGATATAAATGTTCTTATACTCTCTTACGGAAACGCCGTAAGGAGCTCACATTGATTCGGATTATGACCTCGTGATTTCGTACGGAACCGGTTGCGCACACGCTCCCGACCACAGAAAGGCTAAACGAATGCCATAATGCCGAGCGATATTTTACTAACGGTCCTGCTATTGCGATCTAATGAAAAATGAGCCTTAGCCGATAATGATAAAATTGTATTCTGTGTCAGAGTTATAATATAACTGTACTGACTTTGAATTGTTAATGACCCATCTAAGTTAAGGGAGTCTTAATATATCCACCCCGTGAAACAGTGTTCTCCTGAATAGCTTTACTGACACAATATAAAATAATTAAGCTCAACTGATGTTGCTGAATATTACCACGCATAAGACCTGAAGGATTGTCTGTTAACCCTCAGAAAATCAGGTCGTAACAGGAATAAAATGAAACATGGCGTAAGAAATGGCGAGCCGCGCGAACTTTTGCAGCAGCGTATAAAAAGAGGAGAATTTCATCCGTTTTTCCAGCCGATAGTCTCTTTGGAAGATCTGCGCGTGATGGGGTTTGAAATGCTTGCGCGACACATTTCGCCCAAAGGGTCGATCACGCCTCCGGCAAATTTCATTCCGGCTATGGAGCGAGCAGGCCTGCTTGACGAACTGATGTTCAGTCTTATGGTCCAGGGGTTTAAAGCGGCGGCGGCGTGGCCGGACCATCAATTTTTATCAATGAATGTTTCCCCATCTCAGCTTAACGGCAGGTATCTTACTGAAACCATCAGGAAAACGGCCCTTAAATCTCAGTTTGATCTGGCCAGGTTAAAGATTGAGATTACCGAAACGGCCCTGCTAAATGACATAAAATCCGCCCGGACCGAAATTGAAGCCTTATCAGAGATGGGCTGTACGATCGCGATGGATGACTTTGGTACAGGCTATTCCAGCCTTGCGTGGCTGATTCAATTACCAGTAAACACACTTAAAATTGATAGCAGCTTTATCCGGTCCATGCTGGACAAAAAAGACAGCCGGAAAATTATTTCCAGCGTGGTCGGTCTGGGCAGAAGCCTTGATATGGATGTCATTGCTGAAGGGGTTGAAACAGTGGAGCAGGCTGAAATGTTACGGGGCATTGGCTGTCTGTATGCGCAGGGTTATCTTTTTGGACGGCCGGTATCAGCTGCAGAAAGCTGCCAGCTGCTAACGACGGCCAATGACAAGGGGTTCATCCAGCGGGATGCGAGACTTTCTCTCGATCAGCGAGCGCATCAGATATCATCAATGTATGCTGTTCCAGGCACCTCCATTTGCTTTCTTAATCCAGAGTTAATGATTGTTGATGCAAGCGACACATTTGCGGAAAGGGTCGGCTGGGCCCCGCAGGATGTTATCCATAAATATATTTATGAGGTGATACCGTCTCAGGCTGACAAGTTACTCTGGTTGCAGGCGTTCCGTAAAAAAGGACTTCCCTATCCTCCTTATGAGGTGGTGCTGCCTGACGGTTCGTCCGATCTTGTCATGGTGACGCGAGTGGAAGATGAAGCAAAGGATTTACTGGGTTTCTGCGTGTTTGGTGTCAAACTGAGCAACCGTGAAAGCAATGGCAAAAATTGACGGGAGTGCCTCACCCTTCTCCATGGTGCCACTCATCCCGCTTCAGGCTAAACAGCATGCTGGCGGGCGCGTTTTCGACATCATGAATATCCCTGATATGCCTTAGTCCCGCTTTGACGAGAACTTTTTGTGAAGCCAGGTGATTCGCTCTCACGACTGCAGATATCTCAGGGAGTGTTAATTCATTGAATCCGTAACCGACCGCATAGTTCGCAAACTCCGTCGCCAGACCTTTCCCCCAGGAATCAGTAGAAAAGCGATAACCCAGATTGTTGATGGTGATATCGGCAAATTTTTTGATACTCAATCCGCCAAAACCGATGACTCTGTCAGGATGGTCCCGGAGCAGGATAGCCCAACTGCCAAAACCATGCGATTCCCAGTGGCTAATCGCGCGGGACAAAATATCCTAGGAATGATGAATATCCGGATGCGGACCCGCTGGATTAAACGTGTTGGTCGCTGGATCGCCATAGATTCTGAAAAGATCATCGACATCTGCTGGCGTGACTGGACGTATAAACAACCGCATAGCGTCTGGCTGCAAAAGAACCTCCTGAATTTGGTTTTAGAAAAGGCTATATCTGATAATAATCGCCTTACACGCGCCGATCACGACGTAAATATCTCACCTGACCAGCATAGTAGCGATGCGATATCAATAATTTCATCGGTCTTCAGTCCCGGTAAGTCAAATTACGGATGTTGTGCATAAACAGCGTGTCGTTAATAACTTAAGTCAATCTGAAAAATATTGCATATATGGCTGAAGATATCCCGATGCTTGTCGAAAATATGACTAGTGAATAAGAATAAAACGGGAGAAGTCATAAATGGCGCTCTGCCCTGACTGTCTGTAAGGACAACATCAATTTATTTAGAAGCCTCGCGGCACTGGAACGACTATGAATCAATATATTACAGGAAGCAGAAACGTCCGGAACGGTATTTGCAACATAACGGAGAGGCCACATGCTGATTTCTCCCTGGCAATCTGGACTTTAAGCATTAAAGGAAATGGCTAATGAGCATTGTTTACATACCCGCGCTTATCCCATTACTGATGAAAAATGAGAATGAGAAAGGCAGCCCGCTTACAGAGGCAGAAGTCAGCCACATCCGGGATAATGCTATCTGTATTGAAGTGCCGGGTGACGTTGCTTTCGCTATGGCTGAATGCCGCGGTTATTTTGATATCAATCCTGAACGTTGCTGGCCAGAATGGAGTGCGTACCGACGTAAGAATTTGCAGTCTGCAGCTGACAACGTATGACGCATGATGGTTCACAGTGTACATCTGCACTTCACGTTTAAGCAGTCGGCCCCGGAACCTATGACGCCAGAGATCGCCATGTTGATCGCTCACTCCAGGCTGGTTTAAGCGTCTATGATGTATAGCCATGCAGCAGACGATGGATTTACTCACTCCCCGCCAGCACATACACAACTGTCTCATTCGAACATCGCATCGCTCAGTGTGGTTTGTTGAGGCTTGCATCACTGTTACCCGGCCAAATGAACTTCTCTGTGACGTGTAAGTCTTTCTGTTTTCAACAAATGCATGGCTGCAGGTGAAAGCGCTATACCGCCTTTCAGCCAGGCAACAATTTCACCTCTTTTCAAACCACCCCGCTGGCGTTAATATATACAAAACATATACGTTTTATATAAGGCTCACATGGGTATCGTAAAAATCTCCGACCTGATGCATGAGAATCTGCGCATCGCCAGTCAGGCGATGAGCCGCTCAATTAATTCGCAGGCAGAACACTGGCTTAAGCTTGGCATGCTGGCTGAACTGTATCCACAGAAAACTCAACACCAACTGGCGCAGATGCTGATCCGGCTCGAACTGGAAGGCAGCGCTGACATCCGCAATATGCTCCCTAAAGAGAGCCTCACTACACAAGGAGACGTGTCATGAACACCGTTAAAATTCATACCGCCGCGGAGATTGAAATGGCGCGGGCAGCCGGACAGGCTGCGGCTCAGGTGCTGGCAATGATCACCCCTCACGTCCGCCCTGGCATTACGACTGAAGAGCTGGATGATATCTGCCACGACTTCATTGTGAATGAACTTAAGGTGACGCCCGCTAACATCGGTTATCACGGCTATACCCGCACCACCTGCACGTCGGTCAATCATGTAGTGTGCCACGGTATTCCGGCCAGCAAGAAGCTCAAGGATGGCGATATCGTCAATATCGATGTGGCGATTATTAAAGATGGCTGGTACGGCGATACCAGCCGGATGTACTTTGTCGGCACGCCGTCGGTTCGCGCCAAACGTCTGGTTGAGATCACCTATCAGTCAATGGTCGCAGGCATTAAAACCGTCCGTCCTGGCGCAACGCTGGGCGATGTGGGCGCGGCGATTCAGCGTGTAGCGGAAGGCGCTGGCTTCTCTGTGGTGAGGGAGTATTGCGGTCACGGCGTCGGTGAGATTTACCACACCGATCCGCAGGTGCTGCACTACGGCACGCCGGGCGAAGGCATGCCGCTAAAGGCGGGGATGATTTTCACCATCGAACCGATGATTAACGCCGGTAAAGCCGGGACCAGCGTGCTGTCAGATGGCTGGATGGTCGTGACCAAAGACCGTTCGCTTTCTGCGCAATGGGAACATACCATCGCCGTCACCGAAAAGGGTTTTGATTTGCTGACGCCGTGGCCTGAAGGCACCGGCGACTACCCGGCGATTTAACCCTTCAGCCTGAGATGCTGTCTCAGGCTAGATTCTCTGTTTGCTGCTGACTTCACTCAGCGTTTCCCGCGTACCGGCATGCCACACCTGAACATTGTTGCGTCCGGCGCGCTTGACCTGATAAAGCGCCTCATCAGCGCATCTTAGCCACTCATGAATTGATGATGCATCACTCGCTGGTGCAATGCCGATACTCACCGAACACTGAAAGGTGGATGACGCTGGCAACCGCAACAGGGCAATCCCCTGTTTAATCTTTTCTGCCAGCAACAGGATGCTGGGTTCATCCGCGTCCCGTACAATCACACATAATTCGTCACCGCCAAAACGGGCAGGAATATCCTTCAGGCCGACGCTGTCTCGCAGCAGTGCCGAGATTTCTGACAGTAAAAAGTCACCCGCTTCATGCCCGAAGGTGTCGTTAACCTGTTTGAAGTGATCGACATCCAGGAGCATTAACCAGGCTTTACCCTCACCTCGCTGCGTCCGCAAAAATTCACTTTCAAGCCGCCGCTCAAACAGACGACGATTTGGAATCTTCAGACCGGGATCCATCAGCGCAATGCGTTCGAGTTCGCGGTTCTTTTTGCGCAGAGTCAGGGTCAGATTGTGCGAAACGATACTTAATGCCAGTAGATATACGCTTGCAAGCGGTAGTGTCAGCCAGACGGTACGGGTACTAAAGGTCAGTAATAGGGTTGCCCTTTCCGCCAGCCACACCAGCACGAAAGCTAACAGAAAGGCCTGCAATGCGGACTTAAGCTGGACCCAGCCTCCCGCCGAATAACGATCGGAGATTAGCACCGCCATGATAATAATCGAGGGGAGCGGACTCAACGCCATGGAGGCCACCCAGAAACCGCCAAAAGCCGCATCCAGCGTCAGATTCTTACGCTCAAATCCTGTGGGATCGCGCGACTGCAATGCCAGTCTGTAGGCTGCATAAGGCCAGGCAAAGGCATTAGTAAACAGCAGAGCACAGAGTTCCGGGCTTTTACCCATCTCCATCAGAACGGACAAAATAGGCAGAAAACAGAGAAAAGTGCCCAGTTGGCGCATCATAAACATGCGACGCACAAATCGCTTTGAGCGCTGCTTCAGTTGAACATCATCGTGTGTGTAATAATTCATATGCGTACTGAAGCAGCTAAAGGTTATGGCAGTTTATCGGCAAATGATGGAGCAGGGTTAGTATTTTGCAGAATATTCTTATTGCAGCTTAAAATTCTCGCAAATTATAGCCGTTAGTGGCAGGCCTGAAACGAAACCAGCGGGGAAAACAGGCCGCGCGCCATTGCATGGCACGCGGTTGTGGATTATCTGCGGCCTTTAACGATTGAAGCCGACCAGTTGAAATCGCTGACTTCACTGGCGGTCAGTGAAGAAGGTTTCTTTTTGCGCAGCGGTTTTTTCTTCGCCTTTTCTGCCAGCGCTCTTTCCTTCTCCATTTTACTGGTCATAACGATCTGACGCGCTTCGCTATTAAATTCTTTATCTTTCTTACTATCGGGCTCTTTACCGGTTCGTTGACGGTACTTCTCCGCCAGGCCCTTATAGGTTTGCTCGACGGCCAGTCGTTCATCAGCGTTGAACTGATCAATGGAAATCATCTTTTTATCGTTCATAGCGGCGTGTCCTGTGGCGAGTTATCCGGGCAAGTGTACCGCATTTGCGGTCCGTTAACGCAGCGAATGGCATTAATCAGATCGCATGATAGTTTCTACAGCCCACCCACCGGGTAATTCTTCTGAAACTCACGCTTAAACCCTGCTAAAAGCAGGGTTATCTCTTAATATAAAACTAATGTTTATCAGGTTTACTGGCAGTGACCACGTACTGCCGAGGAGCTGAAGGAATGATAAAAGAGACCGATCGCCTGTCACAGGCATTATTACGGCGGCATGGGATTGGCGTGAAACAAAAACGTATACACTTTCGCGGCAGGGATCTGCTGTTTCAGCTGCACAATACCCGATATGATGTTTTTAACGGTGATCGATGCATTGCGACTGTCGATACGAATAATATTAATGAAGCCATCAGACAGTTTAAAGCGCTGGATAATCCTGTGGAGAAATAACCATGCCAGACTATCGCCTGTTTCAGAAGGATCACACACTCAAAGCCGTGAACATAGTGCGGCAGGATCAGCAAGACGCGTTAACTTCCGAGGGTTATAAGAAAGTGTGGCACGAGGTGCATGCCGATAACGCGGATGCCGCCCTGCTGCGCTATCAACAGATGCGTTATGAAGAAGAGAATGCCGCACACTCCTTTGCAACTGATTCAGTAATAAGCAGTCTGCTGAGCCTGATATCCCGGTAAGCCGGTGTGGGGCCGCCGGTTTAGCCAAAGTTACTGTTAATTCATCGCGTGCTGATTAGAATAAAGAAAATTCCCCGAATACAGGTTTCTGATGAAAATAACCATTCACAAAGAAGATGAGCTGTTTATGCACAACTTCTTTGCCGCGCCATGCCACACCATTGAAACAGGCTCACATGAAGCTCAACAGATTCAGCAATCGCTGCAGCTGGCCATTCAGCAAAAAGGATTAGAGGCCGATGGCGACTGGAAACGTAGCCTGACCTTTCTGCTGCTGTTTCTCTTTCTGTATGCTGCACTGGGCGCCTCACTGACGCTTGATCTCAGCGCCGCCGGCACGGCACATAAGAGTATTGCCTATGCGCTGGAAGCCATACCGGTACTCATCGCCTTCTCCGGTTTCTTCATCTCCATCCTTTATCTTTTTCTGACCCGTGCCAGTGCGCGGAAACAGCGCAACTGGGAAAAGAGTATTCTGGTGCTGGAGAAATACTCCATCGGAAACCTGTTCAAAGCGACACACACCCAGGGCGGTGGCACCAGCAATTACTCTGTTCCCAATCTTTCCATTTCGCTTTCGCTGTTTATCTGCGTGACCTGGCTGGTGATTTACAATTATCTGACCTTTACCACCAGCGGCGTGTTTGGCAGTGTGATTTCTCTGTTCATTAGCACTATGGTGTATGTGATCCTGGACATTCAGCTGCTTAAACCTTTTATTCATGTGGTTGAGCAGGATCAAACAGTAAAGCGTGACGCGGATAAAGAGCAGGATTAACTGGCATCTTTATAAGGTTAAACAGATACCCGGTCATTAAACCGGGTATTTTTTTGCCCGGATTTTGCTGCAAGACCGATTGAGTACCGAGGCTTCAACAGGCAATGATGTTAGCAGATAAATGTATGTTGTAACTATAAGCCTCTCATCTGCCTTTCTCTGTTCAGACCTGCTGCAGGGAGGAAATAGACCCGCTTTCACAGCGGGTCAATGACTTACCAGCGGGTTTTCTGCATATCGATGACAAAACGATATTTCACATCACTGGTCAGCATACGCTCAAAAGCCGTTTCCACCTCATCCCCCAAGATCATCTCTACGTCAGCTGTGATGTTGTGCTGACCACAGAAGTTGAGCATCTGCTGCGTTTCCTGAATACTGCCAATTGAGGTGCCCGTAATGCTCAGGCGGCGAAACACCATTGGTGTGACATTCGGTGATGGATGCGGCTGATCGGGGATCCCAACCAGTACCAGCTGGCCGTTGGTTTTCAGCGCGTTGAGATAGGGATCGAGGTCGTGCGGTGCAGAGACACAGTCCAGAATGATATCCAGCGATGCCTGACACCTTGCCATTTGTGCAGCGTCGCGCGAGATCACTACATGTTCAGCGCCAAGACGGCGTGCATCCACCCCTTTCGCCGGAGAGGTCGTAAACAGGGTAACTTCTGCGCCCATCGCGCTGGCCAGCCTGACTGCCATGTGACCCAGCCCGCCAAGACCCACCACACCTACACGATCGCCCGCTTTGATATTGAAGTGCTGCAACGGTGACCAGACAGTGACGCCAGCGCACAGCAGTGGAGCTACCGCGTTCAGCGCCAGATTGTCGGGTACCGTAACCACGAAATGCTGGTCGGCAATAACATGCTGCGCATAGCCGCCAGAGGTTGTGTTACCCGTGTATTTATCAGTGCCGTTGTAGGTTGGCGTGAAACCCGCCTCACAATATTGCTCTTGATGATGCCTGCAGAAGTGGCATTCGCGGCAGGAGTCGACCATTACACCAACACCTACCGTATCACCGACTGAAAACTTAGTGACATTGTCACCCACTGCAACGACGTTTCCAACAATCTCATGCCCCGGAACCAGGGGATAGCGGCTGACGCCCCATTCATTGCGCGCCATGTGAAGGTCAGAATGACAGACGCCACAGAAAAGGATTTCGATTTTGACATCGTCAGCCTGCATGTCACGTAGCTCAATCTGGCCGGCCTTTAGCGGTTGATCTGAGTGGAATGCTACCAGCGCGTTAATTTTCATCTGTTGCCTCTTATCACCTGATGGTCGTAAAGAAAGCGGCCAACTATAGACACACGGAAACTCATTTGGTAGTAGTTACCTTTTGGTTACCATGAAAAAGGGTGTATGATTATGCCGGTCTGGGTTGAAGGAAAACTGTGCTTTTATGCGGACTCACCGCCGCGCCGACTGCTGGAACTTTTTTCAGTGAAATGGAGCACGATGGTGCTGCATGCGCTCTATCACTGGCCAGATAACAGGGCACGCACGGGCGAACTTGAGCGCAGGCTGCAGGGCATTTCAAAGAAAATGCTGATTCAGACGCTGCGGGAGCTGGAGCAGCGCGGACTGGTGTCGCGACGGGTCTGGCAGGTGGTGCCGCCAAAAGTGGAATACAGCCTCACGGCACTCGGTCATACCTTCGCAGAGCCGATTGAACTGATGTATGAGTGGGGTCTGGAGAATCAGGCTGCGCTGGATGAAATGGAAAATCACGCGCGCAGCCATCACGAGAGTAACGGGTAGAACCGCCCGTGTTGACGTTAAAGAGGTTAATCGAACGGGAATTCGCGCGCCAGCACGCGCGCAATCACATTCAGCGCACCTTCGTCATTGTTGCTCTGAGTCTGATAGCGCGCCACGGCGGCTACAGCATCAGCAGCATTCGCCATTGAGAAGCTAAAGCAGGCCTGACGCAGCATCTCGATGTCATTGGCGCTGTCACCAATCGCCAGTACTTCGCAGTCGCTGATACCCCATTTTTCCTGCAGCAGCGCAATACCATGTGCTTTATGGCAGCCGGGGATAATCAGATCGATAAAGCCAAACCCGCTGGAAACCGGATGCATGATGTTCTCCAGTTCGCCCAGGCTGGAATGCAGTCTTTGCAGCAGTGCTTCTACACCTTCATTCTCCAGCTTCAGCGAGAATTTGAAAATGGTGTCGTCGATGGCATAGAGGTCATCGCGTTTTTCAAGCCGGTGATAGTGGTTAGCAAGCATCGCCATCACCTCGTCAGAGGTGGATGAAGGCATATACGCGCCATTGCGTCCACAGACCACCACCGCGATGTCAGGCTCATGCGCCAGAATATCGAGGATCTTATGCACCTTCTCCTGCGCTAACTCGCCGCAGAAAATCTCTTCGTTGCAGTCAGAGACCCATGCGCCATTTTCCGCCACGAAAGCGATCTCATCTTTGATATCGGGAAAATAGCGCTGTAACTGGTAATACTGATTACCACTGGCCACCACAAAACGGATGCCCTTCTGCTTCAGCAGCGCATACTGACGTAAAAACCGCTGAACGTTGTACTGCTTATTGTCGTCCAGAAAGGTGCCGTCCATATCCACCGCAATCATCTTAACCGCCATCTCGCCTGCCCCTTTACGTTCGCCGTTCTGTCCTTTCGGCTGATTGATTTGATTCATAAAGCTTACTCGCTGTGTGGATTAATGAGAATGCAAATAGTGACTTTGCTAACGGCTTTCAGAGCGTTCCGGTTCAGAAGTTGTGTTATCACGCACGTTTTTCTCCGTTAAAAAAATGTTAGCCTCAATCGCAAATTACGAATGAAGGTTATTTTAATTACATTCGTAACTCAACCCGAATATTGAGGAGCATGTGATGCGTGATGAAACCCGATCTACCCCATTACCCGACGACGTTAAAGCTGCAATCCGCGCGATGAAAAAGCAGTTACGCCAGCAAATCGGTGATGTCGATACGCTGTTTCAACAGGTGTGCGACAACATCACAGCCGCGATTGCTGAAGCAAAAGCAGATGAAAAGCGCACGGGCAGCGCCTGGCCGAGGGTGCCAATGCAGGACATTGCAGCAGGAAGGGTTTCGGATGGAACCCGGGCGCGGATTAAACGTCGCGGCTGTGTGGTAATTAAGCAGCATTTCGCGCGTGAGCAGGCGCTGGCATGGGATAAGTCAATGCTCGACTATCTCGATCACAACCGGTTTGACGAACAGTATCGCGGCCCTGGCGATGACTTCTTTGGATCGCTGGCCGCCTCCCGCCCCGAAATCTATCCCGTTTACTGGTCGCAGGCGCAAATGCAGGCACGGCAGAGCGCGGCAATGGCTGATGCGCAATCCTTTCTGAACCGGTTATGGACGTTTGAATCTCAGGGTAAGCAGTGGTTCAATCCGGATATCAGCGTTATCTATCCCGATCGTATCCGTCGCCGCTTGCCGGGCACGACCTCAAAAGGATTGGGCGCCCACACTGATTCTGGCGCGCTGGAACGCTGGTTACTCCCCGCGTATCAGCAGGTTTTCAGTAAGCTTTTTCACGGTGATTTTGCCGCTTACGATCCCTGGGATGCGGCATACCGCACCGAAGTGGATGAATACGATCTGCCGGGTACCACCAAATGTTCCGTATTCCGCACTTTTCAGGGCTGGACCGCAATGTCCGACATGATCCCAGGTCAGGGGCTGCTGCATGTGGTGCCTGTGCCGCAGGCGATGGCTTATGTTCTGTTGCGTCCGCTGCTTTCAGATGTGCCAGAAGATGAACTGTGCGGCGTCGCACCGGGTCGGGTATTACCCGTCAATGAGCAGTGGCATCCACACCTGATGGCCGGACTCTGTTCGATACCTGCCTTAGAGGCGGGCGATTCGGTATGGTGGCATTGTGATGTGATCCACGCTGTAGCGCCGGTGGAGGATCAGCAGGGCTGGGGCAATGTAATGTATATCCCCGCTGCGCCGATGTGCGACAAAAATCGCACCTATGCCCGGCGGGTTGCACAGGCGCTGGAGCACGGACGTTCGCCAGGAGATTTTCCACCGGAAGATTATGAAACAGAGTGGGACCAGCGTTTTACGCTGCAGGATCTCAATCTTAACGGACGCCGATCGCTGGATTTGTCCTGACCCGAATCCCGCGTTGTACACCGGCGCGGGATATCCCTGTTACACTGAAGCTCCTTTTTTTCTGCGAAACGCAATTATGAATCCGCGACATCATCAGATTATTCAACTGGTTAATAGCCGTGGCAGCGTGACCGTTAGTGAACTGGCGCAGCTCACCGGGGTTTCTGAAGTGACGGTGCGTCAGGATCTCACGCTGCTGGAACGCGATCGTCTGCTGCGCCGGGTTCACGGCTCAGCGCTGGCGCTGGACAGCGATAACGTCGGCACCCGAATGAATACCCGTTATCCCATCAAGCAGGCGCTGGCGAGACATGCGGCCAGCCTGGTTCAGGCAGGCGAATCGGTATTCATCGAAGGCGGCAGTACCAATGCGCTGCTGGCGCGTGCGCTGGCTGACCGGGCCGATCTCACGCTGATTACCGTCAGCCACTATATTGCCCAGCTTCTTCGGGAAGCCGCCTGTGAAGTGATTGTGCTCGGGGGATTACTGCAGAAAAGCAGTGAGTCTGTAGTCGGTCCGCTGACGCGTTATTCCATTCAACAGATCCACTTTCACCGGGCGTTTGTTGGCGTGGATGGCTGGCATCCGGAGACCGGTTTTACCGGCCGCAACATGCTGCGCTGTGATGTGGTGGATGCGGTGCTGGCGAAAGGCGCTGAAAGCTATGCCCTGACTGATGCCTCCAAATTTGGTCTGATTCACCCTTATCCGCTCTCCTCCGGTTATCAGGTCGGGCATGTGATCACTGATGAGACGCTGGATGCAGCAACGGTCGCGCAGCTCAGAGATCAGACGATTGAGGTCATGCAGATCACGGCGGGTTAAGTTAATCCTGGCCCTTTAGTGACGGAATCGCGCAACATCAGGCTGGCTGTGAACGGCGCCGGGGTACGCCAGTCACCGCCATCCAGCATCGTCAGCAGCCGGTTAATCGTCTCATCGATCATCTCCGTGACCGGCAACTTCATGCTGGATAATGACGGCGTAATATAAGGTGCCAGCGGGATATCATCGAAACCCATCACCGAGACCTGTTCAGGCACCGCAATATGGCACTCGGTCAGACGCTTGATGGCACCAATCGCCATCTCATCATTACTCGCCACCAGCGCTGTGAATGGCACGCTGCGTTCCAGCAGCGTGTCCACGGCGGCCATCCCGCTCTTGGCCGTCCATTTACCCGCCACCACCCGACGGTCGTCGGTTTCAACACCCTTTGCAGCCATTGCAGCGTGATAGCCGGAAAGGCGTTCTGCACCGGTCGGGGAATCCAGCGAGCCAGTGATAAATGCAATATCACGATGTCCCTGATTCAGCAGATGGCTTACCGCCATAGCGCTGCTGGCGTGCTGATCGCTGTAAATGCAGTAGCTATGATTGACGCGCAGCCGCCGGTTGATGACGAGGATAGGCTGTTTGTGGCGGGTGATAATCGCATCAAGCGCGTCAATGCTCAGGAAGCGCGGGTAGATGATGATGCCGTCACAGCGCAGGTCGAGCAAAAACTGTATTGCTGCCTCTTCCTGTTCAGCGGTGTGTTTGCCGTCCGCCAGAATCAGCTGGCGCCCCTGCTGCTCCATCATGCGCGCGGAATGCGCCATTAACTCAGTAAAGTAGCTGCCGCTATAGAGCGTATTCGTGATGACCAGCCCGATAGTCTGAGAGGTTTTCGTCGCCAGGTTGCGCGCCAGCAGATTGGGCCGGTAGCCGGTTTCTGCGATCGCCTTCAACACTTTCTCACGCTTTTCCTGCCCGACATAGCCATTGCCGGAGAGCACACGTGACACTGTCGCTTTTGAGACGCCCGCCCTGTTAGCCACTTCCTGAATCGTTGCCATGATGATGTTCCTTGTCTGCGTCGTCCTGCAGTTTACCTAAGCCTCTCAATGTTGGAAATATTTACCCGGACTCAGCACGAAGTAATCTGAGGCAGACGGGTGATCTACTTCACAAAAAATAAATGTGGCTGATTTCACCTCTTGTCGGCGCAATGAAAGCACTTCATGATTTTGTGAAACCGGTTTCCTATTTGCCTGCCTGCAGGCGCTAAAACATAAAAAAACTTTGACCGATTTACCCTACAGAGAAAAACGATCATGCCCATAAACTATGCCGAGGTGTCACGCGCCATCGTCGATGCGCTAGGCGGCCTCACCAATATCGAAGCCGTCACTCACTGCATGACCCGTTTGCGGTTCGTGCTGAAAGATGAAACGCAGGTCGACACTCCCCGCCTCAAAGCCATCAAGGGCGTAATGGGTGTGGTGCATAACGATACCCAGTGCCAGGTAATCATTGGCAACAATGTTTCGCAGGCTTATCAGGCGGTGCTGCAACTGGGATCGCCTGGCGTTGCACCGAGCGTGCCGGTGAAACGTAAAATCACCCTGAGAGGCATCGGTGCGGGTATTCTGGATGCGCTGGTGGGCACCATGTCACCGCTGATCCCGGCCATTATTGGCGGATCGATGGTTAAACTGCTGGCGATGATTTTGGATATGGCGGGCGTGTTTGAAAAAGGGTCGTCAACGCTGGTGATCCTTAACGTCATTGGCGACGGGGCCTTCTTCTTCCTGCCGATCATGGTAGCCGCCTCTGCAGCGCTGAAATTCAAAACCAATATGTCGCTGGCGATCGCCATTGCAGGTGTGCTGGTCCATCCCAACTTTGTTGATCTGATGGCCAAAGCGGCGCAGGGTCAACCGGTCGAGTTCGCCTTCATCCCGGTGACGGCGGTGAAATATACCTATACGGTGATTCCGGCGCTGGTGATGACCTGGATCCTGTCGCACATTGAGCGCGGCGTAGATCGCATTACGCCTGCCGTGACGAAAAACTTCCTGAAACCGATGCTGATCGTACTGATTGCTGCCCCTATCGCGATTGTGCTGATTGGCCCGATTGGCATCTGGATCGGCAGCGGCATCTCCGCACTGGTTTACACCGTCCATGGCTATCTTGGCTGGTTGTCCGTCGCCATTATGGGGGCTATCTGGCCGCTGCTGGTCATGACCGGGATGCATCGGGTGTTTACGCCGACCATCATCCAGACCATTGCCGAAACCGGCAAAGAGGGCATGGTAATGCCGTCAGAGATCGGTGCCAACCTGTCGCTGGGTGGATCATCACTGGCGGTGGCGTTTCGCACCAAAAACCGGGAACTGCGTCAGACTGCGCTGGCGGCAGCGGCTTCCGCCATTATTGCCGGAATTTCAGAACCGGCGCTGTATGGCGTTGCGGTCCGGCTTAAGCGTCCGCTGATCGCCTGTCTGATCAGCGGTTTTATCTGTGGCGCGGTCGCGGGTATCGGCGGGCTGGCCAGCCACTCAATGGCCTCTCCCGGCCTGTTTACCAGCGTACAGTTCTTCGATCCTGCTAATCCCATGAGTATTGTCTGGGTCGGTGCGGTCATGGTGTTGTCGGTGGTGCTGTCGTTTGTGCTGACGCTGCTGTTAGGGTTTGAAGATATTCCTGAAACAGAGCCTGAAACGAAATCCGAATCCGGTACCGTCCCGCAACCTGCGTCTGTTACTGAGCGCACCAACGCGGTTAATAGCCTTTAAACTGCCACTTAAGGAAAGGGTCATGCTGACCCGGAAAAGAGGATTGCATGTCTGATTTAAGGTTCCCGCAAGGGTTTTTATGGGGTGGCGCACTGGCTGCCAACCAGAGTGAAGGCGGTTTTCGTGAAGGTGGAAAGGGCTTAACCACCGTTGATATGATTCCGCATGGCCCGCACCGTACGCCGGTCAAGCTGGGTCTGGAGAAGCGTTTTACCCTGCGTGATGATGAATTCTATCCCAGCCATGAGGCCATCGATTTTTATCACCGCTATCCGGAGGATATCGCGCTGATGGCCGAGATGGGGTTCAGCGTGTTCCGCACGTCGATTGCCTGGAGCCGCCTCTATCCCAACGGCGACGAACTGACGCCTAATCCGGAAGGGATTGCTTTTTATCGCGCGGTATTCGAAGAGTGCCGTAAATACAATATCGAACCGCTGGTGACGCTCTGCCATTTTGATGTGCCGATGCATCTGGTCACGGAATATGGCTCGTGGCGCAACCGCAAAATGGTCGACTTTTTTGCCCGTTATGCCCGCAGTTGTTTCGAGGCGTTTAACGGGCTGGTGAAATACTGGCTGACCTTTAACGAGATCAATATTCTGCTGCATAGCCCGTTTTCCGGAGCTGGCCTGGTGTTTGAGCCTGGTGAGAACAGGGATCAGGTGAAGTATCAGGCGGCACATCATGAACTGGTTGCCAGTGCGATGGTGACGCGGATCGCGCATGAAGTGAATCCGGCCAATCAGGTCGGCTGCATGCTGGCAGGCGGAAACTTCTACCCGTGGTCGAGTAAACCCGAAGATGTCTGGGCGGCACTGGAGAAAGATCGCGAAAACCTTTTCTTTATTGATGTGCAGGCGCGCGGCGCCTATCCGGCCTACGCCGCGCGCGTGTTCCGTGAAAAAGGCGTGACGCTTGAGATTGAAGACGGTGATGCTGACATCCTGAAAAACAGCGTCGATTTTGTCTCATTCAGTTACTACGCCTCACGCTGCGCTTCGGCGGAGATGAATGAGCAGAACAGCAGCGCCGCCAATGTGGTGAAATCCCTGACCAATCCTCACGTGCCACGCAGCGAATGGGGATGGGGTATCGATCCGCTAGGCTTACGCATCACTATGAATATGATGTATGACCGTTACCAGAAGCCGCTGTTCCTGGTCGAGAACGGCCTGGGCGCGCGCGATGAAATCGATGCGAATGGCGAGATTAACGATGATTACCGCATCAGCTATCTGCGTGAACACATCCGCGCCATGGGCGATGCCATCCAAGATGGTGTGCCGGTGATGGGTTACACCAGCTGGGGCTGCATCGATCTGGTTGCTGCATCGACCGGTGAAATGAGCAAGCGCTACGGTTTCGTCTACGTTGACCGCGACGATTTGGGCAACGGCACACTGGCGCGCACCCGTAAGAAATCGTTCTGGTGGTATAAGAAAGTGATTGCCAGCAACGGGGCCGATCTTGAGTGACAATGTCACCTAAGATCGCTCGCTCGTGCCGTTGTACTCTGGCACAAATTATCGTATAACGAATGTCTCCGAGGGGTGTCCTGTAATGGGCTGAGATGGCGTAAGCCGAACCCTTTGAACCTGATCTGGGTCATGCCAGCGAAGGGACGGGTCGGCAGATTTTTCTGCGTCATCTCCTGCACTATTCCCTGTTCCAGACCGTATGCCCGGATCTCACTGTTACTGGAGATCCCATGTCACATCCGCTTTTCGAGACCGGCTTGTATGGTCGTCTGCGCCAGCAGGCAGGCACTCAATGGCACGCGTATGTCAGGCACGATTTTGTGCAGCAACTCGGTCAGGGCACGCTGCCACCCGCCGCTTTCCGCCACTACCTCACTCAGGACATGCTGTTCCTGCTGCACTTCGCGCGTGCCTGGGGTCTGCTGATCAGCAAACTCTCTGAGCCCGCCATGTTACGCAGTGCGACCGCGTCGCTTAACGCCATCGTCAACGAACTGCCGTTGCATCTGGCTTACTGTCAGCAATGGGGTATCTCCGAGGCAGAGATGGCGAGCGAACCCGAAGCAATGGAAACGATCAACTACACCCGCTATGTGCTGGACGTAGGGCACACCGGGGATGCGCTGGAGCTGATGACGGCACTGATGCCGTGTGTCGCTGGCTACGCTGAAATTGGTCTGACGCTGCTGGATGATCCCTCGACTCGCTTTGAGGGAAATCCTTACGGCCCATGGATAGAGAATTACGGCGATGAATCCTACCTGGCAGGCGTCGGTTCCTCACTTTTGCTGTTTGAAGCTCTCGCTCAGCAGCGCGCGGGTGAACAGCGTTTTGATCGGCTGGCGGAGATTTTCAACACTGCGACCCGGCTGGAAGCAGCATTCTGGCAAATGGGGCTCAACCATGCTGCCGCTTTTCGGGTCAGCCCATGAACCCGCCTGTTGATGGCGTGCCGCCTGGTATTTCCATTCGCCAGCTCTGCCTGACGCTGGGTCAGCAGCAACTTTTCAGCCAGCTTGATCTGGAGATTGCGGGCGGTGCATTTACCGCTTTACTGGGTGCCAGCGGCGTTGGTAAAAGCAGCCTGATGCGGGTCATTGCCGGTCTGACGCCACCGACTTCCGGACAGATTAGCGGTAGCGACGGTCTGCCGCTGACCGGTCGCATCGCCTGGATGGGACAACAGGATCTGCTCTATCCCTGGCTCACAGTGCAACAGAATGTCTGCCTCGCCAGTCGCCTGAAGGGCGAGAAAGCCGACCATGACTGGGCGCAGCATCTGCTGGAGCGGGTGGGCCTAAGCAAATATGCCCGCGCACGACCCGCGACGCTCTCCGGCGGGATGCGTCAGCGTGCCGCGCTGGCCCGTACTCTTTACACCCGTCAGCCCATTGTGCTGATGGATGAGCCGTTTTCCGCGCTGGATGCACTAACACGCAGTCAGATACAGACGCTGGCCGCAGAAGTGCTGGTCGGGCATACCGTGCTGTTAATTACTCATGATGCCGCAGAAGCCTGCCGACTCAGTCATCATCTGCTGGTGATAGGTGTGGCGGGGATAGAAGCTTGCACGCCTCTGCAGGGCCAGCCACCGCGGGCTCCAGACGACATCCATGTCATCCAGAGTCACTCCGCGTTACTGAAGCAGCTGTGCAGGATAGTCCGATGAGAAACCATTTCGCCGGTATTCGCCGGGGCGCGACGCTGTTTACCGGACTGATTACGCTGTGGTGGCTCGCCACGCTGACCACCATTCCGGCGTTTCTGCTGCCCTCGCCCGCTGCGGTCGCCGCCGCGCTGTGGCAGAACGCTGACTATCTCAGCCATCACACGCTGATTACCCTGACCGAAATCCTCAGCGGCATGGCGCTCGGCGTGCTGCTGGGTGGCGCGCTGGCGCTGGGCATGACATTTTCGCCATGGTTACAGCGCTGGATGATGCCGCTGGTAATCACCAGCCAGGCGATTCCGGTGTTTGCCCTGGCGCCTTTGCTGGTGCTCTGGTTTGGCTTTGGCATAGGCGCCAAAGTCGCGATGGCCGTGCTGGTGATCTTCTTTCCGGTAACCTCCAGCTTTTTTGATGGACTGCGCCGCGTCACCCCCGGCTATCTCGATCTGGCTCGAACGATGGGCGCTTCACGTGCCTCACAACTGCGTCATGTCCGACTGTTAGCCGCGCTGCCCGCGCTGGGTTCAGGGCTGCGGATGGCGGCGGCCGTCGCGCCAATCGGGGCAATCATCGGTGAATGGGTTGGCTCAGCCGAAGGGCTGGGCTTCGTAATGCTGAATGCTAACGCACGGATGCAGAGCGACCTCTGTTTCGCTGCGCTTTTCATTCTGGTGCTGATGACGCTGGGCCTGTGGCTGACTATCGACTTCCTGCTGCGCCGCCTGATTTCCTGGGCTCCCGAGACAATTTAATGACCTCCAAAGATGAGAAAACTCATGACTAAACTGCCTCTGTTTACCCTGCTGTTCAGCGCCGCCTTAACCACTCAGGCTCAGGCGATGGAAAAACTGACGCTGGTGCTCGACTGGTATATTAATCCCGATCACGCACCTATCATGGTGGCGCAACAGACCGGTGCGTTTGCAGCTGAAGGGCTGGATGTAAACATCGTGCCGCCTTCCGATCCGGCGCTGCCACCACGTCTGGTGGCAGCTAAACAGGCGGACTTAGCCATTACCTATCAGCCGCAGCTGCATTTTTTCGCCGACCAGGGCCTGCCGCTGATGCGGGTGGGTACGCTGATTAACACGCCGCTGAACACGCTGATGACGTTAGACAAAACAGTAAAAAAACCGGCAGATTTAAAAGGGAAGCGCATCGGCTACTCGGTCAGCGGCATTGAGCAGGCGACGCTGGCGACTATGCTGGCCCATGATGGGGTCAACGCCAATCAGGTGAAGCTGGTTAACGTCAATTTTCAGCTCACCAGCGCGCTAATGACAGGCCAGGTGGATGCAGTGATAGGCGGCTATCGCAATATTGAAGCCCTGGAGATGAAACTTGCGGGCAAAGCGCCGGTGGTGCTTAACGTCGAAGATTATGGTGTTCCGGCCTATGATGAGCTGATTATCGTTGCTAACCGTGATGAAGCCCACTCGGAGAAAATCCAGAAATTTCTGCGGGCACTGAAGAAGGGAAATGCAGAATTGCAGGCGTATCCCGAGCAGAACTGGCTGACGTTTGTCCGGGCCCATCCGGAACTGAACACGCCGTTAAACCATCAGGCATGGCGTGCCACCCTGCCGCTGTTCGCAGCCGACCCGGCTAAACTGGATCGCGCACGTTATCAGGCTTATGAGCAATTTCTGTTTGATAATAAGCTGATTAAAAGCATTACCCCGGTAGAGCGCTACGCCATCGGCAGTGAGTGATAAGAGAGCCCGCAGCGAATGCTGCGGGCAGGTTACTAGCGTGACTTCGGATACAACCAGTGTTCAATATCGCTGGCGGGCAGCGGTTTTGAGAAGAAGTAGCCCTGGATTTGATCGCAACCGTAAGCTTTCAGCAATCCCAGGGTTGCTTCTGCCTCGACGCCCTCGGCAAGCACGGTGTAATTCAGTTCTTTGAGCATCTGAATAATACATCTGACAATGATTTTCGATGCATCATCTTCACCCATACGTGAGATGAGTGACCGGTCGATCTTGATCACATCGAGCGGAATATCCTGCAGATAGCTGATGTTGCTGTAGCCGGTGCCGAAATCATCCAGTGATATCACAAAGCCCCTGGATTTCAGCGCTACCAGCCCTTTGATCGCCACATCGCTTTTGGTGATTAACTCATTTTCCAGACACTCAATGCCCAGGATAGCGTTGGGTAACTGAGCCGCCGCTAATTTCGCCACCAGCTTGTCGGCAAAATCCGCTTTTGCGAAGTCGCGCTCACTGACGTTAATCGAGACCGGAATCAGGTCATATTCGCGATTCCAGCGCGCCAGCTGTTCAACGGTATGATCGATAACCCAGTTAGTCAGATCGGAGATCAGGTTAGTTTTACCCGCTAACGGGATAAATTCTGATGGGAAGAGCTCGCCCCGCTCAGGGTGATTCCAGCGGATCAGCGCCTCCAGCCCGACCGTTTTACCGGTTTTGAGACAGACTTTTGGCTGCCAGGCCAGGTAAAGCTCTTCGTCTTTATTCAGCGCCTGAGCCAGGTCGTTCATGATCATGAAGTCATCGGTGCGCCGCGAGTCGTAACTCTGTTCAAAACACATCGCACTGATGTTTTCATCAATCCCTTCATGCAGCGCACTCACAGCCTGGCGCACCGTTTCGTTGGCATCCATCTTACCCGGTACAAACTCTGTTTCACCGGCAAAAACATCCAGGTCGAGCGTGATATTTTCGGACAGATCGGCCTTCATGCCCTTAAACAGGTCGGGTAAATTATGTGCGGTAAAACGGCCTGAATAAGGCTGAACGATCGCATAACGGCCGGGGGCAAAAGAGTAAAGCGTGTCATTTTCAGCCAGATTGAGCCGATGTGCGACATCCTGTGCCATCTGTTTCAGAAGTTTCTCCATCGGTCCAATACCCACCGCGCGGGTAAGCTCATATGCGCGAATGATGTCGAGGCAGTCGATAAGAATCAGGCGAAAGCGGCTATGGGGTGCAGTAAGCGTCAGTTGCTGAATATCACGAATCAGGCGTGGGCGATTCGGGAGGTGTGTAATAACGTCAGCATAACCTGCGTTATTCCAGACATCCAGAAAAGAGGTTACCAGCGTAGCCAGCGAACGCAGCGTGACGAGTTTCTCTTCACTGAAGGAATGTGGCTGCGTGTCGGTCACACAAAGCGTACCCAGCGTCGCACCGTCGAGATTCTGCAGAGACACACCAGCATAGAAGCGAATATGCGGCTCTCCTTTAACGAACGGATGCGTCACAAAGCGCTCGTCCAGTAACGTGTCCACCACCACAAGATGCCCATCCCCGTCGATAACGTGGCGGCAAAGAGATTCATCCCGGGTCGATTGTTTAAGATCGAAGTTCCGTGATGCTTTAATGTATTGATTATGATCGTCAATAATCGAAATGAAGCTGCCTGAAATACCCAGCACCTGGCTGGCGAGATTAACAAATCTCTCCAGCACTTTATCCCGGGCTTCGTCCGGAGACAAAAGTGCCCTGATTGCGCTCCGACGTTTTACATCGCTGCCATTTTGCTCGTTATGCACTGAAACCTCTCTTATGCAGGCGCAAAAATCGAAAATAATTTAGCTTAACAATGCTCAATTAGCGCCCAATTATCAGATGAATAGCGGCTCAACCTGACAGTACTTTCACAGCGAAACAGTGTCGCACGATATAGAATCGCTGTCGAAATCATTTAACGCTCTTCTTTTACGCGCGCGATCTGTGGCGATTCCGTCCTGAAGCCAAGACCAATCAGGCGCCCCAGCACAAAACGGAGGAACGGCAGGCGCTGGATTATCGCGGGAACCTTGCTGCTTCCCGTAGGTTTCCTTTTCGCTTTGTTGCGGCTCATTTTGATCTGCAAAAATTGTGTGGCAACAGTGGGGAACTGACGACGCTTCTGCACTTTTTCCAGATCGCGTGGCTGCAGTTCACCCCGCTTCAGGGGGTCACTCAGAAGGTTCGCCGTCGCTACGGCATCCTGAATCGCCAGATTAACGCCAACGCCGCCAATCGGTGACATAGCATGTGCAGCATCACCAATGCAGAGCACGCCGGGTTTTGCCCACTTATCCAGCCGGTCAATCTTTATCGACAGCAGCTTAAACGCTTCCCAGTGGGTGATCTCCGCCATGCGCGTCGCTTCAAAAGGCGATAGTGCGGCCACTTCTGTTTTAAACGCGTCGAGTCCGGCGACCTGTTTCGCCTCAAACTCCCCTTTCGGGATCGTCAGCCCACATTGCCAGTAGTTGCCACGATCGATAACGATAAAGTTCTGCCGTGGTCCTTTATGACCCATGCCCAGTTCGGGATCGTGCGGCTGCTTACTTAAGCGGAACCAGATGACATCGCGCGCTGCGCCAAATTCCTGACCGGTCAGTCCGGCCGCTTCGCGCACCCGCGAATGGCGGCCATCTGCACCGACCACCAGTTTACAGGTGATATGCAGCTGCTGATTACCGCGTGAGGCCGTCACGCCGCTGACCGTGCCATTTTCCAATGTCAGGGATTCAAACGAAGTCGATTGCAGCAGGCTGAAGCCCGCGTAACGGGCACTCTGCTCTGCCATATAGTTCAGGAAATCCCACTGCGGCATAAAAGCGATAAATCGGCATTTAACCGGCAAACGTGAGAAATCGGCCATCGTAATACTTTGTCCGGCAATTTCCGCCTCCAGCTTTTCGGCACGCTGATGCGGCAACGTCAGGAAAGATTCCAGCAGACCGAGCTGATGCATAATCTCCAGCGTCGAGGGGTGGATGGTGTCTCCGCGAAAATCGTGGAGAAAATCGGCGTGCTTTTCAATCACCACGACGCGCAGACCTGCACGGGCAAAAAGATAGCCCAGCATCAATCCGGCCGGGCCACCGCCGACAATACAGCAGTCAGCGGTAATAATTTCAGTGGAATGTGGCTGCATGTCAGCTCCCTGTCACGCCAGTATTGCTATGATAATTATGCCAGCCGTTGCGATGTAACCGCAGTCGGTCAATGGTGCTGTGCTCAGGCTAATCACTCAATGCGATTAAACTCAACTGAAAACTGCCGAAGACGCAATCCGCAGCCAGGAGATCATCATGAACGTGATCCGCAATACGCTGTTTATTCTGCCGCTATTAAGTCCACTTGTTGTGGCAGCCGCGCCCTATGACACGCTGAAATTTGCGCTGCGTAAGCAGCAAATTACCGACGACCTGCGCCAGAAGTGTCAACTTCCGCCAGCGACTTCTGACGAACAATTGCGCCAGACATTTCTCAATGATAAGCCCAACCTGAAACAGAATCAGGTCACGCTGACCGCAGCGGTTCAGGCGCTAAAAAATCAGGACAATCCAGCCTACCGCGAACGCATAGCTCAAGTGGTTTGTCCACCACAAACCGATTAACACTTTTACTCCGTTGAAATTGATCCTGCCGTTTGTTTTCACTTTATCACTCAGTAAACTGGCACGCTGGTCTGGTTGAACAAGAATCTCTCTCAATGAATGAAGAATCACCGCAGCCTGTTTATGTTCCTCGCTCCATCGCGGCGCGCAGCCGGATGTTTCGCGCCCTGCTACATCGGGATAAAACGCCGCTGGCGATGCTGTTCTGCGCCGCACTGGTCGGTACACTGGTTGGCCTGGCGGGCGTGGCGTTTGCCCGGTCCGTTGAGGCAATACAGCAGTGGCGCGCCGACACGCTGACGCCTGAACAGTTTCAGGGCTGGATGCTTTATGCCGCGGCCTTTGCCATCTCAGCTCTGCTGGCGATGGTAGGTTATTTCCTGGTACGACGCTTCGCTCCCGAAGCGGGCGGTTCCGGTATTCCTGAAATTGAAGGTGCGCTGGAAGAGCTGAGGCCGGTTCGCTGGTGGCGGGTGATCCCAGTGAAATTCTTTGGCGGTCTGGGCACGCTGGGTGCCGGGATGGTGCTGGGACGGGAAGGCCCAACGGTGCAGCTGGGTGGCAACATTGGCCGCATGGTCATCGATATTCTGGGGATGCGCAGCAATGAAGCACGTCATACGCTGCTGGCAACCGGTGCGGCGGCCGGTCTTGCGGCGGCGTTTAATGCGCCGCTGGCGGGCATCCTGTTTATCATCGAGGAGATGCGTCCGCAGTTCCGTTATAATCTGATTTCGATCAAAGCCGTGTTTACCGGCGTGATTATGGCGAGCATCGTGTTTCGCTGTTTCAACGGCGGACAGGCGGTGATCTCTGTGAGCAAGCTGGCTGATGCGCCGGTGCAAACGCTGTGGCTCTATCTGGTGCTCGGCATGATCATCGGCATGGTCGGCGTGCTGTTTAATCGCCTGATATTTATAACTCAGGATCTTTTTGCCCGCCTTTATGCCGGTAAAACAGCTCGCGTGGTGCTGGCGGGTGCTTTGCTTGGCGGCGGCTGCGGTATTCTGGCTCTACTGTTCGCTCCTGGGGCAGGCGGAGGTTCATCGCTGATTCCACAGGCAGTTCATGGTGTATTCCCTTTCGCTCTGCTGCTGGTTGTTTTTTTGGTCAGACTGGTAACGACACTGCTCTGTTTTGGCTCAGGGGCTCCGGGCGGTATTTTTGCGCCAATGCTGGCACTGGGAACGCTGCTTGGAACCGCCTTTGGGGTGGCAATGACAGACCTGTTCCCGTTTTATCATCTGGAAGCAGGCACCTTTGCAATTGCGGGAATGGGCGCACTGTTTGCAGCATCGGTCAGAGCACCGCTGACAGGGATTGTGCTGGTGCTGGAGATGACCGATAACTATCAGCTGATATTGCCGATGATTATTACCTGTCTTGGGGCGACGCTGCTGGCCCAATTTCTGGGGGGAAAACCGCTCTACTCATCCATTCTGGCCCGCACGCTGGCGCGTCAGACAGAAGCTACCCGCTCACAATGAGCAGGTAGCCAGGTTAATCATTTACCATCAAAATAGTCAGCAGGCATCTGTCCGGGTGCCTGATTGATCACTTCATCGTTATCAGGTCCTTCGTTTTTCATATAAGTCACTTTAGCAAACTCAGGAATGATCACGTAGGGATAGGCCGGACCTTCATCACGGAAGCGGTGCATATCTTCAATGAAGTCATTCTGATAACAGATAGTTTTCTCCGGGTGCTGACCTTCTCCGGCAATCCACTGCGGGAAGAAAATAGTGCCGTGAACCAGAGTGCGATTCAGATCAAACAGCAGGCTGACGCAGGTGCCAGTGGGCTCATGCCAGTCTACTTTGTAGATGCCCGGGGCAAACTGAATCGCGTGCATTTTCTGGTTAGTCACCCAGCGGCCACCTACCAATCCCTGATGAATGCGGTAATCGCAGGTGGTTTCGTTACGAGCGTACCACTCATATTTCCAGCCATTATCATAGGTGTAGACAAAATGCGTACCAACGAACTTAGAAAGATCGCCTGAAATATTCTCTGGAGATTCAGTAGACATTTTAACCTCTGTGGTAATAGCGCACATAACATACGCAGATGATTTAAAAACAAGATATAGCGCAATTAATCAGCGAATATTGACTATGACGCAGATTGATTTTTTTACCATCATTAAACGAAAATCCTTCGCGATGGAAAAATAGTAAGATTAATAAATAAAGCTGTCTCACTTCACTCAGCGTAACAGATGCAAAAAAAGCGACCCTTTTACATACAACACCCTGAAACATTGGGTAATGCAGTGACTTTAAACGGAGTATTCATTCGTCATGAATCACTCAGCGAAAAAATAATTTAATACGATAAATCCATATATTTTCAATATTATCAACAGCTAATAGGGTTGTTGATATAGACTTCAGCTCTTTTTATTTTTTAAGTACCCACCTTTCCCTGTTAAATGAGTGAGTGAATAGTAATAATAAAAAATTAAAACTTAATTGTTTTAAATCAATAATTTAAATCTAATGAATTCAATTTTAATGTTTATCCAACTTCAAATGACGATTAATTTATTTTTGCTGATTTATTGAGTTTTCCTGACACTTTTGTACACGACCCAAGCTCAGGTACTCATTGGGTGCGAGAAGCGCGATACCACTAAACACTCTGTTCCTCAGAGAAACAAAGATTAAAAGGTACAAATTGTCGATATAGAAAAGATGCCTCAGACCTGTCAGGTAAACTCTTCTGTTATTATCAATTTTGTGAGACATAAAACGGCGCACACTATCTCTCGTATTACACACATAAGAGGGCGGCGTTATTCGAGGCTTATGTTAATAGTAAACCCTGCCGGAAGAGGAAACCGACATACTGAAAACGCGCTGGTCATAAATTATCACGCTGATCACCCGTTAGCGTTTTGCCGACCTTGCCGCAGCGACAAGTCCATTCAGCCACTGCTGTTACCCATTGATTATCGGATGAGGTTTAGCGATCATCCGTGCTTTTCTGATCATATTGCTGCTAACGCTAAGCATCGCTGGCTTCAGCAAAATCATGGCCCGGCATGACCTAACCTATCACCATAAGGGGCATAAGTAGTTACGTGAACGACTGGCGTCCATGGCTGAAAAGGTAGAATCACTCTTTGGATATCGATAGTGGTTTAAAAATTGATGCCGGGTTGAGCAGGAAAGAGAGTGTTGAATTGACGAAAGAATAGCAGGGAGATAAATCGCGCGTGACTCAAACGTGTTTTTATCGGTACACGTTGCCCTGGTAAGCGTCATTACTAATATCAACGTCCTGAAAAGAACTGACAGACATCACAAAATGATAAAAGCCCTGACTGAAATAGCCAGGGCTTTTAAGGTACTACAGATTTTACGTTTACCATTAACTAACTTAATTGATAGGTACTACTTCGATACTGCTATTTATGAACAGATCCTGCGGATAATAATGATCACAATATTAAAATGTCACTATTATTAGCGGTTTCAACCACCTGATAGTCTTTCAGGAGACAAAGACAGGTCAGGCCCGTATAAACCTGCACACCCCCATCGCGATATATAATTTTGATGCGTTGCCTTACTTTCATTACGACGTTTAAACCGCAACCGTATCCTGTCGTAACGTAACGTTCAGAACTACGAGGCCTTACATCATCGCGACGCGATACTACAAACTGCTAAAGACTTACTTCGACTCCATTTAACAGGGTTATCATTAACTAACGAACAGTTTTTAAAAACAATGTTTAACAGAACCACCGACAAGTTCAATTCTCAAATTTGTCGGGCCTTTTTACTTTACTCGTAACACTTTTTCGGTTTATCAGGGCAACTGCACGCCGCTGATGAGTCCTACTTTACGTATATAAAAAACGATGTCAACACTGGTTTTAAAAACATGTTTATATTCTCAGTGGGACAAATGACACGTAATTCAGGCCGTAAAATTCTTATACAATGATTATCAACCTTAATAAAAATAGAAGACTGATCTTATCAATTTGAACAATTTACCCTGGTACTATCCGCCGCGGTACTTTAAGGGTGCAATAAAACAGGCGCCCTCAGGCGCCTGTATAACTCTTTACACTTGAGAGCACTTTAGCTGGCCAGACTTGCCAGTAAAACCTTCGCGGTCTCGGCTGACGAACCTGGGTTTTGACCAGTAATCAGCAAACCATCCTGAACCGTATAAGACTGCCAGTCATCGCCTCGTGAGTAGAGTCCGCCATTCTGTTTCAGCACATCTTCTACGAGGAACGGCACTACGTTGGTCAGGCCAACGCCCTCTTCTTCACTGTTGGTAAAGCCAGTCACTTTCTTGCCTTTGACCAGCGGCGTGCCATCCGCATTTTTCACATCACGCAGGACACCCGGAGCATGACAGACCAGCGCAACCGGTTTGCCCGCCTGCAGGGTTTGCTCAATCAGCGAGATAGAGTGTTTGTCGTTTGCCAGATCCCATAAAGGGCCATGGCCGCCTGGATAGAAAACGGCATCAAACGCGGCCTGGTCAACCGTATCAAGCTTGACGGTCGAGGCCAGCACGGCCTGAGCAGCAGAGTCGGCGTGGAAGCGGCGGGTCTCATCCGTCTGAGAATCGGGTTCATCACTTTTTGGATCGAGTGGAGGCTGTCCGCCCTTTGGCGAAGCCAGAGTAATGTCGGCGCCCGCATCCAGGAATGCATAGTAAGGAGCCGCAAGCTCTTCCAGCCAGAAACCGGTCTTCTTACCAGTGGTGCCCAACTCATCATGCGAGGTCAAAACCATTAAAATTTTCATTTACGCTCCATATAACCGTTAGTCGGTCTCAGATGTAAGGATAGTCAGAACCAGCGTGTTAACCGCCGTCTTCTGCGTTGACCTTTTAATCATGGCGGGCTTCAGAATATTTATGAAATTTATTTCTTCAATTTCAGTTATTCACATAGCATTATACCTTAATGAAATATGATCTGAATTTACTGCCGGTTTTGCTGGTAATGATGGAAGAGCGCAATGTGACCCGCGCTGCGGAACGGCTGGGTATTACTCAGCCGGCGCTTTCTAATGCTTTGAACCGGTTACGCGAAACGCTCAACGATCCCCTGTTTATCCGTGAGCGTTACGGGATGCGTCCGACACCTAAAGCAGAACAACTGGCCCAGGTGGTCAGTGCTGCGCTGTCATCCATCGATAAGGTTATCCTTGGTCAGCAGGACTTTGATCCGCTGCACGCCACCCGGCTTTTCACGCTTGCACCTAACAGCTATGTCGAATTCATCATGATGCCAGCCGTCGTGGCTCGCCTGAGGACCTGTGCGCCCGGCATCAGACTTCGTCTCACCCCTTTCGGCAATGACGTCGCAGAAACCGGCGTGATTTCAGGCAACACCGATATGGTGCTGGGCCGTATCGTTGATCCACCCGATAATCTGGTGGTGCAGCACCTGATGAATGAAGGCCTGGCCTGCGTATTACGCGCGGATCATCCGCTGACAGACGATAACCTCAGCGCAGAACAGTATGAACAGCTAAAGCACGTCAATGTTCTGCCGCCTGGGCGTATGCGCGCTGGTTTGTATCAGGCACTGGAACAAAGGGGCCTGCGTCGCCAGGTTGCCGTGTCCGTCACACACTTTCTGGCCGTGCCGGAAATGATTGCGGTCACAGACTACTGCGCGACCCTGCCACGTTTGATCTGTCAGCATCTGTCACGCGATGAGCGGCTCAGAATCGTTCCTGCGCCGGTTGACCTGGGTACTTTTCCGGTTGAGATGGGCTGGCATGCACGCTATCGCGATGATCCTGCCCATCGCTGGTTCAGGACGTTGATTTCTGAGACGGCCCAGTCGCTATCTGACCCTGCGATAAACAATTAGCATGATCACCATTGCCGCACTAATAGTTAATATTGATATTGTAACCTGAGTTATTATTATTCCCATCGGAGGCCAACAACCTCCCCATTCATAATTCAGGAATATGACCATGAAAAACGTAAAAGCACTCTCAATTGCCGCAATCGCTGCCCTTTCAATGATCTCATTTAGCAGCTTTGCTGAAACCGTCTCTGTTACCTCTTCCACCCTGGATGGCGCAGAATCAAAAATCGCTGCTCAGGCTCAGGAACAGGGCGCGCAGTACAAAATTACGGAAGCGAACACCAATAACCGTGTTCACATGACCGCAGAACTGTACAAGTAACGGATGGTCGCAAACGGATTTGCCAGAAAAGGCTGCCCATTGGGCAGCCTTTTTTGTGTCAGATCAGGCAAGACGCGTGGCTGGGGAACTGCCAGTTCGCCACCATATAATCAGTGCTGCCAGCGCTATTGCGCCGAGTACCGCGAACGCAGTGCTGTAGGAATAACGCGCAGCTATCATGCCAGTCATAGCAGGACTTAGCGCTGCGCCCACGCCCTGCATCAGCATAATGACGCTCTGCCCGGCGTTGACATGGCCGGTGCCCCGCATCAGGGAAACGATGTAGCCCGGCACCGCCACGCCCAGGATCCCAGCGGCAATACCATCCAGCACCTGAACCGGAATCACAAAAATTGGCCCGGCAAAGCCTGCCGCGATAACCGCGCGTAGCGGCAAAATCATAAGAGCAACCATGATGAACAGTCGATAACCATGCGTTTCAACCCGCTTCGACACCCACAGCGCAACCGGTATCATCACCAGCTGAGAAATCACCACTGTCGCCGCAGCATACAGACCTGGACTGACCGCCGCCTGTCCACCTGCGGAGGCAACACGCATGCTCAGCATCGGCAGCAGCGCGGCATTGGCAAGATGGAACAACAGTAGCGTCACACCCGCGGTCATCAGGGCCGGTTTACGCATCAGCATTGATAAGCTCAGCGCGGGCTGACGCTCTTCATGCTGTTCATACCCGCGTGCCACATCATTGTCGATCTCATCACCCCGAATCGCCAGCGTGGCAAAAGCAGCGAAAACGGCCATTACCGTCATGAGAATAAAAACAGCCCCCATTCCCCAGTACCAGGCTGAAAAACCGGCCAGCAACGCTGCAATGGTGTTACCGCCATGATTGAAGGCTTCATTGCGTCCCATCTGATGGTTGAAGCCGCGCTGACCCGTGAGTCCTAAGGTGATACCAGCTACGGTCGGGCCGATAAACGCCGCCGCAATTCCCGCCACAATTTGCGAGACCATCGCCGTCCAGGTCTGATTGCTGTACCACAGCAGCAGCGTGGCAACGGTGATCACCAGACAGCCTAGCAGCACGATCATTTTTTTATGGCGGGTTGCATCGGCGGCGATCCCGGCAGGCAGCGTGGCAAGTAATCCGGCAATTCCGCCGCAGGTCATCACCAGACCAATTTCATCGGGACGCCAGTGTCGCTCCGTCAGAAAGATGCCCAGAAAGGGCCCCAGACCGTCGCGGACATCGGCCAGAAAAAAGCTCATTAAACAGAGCGCAAAGAGTGAACGCTGAGACATGTTATTTCCCTGGAAAGTATGAGTTAAAGGCAGTTGCGCTTCGGTTAACAGGGAAATTATGTGTTACAACCTGAGAAGTCACCTTTCGTTATAGTAACAAAATGAAAAAAGCCACCCGTCACGAAGTACGGATGGCCTTTGCTGGTCACTCAATGTAGCGTGCGGATTATTTATCCGTGCCGAAACCCTGCTTTAACAGTGCTGGCAATACTGCAGGGAAATAGATGTTTTTGTAGTAACCGCTGACGCTTTCGCTCCAGCTCTCACCGTCGTTACGACCGATGTTTTTCCAGTGCTGAACCATTTCTTCGTTGTAAGCCGCAATCTGCTGCTCCAGACCTTGGGTCTGATAAGTCTCATCATGGCGGAACGTTGCCAGAGGCAGACGCGGTTTCTGATGAGCGGGCTCGTCAACGTGACCGATCACCACGCCCGCAACCGGGAAGGTCATCGGCGGCAGATCCAGCAGTGAAATCATCGCCTCCGGATCGCGACGAATCCCCCCAATCGGCACAATTCCCAGGCCTTCTGCACGCGCAGCGGCCATTACCGATCCCAGCGCAATACCGATATCGGTAGAACCCGACACGATGCTCTCAATACTCTGATGCGCGATTTGTTGCTGATCGACAGCGGACATGCCCACCGCTGATTTATGCATATCCAGCACAAAGGTGATGAACACCGGTGCTTTGGCAATCCACGGCTGACCGCCCGCGATAGCGGCGATCTCTGCGCGACGTCCGGCATCACGCGTAATCACGACAGAAACCTGCTGCGAGTTTACTGATGTCGGTGCGCGATAAGCGGTACTGATAATACGATCCAACACCGCTTCATCGACAGGCTGCTCAGTGAAACTGCGTTCACTTTTATGACTTGTAAAAATATTAATCAGTTCGCTCATGGTTCCTCCCATTTAAAGCGCAACTATAACAGTCGTGTGTCTACGCGCTTGGTAATAAAAGGGTTTTTGGCATGCTTTTTGTAACTGCTTTTTATTATGTACAAGCCTGTGTACACATCTGAAGATCTATGGCGGAAGTCATAAATTAAAATTGCAGGCCGGAGCGGCTCATACACCGCAATGATGGTGGCCGTGACTTTTCCCGGCACAATGATCCCCTTAAGCACTGCTCCGTCGACTGTCTCACCATCATGCGTGATAGTCGGACTGATGGGCCAGGCATGGCAGAGGGCGGAAGCCACAAACAGATTGAGTCTCCCTGTTTAGGCAGGATTGAGCCGTCGATTATCTCCACGCCACCACACGTAAAATGCGAAATAATCAGCACACACCGGCAGTAAACAAAACTGCTCTGCCACGCTTAATTCTGAAGCTTAAGGAAGCACGTCAGGAAACGAAGACCTGAACGTTTTTATCGCGCTCACAATCAGTGATTCGAGTACCGAGGTTCCGACATAGCCCAGCCTTAATACCGTACTCCCGCCACCAGCCACATGTCTCACCGTGTCTGATAGCCGGTTCATCTGCTGAACTGTTCGCTCTGCCTCAGCTACAACCATTTTTCCCCCAGCAGTCAGACAGACATGACGTTTATCTCTTTCAAACAGTCTGACTCCCCAGCTCTGCTCAAGCGACTTTATGTGCTGGCTCAGCGCAGGCTGAGTGATGTTGACCTGAGATGCCGCCTTTGCGAAATGCAGTGTTCGGGCCCGTGCTAAAAAAGATTCGAGCTTCCTTTTATCCATAATTTCCAGATAACAAAACCTTATTAATTATCCGTAATATTTAATTGAATACTTATTAGCACTGTGTCTGCGTCCTGCTCATCTGGATGGACAGCAAATACGCAATGACATTTTATGGGCCCAGGTCATATCTTCCGGGTATCACACCCGAATGATTCTCCGCAGTTTAAATACCCGTCTCAGGAAAAATTATGTTGGATACTGAACAAAGCCAGTCAGGCTGTCAGGTTTTCGATTTAAGAAGTGCCCCTGAAATCATTAAACAGTGTGAGAATGAATATATTGAAACCAGCGAGCCGGTTGACCCTGCTGCTGAACTGTCAGGTGTTTACCGCTACGCGGGGGCTGGCGGCACTGTCATGCGCCCTACCCGCACCGGGCCAGCAATGATATTCAACAAAATTAAGGGGCTACGATAATTTCCGGATTCTGATAGGCCTGCTGGCCTCACGTCAGCGTGTTGCGCGCCTTTTCGGGGTGCCCAAAGAAAACCTGGCACAGCTCCTTCGTGATTCAGTGCATTCAGCGGTAGCGCCTGTGGTTATTCCAGCAGAACAGGCAGTGTGCCAGGAAGTTGTCCATCTTGCTTCGGATGAAGGCTTTGATATTCGCACGCTGCTGCCCGCACCGACCAACACACCTGAGGACGCCGGTCCCTATTTTACAATGGGTATGTGCTACGCAGCCGATCCGGAAACAGGCATGCATGACGTAACCATTCACCGGCTATGTGTGCAGGGCAAAGACGAAATATCAATGTACTTTGTGCCGGGACGTCACCTTGACCAGTTCCGTATTAAAGCGGAAGAAGCAGGAAAGGCTCTCCCCATCACCATCAGTATTGGCGTAGATCCGGCAATCGAAATCGGAGCCTGTTTTGAACCACCGACGACACCTCTGGGCTTGGACGAATTAGCCATCGCCGGCGGTCTGCGGGGCCGCGCGGTTGAGCTTGTCCAGTGCGTTGCTTTAAACGCCCGGGCAATCGCTAATGCAGAAGTCGTCATCGAAGCTTTACTGGTACCGGGTTACCGCGTTCAGGAGGATCAGCATACCCACAGCGGAAAAGCGAAGCTTGAGTTCCCCTGCTGCACCTGAGAAGCACAGACTGCGGTACCGGTCATTAAGTAAGGCCGTCACGCACCGCAGAAATCCGATACTTCAGACCTGTACCGGACCGAATGATGAACATACCAGGCTCGCCGGAATACCAACCGAAGCAAGTATCCTGGATAGGGATAAGAGTCGGCACGGCTTGAGTGATCAGATGCCCCCGACGAAATATAAAAAACAATATTATTAACGGCACAGAAGTGCTTGCAGTGTCCGTGGCGAGTTATATGAAGCATAATAAATGCCAGAATATTGCGTATTGCAATATGGCTTTCAATTAGCATCTGAATTAAAACCTACAATGAAAAACCAGCGCACGGTTTAAAATATAAACTTTGAAACTATATCCTATAGTAACAGTGCCCATCCCATTTAAATGTTGGCAGCTTTACTTACTCAAGCCGAATAATAAATGGCCTGAGTAAGCTTCCGGATTTAGACTATATAGTTCCTGAATAACTGCCAGCCTCTCCTATTAAGAGTTACTTGCTGCTGGATGGACATGCTTTAATTTAGTAAGTAACCGGCTTCACCACCTGATAACCCGATTGATTAATGTATTTGTCTATTACAAGAACACACCAATCTTCCTTTGCAACCGGCTGAATGGTTATCGATACATACTGACTTTCCACACCTAATTTTTTTGTAACGATCTCAGTAAGCGCCTGAGAGAGCGCCTCAGGGTCAAGGGTCTCTTCAGGGCCCTGATGAAAACTCAGGTTAATATGAGGCATTTATATGGCTCCTCTTTCATGTTTGTCCCGGCAATATAAATGATGCGCCATAGCAATCTCTCCAGCCACTCGCGCCGTATTAATCAATACTGCCTTATTCGCTTTTGCAGAACGTCCTGCCGTTATCTCTTCCACAGATTTCATGATAAATTTCGTCACAGCATTGCCGCTGATAGAATTCAACTTCGCCTGCACGATAGCAGAATGTATGGCATGCTGAACATCTTCGCTGTTAATGGCATCTTCTTCCCGTGTAGGGGAAGCAATGACCATTCCAGCGGCACCGGGAAGTTGACGGTTAATCTCTATAGCTCTGGCGAGTTCTTGTAAAGAATCAATACGCATTGGACTTTTAAAGCCGCTATCACGACAGTAAAATGCAGGAAATTCATCTGACTGCCAAGAGACCAGCGGAACACAATGTGTTTCAAGGTATTCAAGGGTAAGTCCGACATCAAGAATATTTTTGACACCTGCACAAACTACAGTCACCTTTGAGCGTGTCAACTGAATGAGATCTGCCGATATATCCATCGTGATTTCCGCACCACGATGAACGCCACCCAGCCCTGCTGATGAAAAAAAAGGGATACCTGCCAGTTCAGCAATCACAAGTGATGATGCAACACTTGTTGCGCCCATTGCACCTGATGCAAGAATAAATGGTAATTCGCGACTGGATACTTTGGAAATTTCTTTTTGGGTGGCAAATCGTTTTATTTGCTCGTGGTTCATCCCAACCAATATTTTACCATTATCGATGCCCACTGTTGCCGGAATGGCACCGCTCAGCCGTATAGCTGCTTCCACTTTAAGGGCGGTGTCAACATTATCAGGATAATTGAGTCCATGAGAAATGACGTTTGACTCCAGCGCGATAACGGGCTGGCCGGTCTCAAGTGCTTGTTTGACTTCCGGCTGATATTCAAGATCGAACTCGTGATTACGCATGCGCATCTTCCTTTCCCTTCTGAGAATGATATAAAGCATGAATCAGCTCACTAATACCGAGCTCCCTGAGCACGCCATAGTGATCGACCTGCAACTCAACAATTGATGGCGGTTGCAGGCTAAACGCTGGTGTATGTTCTAAAAACGAGTAATGGTCACCTTGTGCTTTGATTATCGTGACAGGAGCTTTGAGCTGACGGTTCTGCAATTCATTAAACTGATAACTGAAAGCATAAGTGGTTTCGACTATACGGATGATGCGATCAACCATCTCATGCTGTAGCAGTGGAAATCGTTGGCAAATGAAGGCAATAAAATCCACTCTGGTTTGGCAACTTGCCATGCAGCGCTCAAATAATGGGCCGTCAATTTGGTGGGCAAAAACAGAAAAAAGAATGGCCAGAAACACTGGATTATCGAAAGCAGCTTTGTGCTCGTAACGTTGCTCTCGCTCCATCTGGGTGATGGGTGCACCAGGTGCCAGCAAACAAAGCGATTCTACCACATCACCCTGGGCTTCTAACTGTGCTGCCGTTTCAAAAGCTACACGCGCACCAAACGAGTATCCCCATAAGGTATAAGGGCCCTCTGGCTGTATTGTCTTGATCTGCCGAATGTCCTCCTGTGCCATTTGCTGGATAGTTTCCAGCGGTATTTCGCCCTCACTTATACCCCGCGCCTGAATACCGTAGAATGCGCGTTGCCCGGGGAGACTCTCCGCCAATTTCTTAAGATTTAACGGATAACCCCCTAATCCAGGCCAACAGAATACTGGATTTTTCGTAAATCCATTGAGTTTGATTAGGCGGGAATATTCCACATTTCTTCGACTACACGATTCCACAGCCTTTGCCAGTCCCACAATGTTTGGTGTGTGAAAAATTGCCTGTAACGGAAGTTTAATACTAAATTTTTTATTGATGCGGTTCACCAGAGCAACGGCTGTTAAAGAATTACCACCACCGTCAAAGAAGTCGTCTGTAGCGTAAACAGCCTCCCATTTCATTACAGCACACCAAATTTCAGCAATTGCTATTTCAATATCGGTTTTAAGTGGAACCTTTTCACGCCCATCGTCTGAATTGATTAATTCAGGAAGCGATTTCAACGCTTTAAGATCAATTTTGCCATTTACTGTCTGAGGCAGATTATCAAGAATAATGACTTTGTTGGGAATCATGTATTTTGGTAGCTGTAACGCCAGATCTTCCTTAAGTATTTCAACCGGCCCCTGCATATGAATGCGGTCTTCATTCATTCCTTGATGCAGAAATTGTTCCTGGCTTATCGGTCCACCAACACAAAAATAAAGGCTATCCATCGGCAGCTGTTGCTGATTGAGGATCTCACGCATCCTGATTGCAGCTGGTAAATCGTTGTTACTCTTTGAACTGTATCCAGATGACATCAGCCCAAGCAAAAGATTGTTGCTTTGAAGCCGGTGCATTTCACGTCCTGCAAGGATGTAATGCTCATCGCGATTACCTCCATTGCAAACCACACTAATACCAAACTGTGCTCGCTCGAAGACTCTCTGATTGATGGCGATGACATGCTTTTTCTGCAACATGCTGGCTGTTAAAAAATGAAGCTCCCCTTCAGCGTAACGATAGAGACCTGCATCTATTCCGGATAGAGGTTGATGAACCTGCAGATAGAGTTCAGCAACAATATGGCCGGATGAAACAGGCCGATCACATACCGCATAACCTCCAATATAATCATCCGCTTTGCTGCCTTGATACCAGACAGGTAATGCACCGCGTAACTGCGCTGCTCTCTCAACATTTAGCCCGAACTGAGGAAGGAGTTCATCAAAGAGGCCGAGCATGTGGCCGGTTTCCATCTCCAGAACTTCACGAACATTATTTTTGTAAACAGGTTCAATCGCTTCCCGGTTACCAACAAAATGCAGCCTGAAAGTGGGCTCAATCGTGGACTGCAGAGGTGCAACTAGCAACAGGCAATGGTGCACAGGATGGTAGTAGTAGATACCTGAGGGTAACCCTGCACAACCGTTAAGTTCGAGATAGAGCTGTGTTGCATAAAGGGCGCCAGGCGATGCGTAGGAATATTTAGGCAGCAACCGCTCTTCACTTAGAAACTGCCCAAAATTTCGAAGCAGTCTGCCGAGTTTGTCGATTGTCAGCCGACAAAGTGTTTCACTTACCGGGTATGCGGTTGGTTGACGTTTAAGAAGTTCGATTAAACTCTGACGAGTCACTTCTGATTTACCTTCAAAAAATCGATAGCTCTTTCGGCCAAAAGCCGTCAGACGCTGTTCCTCATTGGATTCTTTAGATGGTAGTGAGATACAGCAGGATAATTGTGACGCTGAGAGAGGCAGACAGGCAGCGTTGGATAATTGTGCTTTTACCTGTAGTTTGCTGCTTTTGGATACATGGTGGCGATCATGATTGCCCTGATCCATCAGAGCAGCCTGCCTTTTATCCAGTTCAACACATGCAACCAGAGTCTGATAACCTGAGCGAGGATCCTGCTGAACAACAACAGCGGCGGTTTTTACCCACTGATGTTTTTCAATTGCAAGCCGTATCTCATCCAGTTCAACACGATAGCCGCGAAGTTTGATCTGGTTATCCAGGCGAGCAGCAAAATGCGTATTTCCCGCTTTATCCTGCCAGACTAAGTCACCGGTTTTATAAAGCAGTTCATGACCGGGAATCATTTTTCTGGGATTCGGTATAAATTTCTCGTGAGTAAGGTCTTGCCGATTATAGTATCCATTCGAAACCTGCAAACCTGATATATGGAGTTCACCGGTTTCACCGTGTAAAACGGGTTCTCCATTCGGGTTTAGCACATGATAAAGTGTATTCGATGCAGGCTTCCCTATAGCAATAGCGTCGGGATAGGAAGAGACGACCGCTGCATTAAGCGTAAAACTCGATGTATTGATGGTGCACTCGGTCGGACCGTATAAATTAGTCAGCATGGCGTGTGGTAAGCGCTGGAAAAATTCCTGTGCCAGATTACGCGTAAGAATCTCGCCGCCGCTGAATACCTGCTTTAACGAGCAGCAGTCTGGAAAAAGTGGGTGATCAACCAGTGCCTGAAGCAATGTCGGCACACATTGTAATACGGTAACGCCCTCTTTAATCAGAGTGTTGATTAAAGCATCGGGATCTCGATAGCAATCCTTTGGACCAACAATTACCTGACAGCCCAGTGCTGGTGCCAGTATTTCCCATTGAGCAGCATCAAAACTGGCAGGTGTCTTCTGCAGAATGCGATCGTCATGGTCAAAATTAAACTGATTCTTAAGCCACGCCATCTGATTAGATATATTGGCATATGTAACCATAACACCCTTTGGTTTACCGGTGCTGCCTGAGGTGTAGATCATATAAGCCAACCGATCACGTCGAATGTGTGAACACACAGTAATCTCATTCGCTGCAGACGGATAAAGATCGTCCAGAGTAAGGATTGTGACCCCCGAGTCCACCATCGAAGCAAGTTGCGCTTTAAGGTGTTGCTGGGTAAGGACCAATCTGATTCCAGAGTCCTCGATCATATAACGGAGTCGGTCCTCGGGATAATCGGGCGCAAGTGGGAGATAAGCTCTCTCTGCAGCGAGGATACTCCAGGCTCCGCAGATCATTTCAACTGAAGGGTCACAATACAGCCCAATATATTGCAGCTCATCATCAATCAAAGCACTGAGATTCTTGCTGTTGCTCCACACCTGCTGCAAAAACTGGCGATAATTGAGAGACTTTATCTCATCCCTGACGGCAATTTGCTCTGGAAAATGGTGTGCATGCGTTTCAAGCATGGAAAATAAGTTATTTGAATCAGTGAGTTGACTACGTTCTGTTAAGTGTTCTGCGAAAGCTGATGATAAAGGAGCTTTAACATTCATGATGAAGTAACATTCCCATAGTTAATATTTCATACAAAAGATACTTTCAGGAAAGTTAAAGTCAAGTGTCTTTTTGGAAAGTTACTTTGATTTGAAATAAGTCAGGGGGACTTGCATTAAGCGGTGGTACCAGCCTGCAATGAGGCCGGTATAGGGTTTACTTTTCGTTGGCGAGTAACCAGGTACGTAGCAAAGAGGCCAGCTGCTCTCTCTGTTCATGGTTAAGAGGCTTAAGGATCTCATCTTCGTTAGCAATATGCTCAGATATTGCCTTATCAATCAGATGCCTGCCATCTTTAGTAAGTCGAAGATTACAGCTGCGACGATCTTCTTCACTATATATCCTTTCAACCAGATTACGCTTAACAAGTTGTTCTACGCGAGTACTCATTGCCCCTGAAGACAACATTAATGTCTGGTACAGTTCAGTTGGCGTCGTCAGGGCATTAAAACGTCTGAGCGCAGCCAGAATGTCAAACTCAATCGCACTCAAGTTGTTATTTTTGAATGTCTTATCGAGTTTTTTATCTACTATTCTGCTCATACGACTAATGCGACCAAGAACGCCCATCGGTGAGCAGTCCAGCTCTGGGCGTTGCTGAAGCCATTGAACAAGTAATCTGTCTACATGGTCATACTGCATAGTGTTCCTCATGAGTAAAAAGGGACTTGAAATGAAGTGTTGTTATGATTATCTTTTATGTAAGTATCTTTTGAGAAAGATACTATTATATGAGATATATTTATCTTAACACTCTATAGCCGATTCTCAAGGCTCAACAGGAATGACCTATGACTATACAAAAGAATGTTTATGAGCTTCCCGATTCTTACTGGCTTTCTTACCTTCAACTGAAAATGCGTGATCGTACGGCTAATGTTGCAGTTTTTACCCATTACGCAAACCAGCTAATACGTTTACTTCTCCAAAGCGCTGCACAGTTATTACCGTATGCGGATGATGCGGTAACCACACCAATTGGCGATCAATTCACAGGCAAAGTTTTTACCCGCGACATCTGCGGTGTATCAGTGATCAGAGCCGGGGAGAGTATGGAAGCAGAGTTCCGGTCAATGTTTCCGAACCAACCCATCGGTAAAATTCTTATACAGCGAGATAAAAATTCCAAACTTCCTCATTACTTCTATTCTCATCTTCCACCGGGTATTGCGGGTATGAGTGTGATGCTCTTTGAACCGATGCTGGCCACCGGCGGTTCATTGCTGAAAGCTATAGATGTTCTTAAAGAGAGTGGCGTCCTGATTGAAAATATCATTGTGGTTAATGTACTGGCATCGCCATATGGTATACAACGCCTGAACGAAACATGGCCTGATTTAAAAATTTTGACGTCTTCGATTGAGACTGGGATGACAGAGTCAGCTTTTATGCGGCCCGGCATAGGCGATTTTGGCGATCGTTACTTTGGTACATATCCAGGTACATCTCATGAATAAATTTGGAACATTGATAAATATTGTTATCACTGCACTGGCTCCCGTTATCTGGGGAAGTACCTATATTGTCACCACTCAAACATTGCCGGCTGGTATGCCTCTACTGGCATCAGTAATCAGAGCGTTGCTCGCAGGTATCATTTTATTACTTATATGTCGCGTTCGGCCTAATGGCATCTGGTGGATGAGAATGGCTATATTAGGTTTTCTCAATATTGGCCTCTTTTTTTACTGTCTGTTTGCCGCAGCTTACTTTTTGCCTGGTGGTTTAGCATCGCTAGTGATGTCGTGCCAACCCATAATTGTGATGGTGATCGGCGCTATGGTGTTCAAGCAAAAACTGAGCGTGATGCATTTAGTCTCTGCATTAATTGGAGTAACGGGAATCAGCCTGCTGGTGTTCAACAGTGCAGTTGAGCTTAATATTCAGGGGGTCGTAATTGGACTGGTTGGCACCACAAGCATGGCTTTAGGTATTCTTCTTACCAAGCACTGGGGTCGTCCTGGTAACATGTCATTACTTGCTTTTACCGGCTGGCAACTTACGCTCGGCGGCATAATGTTATTACCCGCAGCACTTCTGATGGAACAACTCCCCTCTCATCTGACATTAACCAATATCATAGGCTATGGATGGCTAAGTCTTGCTGGCGGTGTTTTTGGCTATTTCGTCTGGTTCCGTGGAATTGAAATACTGCCACCGGTGACAACATCATTCCTGGGTTTTATGAGTTCCTTATCGGCCGGTGTCCTTGGGTATCTCATTCTCGGTCAGACTTTTACTCATTTACAGCTAATTGGGTGTATAGCCATTGTTTCAGCCATTTACCTGGCACGTCCGCCACGCCACAAGTCAAAATCAACCTTGCTACCTCAGCGCAAAACGTTGAGCCAGTAAAATTTTCTTGTTAGAAAGCTAATGATTTAAAGAAAGGAAAATAAATGAATACCAATCATATTATCGCTATGTTTGACCTGGACGGCACACTTTTCGACACAGCTCAGGCAATCCCTTTGGCATTTAATGGTGCTTTCCGCGAGTTGGGTTTATCAGAATTACCGTTAAAAACCATTAAAGAGACGATAGGCTTACCGTTAGAAAAGGCATTTTCTGTCCTCTTGCACCTTCCCGTAGCGAATCCGCTGGTCGATCATGCAGTTGATGAGTATCAAAAGCAGTTTAGAAACACTATTCTACCCTTAGCTAAATCATTGTTATTCCCTGATGTGGTTAACGGGCTTGAAACTTTGAAACATTCCGGGCTCCGTTTATCCGTTACAACTAATAAATTTGCGCAGAGTGCAAACACTCTGCTAGCAGCAGCGGGTATAGCGCATTTTTTTGACATTGTGGTATGTGCTGATGAGGTTAATGAGAAGAAACCAAATCCCGAATCAGGCCAAAAGATTCTCGATTATTTTGCAGCTAAAAAATCACACGCAGTGATGGTGGGAGATACCACTCACGACATTCTTATGGCAAATAATCTGGGGTGCGAGTCAATAGCCGTCACTTACGGCATTCATGATGAGGACACACTACACACTGCTTCACCAGGATCAATAGCTAATGATTTTAATGAAGTGGTGCAACATTGCCAGCAATTTCACCAATCCAAATCACGTTTATTTATACTCTGCTAAAGTAATGCCAAAAAAGATGAGGTAAACATGCAGACTTTACTTTCAGATTTCATATCTGCCTATATTTTGGTGGGGTATGCAGCAACAGCTTATATCATTTTTATTTTTATTATCAGTGGAAAGCATATCTTTCGAGGCGTAACAAAAAAGCTTTCAACTGATGACCAGATAGGGTACGTGCTGGCTATGATTATAATCATGCCGGTCTTCTATATTTTTTATCTCAGTGAGATTCGCCAGTTAAATCCCGACAGATCCCATAATAGTTCTGCGGTTTAAAAAGCAGGAATGGTGAAACAGCACTTGAACATTAAGATATTTATATAGTGTGACTCCATATTCGGTCAGAAAGGTATACCGACAGCCTCTTTGATTAATGATTGGACTAACTGGCAATTGAGCAACATATTATATCTTGTATGACTATTGACGGGATGTTGTCTCATGGCGCGCTGGCATGGCAGGCATGCCATCTGCGAAAAGCCTTTTGTACTGAAAAAACAGGAAGCGGAGCACCTCTTTGCGCTTGCCACTGAGCAGCGTCTTTGGTTCATGGAGGCTCAAAAAGTTCTATTCCTTATCTCATGAAGGTAATAGAACGCCTCCTGAAAAGTGGCTACCTTGTGACAGCTCATTCAGAGTGGATTTGCTCAATCAGAGACTCTCTCTGGTTAAAGATGCCCTATTTCGGCCTGAACAAAGCGATCCTGCGGCTTTGCATAGCACCTCAAACCCATCGCAAATGGGTATCAGTAAATGGGCGCACGCAGTGCCTTCACAATCCCGCGTTTCACCACTGTAATACTACGGAAAAAAACGCATTAACTATTGGCATTTTTGGCAATTCACCAGCTATTGCGGTCAGAACCGGAATAGCCGGGAATCGAAAGAAAACAGATGAAACAGAAACTGTTATACGGCGCTAGAATAGCAGTAACTCACAGGGAAAAACTTAACCGCACTGGTCATACTGGTGTGGCATTTTTCAGCGTCCCCAGCGGCTTTTTAGATAGCTCACCGCCTGCTGAGTCTGTGGCTGATTCAGATAGTTCTCTCTGAACAGAATGGTGCCGTTGATGTTGGGGTTCGATGCATTGAGATCGAGCTGTTTTTTCAGCTCTGGCACGCCACCCTGGAGTGTCCAGTCAGGCTCAATTTTTGAAGGCTCCCCTACTTTATAGAGCGCGAGACCAATATAGAGCCGGGTTTTAGTTGGTTTCACGACTTCAGCCCACCAGTTTGCCAGCACGTCGTAACGGGCAGCCTGGCGGGAGAATGGCCAGTAGAGCTGGGGCGCGATGTAGTCCAGCAGGCCCTGCTGTACCCAGCGGCGAGTATCTGCAAAGGCTTCGTCATAGGCCGCCGCGCCGCGGGTATCGGAACCGGCGGGATCGTGCGACAGATTACGCCAGACGCCCGCCGGGCTGACGCCAAACTCAACCTCCGGCTTCAGCTGCTTAATGGTGCGAGATACCTGCTCAATCAGCTGCTGAGTGTTGTGACGCCGCCAGTCTGCTTTGCTGGCAAAACCCTGGCCATAACGGCTGAAGGTCTGATTATCGTTGAGCAGCGAACCCGCAGATTCGGAATAGAAGTAGTCATCGAACTGCACACCGTCAATGGGATATCGCGCGACGACCTCGGCAACAATGCTGGTGATCCAGTCACGAGCTTCGGGGATACCGGGATCGAGCACATAGCGATCGCCTGAAGTGCGGATCCAGTCGCGATGCAACACAAAAACGCTGGCCGGATGCAGTGAAAGCGTGCGGTTCAGTTCGCTGACGGTCGAAGGCTTCGTATTTACCGATACCCGATAAGGGTTAAACCAGGCATGGACTTTAATACCGCGTTTATGTGCCTCATCCAGCATAAACTGCAGCGGATCATAGCCCGGATCGTCGCCGATTTTGCCGGTCAGCATATCTGACCAGGGAAGGATTTTTGAGGGCCATAGCGCGGTAGCATCGGGCTTGACCTGGAAAAAGACCGTGTTAATCCCCAGGCTTTTCAGCTTATCGAGCTTGTCAGTGAGCGATTGCTGCTGCAGGCGGATACGCTGCGCGGGACTGGTGCCATTGACCGACGCAACCGGCGGCCAGTCGAGGCGCGACACCGTGGCAAGCCAGACGCCCCGCACCGGTTCATGCACCTGAGGGCGGTCTGGCTTGCCGGGTGCAGGTAATGGCTGTTTGGTCACGGGCGGAAAAGGGGTCACCAGCGATTTCGGCGGCTCAGAGGCGCAACTGACCAGCAACAACGCCGCAGCCAGTGCGGCGCCTCGCTTAATAGCGGTTCTGGCCGGTGCAGTGAAGGGATTCAGGACGATGATAAACTCCAGTATTGTCTGGTCGGGACGCAAAGAGGTGTATTCTCGGTGAGTCTGGTTAAATGTCAATGCGCTCGCTCAGCGGCAAACGTAAATCGCCGCCCTCAATATCAACCTCTGAACCCACTAGCGCTGCGGTGTGAACTCAATACCCGCAGACGCCAGACAGGCTTTAAGGGTGCCAAAGGCATCCTGACACTGCCGCTCATTGACACAGGCGTAACCCAGCAGCAATCCGCGCTCTTCCTGCGGGTGCATGTAATATTGAGAAAGTGGCCGCACTTTAACTCCGCGCTTTAACGCTTCTGCGGCTATTGCCACGTCGTCCGCGCCCGCTGGCAGCGGCATCACCAGATGCAGCCCGGCTTCATGATTGAATGCCGGTAAAAAGGCGGGTCCCAGATAGCGCTCAATCAGGCGGCAGAGAAACTGTCGCCGCTGACGATAAAGCAGACGCATCCGTCGGATATGTTCCATGTAATGACCCAGCCGGATGAACTCCGCCAGCGCCCGCTGAATCAGCAGATGCCCACCGCGATAGAGTTCCGCCGCCGCGATACGCAACGGTTGTGCCAGCGGTTTCGGCACGACCAGGTAGCCGATGCGCAAGGCGGGATAGAGCGTTTTGCTGAACGTGCCCATGTATATGACCGGTGCATCCGCTTCCAGCCCCTGCAGGGAAGGATGGGGCTGCCCCGAAAAACGAAACTCGCTGTCATAGTCATCTTCAACAATCCAGCTCTGATGACGGCGAGCCAGGGCGAGGAGTGCCTGACGACGGGCCAGGCTGAGATGCACACCCAGCGGATACTGATGAGAAGGCGTCACAAATACCATCTTAGGTGGCGGGCCGCTGTCTGGCACCAGCCCCTGCTCATCCACCGGCATCGCGCGAATCTTCAGACCATTCATGCGCAGCAGATTGCGTGTACCCCAGTAGCCCGGCTCCTCCATCCAGACCCGATCGCCAGGATCACATAATACCCGCGTCACCAGATCGACCGCCTGATGAACCCCTTCGGTAATCAGGATCTGGTCGGCATCGGCTCGCACAGAGCGCGCCACGCGCAGATAATCTACCAGTGCATGCCGCAGATCGGGACAGCCCCCGCCGCTGCTGTAGACCAGGCGATGGACGTCAGGTTCGCGGTTCAGCCGCGCCTGAATCTGACTGAACAGCTTGTGGGGAAATTCGGTGACATCGGGCGCGCCGGGAACAAATGCGCCCCACTGGTAAGGCGATGCGGTGGCATGCCCCAGCAGACTGGCGCCACGCTTAGACAGCGTTGCCTGTCGCTGCGCCCTCACCGCCTGGAGATCGGCAATCGCATCGCTCTGCAGACAGTTTTCCGGCAGCGTCTCGGCAATCCAGGTGCCGCTGCCGGTTCGCGCAGTGACATAGCCCTGCGCCATCAGGCTCTCATAGACATGCATAACAGTGTTTCGCGACACGCCCAGTTCGCGCGCCAGATCGCGGGTGGGTGGTAAACGGCTTCCGCGCGGAAACACCTCTTCAGCGATCGCGGCCTGCATACAGTTCAGCAGCCGCTGATGTAATGAGCCTGTTCTTAAAAACTGTAACCGTGCTAATAGATGATCTGCGTACAACAGTCGCAATTGGCTCCACCTTTCCTCTCACAATTGGCTCTGGCAACTCACCACGCCTCAGGCATAAATAAACGTGTTTGTCGGGAATTGTAAACACGCATATCAACGAGGTGGAATAAATGAGCGAAAAAAATAACCTGCTGCAGCAACGCAAAGCACAGGCTCTCCCCAAAGGTATCGGCACGCTGTGCGACTGGTACGTTGCCCGGGCAGAGAACGCCACCTTATGGGATCAGGACGGTAATAGCTGGATTGACTTCGCGGGCGGTATCGCGGTGCTGAACACCGGCCACCGCCATCCACGCATTGAACAGGCGATTGCCGAACAGTTAACAAAGTTTACCCATACTGCTTTTCAGATCACCCCTTATGAAAGCTACATCGCCCTGGCTGAGCGCATTAATCAGCGGGTGCCCATTAATGGTCCGGCAAAAACCGCCTTCTTCACGACTGGCGCGGAAGCGGTAGAAAATGCAGTCAAAGTGGCGCGCGCCTATACCCGTCGTCACGGCATCATCACCTTTGGCAATGCATTCCATGGCCGCACGTTCATGACCATGGCGATGACCGGCAAAGTGGCACCCTACAAGCGGGATTTCGGTCCGATGCCACCGTCTGTATTCCATGCACGCTACCCCAGCACAGTTCAGGGAATCAGCATTGAGGCCGCACTGACCAGCCTCGACGAGATTTTTACCCAGGATATTGCGCCGCATGACGTTGCCGCAATCGTACTGGAGCCGGTTCAGGGCGAAGGTGGATTCCATGCGGCACCCGCAGAATTTATGGTGCAGCTGCGTGAGCTGGCTGATCGCCACGGCATTCTGCTGATTGCGGATGAAGTCCAGAGCGGATTTGCCCGTACCGGCAAGCTGTTCGCCATGGAACATTATCCGGTTAAGGCCGACATCATCACCATGGCGAAAAGTCTGGCCGGTGGAATGCCGCTCTCTGCCGTCGCCGGTCGCGCTGAGGTGATGGATGCCCCATCACCAGGTGGCCTGGGTGGGACTTATGCCGGCAACCCGTTGGCAATCGCCTCAGCCCATGCGGTGCTGGATGTGATTGAAGAGGAGCAGCTCTGTCAGCGCGCGGTTGATCTCGGCGCCCGGCTTGAAGCTGAACTGCAGGTGCATCAGCGCAGGCATCCGGATATTGCCGAAGTGCGTGCGCTGGGTTCAATGGTGGCGATGGAGTTCTATCAGTCCGGCACCGCGCAGGCCGTTCAGAAGAGGGCGATGGAACAGGGCCTGCTGCTGCTGACCTGCGGAGCGAAAGGCAACGTCATCCGCTTTCTCTATCCGCTCACCATTCCTGATGCCCAGTTCAGCCAGGCGCTGACCATTCTCTCTGCGGTGATTGATCACTGTGTCGCATCTGCCGGAAATCCCGTCGTCCCAGCCTGATGTCGCTGGCGCGTTAAGCAAATTTATTCCCCCGTGCGTCCGGCCACACAGGCCGGACGCCGCCAGGAGACGTTTACATGACGATGACTCAGAGTGCGAATGAAGACTCGCTCGCTCAAAACCTGAAACCGCGCCACGTGCGTATGCTCTCAATTGCTGGTGTGATTGGCGCAGGGCTGTTTGTCGGCTCCGGCCACGCTATATCTGAAGCAGGCCCGGCGGTGCTGATCTCCTATGCCGCTGCCGGTGCGCTGGTGGTGCTGATTATGCGAATGCTGGCCGAGATGGCCGTCGCCTCACCCGATTCCGGCTCGTTCTCAACCTACGCGGATAGGGCGCTGGGCCGCTGGGCCGGATTTACCATCGGCTGGCTCTACTGGTGGTTCTGGGTGCTGGTTATCCCGCTGGAGGCCAATGCAGCAGGCACTATTCTGCACGCCTGGTTCCCTGAGGTCGCTATCTGGCAATTTACCTTCGCCATCACCTTACTGCTGACCATCACCAACCTGCTCAGCGTGAAGAATTACGGGGAGTTTGAGTTCTGGTTTGCCCTGATCAAGGTGGTCGCTATCATCCTGTTCCTGGGTGTGGCGGGTGCGGCAGTGTTTGGTCTGCTGCCTGACAGCAACACCAGTGGCCTGTCGCATCTTTATGACACGCACGGATTTATGCCGAATGGGATGGGCGCGGTCGTGGCGGCTATCCTTACAACGATGTTCTCTTTTATGGGCACAGAAATCGTCACGATTGCCGCTGCCGAATCAAAAAACCCCGGCAAGCAGATCACTCAGGCAACTAACTCGGTTATCTGGCGTATTGCGCTGTTCTATCTGCTGTCGATTTTCTTTGTGGTCGCGCTGGTGCCGTGGAACACGCCAGGACTGGTGGAACAGGGTTCATGGCAGACAGTATTAACGGCGATGAACATCCCGCACGCCCGACTGATTGTTGATCTGGTGGTGCTGATGGCGGTATGCAGCTGTCTCAACTCCGCGCTCTATACTTCATCGCGCATGCTCTACTCGCTGTCACGCCGTAAAGATGCACCGGCTGCCGCTTCACGCACCAATCGCAGCGGCACACCGTGGGTTGCTGTACTGCTCTCAACCGCGGCTGCGTTTCTGGCGGTGATCGCGAATTATCTGGCACCGAGCGTGGTATTTGAATTTTTACTGGCGACCTCGGGGGCGATTGCATTGCTGGTCTATCTGGTGATCGCCGCATCTCATCTGGTGCTACGTAAAAAGCGCGAAAAAGCAGGTGAAGTCCTGAGTTACCGGATGTGGCTATTCCCCGGCCTGACGTGGGTCACTATTCTGTTTATCGTGACAGTGCTGGTGATCATGTTGTTTGACGCGAAACATCAGACTGAATTACTGGCTACAGGCGGCTTAACGCTACTGATTATTACCACCAGCCTGGTTCTGCGTCGTAAAAAGGAAAAGCGTCAGAGCACGAAGTACTTTACTCAACGCTCTTCAGACCCTTACTGATTCTCAGACATTTTATCTGAATATAAATAATGCCCACCTTTAGTAATAAAGGTGGGCATTTCTCTTTATCCACCAGCAAAGCAATACAGAACTCAACAACCCCGTAAATGAAAGGGGTTTAACCAATTACCAGCCTCACCAGTATGCACTTTTGAGCCCGACCGGCTGAACTTAACGGTTTACTTTCCGCTTACTGTGTTCCCCAGAATAGGTGAGTTAATAATCGAACCTGATTGAGCAAGGGCTTTAACGTTAACTCACTACATACGTGCTATCACAGGCAGATTGCGCTGGCGTTATCCGGTGATAGCAAAACCTGTTTTAAGAATTACAGATAGCTGACTTCAATAATCCCTTTGGTTTTCTCAGGATTAAACCACTGCATCTTTACTGCTAACGGCAGGCCGGTAAGGGATTTTGGGTTCATCAGATTAACAGCAATCACAACAGACTTGCCACGGGCAGGATCGTAACAGTCAAACCCGACTGGATTCTGGCCGATATTCATATTACATGAACCATTAATGATGGCGCCACTGAAGTTGATAGGACCTGAATATGAATCTGCCCTTGCTGCACCCGCCAGGGTAATCAGCAGCGTGGTAAAGCAGGTTATTAAAAGTGATTTCATTTTTCGTCCTCCAGAGTATGTGTTACCGGTTATCGGCTCACAGACTCAAAGATTAAGTGCTGAGTGAAAAAACAAATGTAAATTTTCAGACGCCTGGCCCAATGAAATCCATTAAGATGTGTTGTGACGAATTATCCCGATCCTGCCAGTAAAAATGAGTATAGTGTAATTAATGCACTTGATTGAATTTTAATATCTTTTAAAGCACATTGACAAAAAATCAAAGAACCCGCATTAAAGTCTCACATTCTCTTCAGTTGGGATTCATTCTGGCGATCGACATGGCATTAAAGTAACCACTAACGTAGCTGGGTACAAAAGCATTCATTATAAATGCCTCACACTTCTTATTTTTTCGCAATATCAGTACATTCGGACATAAAAATCTAAAAGTGATGCTTGATGAGTTAATTAACTCACGCCAGCCTCACGAATTTAGATATTTCCCGACAACTCTTCAGTTTATTCCAGATACTGACTAAAGCGCAGAAGGTAACCATCCGGATCCTGTAGCAGAAACTCCCGCTGGCAGGCGGTGGTCTCGCCGGTGTCATAGTGGTTATCACGAAGCGCCCGATAAAGCGGAATGGCGTGCTGCTGCAAGCGCACCAGGACGGTCTCAATGTCATCGACTTCAATCTGAAAATTGATTCCCCGCCCCAGTGGCCAGCGCAGATCGGCTGTATTCCAGCCCTGTGGATGGAACTGCTCAATCATCAGTTGCGCCTCTCCATAACAGAGATAAGCGAATTCAGGATCCTGACGCTGGATCCTCACCTCAAACCCCAGCACCACAGTGTAAAAGTGCAGCGAGGCGGTAAAGTCTGTGACGGTCAGTTCTGGCACCATTCGGTTCCAGTACAGGTTTTGATTGTTATCCATAAGTGCGTCCATTGTTGTCAGTTACGACCTCTGTTCATTCCCGGCTCGCATGCTGCTTTGCAATTCATCCAGCATCAGCCGAAGTGCAGCAGACTGATGCTCACGCGACTGATAAAGCCCCCAAATCCCAATACGCTGCGGCTCATAATCGGCCAGTAACGTCACCAGCTTCCCGGACTCCAGTGCGTGGCGAGCCTCCTGCTCAGGCACCATCGCTATCCCGCAATCCGCTATTGCCGCATCACATAACAGCGAAGAGATGCCAGCACTGAGATTCCCCTTAACGGCAACGGCAATGGTTTCTCCTCCGGTCGCGGTGAAATGCCAGCTCTGCCCGGCAAAGCGACTGTAGTAGAGGCAGTTGTGCTGCGCCAGATCGTCCGGCGTTTCCGGGATGCCCCGTTGCTGCAGATACGCAGGTGAGGCGCAGAGTACTGAGCGACATTCGCCGAGGCGGCGTGCGATAGCGCCCGGCTCTGGGGCATCGGTGATGCGAACAGCAAGGTCGATGCGCTCTCCAATCAGACTCACCGGCTGATTGTTGATCTCAAGCTCGATGCGCAGCGCAGGATAACGCGCCAGAAAATCGGGAATCACCGGGCCGACAAGGTGAAGCGCCGTAAAGTGAGCGCAAGCGATGCGTAGCGTTCCGACGGGTACACTCTGGGTATTTTCCTGCTGGATCGCCTCTGAAAGCAGCGCCAGTTGACGGGTCTTTTGAAGAATCGCCTCACCGGCAGGCGTCAGGGTGAGTCGCCGCGAAGAGCGATGCAGCAGCCGCGTACCCGCCCACTTTTCCATCTCCTCAAGATACCGACTGACCATCGGACGCGAAATCCCCAGCGCACGTGAGGCGGCACTCAGACTGCCCAGCTCACATATCCGGTTGAATACGGCTGCCGCCGTCACTCTGTCCATGACATCCACCTGTTCGGATTATGAAACTCAGCATCTCTGATTGCGGGAATTCTAACAGATTCTCAAATGGGTAGAATAGCGCCACTGACGCTAAACCGCGCCCGATACCCCTGCCTGAAGCGGGCATTTATCTCTGAGGATTCTCAATGAAAACCACACTATTACCTGTGATGTTAATTCTGGCTTCGGCCTCCGCCAGCGCGGCCAGTCTGAAACTGGAAACCTATAATCCGCAGGAGAAGGGCATCTTTCCTGTCTCCTCCACGCTGGTTTCCGGGCCAACCGAAGCGATCCTGTTTGATGCACAGTTCAGCACGCTCGACGGTGAAAAACTGGTGGAGATGATTAAAAAGAACGGTAAAAAGCTGAAGGAAATTGTGATCACCTCAGGCGACCCTGATTTTTACTTTGGTCTGGAGCCGATTATTAAGGCCTGGCCGGATGTAAAAGTGGTTGCCGCGCCTGCGGTGGTGAAACATATTCAGGAGACACATGACGCCAAGCTGAAGTACTGGGGTCCACAGATGAAGCAGGGCGCACCGGATAAGGTGTTCGTGCCTGAAGTAACGCATCAGACAAGCTTCAGCGTTGACGGCGAACAGCTGGAAATGCGTCATCCTGAGCACTATGCCGCCTACATCTGGATCCCCGCTGCGCGCACCATTCTGGGTGGAACGGCCCTTTCCTCTGGTATTCACGTCTGGACGGCTGACACCCAGACCGTTCAGAGCCGCGCGGAGTGGCGTCATATCCTTACTGAAATGCAGACGCTGAATGCGAAAACGGTTATTCCGGGTCACTACCTCGGTGCACGTCCTGCGGGTTCGCAGGCGATTGATTTCACTCTGAATTACCTGAAGCTTTTTGAAGCGGCACTGTCACAAGACAAAACCTCATCAAAGGTGATTACCACCATGAAAGCCGCCTGGCCAGAACTGGCTGAGCCGGCTTCGCTGGAACTCAGCGCCAAAGTTAATACCGGCGAGATGAAGTGGTAAAACCTATTGTGCGGCCAGTTAACTGCCTGGGGCGTCGTGTTTCAGCGGCGACATCCCTGAACTAAAGCAGAGATGCTCAGGTGCTATTTTTTAGCCAGATAGCGCCTGTCATCACGCGCCTGCAACCGCGCCTCCGCCGGGGTCGGAAAGATATAGTGAAACAGATCGCGGTAAAAACTCAGGTGCTTCAGTAATCCTTCCTGAATAGCTTTACTGATGTCTTTGATCAGGAATTCCTGGGTGGTATTGAAGTTACCGACGCTGAAAAAAGTTTTGTCATAGACGTTGACCACCCCTTCCCATTTCATCACCTGCTCCTCCGGAGAAGCGCCCTCAGAAGCGACGAACATCCCTTTATGGGATTTCACACCCTGTTTGCTGACATAGGTCGTTAAGGCGTCATAACCGCGTTTGTTGCGCCAGCGGCAGAATTCATAGGGCACATCGTAATGCGGCAGCACAAAGTCCGGGCTGCGAAAATGTTCATCCCCAATCAACCCATCCAGCGTAACCGTGAAATGCAAAAAGTCCTGCAGGAAGTCAAACTGGCGGGTTTTCGTCAGCGAGACATTAATGGCGTAGTGACCCGCCTGCACATACCAGTAATTGGTAAAACCGGTGACCAGAATACAGAACGCCTGCCAGTCACTGAGTCTTCGATCCCCCGCCAGCCCCCTGAAACGGCTGATCATCATCCGTGATTTGGGATGCTGATACGCTTTCAGCAGCGGATCGTTCATACCTTTCAGTAACATCAGGGACACTCCTTGATTGATTGCGCTTATCCTGCCACGCCCGGATCAGGGTGAAAAGTGTCGTTGTTCTGAATATGAGCACATTAAGGTCTATAGGGGGAGAAGCTCACTGCTTGATCTGGAGGCAAGAGGATGCCGTTATAACCCGTCAGGTATTGGAGGCTGGAAGCCTTACCGGATCACCCTTATCACCGCACCACCAGTACCTCACTCACCTTCGCCACCAGCTTGCGGACTTTATCAGGAATAAAACGGGCATCAGGGAACACCGCATACAGATAGCGGTCGGGAAGTCGCCAGTCCGGTAACACCCGTATCAGTCGGCCAGATGCCAACGCGTCTGCACCCATCAGCGTCTGTAAGCCGCCGATCCCCAGCCCCGCTTCAAGCGCCTGCATGAGTGCATCACTGTTGTTAGAGCGAAATACACTCTCTACCGGCACAGATACTTTCGCCTCCGCCGAAATCAGCTGCAGCTGCGCATTGGGTGACACACCGCTGAAACGTATGTGGGGATGGCGCTGCAAATCATCGGGTGTCTGCGGTGTGCCGTTACGTGCCATCCATTCCGGGGAAGCCACCAGCACGGTTTCAACCGTGGTCAGCGGGCGGGCAGCTAAAGTGGCAGGCGGTGACTCGCTGAGGCGAATCGCCACATCCACGCCCTCGGCGATGAGGTCCGACAGGCGATCCTCCAGCGCAATATTCAGACGCAGCGCGGGATGTGTCTGCTGGAAGGCGATGAGATGCGGCATCAATCGCTGCCCGATGCCGCTCGGCAGCTGAATATGCAGTTTGCCGTGAAGCGGCTGCGATCCGGGCCGCAATTGCTCCTCCAGCTCCTCCATTGCGCTGAGCACTAGCCTGACCTGCTGGAGATAATGCTGCCCCTGCTCCGTCAGCGCCATTTTTCGTGTAGTGCGGTGCAAAAGCACCACACCCAGCGTCTCCTCGAGTGCTGCGATCTGCTGGCTCACCGCCGATTGCTTCATGCCGTTTTGCCGTGCCGCTGCTGAAAAAGATCCCGCTTCCGCCACCCGGACGAAAGTCTGTATCGCCGTCAGTTTGTTCTGCATTTATTGATTTTTCTGATAAATGATATCCGGTTGAGGGTATTTAATCAGAATTAAGCGCAGGTGAGAATGCGGCTTCTCTCTTAACAAGGCTGTAAACATGAAAACGACGCAAGGTAAAAAGGTTGCGCTGGTGGCAGGAGCCAGCGGGATTGTCGGCCAGCAACTCAGCCAGGCACTGGTGGCAGACCAGTGGCAGGTAACCGCGCTCACTCATCGGTCAGACTTTGCAGTTAACGGAGCCGGGGTCATCGCAGTGGATCTGCGCGATCCGCAGCAGAGCCGTGAACGGCTGGCCTCGCTCACTGACGTCACCCATATCTTTTACAGCGCCTGGCTGAATAGCGCTGACTGGGAGTCGATGGTTGGGCCCAATCTCGCCATGCTGCAGAATCTGGTTCAGGTAATGGAAGATATCGCTCCGCTTGAACATGTCAGCCTGATGCAGGGATACAAAGTGTATGGCGCCCATCTCGGGCAGTTTAAAACGCCGGCGCGGGAAAGCGATGCTGGCGTACCCGGTGCCGAATTCAATGCCGCACAGCTAAACTGGCTGGCTGCACAGCAGCTGGGTAAAGCCTGGCACTGGAGTGCTTTACGGCCTGGTGTCGTCGGCAGTAACCGGCCTGGCAACAGTATGAATCTGGCACTGAGCCTGGCGATCTATGCGTCGATCTGTCGTGCGACACGACTGCCCTTACGCTTTCCCGGTTCGCAGAAAACCTGGAACAGCTTAGTCGATTTTACCGATGCCACGCTGCTGGCCGACGCCACGATCTGGACCGCGCGCAGCCCTGATACACACAATCAGGCGTTTAACATCAACAATGGCGATCTCTGGCGCTGGTGTGAGCTGTGGCCGGTGATTGCAGCCTGGTTTGAACTGGACGTCGCGCCACCCGTCTCGCTGTCGTTCCGGCAGATGTTTCAGGACTATCGTGCGCTGTGGGGGGGCATCGCCGCCGAAAACGCACTGGTCGAAGCCGATATTCTCAGGCTCAGTGACGGCGCTTTCGCAGATTTTGTTTTTGGCTGGAACTACGACATGTTTGGCGATGGCAGCAAACTGCGGCGGGCGGGTTTTCACGGTTATCGTGCAACCGATGAGATGTTCTGCGATCTGTTTACCCGCTTTCGGGTGGCAGGGATTATTCCGTGATGGCGTAGTGAAAGCACAGAGAGCGAGGTTATCGCTCTCTGCACAGGACGGATCTTAGCGCCCTTTCTTCTTACGTCCCGGCTGCACAAAGCGCTTGCGTGATGCACCGCTGGCGTCCGTTTTTTCAGCCGGTTTAGCGGCACTCTTCTGCGGTTTTTTAACGGCGGCGGCTTTTGCCGGGGCTTTGGCTTTCTTTGCGGGTTTATCTTCTGAGGAGGAGTTCTCCAGCAGTTTAAACAGCTCAACGAGTTCGTCGTCGGTAAGATCGCGCCATTCCCCCAGCGGTAAGCCTTTGAGATTGACGTTCATGATGCGGGTACGTTCCAGCTTCGTCACTTCAAAGCCAAAATGCTTACACATGCGGCGGATTTGACGATTCAGACCCTGAACCAGTGTGATGCGGAAGACAAACGGCGCTTCTTTTTTCACTTTGCACTTTTTAGTCACCGTGCCCAGCATCGGTACGCCTGCACTCATTCCGGCGATAAACTCGTCGGTGATGGGCTTGTCGACCGTCACGACATACTCTTTTTCGTGGTTGTTACCGGCGCGCAGGATCTTGTTGACCAGATCACCGTGGTTGGTGAGGAAGATCAGGCCCTGAGAGTCTTTATCAAGGCGGCCTATCGGGAAGACGCGCTTGCTGTGATTGACGAAGTCGCTGATGTTATCCCGCTCACCCTCTTCCATGGTGGTGATGATCCCCACAGGCTTATTGAGCGCAATCAGCACCAGATCGTCTTCGTCGCGCGGTTCAATCAGCTGACCATTCACCTTCACCACATCGCCTGCAAATACCTGCGCGCCTACAGAGGCGCGTTTGCCGTTAATGAAAACGTTGCCCTGCTCGATGTAACGATCGGCGTCACGACGGGAGCAGATACCGCTCTCGCTGATGTATTTATTAAGACGTGTTGATGATCCAGTCAGCATGATTCCTCCAAAAAACGCGGACTATACCTTACCGGCGGTGGCTTGCGAAGTCTTTGCGCGGGAAACTTTTCCCACTCTTCCTCAGGCCGGGGAGTGTCCGCAATTACAGGTCAATCTCCATCGCCATACAGCGCAACGCGCAGCCCGCCAGCTTTGATGGATAAAGACTTTCACCCAGCGGCCGGAAGCCATGCTGCTGATAAAAGCTCACGGCGTTCGGCGTCGACTCAAGCGTCAACCGGCGATAGCCTCGCTGCAGCGCCTCCGCTTTGATGGTGTCGATGATCAGACCCGCCATTCCCTGTCCGGCGAAATCGGGCAGCGTAAAAATGGCTTCAACGCTGTTGGCAGCGAGATCCAGCGATCCCATAGCAACCGACATACCGTCCGGGCCATCAATCACGAAGAAGGGATTTACACGAATCATCGCAGGAAAACTGGCCGGCATGCGGTCCGGCGTCCACGCCGCAAGGACATCGGGTGGATAGGCATTCTGGCAGCCATGACGGATGGCCAGATTACGAATATTCCATAACACATGTGCCTCTTCGGGCGATGCCTGTCTGACAATCATGATGCACTCCGGCTCCTGGACTGAGCCGTTACGTTATCACACTGCAGCGCGGGTAGAGGCGTGAAAACAGCACGCTTCAGGAGAGTGAAACACCTGAGCGTGCCGGAGGCATAATGAGGGTGCCATCCCGCAGCAACATTGCCCGCCGTTCTCCTCCTGGGATAACGACAGACAACGCTGAATGCTTAAAAGCGGGCGTTAAGCCCGACATTCCATGTCACCTGATGCGTGTCGCTGTTGCCTGCCACAGCAGAGACGCCCGCGAACGCATTGACCGATGCGCCAATGGGCACGCTCGCACCGACCGCCATATCGATCCAGTTATCATCACGGGAACCGCTGCTGCGGGTAAAGGCGGTGCGGGTCGACTTCAATCCGGCGGTGACCGCAGAGTCGCTGTCACCAAACTGGTGGTTATAGCTGACCTGCGCCCAGGGATTGATCAGCAGTTCTTTGCTGTCGATGCGCCAGCCGACTGAGCCGATTTGGGAATGCAGTGTCTGGTCGCCAAAGCGCATAGAAGTACTACTGTTGCCTTCTTCCTTATAGCCATCGACCTGGGTGTAATCCAGCGCATAGCTGGCCATCGGGCCGGTGGAGACATAGCGACCCAGCGGTAAATCCCAGCCGGTCTGTACCCGCATACCCAGCACTGTGCCGTCACTGCTGCCCTTTTCAGTGCGTGTTGCCGGTCCCAGCCTGATCTGACGCTTGATATCATCAAAGTTGAGATCGGCATAATGGACATCCACATTAATCCATCCACTCTCGAGATAATTGAACTGACTCCAGAGCGCCACCAGATTGCCGCGTAAACGGTAATCAAAGCGCGATGAGGGATCCTGACGTTGCGAGGTGGTGGAGAGCATTGCTCCGGCCTGCCAGTGATCGGTCAGCTGATAGCCGACACCCACGGTGCCAGTGGCGCTGGTAGCATCGCCATCGAGCAGGTTGTCGCCGCGAAAATCACGCTGCTGCCCGGCATAACCGCCGAAAACTGTCAACTCACCCGCGCTGGCGGGCTGCTGACGCTGTTGCTGCAGATGTCCATCGAGCGTATTATGCGCATCGCCCACCAGCATCGACGGCGCCTGACTTAGCGCCGCCACCTGCAGCGGAGCATTCAGTACCGACTCAATATAATCGGCGATCAGCGCATGCACTGCCGGGCTGGGGTGCAGTCGGTCGGCGAACAGATATTGCTGTGACTGCGAAAATCCTGGCGTTGAGGAAGTACAGTCCATGGATGAGACGCCAGGCGGACAGGCCATACCCGCCGTATTGCTGAGTCCATACAGACGCGGATTATCAATCACCTCATTAAACAGGCCATTGATATCCACCCGCGCGATGTTCCCGCGTGCTGCTACCAGCCCCTGTTCTTCAGCCTGATTGTAACGATCGGTAAGAGACGCAGCCTCCTGACTCAGTAACTGCCAGGCGGCAAACAGCTGTTGCGCAAGGGCATCGCGGATAAGCGGAATCGAAGAGACCTGTCCCGCCGCCTCGTTAAGCGCGGTTTCAATCGCCTGCTCTCTTGCAGCACGGTCCGGTGTGGTGGTGGTGCTCAGCGACTGAAACAGCGCCGCCGTAGCGGGTTGCGCGGCCGGGCCAAGCACCTGCAGTATCGCCTGCAACAAAGCAGGCGTCGCTCCCACATTCGGCACCGTCGGCACAATCACCGTTCCGGCCCCGGCATTCAGCAACCGGATGACCTGTGAGGCCGCTGCACTGGCACTGTTATCCACGATCTGCTGCGCAGCAAGCGGCGCCAGGGCTGCCGCCGCTAAATCATTGCCGCCAATCCAGTGAATGTAGAGACCGTTCGGGTCGGCCCGTCCGCCGCGCGCCGCAAGGTAGCTATCAAGCTGATCCTGAGTATTAAACAGAGGATTGATCGCCGGCACTGCAACGGCGCCACCTTCGGCATAGTTCTGTCCACCCTGGGATGAGGGACGCAGGGTATCGCCCAGCGATTGCGCCAGGATTTCGTCATAAAGCGGATGGGTCGCGCTATCGTAGGTAAAGCGGCCTACGTTGCCGCCATCACTCAGGCTATCGCCAAAAACGGTGAGATCGCTCCAGGCAAGAGCAGGCAGAGGGGATAGCAGGCTCAGGGTTGCACAGCAAAAAAGGTATTGCGCGTGAAGGGGTTTCATCAGCAGCTCCGCACAAATCAACATTAAAATGAAAGTAAGTGTCGCACCCGGTGGCGCGGCAGCTGTAAGCGTAGACGTCTGAGAAAAGAGGCAGAAGAAAAGACGCGATCGACGTCGCAAAGCGGAGAAATTTGACTTAAAGGAAGCCATGACAATCGGTCTATCGGGAAATTCCGGTCACGGCTTAGTGATATTTGTTACTTTTTACTGGCAGATTTCAGCCCGCGATAGAGATCCTGTAACCGTTTCATAGTTTTAACCGTGCGCTGCGGCAGTGTCGAGGCCACCGACAGGATCAGCATCTCCAGGCAGACCATAATCGTGCCGTGCAGCGGAATGCGTCCCTTCTCGCCACCGCGAGGCACATTAATCACCACATCCGCCTCGCGCGCGAAAAAGGAATCAGTGGCGTTGGTCAACAGAATGACTGGAATACCCAGCCGCTTCGCTTCACGTACCACGGTAGTGCCTTCCCGGTGTGCCGACTGCTGCGCCATCATCACCAGCACGTCACCACGCTGCAGCGCCAGCATCTGTTCTGCCAGCGCAATACCGGCGCGATTCAGAGAGAAGGCGGGAAGACCAATACGGTTTAGCAACCGCACGCTATAGTCCGCCAGAATTCCCGAGGCATTTATGCCAAAAATAGCGACTTCCCGCGCTTCGCCCAGCAGTGCTACGGCATCGGCCACCGCCACCCGATTCTGCGGCTGCGACAGCACCTCACAGGCGTGCCGGTGGCCGCTCAGCACAAAGTCGATGGCGCTGTTCACGTCGCTGGTCACCTCACTGACAGTGGTGACCATCTTATCTTCAGAGGTCAGCGACGGACCAAACCAGGCTTTCAGCGTCTGCTTGAGGTCGCGCAGCCCGCTGAAGCCCAGTGCCTGAATAGCGCGGATCACCGTGGCATCAGAAGTATGATTCGCCACGGCGATCTCCATCGCGGTGCTTTCGAGCACCGTTTCGCGTTGCTGGTCAATATAACGCGCCACGGCCAGCAGGCGGGGAGAGAGCTGCTTTTCGCGGGCACGAAGACGCTCTGCCACCACATCCACTCTGTTTTTGATCGGCCTGTTCAGTTTCATGCTGTTCCTGCTGCTGACGTTAAAAGTAAGAAAGGCTCACTACCGGTCTGTAACCACGGTGACATTTTCAGAACATGAAAATGTAGTGAAAGTCCCATGCTGTTATGCATTTCACCTGCAAAAGCCAGGGATAAAGCCCTTTTACCGCATCCTTTAATGCATAGATATTTAATATTATCAATAAATTAATCATAAACCCTGAACAATTATCTTATCAAAAGCGATGCGTCAAAAATGTAGCAGAACTGCTGCGATTTATGTTTACTACTACATTATCGGATGTTTGAATGATTCTCAATTACAGATGAGAAGTATTGTCGTCCGGGCGACGTAATGATGTCTGACCCTGATGTGCTCTCCTCTGCTTAACGCGCTGCATATTGCAGACCACCTCCAGGGAAGCCCTGCGTGAATGACAGCCATCAGGGCGTATTAGCTTCAGAAACTGCCAGTTACAGACACGAAAAGAAAAATGAAAAACAAAGACTCACGATATCCGGCCCGACACCCCGCTCTGGTCGTGGCGATGTGCGGCAGCATGATGCTGCCGCAGGTCCGTGCAGCAGCCGACAGCGCTCAGGATATGACCGTGACTGCGGATGCCAGCGCAGAGGGAAATTACAGCGCCAGCGAGAGCAGCGTCGCCAGCAAAATGCCGACCGCGCGGCTCGACGAGGTGCAATCGGTGAGCGTCGTCACACAACAGCAGCTGGAGGACTTTCAGGCTAGCTCTCTGGCGGATGCGATGCGCTTTGTCAGCGGCGTCTCCGAGGCGAACACGCTGGCAGGCACCGAAGATGGTTTTGTCCGACGCGGTTTTGGCAGCAACGCTGATGGGTCGGTCTACCGGGATGGCATTCGCAGCAGTCAGGGACTCAATTTTGACGCCACCACCGAAAGGGTTGAGGTGCTGAAAGGCTCCTCCTCGCTACTGTATGGCATCCAGAATCCAGGCGGCATTATCAATGTGGTCAGCAAAAAGCCGCAGTACAACTGGCACTCCAGCGTCACCGGGCGTTACGCCAGCGAAGGTGGCGGCGCAGGTACGGTGGATGTTACCGGCCCGCTGGGCAACGGTTTTGCCTTCCGACTAATTGCCGAAAAGCAGAATCAGGATTACTGGCGCAACTTTGGCAGTGAAGATCACACACTACTGGCGCCATCACTGCAGTGGTTCGGTGAGCAGGCCAGCTTTCTCATCAGCTATGCCGACTATCGCTATGACATTCCCTACGATCGCGGCACGGCCTTTATCGACGGCAAGCCGATCGACATCGGTTATAAAGATCGCCTGGATGACAAAGCCAACCACGCCTGGGGCCATAACAAAACCCTGAATGCCCACTATGACTGGCAGTTTAATGATGAGTGGCGAACCCGGTTAACGCTGGGCTGGAATCAACGACGTTATGACAATAACGAGGTGCGCGTGACAGCGGTGAATGCCACCAGCGGCGTGGTGACACGTCGTGCCGATGCCAATCGCGGGTTTAACCATAAAACCAAATACCTGAGCTGGGATCTGCTGGGTAACCCGGAAATCATGGGGATGCAGCACGCGCTGGTGGCAGGCACCGACTATGAGATGAACCAGACTTATCGTGCCCATCAGTATCAGGGCAAGATTAACCGCCAGTTCAACTATTTCAATCCCGACTATGACCTGCTGTCACCGGTCACGGACAACAGTACGGAAAACAGCGCAGCAGCCAATAATCTGAACCGTATTCATAGCCGCTCGCTCTACGCTAAAGACAGCATTTCCCTGTCACGTGACTGGATTGTCGTGCTGGGTGGTCGCTATCAGCATTATGAACAGCGCGCCTCGCGCGGCTTTAATCCGCAGGTGGAGACACTTAACGATGAGGGCAATAAATTCCTGCCGCAGGCGGGGGTGATCTACAAACTCACGCCAGATCTCTCTTTCTATACCAGCGTCAGCAAGTCGTTCACGCCTTCAACCGATGTCGATGATGACGGCAACGTCGGTAAACCGGAACAGGGCACCAGCTGGGAAGTCGGCAGTAAATGGCAGCTATCACCGGCACTGCTGGCCAGCGTGGCGCTTTATCGGATAGATGAAAGGGCGATGTCACTGAATATCAATGGCAGCACGCGGGCGATTGATAAAGCGCGATCGACGGGTGCTGAATTTGAGCTGAACGGCCAGATTGCTGAAGGCTGGGATTTGAGTGCGAACTACAGCTATGATCAGACGGAAATCGTCAGCGACCGGGTTAATCCGGATAACAACGGCAATCGTCTGCAGAACGCCCCGCGTCATGCCGGTGCGCTCTATCTGAGTCATGACCTGCAGGTCAGTGGTCTGCCAGGCTCGCTGCGACTCGGCGGCGGCGCGCGCTATATCGGTAGTCGCGCAGGCGATCCCGATAACAGTTTCACCCTGCCCGACTATGTGGTGGCAGACAGCTTCGTCGCGTGGAAAAACCGCCTGTTCGGCGAAAAAACCGAGCTGCGTCTGAACGTCAATAACCTGTTTAATCAGCACTATTACACTTCAAGCGGCGGCAATCTGCGCGTCCGTGAAGGCGAAACCCGCAACCTGATGGTACAGGCCCGTGTTGAATTTTAAATCGCTTCGATCTGCGATGCTGATGCTCGGCGTGATGCTGGTCAGCGCAGGAGTACACGCCCGCACGCTGACCGACATCACTGGTCGCCAGGTGACCATCCCAGACCATCCGCAGCGTATTGTGCTGGGTGAAAGCCGGATGCTCTACAGCGTTGCGCTGCTGACGCCAGGCAATCCGCTAAAGCATATCGCTGGCTGGCCGCAGGATCTGAAGAAGTATGATCCCCAGACCTGGCAGATCTTTGCCCGCCAGTTTCCCCAGATGAACACTATCCCGGTACTGGGTCTGGATGGCGTCAATGACATGAACCCTGAACAGGTGATCGCGCTCAAGCCTGATGTGGTCATCCTCCCGCAGCTGGCCCGCAGCAGTGAAAGCGGCGCCGTGCTGGAGAAGATGCTCGCGGCGGCGAATATCCCGGTAGTGAAAATCGATCTGCGGGTTGAGCTACTGAAAAACACCGAGCGTAGCATCACGCTTCTGGGTGAGGTACTGAATCAGCCCCAGCGTGCTGCTGACTTTAATCGCTTTTACCGCAGCCATATGCAGCGCATTACGAGCCGGCTGGCGGCCTACCATGGCCCGAAACCGTCCGTGCTGCTGCAGTTGCATCTTGGACGCCGCAGTGAGTGCTGCGTGACGTCGGTCAATGGTAATCTGGGTGAGCTGCTGAAGTTTGCCGGTGGCAACAACATTGCCAGCCAGCAGATCAAAGGGGTGTTTGGGCGGCTGAGTGAGGAAAGCGTGATTGCGGCCCAGCCGGATTACTACTTCGCCACCGGCACCGGCAGCGCTGATGACGCAGGCGCGCTGAAGGCTGGTCCCGCCGTCACCACGGCGCAAACCCGGCAAAGCCTGCTGGCGCTGACGGGTCAGCAGACTGCGCTGAAGCAACTCACAGCACTGCGCGACGGTCATGCCGGCGCCATCTGGCACAACTTTTATCTCAGTCCGTGGCATGTGGTCGCGACCGAGTTTTTCGCGACTACGCTCTATCCACAGCTGTTTCATGACGTCGATCCTGAACAGACGTTACGACAGCTGTTTCGGGATTTCCTGCCTGTCCCCTATTCGGGCAGCTACCTCTATCGGCTGGCTCCCGAGGAGAAACCGGCATCAGGCGGCTGACTCCCCGCGGTTTTTCACCCGGACGATATCGGCCATAACCGACAGCGCAATCTCTGCCGGCGTTTTGCTGCCGATAGGCAGGCCGATGGGCGCATGGATGCGGTCCAGTTCGGCACGATCCAGTCCGGCGATCTGTTGCAGTCGCGCCCGCCGTTTCTCGCTATTTTTCACCGATCCCATGATGCCGATATAGAATGCGGGTGTGGCAATCGCCTCCATCATGGTCAGGTCATCAATACGCGGATCGTGGGTCAATGCTACAATCGCCACCGCCGCGTGCGCGCCGTTCAGCTCCAGCCAGCGAGCCGGATGCTGTGACACCAGCGTCACGTTGTCTGCACCACTGAAGTGGTTCTCCAGTTCCGTCAGCATCTCCGGGCGGTGCTCACAGACCCGCACGTGAAATCCCAGCATCTGCCCGAGCCGGATGCACTCATGGGCCACGCTGGAGTAGCCCGCGATCAGCAGTTCCGGTATCGCACCGACCGGCAGTAACATGTGGTCTTCGCTGGCATCCAGCGCGGGTAAAACCCGATCGACGGTGAGGATTTCCCACTGCGCGCGTTCGCCGGGCCGTATCATTTTTACCACTGGCTGTTGTCCACTCAGCGCGCGCTGCATCGCCGTCAGCAGCGCCAGCGTAGTGTCGTCAGGCGGCAGAAACTCTATGACGATCTCAAGACTGCCACCACACGGCAGACTGACGTCAGGCCGCATGCCGCCCTCGCCGTATCGCACACGCTGACTGCTGGCGCGATAGGCACCCGCCGCCAGTTGTGCCAGAAAATCCTCTTCAATGCAGCCGCCTGACAGCGATCCGCAGTACGCCCCGGTTTCGTTAACCGTCATCAGCGTGCCCGGCGCGCGCGGTGAAGAGCCGTAGGTGCGCAGCACCGTGCACAGCCAGACCTGCTGGCCCGCCTGGCAACTGCTGAGTGCCGCATCAATGACGCGTTGATCCAGCGTTATCATGAAAATTCCTTTATTAACTGGAGATCGGCGGGGAAGTCGATATCACACAGGCAGCCGCGATCGTAAAGCGGTAGCCGGACGGCCAGTGACTTCACTGCCGCCTGCGGCCCGGCATCGCCCTGCAAAACGCTCAGCATCGGATAACATTGCTGCTGAAAGCCCACCGGATGGCCTGCCCTGCCGTCAATCCACGGCCTGACGATCGGCGCATCCGCCAGCGCGGCACTGACCGCACGATAACTTTCAGGCGTGACAAACGGCATATCGCCCAGCGCAATCAGCCAGCCATCATAGTCGCGGCTGGCGTCAACGCCGGCAGCGATCGATTCGCCCAGCCCGCCGCTGTCACAGGGTACTAAAGTCGCCTGCGAGCAGAGCATGTGGATAGCAACAGCATCAGGACGTGTCACCACGAACAGGTCAAGCCCGCTGGCAGCGGCATTCTCCAGCGTGTGCTGCAGTACCGGTTTGCCCGCCAGGTCAGCCAGCAGCTTATGCTCGCCAGCCTGTTGCCGAAAACGGCGGCTCAGCCCGGCGGCCAGTATGACCAATGCTATCTTCACTTTCTTCTCCGCCTGACGTGCAAAACGGGCGCAGGCTCCAGCCCACGCCCGCAAAACGACAATCTGATCTGCTGTCAGCAGATCAGGAACCGGCTCAGATAATCTTGTCGAGCGTAATGGGCAGGTCGCGTACACGCTTGCCGGTGGCATGGAATACGGCATTACTGATCGCTGCCGCAACGCCGACGATACCCAGTTCACCCACGGGTTTACCCCCCATCGTGGTCGCCTCAAAGTCCGGCTCGCCAACGTTGATGGTGGTGATGTCAGGAATATCACCGTTAACCGGCACCAGATAATCTGCCAGGTTGTTGTTGATCACCCGACCGTTACGCGGATCGATAATGCCCTCTTCCATCAGTGCCTGACCGACACCCATGATCATGCCGCCAATCCACTGACTGCGCGCCAGTTTAGGATTGTAGAGACGGCCGCTGTCGAGTGCCGCCACCATTCGTTTTACCCGAATGGTGCCGAAATCTTCATCGACGCGCACTTCAACAAAATGCGCACTCCAGCTGTGAGCAGAGAATTTTTCAGGACGGGTCCCGTCATTGAGGTTGCGCACCATCTTGTCGCGCTCACTTTCTGACATATCATCCGGGAAGGTTCCGCCTTTCACCGCCAGACTCTCCGACGGTGCAAGGCTCGCCAGCTCCGCGAATGACACCGCCAGATTGCTGCCCTGAATATGCTGCACCCCGCCGCCTTTCAGCGTGAGCTGGGATACGGGCGTTCCCTTCAGTGGCGACTGCGGCAGCTCGCTGGCCAGCTTCAGCAGCTGGTCACGCATACGTTTAGCCGTGTCGTCCACCGCGGCGGTTACGTTGCCTGCCAGCTGCGAACCGCCTGCTACACCTGCGCGCGGCAGCTCGGTATCACCCAGCTGAACCTCAATGGTAGTGGAAGCGACGCCCAGAATGTCGGCGGCGGTCTGCGCCAGAATGGTATAGGTTCCGGTGCCGATATCCGCACCGCCGCACTGCACCACAAATGTTCCCTGCGGCGTCAGAATGATTTTCGCTTCAGCGGGCAGTTTGTTTACCGGATAGGTGCCGGAAGCCATGCCCCAGCCAATCAGTTCACGCCCTTCGCGCATCGATCGCGGCGTCATGATCCGCTGGTCCCAGCCAAAGGCTTCTGCGCCTTTCTGATAGGCCTCTTTCAGACGGCGCGAACTCCACGGCAGGTCGAGCTGATAATCTTTGTCTGCCCAGTTGCGCAGACGCAGCTCCAGCGGATCGATGTTCAGGGCATAGGCCATCTCATCCATCGCGACTTCCAGCCCAAAAGCGCTGGGGTTTTCACCCGGCGCACGCATCCAGCCTGGGGTCACGGTGTTAATCGGCCTGATCTGATGCTGAGCAGAGACGTTTTCCACCGCATACATACGAGCGGTAACTTTGCTGCAGTTCTCGGCGAACACGTCAATGAGTGACGTTTCACTGAAGCTACGCTGGATAATCGCCTGGATTTTGCCATCACGGGATGCACCCAGCTCCAGCTGCTGTGAGGTGGCGGCACGTCCGCCGAAGCCGGTAAAGGTCTGCGGACGGGTCAGCGACACCTTGATCGGACGGTTCAGCGCCCGTGATGCCACACTCGCCAGCGCGACGTGGGTATAAGGAACCGGCTTTGAACCAAATCCGCCGCCGACATAAGGCGAGATGATGCGCACGTCCTCAACCTCAATGCCCATCCACTCGGCGATTTCCACCTGCGCGCCCGCTACCCACTGGCTCGGCTCCCAGACGGTGATGCGTCCATCCTGCCACTGCGCTACACAGGCGTGCGGCTCCATCGGCATGTTGTATTCGCGCGGTGTAGTGTAGCGCTGGCTCAGACGCACCTCGGTCTGCTGCATCGCCGCCTGCGCATCGCCCATATCGATATCCTGCTTCGAGACCGGTTTCGGCTCGACGCCCTCATCCGTGGCAAAAATCAGCGCGGGTGAGGTTTCATACTCAATTTCCACCAGCGAGGCCGCATAGGTCGCCTGCTCAAACGTCTCTGCCACCACCAGACCGATGTTCTGGCCGTTGTGAATAATCACATCGTCCTGAATGGGGGTATAGGTTGTCTGCGCTGCACCGCCGTCTGCAATTGCGGTTGGCTTGTTGATCTTCAGCGTGTTCAGGTGCGTATAGACCGCCAGCACACCCGAGGATTGTTGTGCCTTTTCCGTCGACATGCGGCTGATACGACCGCTGGCGACAGTGGACTGAATCACCACGCCATAGAGCGGATTTTCCGGCTGATGCTCGACCGCATAACGTGCCTCGCCGGTGACTTTTACTTTACCGTCGCCTCGCGAGCGTGGAGCACCCAGCCCTTCAATCGCTGTGTCTGCCGCTGAGTTCGCCTTTGTTAAATCCGGACGCGCCTTGTCATTTACGTCACTCATGCGGTTTCTCCTGCTGCCATCAGCGCGCGTGCAATCACGCGCGGTGCCAGTTTCACTTTATAGGCGTTATGAGTCAGCGCCTGCGTTTCCTGAGTAATGAGTTCAGCCGCCTGGAACACCGTCTCTTCATTAAACGGCTGGCCTTCCAGCGCCTGCTCTACTGACCTGACCCGCCAGGGTTTGGTTGCCACGCCGCCAAGAGCGATATGCACCTGACGCATCACACCGTTTTCCAGCGTAAAGCCTGCGGCTGCGCTGGCTGCAGCAAACTCATAGGAGCTGCGGTCGCGGACTTTAAGGTAGTGAGAGTGTCGGAGAGAGTCGGTTTGCGGCACTTCAATCGCCACAATAATTTCGTCATCACGCAGATTGTGCTCGCGGTCAGGCGTATCACCTGGCAGCAGGAAGAAATCATCAATTGCAATGCGGCGGGTTTCGCCCTGCTGATTCTGCAGGACCACAATGGCGTCAAACGCCACCAGCGCAACGGCCAGATCGCCGGGATAGACCGCGATACAGCTGTTGCTGGCACCGAGAATGGCATGGTTGCTGTTGACGCCATCCAGCGCGGCGCAGCCAGATCCTGGATTGCGTTTGTTGCAGGCCGTAAAGGTCGCCGGATCGCGATAATAGGCGCAACGGGTGCGTTGACGTAAATTGCCACCCAGCGTCGCCATGTTTCGAATCTGGGGAGATGCAGCCTGCCACAGGCTGCCATAAATAGCTGGCGCGTTCTGCTGGCACGCGGGATCATCCGCCAGCTGGCTCATGGTGACCAGCGCGCCAGCGGTGATCTTATCTTCTCCAAACTGCAGGTTTTTTAGCTCCGTTAAGCCGCTGATGCCAATTAACTGCGGGGGAGTGAAGACGCCACACTTCATCAGATCGAGCTGCGTGGTGCCGCCTGCCAGCAACTGGCTGCCTGACTGCTGTTTCAGTGATGCAGCGTCCTGAGGAGACTGGGCGACTTTCCAGCTGAATTCATTCATGCGATCTCCTTCGCCATCTCTGCGGCAGCCTGTTTAATGGCATCGACGATGTGCGGATAAGCCCCGCAACGGCATAAGTTGCCGCTCATGTATTCACGAATCTCATCGTCCGAACCGGCGTGGCCCTCTTTGATGCAGGCGACGGCGGACATAATCTGGCCCGGCGTGCAGTAGCCACACTGGAAGGCATCATTTTCCATAAAGCAGCGCTGCACCGGGTGCAGTTCACCCTCGCTGGAGGCCAGCCCTTCAATGCTGGTCACGTCTGCGCCGTCCGCCTGGGCCGCCAGCGTCAGACAACTCAGCACACGCTGACCATTAATCAGTACCGTGCAGGCACCGCACTGTCCCTGGTCGCACCCTTTTTTGGTGCCGGTCAGGTTCAGTTGTTCGCGCAGCGCGTCGAGCAGCGTGACACGCGGATCGACCTGCATCTGCTGCGACTGGCCATTAACCTGCATTGTTAGCGATATTTTTTCCGACATTGTCTGCTTCCCATTGTTGTGGGCTAAAAAGATAAGTTTTTATTGGTATTTTTCTGACGGGAGTTAAATCGGGGAAATTGTGATAACCCTAATCTTTACGCGCGTATCTCTGCCTTTATGTTTAGCAGCTTTTTTGGGATCTGGTGGAGAAGTCGGTAAAAGTCAGCGTTATCTGAGGTGTATAAGGAAATAAAACGCTATAAAAATAATGATATAACGTTTTTATCTGTCTGATCTTAGTCGATTTACTGGAAACACCTCTTGTCCGGGGAGCTTACGAGGGATTTACAGCTTTTTCATCAACTTTGCCGTAAAAAGCGCAGCCGTGAAAGCCATTTTCAGGATCGCCAATCTGCCAGACATCAATGTGGCTTTAACGCTCTGTGGATAAGCGTCTTTGTCAGTAAATGCTAATCACGGCTCATCATTTTCTGATCAACATCTGGAGTAATGCCGATCAGGCGACTGAACACATGTACATGGGCGACATGGGCCGGACTATCGCCACAGACAGTCACGCGGTGATTCAGCGCTGAAACCGGCTTTGGCTTCCCTGAAGATAGACAGCGTGTGCGGCTCCTGAACGTCTGGCTACGGTTCAGTCTGCAAGGGCAATCGTGCTGGATTTGGGCTACGACAATGTGTGTGCATTTATCATCTTTTTTCGCCGTGTATCTGGCGTGACGTCTGGACGATATAAATTTTGAGATCAGGAGACTGATATAAGGTTTGTTAAGAGCAAAAAAGCGGGCATCATCTTCAGCAGCAATGTCACTTTGTGTTATTCGGCTCTTAAGGATATAACTGCATTATCATTGACATTTATCTTTGTCATACAGGGAGTAAGACTGATGAACATAAATATCAGACCAGCCAAATTATCTGATGTTGAGAGTATTTTCACTGTCAGAACATCTGTTATCGAAAATCATCTTAGCCATGAAGAAATGCGGAAGATGGGCATCACCGAAAGTACTGTAGGCGAAATGATCGAAAAGGGTCATTGCACATGGGTTGCGACAAAAGATGATGAAGTTATCGGTTTTTCGATGATTTTAACGGAGAAAGGCTGTCTTTATGGTCTTTTTGTTCTTCCTGCCTATGAAGGCAAAGGCATCGGTCGCAGACTGACCCTGCTTGCGGAACAGGAGCTGTTCAGGCATCACGATATTGCCTGGCTTGAAACCGATGGAAATAGCCGCGCGGCGAAATTCTATATGCAACTCGGCTGGGATAATAAGACAAAAATTGATGGTGATTTTATCCGGTTAGAGAAGCAACGCTGCACTTGATGTGTATCGCTGAAACAGATAACTGGCTGTCGGCTTATTAAAAGCCCTCTTTTCAGGATTGATGCATCTGGTGATTTTTTGAAAAACATAAAGCCCCTGGGGGCTTTATGTTTAAACAATCATATGACCCAGAGATCTGAATCAGAACCGGTATTGCAGACCCGCGGTAATGGTAGTGTTTTTATTTGATATACCAGCCGCATCTCCGTTAATTGTTCCCGAATCACCGGAAAATCTGTCAATAATCTGCGTACTGCCTTTGCCTTCTTCGTATTTGCTGTAAGTGAATTCGGCAAAAACTTTGGCATTTGGGGTCACATAATATCCGGCATCTACCGATGTTCCGTAATATCGCGAATTAGTCGCTTTCTCACGGAAAGTAAGATCACGCATATAGTGCTCGTCGTTGTCATGCGCCCGGACCCAGTCACTGAATTTAAATAAGGCGTTAAATTCAAAGTCGTTAATACGGTACTGGCCCGCAAGGCCAATGTACGGCATGGAAAAACGCTGGCTGTAGCCAATACCACGTTCGCCTCTTGGGAAATCACCGGTAGAAGCGCCGTTATCGTAATTGTAGGATCCGCCAAAGGCCGTCCAGCTTAAACGCGTTTCCTGATAACCAGCAGTTAACCCGGCCTTATAGTTATCTCCCTGTAAAGCCCAGCCCTTTATATTGAGATCGTATTCATTGGCGTAATTAACATCCGTGCGGGGATGGGAGGAATGGTCTGTCCAGTCAGACTGGTTGTCATCAAGCCAGTCATAGTCATCCATATGACCTGAACCAGAAGCCAGGGAAGTCCAGCCTCGCGCATTCAGCGTCAGAAATGAATATGCATCCCATGAGAGTTCGCCTTTCAGAATAGCCACATTCTTTATTTTCCAGTCCAGCTGACTCACTTTGCGGCCTGTTTCTGTATCGTAAACCATCTCATGAGATTTGCCACTCAGCATCCCGGCTGACGTCGAGACGGTAAAACTTTCAGGCGAAAGAGTCGGTGTAAACCGACCTGAATCTGCACAGGCTCCGCCTGATAAAGTCATCATCATCATCACTGCAACGGTGCTTTTTTTCATTTTAATTCCATATCCATGAAGGTAATCCTTGTACAGCAGTGCCGTTCTTTTCGTAGCACGACCACTGCGTTTCTATACTCACCTGTGGGGCACGAAACCTGGAAAACTGACGAAACCCGGCGCTATGACTCGTCTAAAGCCCCGGGGACGCTTAAACCTTTTTGCTCGCAGGTTTGAACCGTTAAGGCAAATTCCTTCATCGGTTTCTTTTTAAAAAACATTAATTATTTTTTTCATTGCGCCGTTCTTCAGCAGCCTGAGGTACGACCTAATCCCCGGAAGCCAGCGCGCTCAGGCGTTCACCCTGAAGGGCATAATTCACAATGCTGTCATCTACTCTTCCACCTAAAGAGCGATAAAAATGATTAGCCCGGTGGTTTGATTTCTCAGCATTCCAGCTCAGGCTGCGGCAATCCTGCTCAAGAGCGAGTTTCGCCATAAAGCGCATTAAGGATTTTCCTGTACCCTTCCCTCTCTCGCTTTGTGAAACATAAAGCTCCTTGATATGAAGTTGTCCGCTGTATCGGGGTGAGGGATAGAGAATACTGCAGCAGGCCAGCCCAATAATATGCGTCTCGCAGCGAGCCCTGATCACCCATGTACCGGAGGACTGGCTGAAAAGTTGATGGCGGAGATAATGCTTCAACAGTGGTTCCTGAATAATGCCTTTTCCATAATAGTGTTCTTCCATTTCAGTAAAGATTGTTACTACAGATTCCCATTCATCTGGTGGACACCGTTCTACCGTGACTTCCATGTTTATTCCTTTTAGTAAATTTGACGTAACGTCGGGATATGAGTGAAAAACAGGGCATGCTGACAAAAAAGCAGTTTATATGCGAGTAGCAGATGCAGTAAACGCAACGCGGAACGCATACGGTCTGCATTGCGTTACCGGGCATTACTCTGCTTATTTGTAAATATCAGCGGTGTCAGAAAGGACGTTGTTGCCACCTGCGCTTTTGCTGCCAGAGTAGCTTTTAACGCTGAAAGCGGTGAATGCCGTGAATGCCGTAAAAAGCGTGCTGCCCGCGACCACGCTGATCCTGTTCGAATAGCCTTCATGGGGATGAACGCCGTTACCTGGTGATTGTGAAAGGCACCGCCGATCAGCATGGCAAACCGCAGCAAGTTCAGGTGCATTTATCTCCGCTTTGACTCTGGTAGCCAGATTCACATGAGAATCTGGCTTTTTTATTGTTGCGGCAGTCAACTGAGCGGCTCAGGCTGTTCCTGTACCTCTTTCAGAAAATCCACAAAGGCGCGCAGCGGTGCTGAAATAAATCGGCTGGGGAAGTAGAGCCAGGGACCTTCAAATTCAGGCCACCAGTCCGGAAGAACGGGTTGCAGTTCACCTGTCGTAAAGCTGGGCTGCAGCCAGTTTTCAAAGACGGCGATAATCCCCTGCCCTTTTTTTGCCAGCTCAATCGCCCCTGAAGCCCCATTGACGCCGATCGTCAGGCGACCAGCAGGGTTAACACTGCAGGTTTCGCCGTTACGTTCAAATTCCCAGGGTATCAGCGCGCCGCTGGAATATTTAAGGCGGATGCAATGATGTTCGGTCAATTCAGTCGGATGAACAGGAGCACCGTGGGAAATGAGGTAGTCGGGAGCCGCCGCCAGTGCCAGACGCTGGCGGCGCGGACCGACAGGAACGGCAACGCTGTCCTGGGCCAGATGTTCTCCATAACGTATGCCTGCATCGCAACCTTCTGCCGTGGCATCAATCAGGCGATCGTCCACCATGATCTCGACGCGCAACAGGGGATGGCGATTGAGAAATTGCTCCAGTAAAGGCGGCAGAATATCGACCATCACCGCGCCCGTCACGTTTAGCCTGAGTAGCCCACGCACCTCGTGTTGAGAACTTGCCACGTCATTCATCACCGATCTCATTTCGCTCAGCAGAGGTGCCATGCGCTCAGCCAGCATCCTGCCCGCTTCGGTCGGCGTTACGCTGCGGGTTGTGCGGATGAACAGCGGAACGCCCAGGCTCACTTCCAGCGCGGTGACCCTCTCACTAACCGTTGAGGGTGCCAGTCCTGACGCCTTTGCTGCGGCCCGGAAACCCCGGCCTCTGAATACGGCAAGAAATATCGCGATATCATCCATCTCAATTCCGCCATTGTTCGAATATCCGAACAGCGTATTCGTATTGTGACCTCTTATCAAACAGACCTGAGAGATTTATAACTCAACTACACCTGCATAAATTACTGAGGCAACAACATGAGCAAGAGAACAGTTTTAATTACGGGCGCAAACAAAAGTATTGGCTTTGAAACGGCCAGAGAGATGGGGCAGTCGGGATTTAAGGTCTGGCTGGGATGTCGCGACGCAGTACGCGGTAAGGATGCAGTCAGTCTGTTGCTCTCGGAAGGAATTGACGCACGGCTGGCTATCATTGACGTGACAGACCAGGAGAGTATTGATGCGGCCGTCGGGCAGTTAAAGTCAGAAGATGGAAAGCTTGATGTGCTGGTTAATAATGCGGGTATTCCCGGAATCTACCCCAGCGCGCCAGAGGCACAGAGCATCAGCGATATTATGACGGTTTATAACACCAATGTTTTTGGCGTCATCAGGGTAACGCAGGCTTTTCTGCCACTGCTCAAAATGGGCGATGCGCCGCGGATAATAATGGTCAGCAGCGGACTGGGATCTCTGGAGTGGGTTTCCGACCGAACGCATCCTTACTCTCAGGTAGCGGCACTGGGCTATACCAGTTCGAAAACAGCACTTAATGGCGTTACGGTGGCATTTGCCAACGGGCTGTCAGAATATGGCATCAGCGTAAACGCAGTTGACCCGGGTTATACGGCCACCGATTTTAACGGACATACCGGTTACAGAACGGTCTCCGAAGCGGCCAGAGGAATCGTCTGGCTCGCGGCTGAAGCATCCCAGACACTTACCGCAGGCTTCTATTTCGATGAAAAGCGTGCGCCCTGGTGAATAATATTTCCAAAAGCAACCCACCTGCCTGGATGTAGCAGGTGGGTTGGCAGATTGCGTCACAACGCCTGGAGTGTTGCGTCAAATTCGATTTCAATTATGGTGGCATTATCCTGCACGAACATAAGCGGAACAACGCAGGAAATCTTAAGGCTTCTATTCTGGCCAGCCATCGAATTCAGCTGGCTTTTATATAAATCGGGATCATATTCGTAATGATCAGATCACCGCGACCTTCACTTTCAGTCCAATAACGAGCGTGGCAAGAAACATTATGCAACCCGCTGTGATGAAAACACCGGGTACACCGCTGATAGTAAACAGTAAGCCTCCCAACACAGCCCCAGCAGCAATGGAAGACTGTACTGCTGCGACTACCATCCCACCTGCTGTTTCAGCCTGATCGGGAACGGAACGCGCAACCCAGTTTGACCAGGCTACAGGCACGCCACCAAAGGCCATCCCCCACAACGCCACAAGCCCGATCAATCCCTTTTCTTCCAGTGGAAATAAAATCATGCTCAATGCGGCTAAACCCACAAGTGCCGGCATCATTATCAGGGTTAAGCGCAGGCTTCTTTCCATTAGCCATCCCGCCAGTAGCGTACCAATAAAATTAGCGACACCGAATCCAAGCAGTATTAAAGACAAATGGTCTGAATCCAGATGAGCAATATTTTCAAGAGCCGGACGAATGTAGGTAAATAGGGCATATTGGCCCGTGTGCGCAATAACACATCCTGTCATTCCAATCGCAATGCCCGGGCGTCGAAGGACATCCATGACAGATGCTGTCACCCTCATTTTGCGCGGAGCCATGCCAGGAAGCGTAAACAGCTGAAAGACCAGGGTCAGAACACCTACACCGGTTGCAGCGATAAATGCACTGCGCCAGCCATATAGCCCACCTAAATAGCTCCCCAGTGGAATTGAAATGACGGTGCCAACGGCAATACCACTAAAAATAATGGAGAGAGCGCGCGGGACGCTTTTAGCAGGGACCAGTCGCATAGCTACGGCGGCAGCCATACTCCAGAAGCCTCCCAGCGCGATGCCCAGCAGAATGCGCATGACTAACAAAACGGCCAGACTTGATGAAAGTGCGACCAGCAGGTTGGAGGCAATCATAAGCAAAGTAAAACCCAGCAAGACATTTCGACGATCATAATTACGCGTCAGGCGGGGAACCATCAGGCCGGCAAACAGGGCTACCACTGCAGTCACAGTCACAGCCTGACCTGCAAGGGCTTCGGTCACACCAAGATCGGCGGCCATAGGTGTCAACAGGCTGGCAGGAAGATATTCTGCCGTCAGCAATCCAAAAACTCCCATAGTCAGTGAAATAACAGCCATCCATGAGGATTCTTTAGGTTCTGAACTATACAGACTAGCGGATACCGCTTCAGTAGCTTCATTTCTCATAACATACTCTTTCTGAAAAAATTTCAGTTCCAAGTCTAGAGGTGAGAAGCTGGACGATCTATGATGCCACATCCTGATTTTTTACCCGAAACCCCGGACGTGTATGTGAATAAACATTTTGCCCTGTCATCCGAGCTCGTCAGTGAGCTGCTGCTGGAGATGCGTCTGCGTGGTGTGCAGTACCGCCGTTTACAGACTGGCTCTGAGTTTGGCATCGGTTTTAGTAACAGGCCGGGACATGCCTATTTTCATTACATTGCGGTGGGAACTGCACTGCTGCGCACAAACGACGGTGCAATTCACGAGCTGAAAGCCGGAAGCATGGTATTTATGCCCCAGGGTGAGGAGCATCAGCTTATATCGGAAGCTGGCTGTGCATTCCAGGATATCGATACATTAGGCTCTGCGCCTTTGGGCGAGGCCGTTAGCGGAATTAATACCTGCCCCAGTTCGCATCCGACGCCCAGTACAGTTCTGTTTTATGGCTGTATGGAGTTCGACCTCGGTGGAATGCAGGGCCTGGGTAAACTAATGCCGCACGCTATAGTGGTCGAGGCAAATGAACAGATCTATCCGGGGCTGGTTCCCATTCTGGGTGCGATGAAATTTGAAATCTGTTCCGGACGCGCGGGCTTCGCAGGCATTCTGGCACGTCTGGCAGAAGTGGCTGCTGCCATGATCGTGCGTGGATGGATTGAAAACGGCAGCGAGAATGCCGCTGGACTTATCGCTGCGCTTCGTGATCCACGCCTTGCCCGTGCGATTCTGGCCATTCATCGCGATGCGGGCCGTGAGTGGTCTGTTGCTGAGCTTGCTGCCCTGTCTCATGTGTCACGTTCTGTTTTTGCTGAACGCTTTACATCAATCATTGGAATACCTCCCCTGCGCTATGCAAGGGAAGTGCGCATGCGCCTCGCAGGTGACTGGATTCTTCATGATAAAATTTCGATAGACACCGTAGCTTTACGTCTTGGCTATGCCTCACAGGCTGCATTCAGCAGAGCTTTTAAGCGCATCAATGGATATCCGCCGGGCGCTATGCGGCAACGGCCAACTAAAAGCGATTTGGCAAAGTCCGCTTCTGGCAGAGAGCGGACGGAATCAGATGAACGTCAGCTAAGAGCGAAAAGCACACCCTGACCTGCAGGATGGTTATCAGCCAGTGTAGTTTCTGAAGTTTAAACTGCACATAAGATGACGGCAGATAACGATGATTCGATATGTCCCTCTGAAAGGCAGGAGTACTATAAACGAAGTATACCTACTTACCGGTTTTGCTCGCTTCGTTATGGACACTCTGCCCGATTATGGCTGTTAATTTGGACCTGTAGCAAGCTACCCATATCCTGACAGCATTACTGTTGCTTCATCCATCCGCTGACGGTCGAGTTTATAGAACACCCAGTTCTTGATACGTTTCGAGGTCACTATTCCGGCCTTAGCCAGAATCTGAAGATGGCCTGTCACGGTCGGCTGACTGAGACCAATCTTTTCGGTAATAAACCCGACACACACCCCATCCTCAACCAGATCGCCATCCTGCTGTTCCGGAAAATGCGACCTGGGATCGGAAAGCCACTCCACCATCACGAGCCGGTGCTCATTGCCGAGAGCGCGGAAAAGGTCTGCCATTGATGTTTCAGGATTGTTCATATAGCCAACCTCCTATATAGTTATTTTCCTATATAAACTCTGAGGTCATATTATGACAAACCACACACAAAGACCAATGGACAGTGTCACGCTAAAGGCGATTTATGCTGCTTCCGCGCGCATCAAAACAACGGTTTGCAGAACCCCGCTGCAGCTTTCGCAGGCGCTGTCTACTCTTGCAGGAGCAGAGGTCAGGCTCAAGATGGAGAGTCTTCAGCATACGGGTAGCTTTAAACTGAGGGGGGCTGCAAACGTCATTGCCAGTCTTAATGCAGACCAGCGCATTGCCGGCGTCATTGCCCCGACGGCGGGAAATCATGGCCTGGGGCTTGCCTGCGCGGGTCACGCAGCAGGTGTACCGGTGTCCATATTTCTGCCCTATTCAGCAGACCCGATTAAGGTCTCAGCAATGAAAAGCTATGGTGCTCAGGTTACGTTCTTTGAAAATATTGAAGAGGCGAGACAGGCCGCGATTGTGGCTGCGCAGGAGTCCGGCGCGACGTTTGTCTCCGCCTACGATAATGAGCAGATGATAGCCGGAGCCGGCACCGTCGGTCTGGAAATAATGGAAGACTGGGCAGACGCTGACGTCATTCTCGTAAATATTGGCGGCGGCGGGCTGGCGTCAGGTATTGCGACGGCCGTCAAAGCTATCAACCCTGCAGCCGAAGTGTGGGCAATTCAGAGTGAAGCCAGCCCGACTTTTGCACACTGGAAAGAGGCTGGCCAAACGATCCCGGTTGAATTATCCCCGTCAATCGCCGAAGGCATCAGTGGCTATATTGAGCCTGAAGCAATAACCTGGCCCCTTGTACGCGACCGCGTTGATCGTGTTCTTATTGTTTCAGAAGCCGGGATCAAAGCAGCGATGCTGTTAATGCTGAATCAGCACAGCCATGTTATTGAACCTTCGGGAGCACCTGCAATTGCGGCAGTCCTTCGTTATGCAAAAGAACTGAGTGGACGTAAGGTCGTCTGCGTGGTTAGCGGCAGAAATATATCGGGTTACCGTTATCTGAAATTAATGAATGAGGCCACACTCTGACGACACGCAGCAAAGGTGCAGGCAGGAAACAGAATAGCACGCAGCCGGTGTGAGAGTGAGAATTGATAAAATATCACGCCCCCTTCTTTACTTAGATCGATATGCGAACTTGCCCTAAAAAGCGAGGTCTGCCCCGATTATGTTACTCTGTGCAGAAGACCGGGCCTCATCTGAACGCAGTCTGTCAAAATAATTACATTGTCCGTACCTTCTCTCCGAAGCTAAATAAAATGAGAATAATATGAATAAAAGCAGTCTTAAAACCTTTCACCTGTTACGTATTCTGATGCTGACGTGCGTACCCATGTTTTTACTGGGTTGTGCCAGTGCATTATGCCCTTTTGGCAGCTTTGAAGGCACGGTTCCGGACTTTAAAAATAGTTACTGGAGGTCCACTGAAAAACATCCGGCTAAGTCTGATGAACAAGTCCAGGAAGAATGCACTCATGCTGCCGACGCTGAGGAGCAACGCCTTTCGCAGGTCTATCTGCAGTTGTGTAAAAACGGCCAGTTAACCGCCGAAAATCAACGATTTGCACAGAAATTACTGGTCAATCCACTCTATTCTGGCTTGAAATCAGCAAAAGCCGTACCACAGGATAAGTCCGTTAATACAGTTGAAGCCCAGCTGAGACGGTCGATTTCTGGGAGCGATAACGCTAAGTATTTCAAAGAAAATTGTGGCTATTACATTGAAAAAAACGCAGCCGAACGGACCAGCACCCTGCTGGGTTTACAGGCAGGGGATTACAAAAAGGAGGTTTTTAAACAGTGCATGGCAGAAAATCATATGGCGCTCATTGTTCCACAGACTGAATTCAGCCGGTGCAAGTCGATAGGATGGTAAACAACCCAGGCCTGACCTCTACTTCAGGTGAACAGGTAAAATGATGACATTGGCCATTTACGCTCCTTACCCCAGACAAACAGTGCTATGCAGGCAGATATAAAATTAAATGCGGGCTTTGCTATAGAATGCATGAGCCCGGAACAACATTAAATATGCTGAACAGCGTTCATGCCAGGCGGCGCGTTCGCCGTTTACCTTCGGTCTGCACTATCTGATGTATACGCATCATTCCCGGTAAACCAGGTAAGCAAGTGCAGCAGCTGAACAGAAAACATAGGGGCTTAAAAGCAAAATATCCGAATAAGACGCCTCACATATCCTGATAACAGGCCATGCCAGTATAAACAGCCACATGAAGAGCACAGAGCACACAATACAAAAGCTCCCCTTCAGGGCGGCATCAGGATAAAATCGCTTCGAAATCATCGCTAATGGCATGCCGATTATCATTGTTCCCATCGTGGTCCCAATAATACTCATCGTAACGATGAAAAAATAAATAAATATGAGGCCCATTACCGGTGCACTGTCTTTCCCCAGGGAAAGATATATTAAAACCAGTAATGAACCCACGAGACTACTAAATGTTGCTGATATCACAGATATCCTAATCCAGTTATCGTCAATAATGTTCGCCATAACTCTCTCTTTGTCTGAGCAGATTTATTGATGCACCGTACCCGCTAAAATTTTCGGCACGAGGCTTGACTTCAAAACAGGCTTCAGGCACAGCATCCTCATGACGACCTGCGACGGGCATCCTGACAATAAGGACATAACGCCGCCAGTCAGTTTTTTTGGAGCAGGCCAGCATGATTGTCATCGCTTTTCCTGGTGAGTTTTATTCTACGAGCCTTTTGCATGTGCCATAAAAATTTTTAAGCATAACTATCTAATTCGAGTAAGGCGACAACATCTGCTTATGGCACAAAGCGGACTGACATCAGGCTAATGTCCTCTATGAGCGAAGAGCGGACACATTAATAGATATGTGCAGGCCTGCCTGAGGTAATATCGGAATTAATCGTATTATGTCTGGCTCAACACCTTGCAGGCATCACCGCAATGATTTGTACAAGGATGGAACCAGTATGCTCACCCTGCCCCCATGTACTTCCAACTGCAGGTGCGATAATGGCAGCACCTGTAACCTTGCAGAATTCTGGCGCGATTCGTCTATGAATTTTGTAGAAAGCCGTCGCGCCTGCCACAGCCGCGCGTGTTACAAGCTACACAGTCATCCGACTTTTTCTCTGGGCGCTGTTGACGCGGGCAGCAGTGTGTTCACAGGGGCGACGGGTGATACCTGGTCTCTGCGACCGGGGATGATGGTATTCATTCCAGCCGGCGCTGTTCATTCCTGTAATCCCTTACCCGATCAGCACTGGAGCTATCAGATGCTGCATATTGATGCCGCGTGGTTAAGGGCTTTGATTGCTGAAATGCATGATGTTTCAGGCAGTCTTATTTGTGACGAAAGTGTTCGGGTGACAACTGATGAGGACCTGTATCGTCGCTTCTGTGAACTGAATGCCACCCTGTTTTCGACAGTCAGTGCAGAAGACAAAAATGTGGCGTTAATTGAGTTTATCGGCGACTGCGAATATGAATCCTGTGGGGCGAAGGCTTTTCCTGTCATGTCGTCTGAAGTGAGGCGGACGTTGAAAAACGTTATTGATATGATGCAGCAGACCGAAAGGCAGCCCTGGACTTTAGCGGAGCTGGCACATTTGTCAGGCATGAGTCGTTATCAGATCATCAGGGCATTTCGCGCTGCGACCGGGATGACACCGCATGCATACCAGCTTAATGCACGCATCAATCAGGCGCGGCGGTGGCTGCAGTCAGGTCATGATATGGCCGAAATTGCTTACCGGCTGGGTTTCGCTGATCAGAGTCATTTCCAGCGCGTATTCAAGGCGCATGCCGGCGTAACGCCAGGCTGCTATCGGAGCTGAAAATCTGCAATTTTGTTCAATACAATCCTTCCCGAGGAATGCACCCTGTTAAAAATTTTTAAGAGGGTAATACCTGGATGCATGAATTTCTTTTTTTAGCTGCAGCGCATTTTCTGGCGTTGCTGTCACCCGGTCCGGATTTTTTTCTCGTTGCGCGCACCTCCATCAGAGCCGGCTGGCGTCACGCTGCAAATGTCTGTCTGGGAATAGCGATAGCGAACGGGTTGTTCATTCTTGCCGCCTTCAGCGGTATCACGCTGTTCAGTCCTGACAGCATCAGCTTCATCGTTATTCAGCTCACGGGCTGTGCTTATCTGCTCTATATGGGTGTGCTTTTTATTCGCTTTGCGGGAGCAAACTCTGTTTCTGAATACAATGTAAAAAACCATGGCTCAGTTACAGAGTCTGCTGGCGGATGGAGACACTGCCGTGAGTTCAGCATGGGATTTTTATCCGGTATTCTCAATCCAAAAAATGCGCTGTTTTATGTCAGTCTGGCCACGCTTATTGGCGGTACAACCGTGATGAGTCTGAAGGTCGTCTATGGCGTATGGATGTTCAGCATTGTGCTGCTGTGGGATTTACTGGTAGCTATCTTCATTGGCAACCGCGTCATACTGAAATACTTTTCGCAGATATTGCCCTGGCTGGAGCGTGTCTCAGGCGTCATTCTGATCGGTCTGGCATTAAGTGTCATCATGGTCAATCTGATCGCACTGGCCTGACAGCCAGCGGCTGGCTTCACTTTTGCGCCAAACTGGTGAGGCCGCTTCTGGCACAAAACGGACTGACATTGACCCAATGTCCGCTATGAGCGAAAGGCGGACGTTTGCCCACATTATACAAATTCTCAAAGTCACTCTCATGCAAGCTCAGATTACTGTGAGATAATGTACATATCAGCTGCTTCAAGACCATCTCTCATAAAAAGCATAGGAGTATCTTCTTGTGGAATACCCTCAAGCATCAGAGCTGCTTTTGCCTGATTAAAAGATTTTTCAACTGAAAGTCCAAAAGTTAGCGAGGAGTAAAATTGAGCTGAGAAAACTCTTGCTGCATCATCTCTTATAGATGTACTCATTCCAATAGCGCATTCGACATGTTCGATTACTTTACTTGCTTGATTTTGCGAGTGACAAGTATTGAAAAAAACCAGTCTCAGATTGTCATTTGCCACACTCATAGCCTGTACAATGGATTGCATAGAAACCAGTTTAGTATTGGACTGATTATCCATGAGAACCAATTCATCATCAGAACTTCCATGCCCACTAAAATGCACAATAGTTGGTGAGTACTCGTTTATGTTTTGCAAAATATCACCCGGTCTGACTGCCCAACATGACTCCAGTTTTACGGCATCACGATGTCGTGACATTCTTATCATCTCTTTAATAGACCTTACCTCTTCATCTAATCTCAGTTGTCCTTGATCTTGAGGGTTAGAGGCAAAAAAAAGTACCGTAATTTCTTTAGGTAACTTACTCAAAGTGTTTATCATGTCGGTGTGTTCCGAGAGAGTTTTGCTAACATCGCTCAATGCGCTTTTTTGCTGACGCTGAAATTTTTCCTGCATTTTTTGGCGACTCTTATGTTCTTTTAGCTCTTGAGCATCTAGTTTTCGCTGTTCATCCTGTAACTCTCTGTTTTTTGAAGCTATTTTTGCCTCAAAATCGGCAACCTTTTTTTCTATTTTTGATATATCCACCTGAAGTTTGAAAACATCCTTTTGCCGGTTGTTAATTGTTGTTGCGGACTTAGACGAGTTCATTTGCCGAATCGCGGTTTGAATTTTATTGTTCAAACCTGAAATCTTGGCTAATTCTTTAGATTTTTGCTCGCTCAATCGGTTTAAGTCACTGCGCTTACGTTCAATATTTTTTCTGTATAAGTCAATGATTCCCAAATTATCCCTCACATTTAAAGATGTTTGCTTTTTACATTTAAGATTTTAACCCACGGTTGTTTAAAAACAAAATATGTAGCATTTGAACCTTCAAAGGTGGGGTCTACCGTGGCAGAAATCACTAGCCTATAAGATCGTGAGCTGTTATCTAGGAATCAATGTGATACAGAGTTGGCAACGTCCGCTTCTGGCACAGAGCGGACTGACGGCAGGCCAGGGTCCGCTGCATAAATCGCTGCTGCGTGAGCGGGAATTGAGCTTTGGTGTTGCGGCAAGCGAGAAGAACAGTCCGCATTCAAAAATGCTTTCTCGATGGCGTCAAAAAGTTCTTCGACGATTTGACCCGCTAAGCGGAAACGCTGCGGCAGACATAAAAAGCCCCTGATCTGCAGGGGCTTTTTTTATTGCTGTACTATTCAGCAAAACCTATCCGTCAGGCGTACTTAAAAAATCTTTCTCATGTTTCAGCTTTCGTTGTCGATAACCTGATTGCTGGCTGGGTGATGATTTCACTCAGCATTTATTTTTTCATTTAAGGCGATAAGGATATTTATGAACAAGCTTTGTGTTGCGGCGTTGTTGGCTCTGAGTTTAACCGGCTGTGCGCAGCAGACTTTCGTAATGAAACAGAATCAGGTTGGCGCAGCGACGAAAACAACCAGCCAGCCGTTCTTTGTTTCAGGTATCGGTCAGCGTAAGAGCATTGATGCGGCGCAGGTGTGCGGCGGCCAGGAAAAAGTTAACCGGGTTGAAGTGCAGCAGACGTTTGTTAATGGCTTACTGAGCGTGGTGACGTTTGGTATCTACACGCCACGTGAAGCGCGCGTTTATTGCGCCATCTGATAATGCCTCAGGCCGGTTCGCCGGCCTAATCCGCACCTGTTATTAAATCGCACTAGTATACTGTAACTATTACATTCTACTGTCGCAGCGCTGCGCGGCTTGCCTGGTAAAAGTAATGGTAAGCTGTTGAGGCATGCCCGTCCGCTTTGAGCAAAAAGCGTATGTGGTATTGGGGCCGATTGCGTATGGTTAATCTGACCCTCAGTGATTTAATTTTGCCTGTTCTGGTAAAGATCCCAACGGTTGCCGTAGATGTCCTCAAACACAACGACCATCCCGTATTCCTCCTCTCGCGGCTCCTGGCAGAAGTGGACGCCCTTCGCTTTCATGGCGTTATAGTCGCGCCAGAAGTCGTCACTCTGCAGGAACAGGAATACCCGGCCGCCGCACTGGTTGCCAATGAAGCCTTCCTGTCGCTCGTTTGAAGCACGGGCCAGGAGAAGATTGCAATCGCTTTCCGGATTTGGCGTTACAACGACCCAGCGCTTACCGGGTTGCGGCGTGTCTTCAACCAGCGTAAAGCCCAGCTTGTCTGTGTAATACTCAATTGCGCGGTCATAGTCGTCGACTACGATGGCCACATAACCCATGCATCTTTTTTGCGTTCTCATTTCTGCTCCATCAGGTACTGAATATAGCTGTCTTGAAGCAATTTTTTAACACAACTGAACGCTACTATCTGCATTGATGAGTCAAAATCAAGACCGCTTCTGGCACAAAGCGGACATGAATCATGTATAAAACTCGTTAAGAGAGAAATTGATATTAACAATCTTTCCTACCTCTTATGAGGTAATTAATAACATCAGCATGGGCTAATTACTGGGTGACAGGTTAGACCTTGTTGCAATTCAACCTAAACATTCACTTTCTTACGCCTGCTATAAAGTTAATGAACAGTTAACCGATAATGATGATTAAGATGCTTTCAATCTGCATTATTTTTGTTCTTATAATAATTAATTCAGCAGGATGTAAAAATGAATAATATTCTTAACAATATTAATCTTACCGCTAAGTTTGCAATTCTGGGCTTGTTTTGCCTTGTTCTTTTTTCAGTTCCTACCGTGCTTTTTGTGTCAGAAGGTAATAAATATATTCAGGACAAGCAGAAAGAAGTAACAGGAGTGCCTGCTGAAAACAAAATCCTTGCCCTGTTGAATCTGATACAGCGCCATCGCGCTGAAACAGCCCTCGCTATTGCGCAAAAAAATCCTGCCACCTCATCGCGTCTAAGTGTTAGAGATGACATTGTTACTATCACCGATGTCATCAAGAAAGAGATGGCGCAGACAGAAGGCAGTGCGGGTTTAATCGATAAAATTAATGGGGTGCGTGCACAGTGGGACGCGCTGCAGCAGGACATTGATGCTTCGAAACTGGATCAAACGGCCAGCCTTGACGCACATGCGCAACTCATCCGCAAACTTCTTAACACAAACCGCGACGTGCTGGATTTTTACGGTCTGTCGCTTGATTCAGATATCAGTACGTACCGCCTGATTACCAGCAATTTCTCATCATTGCCTGAGCTTACCGAAAGTCTGGGTAAAATTCGTGCGTTCGGGACTTCACTGCTTGCCAGGAAAGAAGCCGTTAGTGAGGCTGACTCTGTCCGTATGGAATCATTAATCAGCACGGGTGCCTATAACCTGGATATGTTTGCTCAGGACTCAGAGAAGCTTTTTTCGTCTGATACAGGGCTGAAGCAGAAATTCAGTGCCGATGCCGACGGGGCCGTACAGGAAGCTCAAAATGCCCTGAAAACTGCAGGTGAGTTATTTATTAGCCGCAGTATGACGAATCAGAGTCCTCAGGACTATGCCGCACTTTTTACCAGCGCGATTAACAGATTCAGCACCTACGCGATTGCGGGCGGTAATGAACTGAATGACATGCTGAACCAGCAGATTACGGACCACCGGCATGCACAGTATGGTTTGCTGAGCGTTCTTCTCTTTATGGTCCTGCTTTCTGTCATTTTCGCATTGATTATTATCCGTTCTGTAACACGACCTATCGGTGCCGCGTCCAAGCTTGCGCTTGAAGTGGCAGAAGGCGATCTGACCGCATCTTTTTCCGTGACAGGACGCAATGAAACAGCCGGTCTGCTTAAGGCATTACTGCAGATGAGTCAGCGCCTGACGGTGACGGTAGAAAACATTAAAAGTAATGCTGTCACCATTGCCACCTCATCTGAGGAGATTGCCCGCGGTAACGGCGATCTTTCTGCGAGGACGGAAGAACAGGCTGCATCGCTGGCTGAAACAGCCGCCAGTATGGAACAACTCTCTTCGATCATCGGCAACAATGCTGAAAACACCCGCCATGCTGCAGAAATGGCCAGCTCGGCTACCAGCGCGGCATTGCGTGGCGGTCAGGCAATGGAATCAGTGCTGGGTTCCATGGAGAAAATCAGCAGCAGTGCAGGGCAGATTAAGGAAATCATTTCTGTCATTGATGGGATTGCGTTTCAGACGAATATTCTCGCGTTAAACGCGGCTGTTGAAGCTGCCCGGGCCGGTGAGCACGGTAAGGGCTTTGCGGTTGTTGCGGCGGAAGTCAGATCGCTGGCACAGCGCTCGGCTGGCGCGGCGAAAGAAATTAAAGGACTGATCGAACAGTCTGTGGAGAATGCTGAGCAGGGCATTTCGATGGCCCGGGATGCAGGTGAAAAAGTGAAGGAGAGTATGGATGCGATTGAACAGACAGCACAGCTGGTGAGAGAGATTTCATCTTCTTCAGAAGAGCAGAGTGCAGGCGTATCGCAGATAAATATTGCCGTTACTCAGATGGATCAGGTCACACAGCAGAATGCCGTGCTCGTTGAAGAGTCAGCATCGTCTGCTGATGAACTTGCAAGTCGAGCCGCTAATCTGAGGGACGCGGTTAGCGTGTTCCGCACAAACGCTGGTTAAAATTTCTGTTAAGTGCTTTTTATATGTCTGTAAACGGCGTGCTGCCAGGCGCATTTCTTAGGCCTGTCATCTCAGTAACAGTATTCGATAAGCCATCCTACGGGATGGCTTAATTCCTTCCTTACGTAACGTTGGCACAAAGCGGACATACGTGCTGCAAGGTCCGCTATGAGCGAAAAGCGGACACCCGTAGCCGTAATTACACATAGAGAATTTGCTTACATAGTCGTGTAATCCTTATAAGAAGCAGGTCAGCAAATGCATGAACCAAAGCTCTGATACAAATCCTTGATAGTGAAAGACAGTATTATTAGAATTTATCGCCCTAACAACACCCGGCTTGAAAATTCCTTTTTAAGCTCAACACTGTAGGGAGCGTTATAAAAAATTACTCTCTGAAATTTATCATCGAATTCATTATTCATCTTTTTATTGACCGGAATTGAACCAAAAACATTTTTGAGTTCGCTTTGCGTTTTTTCACTGACCAGCCAGTTGACAAAAAGAGCAGACGCGGCGGGGTGTGCTGAATTTTTAGCTATTACGACAGCGTTAGCTCCGGCAGGCATGCCAAATCCAGGTACATAAAATTTTATGCGTGAAGTTACTGCTCCCGTTTTTTTAAGGGTCAGCAGGTGATCTTCCCATGCAGGCGCCAGTATAAGCTCGCCATCATTGATGCGTGTAAGACTGTCTGCCTGAGATTTTGTGAGGGTAATCTTACTTTTATTTCTGATAAACCATTCCCATCCTTTATTCCACTGCTGCAGAACAGCTGGGTCTGTTTTATCAGCTAACTTATGCTCTGCCTGTCCCTGGAGTGTCAGTACCCTCTGTATAAAAGCTTCACCGGCCCCGCCATTTTGCGGATCATTGTATCCAAACAAATTTGGATTGTTATCGATAAACTCCTGAAGTTCCTCCAGAGTCTGAGGCAGTTTTTTGTTCTGCATTTGCAGTGGATCATATGCCAACCCGGTCTGATTTCCCCAGAATGCAAGACCATACCCGAGGAAGTTGGTACCCTGGAGTTGACCGTAGCCATTCTGGTATTCAGGAAGCCACGCTAATGGCGAAACGGTTTGAGAGTTAAGGACAACCGGCATCTGGCTCATCGTGAAACCTATCACGTCAAGTTTCCCGGTTTTTTTACTTTTTTCAGCAAGTATTTTATTAAGATTCCCGTCTACGGTCGATTCGGGAATGATGACTTTAATACCGTACTCCTGTTCAAATTCTTTTACAAAACTTCGCCATTGCGGCTTCAGATACCAGACGTTAAAGTTAACGGTCGCTTCGTTCTTTGCCCGGGAGACAACCTCGCTCCACGTCATTTCTGACAGCTGCGCTCCCTCTGCTGCGGAAAAAGAGAGACAATTAACCATTATAACGGTACTTAAGGTTCGAAAGCGTTTCATATTCACCTCTTCATATTAATATTTGCCGGTCGACTCAGCCGCATAATTATCCTTAAGCGCTCTTTCAATAATGATCATAAGGAAGATGTTAGGAATAATGAGTATCATTGATACAACTGCTGCGTCTGGTCTTACAAACGTGTATCCAAGGAAAGAATAAAGTATTGTAGGAATGGTGATAAAATCCGGCGAACCCAGCACATATGAGACAGAAAATTCCTCAAGGCTCCTGACGAAAGACAGGATCAAGGTAGCCAGGATGGCACTCTTCAAAAAAGGCAGATAAGCGTTTCTGAATGTAGCCCACCTGTCCGAACCGAGATCGCGGCTGGCGTCAATCATCTCCTGCGGTACAGCCCGAAACCCGGCGGAAAGAATTCTGATTGCATAAGGCAGTGCGAGGACAGTATGTCCTGTAACGATGCTGATAAAAGGGTTATCGAAATTGAGTTGCAGGATCATGGCACTGAAAAATATGCCGATCAGCATTCCTGGCATAACGAGCGGTATCAGTGTCAGGACTTCAGCTACCCCTTTCCCTCTGAACGGTATGCGACCGAAAGCATAAGCAGTAGGAAGAGCCAGTAACAGACTCAGGGGAGCTACTGTTAACGCTATCGAATAACTGTTGAACATAGCGTCAGGAAGCGATGTCGTCTGCCACATGTTTATCCATCTCGTGAAAGAGAGGCTTTTTGGAAAAAGGTCAGGAAAACTCCACGGATGAGCAGGATCAACCAATGACCATAATATCGCCATACCCACAGGTAGCCCAAGCCATATGAAATTAGCAATCAGGAAAAAAAATACCGAAATTCTGATGACTGCACCGGTTTTTTTAGGACTGTTCACGTTCACTTCAGGTCCCCTTTACACGTCATAAAAGGTGACATTAGTAACTTAACTAATATGCTGAACAACAGTGAAGTTATCATGATGATCACAGCAATGACTGCAGCGTTATTCCACTCTCCGTACTCCATGGCCGTTGACTGCATCAGTCGCGCAAGCGAATAAACGTTATGAGGCCCGGCGACAGAATAAAATGCAAAATCACCGATTGCATCAATGAATACAATGATCAATGCCACCTGCAGGGCGGGCAGGGTAAGTGGGAGCACAATAGTGATAAACCGCTGCCATTTATTTGCACCTAAATTTCCTGATGCATATAAAAAATCATTTTTCACAGAATTTACTGAGCTGCTTATCAGAATAAGAGCAAAGGGCATGTTCTTCCATACCTGCAGGACAATAACTCCCGTTCCGAAACTGTCATTCTGCATACGCAGTGGAGTACTGATGATGTTTGCAGCCAGAAGGATCTCATTGATAACACCATGAAATGAAATGATGTTGATAAACAAAAAGGCTGCAACAAGGCCAGGGATAAACATAGGTATACGCAATATGGCAATGAGGCTTTCTTTCATGGGCAGCGGCTTTCTCAGCCATAAAGCGATGGGGTATGCAACAATAACGGCACCCAGCGATCCGAGAAGGGAGACTTTTACTGAATAAAGAAGTGAGCTAACTAGGACGGGATCGCGAAGCATTCCGGACCAGTACTGAAGTGTAAAATAACTTTCACCCGTAAGGTTAAAATAACCCATGCTCTGTGCAATCAGAACATAGAATGTTGAGCCCATCAGCATGAGGATAGTGCCAAGCCCGCTTATCATGAGAATCCAGGCTAATAATTCCTGCCGGATAGTCGTTTTCATATCACAGGCTCCAGAAATACGATGGCATTTTCAGGTAAATAGAAACATGCCTGCTCCCCGGTGTTAAAGGAAGGTCTTTTTATAAGTTGCAGCCGCACGTCGGTTCCATCACTTGTGTGCCCCAAAGCCTCGGTATGGTTTCCCATAAAAGCCATACTTTTAACGGTGATGGTAAAGTAATTAGCGTCTGTTTTGCTCTCAGGTATGTATACAGCATCTTCGGGCCGCCAGCATATCCAGCAATGATCGCTTTCAGGTACTCTGGAAGAGCTGACGTAGAAGCCACCCATTGAAGTGGATACCCTGTAATAGCCGGGTTGCTCTGCCCTGCATATGGTTGCCTGCATAATATTTGCCGCACCAATAAAATCGGCAATAAAGCGGTTTGCCGGCTGATAGTATATCTCTTCAGGTGTGCCGACCTGCGCAATGTTCCCTGCATTAAGTACCACAATTTTGTCTGACATGGACAGCGCTTCACTCTGGTCATGCGTCACATAAACTGACGTAAGATTGTGGCACTTCTGAAGCTGCTTGATTTCATATCTCACACTTTCACGCAGCTTTGCATCCAGATTGGAAAGAGGTTCATCAAAAAGCATGACATGAGGCTTCGTTACCATGGCTCTCGCGATCGCAACTCTTTGCTGTTGACCGCCTGAAAGCTGAGAAGGCATTTTGTGTCTTTGTGTTCCAAGGCCCATCTGTTTAAGCACCGTATCCACTGTCAATTTCTGTTCGCCGGGGGGTATCTTCTTCTGCTTCAGCCCATAAGCAATATTGTGAACAACATTCAGATGAGGGAATAACGCGTAGGACTGGAAACACATCGCAGTGCTTCGCTTCTCCGGTGGTAGCGTATTAATTACCTGACCATTAAGAATGATGTTTCCACTGTCCGGGGTAACGAAGCCCGCAATCATCTTCAGAAGGCTTGTTTTACCGCACCCACTGGGTCCAAGCAGGGTGATAAACTCTCCCTCTTCAACATCGAAAGAAATCTCTCTCGCTGCATAGTACTCATCAAAACGCTTTGTAATCTTTTCAAGTCTGAGTTTAGCCATCATGAAATCCCTAGTTATCATCACAATTAAGTTTAATGATTAAACATTAAATTTTTGTGACAGAGAGAAAAAGGCAGATTATTTGCACATTAAACTATCTATCCATATAATTTAAAAGGAAAAAAATAAATTAAAAAATCCCGGTGCTTTTTTTATTAAGTTTAGATAACATACTTATTAATGAAGGCTAACCCTTTTTCTCAAAGGTGAAGAACGTGTTCAACTTCCATCAGGCCAGTAATGGGGTCGTACTGGCGAACGGCCATCGTGGATACTCCAGTAAATATCCTGAAAATACGCTTTTGGCATTTGAAGGCGCACGCCAGGCTGGAATGTCGAGTATTGAGCTCGATGTGCACATGACCCTGGATGAGAAAATGGTGGTTATTCATGATTACCGCATTGACAGAGTATCGGATGGCTCTGGTTATGTGGCAAATATGACTCTCGACGAACTGAGAACGTATGACTTTGGCGTCAGCGCTTCCTCCAAAGAAGGAAAGGCTGCTATACCGCTCCTGGATGACATTTTTAACTGGGCGATCAGGCTTGATATGGGTCTTGTCGTAGAGATAAAACAGCGCAGTCGTCTTGACCGTTTTATTGAAAGATTCAGCGAACTGGTCAACACCAGAACCGGCATTATCGAAAGAATGCAGTTACTCGGGTTTAACCATGTACTGCTTAATCAGATAAAGGATAGGGTTCCGGGTCTGAAGATTCAGACAGTCTCACTCGAGCGATATAAAAACCAGCTTGAAGCCATCCTCGGTTCGGGTGCCGATTGTGTTTGTCTTGAATATGAACATACACATATAGACGATCTTAAGGCCTATAAGCAGGCGGGATTGGGTGTACGTCTTTACCTTAATTCGGGTAAGCTCGGTCTAGATACGCTGGAGTACTATCGCTTCAAATTCGGGCATGATGTCCGCAGCGAGATACTGTTCTGGATAAAGGAAGGTCTGGTTGACATGGTCAGCCATGATGACGTCCTGTATGTCAAAAGACTCATCGAAGACGCCGGGTTAAAATGCGCTTAACCATTTAATGCCCGTAAACAGGAATTATCATGAATTTAGTCAGTGCACCTTTAGAACTGAGCGCGACGCAGCGTAACCTGATTGACCTGATCAGGAATCATGGCACCGTTACTCGGGCCAAGCTCAGTCGCCTCTCAGGCCTGACCCCGGGAGCTATAACACAGCAGTGTCGTGAACTGATTTTTACCGGGCTGATTATCGAGGGTGAGCCTGTACATGATGGCAAGCGTGGTCAGCCTTCGTTACCCCTGCGCCTGAATCCAGGAGGGGCCTGCTCTGTAGGTGTTTCCTTCAGTCCCGGGTTTATTGACATTGCGGTCGTTGACTTAAGCGGAAAACCGCTCATACAGGTGTCAGAAAAACATACTGAAAACCGTGAAATCGCCCACACGGTCAATCAGGTCATACTGATGGTTGCCGGTGCACTTAAAAAGAAACGTTTAAGTAATTCACGAATACTGGGCATTGGATATGCCGTTCCCGGATTCCTGAAAAAAGACGGCCGTAAAAGGCAGACAGTAGCATGGCTTGATACCTGGAGGGAGGTTGACCTTCAGGCGGTGTTTGGCGCAGCGTTACCTTATCCGACCTGGGTAGAAAACATCGTTAATGCTTCTGTCATTGCCGAATATTACTCCGGTAATCACAGTAACATTTCTGACCTTGTCCTTATTGATCTGGGATACGGAATTGCTGCAGGCATTATTGCTGACAATAAGCTACTGAGTGGGGGGTTTTCAAATGCCGGAGAACTTGGAATGAGTTTCCCGCTCGAATTGCCAAGGCCTTCTTATAAAGATTTGCTTATCACTCTGGAGAAAGCCGGTCTTGATCCCGATGAACTTGATGGCCTTGCTGGGAGCGGTAATGAGGTTATTGAGTGCTGGATAGCCCGGGTCAGTGAACAACTGGAACCCATTATATTCAGCTGTATCCAGTGGCTGGATCCTGAAGTTATCACGCTGGGTGGGGCGATGCCTAAAAAAATCGTCGGCCGGCTGGTGAAAGAGCTCAGGCTGAGAGTCAGCGGACGATTAGAGCCGTTACGGCCATCAGCACAAATTGAAGCTTCTGCTTTCAGTAAAGAGGGTGCGTCACGCGGGGCAGCAATGCTGCCCTTATATTACACACTGAATATAAAAAAGTAGCAGTGTCAGACTAGTTTTACTCTGTTGTAAAGGGTACGCCGGCCCGTAAATCAGTAAATGAGGATGGTATATGTCCCGTGATTTAGTCAGTTACGCCCCGGATGTGGGAAGAAAATTTTCATCCTCCGGGTGTCCTTTGCCTTTTGCGGGTAATACATTTCTTGGCCACCTTGAACAGCAAGGGGAAGGATTTAAGACTTTTGATACAATACTTAATGTATACAGAGCACTGCCGGAAACCAGTTTTTTCAGAAAAATGACGGCCCTTCCATCCAGCAGTTACCACATTACGCTTTTTACCGGTGTAAACGAGTGCGATCGTCACTCAGGCCCATGGCCAGCCGGTATATCTCGTGAGCTGGCGCTGGAGGAGCTTAACAGATGTTTCCTGGATAAACTTAGTTTACGTCAGCCAGGCCTGTCTGAATCCTTTGATTTCATTGTGGACTCAGACGCACCATTGCCAGGAAAAAATGATAATTTTTTCATTCCACTACAACCGGCCGATCAGACCACATACAACCGTCTTCAGAAAATAAGAAGTGAGTTGTCAGAAATAACGGGTATTCATCGCGACGATCATTACTCCTATCAGTACCATATTACGCTGGGGTATCTTCTGGAGACGCTTGATGGAGCGGAAACACTGGAATACAGGTACAGAAGTATGGAGTGGAGAGAAATGATTGCGAAAGCTGGTAATATTACCATTCGGGAATTTGAGTTCTGTACATTACGGGACATGTATTCATTCCGCAGAATTTGCACAATCTAGTGCTTTTATGAATTCTCACAGGACAGCTTTAGGATGATCTGAAAAAGAGATACCCTATTGAAAAAATGAAGAAGTATCTTTCAATGTCGCTTTTACAAAATTAAGCTTTTCTGCGAAGGAGAAGTAAATGAGGTGGCTTTATTTAATCAGACCTGTCTTGATTTTGTCCGGCAGCGCAGGTTCTCCATCCTGTAATCTTATGCTTAATAAATCTGATCAGATTGCTTCAGATATTGCTGCATCATGGGTAGGGATATCGCAGGATGAACTGCTGATTGCATGGGGCACGCCGCGATATAGCCTGAATCGGATTGCCGGATGTAGCACACTGACTTACCTGTTTAACAGGCCTGTAAATAAATATGGTTTAACAGCGCGCAATCCTGTGCCGGATTTTGAAACCTGTGCTCATGTTTTTTTTGTCGAGCAGGGCATACTAACAAAATGGCTTTCGACAGGTGGCCTTTCTAACAAAAAGCAGAAAATTGAACTGCAGTAACACTGCCAGCATATGAATCAGCGATTCAGTTTTTACTTTGCCTATCTGTCGCTGTATTCCTGAAAAAAATTGGTCTTTAATTAAGGGGGTGCTCAACAATTTTTACATTGTACCGGCACAAAGCCACGCAGTTCCATAGAAAAATGCATGTAGAGATGTGGAGTAATAACGATACTCGGAAATTTTTTATTTTATTAGATTCAACCTGAGCAGCATTAAACCCTCTGGTTAAAGGGGTATCATGTTGAAAAGGAACTGAGGCTATTGAAATAAAATATATAAATTTATAAGTAATGCTTTTAGGGAAAACATATGCGGTGCATTTATTTAATAATTTCTGTATTAATACTGACTGGATGTGCAGGATCTCCACTCGGCAACCTGATTTTTAATAAACGTTATCAGACTAGTTCAGATATCGCTGCATCATGGGTCGGGTCGTCGGCAGATGAACTGGTAATGGCGTGGGGACCACCTCAAAACAGCCAGACTCTGAGTAACGGAAGCAGCATACTGGATTATCAGTATAACTGGATCGTAAATGGATACGATTCAAGTATGTGGAACTATATTCCTGAATATGCAAACTGTGATAAGCGATTTCTGGTTGAGCAAGGGGTAATAACAAGATGGTATTCATCAGGTGGCTGTCCAAAAAGACCTGAAGGGGCAAAATTGATTGATGGAAGTATACCGGTACCAAAACCAACTCTTTAGTAAGTCTTGTGCTTACCTGTATTTAGCATGGGGAAAGCTTACATAATCCGGCATTTACTGGGAGTAATATCAGTTAAAAACAGATTTTTCAGTATAAAAAAACCTTGACAAAAACTTCGGTGGGAATTTGTCATAAAAATCCAATAAACTCAGGAAATATCATAAGGTCAATATTATGAAGATTTATGTGGTAGCAATTGCATTTATGCTAATCGTTTCAGGATGCAGCTCCTTCAGCGGTGAGGATAAGTTTACCCGGAGTTATGTTTCAGCTCACATCACGCCTAATAAAACAACGGAATCTGAAGTTAAGGCTCTCTATGGCACACCTGACAGACAGACATCACATTCAGACGGTAGTTACGTATGGTCGTTTAATAAGGATGGTAATATGAGCTCGCTTTCAACAGCGCTTTCTTACATTCCCGGAACCTCAGCACTAAGCGGCGCAATGACTAGTGCGACTATAGCACAGAACACCAAGGATGATATAAGTTCTGTTTCTGATAAAGTAACCGGAAATTCAGAGCATCGTAGCGACTCTTTGACAATTTATTTTACCAAAAACAAAGTTGTTTCCGACTGGATTATGTAATTAATCCATGGGCGAGCTGAGAAAATAAAAATCATTCCTGATTAATTATTTTTCTAATATGTTGCTGTTAGGATATTTTCAATTAAAATATAAAAAACTCGCCTCAACAATCTGGAGTTAAAATCATGAAAAAAATTATCTGTATTTCAGCTTTTTCTTTTCTTTTAAGTGCGTGTACTACAATGTCTCCTGATCTCGCAATCCCGATACTACAGGCTGATACTTCCAAAATGTTAGGCCTGGGGTCTTCCGATGAGATAACTGTGACTAATGTCTCCATGTCTAAGCCTGACGCGCTCGGGTCTCAGGTGATATCGTACCGCGCAACTACTGATAAAGGGCGTATTTTAGACTGCGAAGCCCACGTTATTCCTGGCCTTCCGTTACAGGAGCCAACCGTAAGCACGCCTACGTGTAAACCGGTTAAGACCTATAACAAATAAAATCACTACTTTTAGATGCTTAAGTAAATACGCGGAGCGCCTCAGAATAAAGAACATGCGGTGTATAAGCTGTAAGTAAAAAGTATGCTGTATGCCACTGAATTTTACTCTGTACAGGCATTCTTTACGGGTGCCTCGCGCTTTTACTATCAAATATCCTCTTCATCTGGGACCTATCCGGAAGAACACCATGAACAGACATAAAGTTACTTCTACGCTTTTCACAAGCGCGGGATACGATGCAACTACGGGCGTGCTGGAGCTGGAGTACCGGAACGGCGGGCGCAGGCGCTGGCTTGCCGTACCGGCAAAGGTGTACCAGGCGTTTTGTGCGGCCGCAGACAGCGACACTTTTTTCAGAACCCGTATCAATGGTCATTACCTGTCTGATGCACGGTGACAACAACTTTGCCGATGGCTGCTTCGGCAAATGCTCAGTGCTGGCGCATCAGCTGCGCGTACTTATTTTGATAATGTCCCTTTCTGGCACAGAGCGGATTGGCTTCTGGCTGATGTCCACTATAAGTAACCACCAGACATTACATGTCGGAATTAGGCTTTGCAGGCTTAATTTATTGCTTTTCATTCGCGATGGGTAGTGTGTATGTTAATTCATTTAATTTATCTAACTTGTAGGAGTAAGTAGCTAATGTCTGATGTTGAAGCTGGAAATGGAACCCCGGGGATTTCTCTTAGAAAATCGATCGCAATCTATGCAATATTTTTGGTGATCATGTTGGCGCTAATTAGCTTTAGCTCTGGAACCACCTGGTTTCCGGGAATCATTGTTTTAATTGCTTACTTTGTTTTCGGTTTTTTGTTAAACCGCATAGTTCTGCGCAACCTTGTTGAGTGGCACCCGATGTACAATACTATCGGCAATGTATCATCGGCAAAGTTATCGACTTTTGTCTTATGGCCTATTTCTTATCTATTTCTCTTTATCAGGCTTACTATCAACAAAGTTCTTTAATTTAGTATTTACCATACCGCCTTCGGTTATGAACTTACGCCTAAGGCGGCAAATGGTGGATTACCACGACCTCGGAATCCATTTCTATATCAGGACAGTGTTTGCGCATCCCCTTCACAAGTTTGCCGTCCGGCCACTCCTCGCTTTTTCCAAGCCTGATCGCCTAATTAGAAAGTCGCATTTTTTTCGACGTGCGTAACCCAGACCACTATCTTGTCAGTTGCATCCAACATGTTCATGTAAATCATAGGATCCGGGACAATTTCACGTTCCCCCCGACGGATGATCTACTGCTTATTTCCGGAATGATGCTGTCAGTGACCTGCTTCCCGAAAACTAACATGCCATGATGCAAGCAATGTCCGCTTTTGGCACAAAGCGGACAAGCTAACGGAGCTGAGGTCCGCTTTGAGCGAAAAGCGGGTGCTGACGTTGGTTATAAATATTCGGTTTGTATTGTTTTGCATTAGTTTAGAGAGGAAAAATATTGCGTCGGCGATTTACCCAGCGCTTTTCTGAACATCGTAATAAACGCGCTGACCGAATCATATCCCAGCGTTCCGGCTACGCACTGCACGGACTGACCTTCAGCCAGATGGCTCAGGGCAATCATCAAATGCAATTGCTGACGCCAGCGACCAAAGCTCATTCCTGTCGCCTCTTTTATCAGCCTGGCCAGAGATCGTTCGCTGGTGACCAGATGAGCAGCCCACTGCTTTAACGTTCGCCTGTCACCCGGATCATTAAAAAATGTCTCAGCCATATTCCGTATTTTAGGATGATCGGACACGGGAAGATGAAGCGTTTCAACCGGCACATCCGGAATATGCTCCAGCAGCGCCGCTGCGAGCCTGGCGGTTTTACTGTCAGGAGAATAAGCCTGTCCCTGCTCTGCCAGATACAGAACAAGCTCACGAACCAAGGGAGTAATCGCCAGGGTACAGCAGATTTCCGGCATCGCCGCCGCGCCGGGTTCGATAAACAGAAAGCAGGTATCTGCATTCTTCGTGACCCGGCAACTATGGGGGATTTCACCCGGAACCCAGACAGCATGTCCCGGTGGAACAAGCCACAGCGCACCCTCAACCTCACAGCTCACTGCACCGCGCAAAGAGAGAATAAGCTGTCCCTTACGGTGAGCGTGCGGACTCTGACCTGCATACTCACCTGACGATGATACATGCAAAGCAAGTGCAGGCTGACAGAAAGCATCGGCATTAAATTCATCCGGTGAGGTCACCGGTTTTTTATTAGCTGGCATGATTTAGTTATATGTTGTCAGGTTATCTATATTCTGTAACTCATGCTTACTTTAAATTCTTTCTTTTTACCAGAGAAAGAAAAGTTTATGTCCCCTACTACGAACAAGTGGTCTTCAATCATACTTGTGACCGGCATCCTTTTTATAGCCATCAACCTGCGTGTTCCTTTTACCGCTATCGCACCCGTTTTAGATTCGATTCGCCATGATTTCAGGCTAAGTATTACTGCCGTTGGGCTGCTTAACTCGCTGCCTTTACTTGCCTTTGCCGCCATTTCACCCCTGAGCGCATCGATTTCCAGAAGGTACGGTCTGGAACGCACTCTTTTTGGTGCACTGGCCGTCATTTCAGCGGGCATCTTGCTTCGATCCACAGGCACTGTCTGGGCGCTATATAGCGGAACAATATTGATCGGTATCGGGATTGCCCTCGGCAATGTCCTGCTGCCTGGCCTTATCAAGCGTGACTTTTCTGGCAATGTGGCTTCTATGACGGGTGCATATTCCATCACCATGGGCGCGGCTGGTGCTATTGGTTCAGCCATTGTCATTCCTCTGACGCAGGGCTGGGGCTGGCACATCGCATTAGCTATGCTGAGTATTGCACCGCTGCTTGCGTTGCTATTATGGTTGCCACAGTTAAAGAAAAAGCACCAGCTGCCAGCAGCGGGTGGGAAAAAAGCGGCGACCATCGCGGTCTGGCACTCGCTTCTGGCATGGCAGGTCACCCTGTTTATGGGCCTGAATGCGATGCCGTTTTATATTGCTGTCGGCTGGCTGCCAGCCATGCTAACGGACAGTGGTCTCTCCTCAGCTCAGGCCGGTGAGGTACATGGCATCCTTCAGCTTACCACCGCCATTCCCGGCCTGATTCTGGCCGCCACGCTGCGTCGTCTTAACGATCAGAAATTAGCTGCTGCTGGCGTCAGCCTGTTAACCGCGTTGTCCTTTATCGGCATCCTGTGTTTGCCGAATCTGGCGATGCTTTGGGCTGCGCTTCTCGGCTTCGGCTCAGGTGCCAGTATGATGCTGGGCCTGACCTTCATCGGGCTGCGAACCAAAAACGCCGGTGATGCTGCCGCGCTGTCAGGCATGGCGCAGAGTGTCGGTTATCTGATGGCGGCGCTGGGGCCGCTGTTGCTGGGCAAAGTACAGGAGGTGTCCGGAGGCTGGACGGTGCCATTAATGATGACCGCAGCAATTGCAGTCGCAGGTGCCTGCACCGGAATGGCTGCCGGACGAAATGTTCACCTGGAACCGGTGCAGCAGCCGGGTTGAATTCGCTCACAAAGGCAGGGGAAACGACCGGCTCTTCTGCTGAGGATGCTGTTAATTGTCGTTATGAAGAGTCTTCCTGTTACCGGAGCCGTTTTTTACCGGGAAGACCGCTTCTCACCTGCGCCTTCGTGGAAAAGTCCGGCGACCCAGTCAGCAAAAGCGCGCACGGCGGGAGAGAGAAAACGCTGATGCGGATAGAGCATCGTCACCGGCACAGAGCGTGGCTGCCAGTCCGCCAGAACCTCGATCAGTTTGCCTTGCTGGAGACTCTCCGAAATCACATTTTCAGCAAGCTGCGCCAGCCCAAAACCCTCAAGACACAGTCTGATATAGAGTCCCGTTTCGTTAACGGCTGCATTCCCTTCTACCGGAACGGAGAACGCTTCGTTTCCTCGTGTAAAACGCAGTTCATTAGTGCGTCTTCCCGAACCGGAAAAGTAATGAATTGCCCGATGCTGTGACAATGCTTCCGGCGTCTCAGGGACACCGAACGCCCTGAGATAGTCTGGCGAGGCGCAGGTCACCCAGCGAAACCGGCCAAGCGGACGCGCAACCAGTGTGGAGTCAGTTAGTTCACCGGTTCGTATGACGCAATCCACGCCTTCCTGAACAAGATCGACCTGCCGATCGCTCACGCCAATCATCAGGTAAATATCCGGGTAGAGCCGGTAAAAGTCTTTCAGGTTGGGCATGACGATGAAATGGGCGATGCCACCAGGCATATCAACCCGCAGCCGCCCCTGAGGACGTTTGAGGGAATCAGTCAGGCTTGACTCACTATGTTCAATCAGCGACAGAATCTCCCGGCATTGCGCCAGATACTGCAATCCTTCAGGAGTCAGGCTGACACGCCTTGTTGTACGGTTCAGCAGACGCACCTGCAGGTATTTCTCCAGGTTTTTTATCGTGCTGGTAATGGTTGAAGAAGGCAGTGACAGTGTTTCTGCCGCGCGTACAAAACTCCCGGCTTCAGCAACCCGCGTAAAAACCTGCATAGCCTGAATCCTATCCATCGTCCTGTTCCTGAGTAAAAGCGGGTCTGATTATTCGCGAATTATGAATTATGAAAACGCTTTAAGCATCTTTTTCTGGTTAATAGCGGGGCGTATCGTTTCCCTCTTGTTCAGGAAAGAGGCAGGTTTAATGACCGGTTACATCAGAAATATTGTTAACAATCAGAATGTCACTTCACAAGCTACGTTGATTCGTGGCGCGACGATACTGAGCATGGACGGGAACGTCGGTAACATGGAGCGCGGCGATATTCTCATTAACGGCTCAACGATTACCACCGTGGGCCACAACCTTGATGTGCCGGGTGCGTATGTCATTGATGCCACCAACATGATCGCCATGCCGGGAATGGTCGATTCTCATCGTCACGCATGGGAAGGACAGCTGCGTCGCATTAACCCAAATGCCACCTGTCTGGACGACTACAGCAATGCCACGCACTTCTCCTTCGCTAAATATTACCGTCCTGCAGATATCTATGTTGGCAACCTGCTGACTGCGCTCGGCGCTATTGACGCGGGCATCACCACGATGATCGATAACTCGCACAATAGCCGAACCGCAGCACATTCCGATGCCGCCGTCGAAGCCCTGCTTGATACCGGCATTCGTGCCATTCATGCTTCCGGCGCACCGGTAGCTGGCGAGTGGGATAAAGCGCACTGGCCGGGAAACTGGCAGCGTCTGCAGGATAAGTATTTCACCGACAACCCTGAAAGCCTGGTCTCTCTCGCCGTTATGGCCCAGCTGGAGCCCGCGTTGTGGGCCGAGGCCCGCAGGCTGGGACTGTCGATTGTCACTGAGTTTTTTGGCGCTGAGATGGGGTATGAACTTGCGTCGCTGCATCAGCAGGGGCTGCTGGGGCCGGACAATATTTTCAATCACTGCACGGCGCTCCCCGACGAGGGATGGAAAATATTGCGGGAGGCCGGTGTCCGGGTGAACGTCTGCCCACGCTCAGATTCTCACTATGGCATCGAAAGCGGAATGTTCGCCCTTGAGGCCGCGCAGCGTCATGGCATCAATCCTGGCCTGAGCGTAGACAATGAAACGTCGTACAGCACCGATATGTTTATGGAAATGCGTGTCGCCTTTTATCTGCAGCGCGTGATGGGCATGCATCAGCAGCAGTGCTGCGATTCTGAACATGCGCTGAAAACGCTTCCGGCGGCGCGACTCCTTAAAGCCGCAACACTTGATGGCGCGGCCTGTGCAGGGCTGCAGGACAAAGTGGGCAGCCTGACGCCCGGGAAACAAGCCGACCTGGTGCTGATTAGCGCCAGTGATCTCAATCTTTATCCGTCCGGTAATGCCTTTGGCACGGTGGTTCATGCCGCCGAGCGCAGCAACATCGACACCGTCATGATCGGCGGACGCATCGTTAAACAGAACGGTAAAGTGCTGGGCGTAGACAGCACGCGACTGCGTGCGGCGATTGATGAGTCACGTGAGCACCTGTTTGCCGCCTCTGGTTACCAGCCCGACATTTTTGCTGACACCTTCCTGCCGCTGGAGCAGGCAGACTGACCGGGATGAAAAGCATGATCGATAACGTAATCGTTTTGCCGCAGGTCTGAGGATCACCCTGCAAACAACCCTGAGCAGCCAGCTGGCAATTTTTGGCACTACGCGGACTGACCTGGAAGCAAAGTCTGCTGTGAGCGAGAAGCGAACATTCTAATCATGGTGGCTATGTTTTGAGCATGATGAACTTCACATCCCTGATGCTCACGTACTGGTAATCAAAAACAGCGTCAATTACTATCCAAAACCTATGGATATGAATATTTTGGGCTTTATGCCAGCACTGCTCCCTGTTGCACTATCCCCCGGAGCCAGTTTCACACTTGTTATGAACAGTGCTCTTGAAGGGGGTCACAGAGGACTCTTCAGAACGCTTGCCGGGACAGCTCTGGGCATCTATACCCATGCGGTTCTCATAGGGCTTGGCATCACTGCTGTGCTCGTCTCTTCTCCAGAAACGTTTGCTTTTTTAAAAGTTTTCGGAACTGCTTATCTGCTGTGGTTAGGAGTGATGCTCATCCTGAGCGGTATAAAGGCTAATTCTGGCGGATTTGCGGATATAAAGCATTGTGTGACATTAAAACAGGCCTGGCTGGCTAATGTATTGAACCCTAAAGCCATCCTTTTTTATCTGACAGTTGTTTCACAGTTCGCAGGGATAAAGGGAGATGTTTTCAACTACCTAATGCTGGCATCAGTACATGTAATGGTTATGATCCTCTGGCTTTTCGCAGTCAGTCAGATGTTGATCTTTTCAGTAAAAAAAACTAATCCCCTGGTACTCAAAAAGTACGTCAATATTGCTGGCGGAATGTTGCTCATTGCTTTTTCTCTTCACAACCTGACTCAATAGATTATCAGCTTTAGCCATAATGTCCGCTTATGGCACAGAGCGGACATCGTCTTAAGCGGCCGTCAGCTCTGTGTCAGCAGCGCATATACCGGCGATAAATATGCGTACAGAATCAGCAGTAACTGACATGCTGTCACAATAAACGGCCACAAATATTCCTGACCCCGGGCAGGAAAAACTATTTTAACTCATGCCCTGAACGCGGTTGCGGCCGTTGCGTTTCGCCTCGTAAAGCGCCCTGTCAGCCTGCTGCTTCAGACGGTCAGCCTGGTCCGCCTGACCGTCAGAAATCAGGGCGCAGTAACCGGCGCTGAGGGTAACGACCCCTTCAGGAAGCCCGGAGCTTTCATGAACTATTCCGGCACTCATAACGGCCTCTGCCGCCCGCCGGGCCACTTTTTCTGCATCGGCTTTGCCGGTGAAAGGCAGAATAATGGCAAATTCCTCGCCGCCGTAGCGTGCCACCACGTCGCCAGTGCGGTGAGTGAGCCCCTTCAGAATGGCGCCCACCTTTAGCAGGCACGCATCGCCCCCCACGTGTCCGTAGGTGTCGTTGTAACGCTTGAAGAAATCAATATCAAACATAATCAGGGATACAGGTTCGCCTGACGTATACGAGCGCTGCACGGCCTTTTCCAGCATCACGTCAAACTGACGGCGGTTGGCCAGTCCGGTCAGTCCGTCAATCAGCGCCAGGGATTGCAGCGTGTGGTTGATGGTGGTCAGCTCGTCCCTGACCTGCGTAAGTTCAAGCTGGTTTCTGACGTTAGCCTTTACCTGCCTGAGCACAAACATTCCCATGCCGGTAATCATCACAAGCAACACCAGGTTCAGCACAACGTCGGCAGCGTTGGCGGACAGCCACGCCGTCCTGATGGCATCACGGTCATATCCCGCCGTAACTATCAGGGGATACTGTTCAAGGCGGGCGTAGCCATATACCCGCTCGACACCGTCCAGCGTGGAACGCCACGTTGCGCTGCCGCTGGCTGACGTTTTCAGGACCGTTGTGAAAAGCGGGCTGGAGGAAAGGCTGCGGTTAATGGCCGTTTCCGGCAGAGGCCGGATATACAACACGGAGGTGTCAGCCAGTATCAGCGCCAGGACGTCGCGTTCACCCAGCGTATAGTAGCTGTAGAACTGCCGGAAGTAGTCCACCTTTACCGTAGCCAGCGCGATGCCGGCGAACCGGCCCGCCTCATCATTCAGCCGCACTGATACGGGAATGACCAGGTCGCCCGTCGAGCGGCTGCGGATGACGCGGCCGACGTGCACGCCGGTCCCGGTGTGTGTGCGGTGCCAGGCAAAATACTCTCTGTCGGCATTGTTCCCTTTTGCAGGGGTGTAATTACCTGAGGTGGCTATCCACTTACCCTGCGCGTCATAAATAAACAGGCCGTGCAGCTGACGCAGCTTCCCCTGCTGCTCTTTCAGCAGAAGAGCAAAGGCGGGCGTTGCCGCATAGGGAAGTCCGTTAAGGGTGAGCTGCCTGACCGCGTCAGCCAGCGTAATGTCCACCTGAAGGAAGGCGTCTTCCGCCTGTTTTGCCAGCGAAACTGACAGGTTGCGGGCATCGTCCTCGCGTAACTTCTGATTGTGCTGCCAGGAGCTCCACAGCGTCCATATATTGACGCCCACGACGGCCAGTACGGTTATCAGCAGAAAAAAAGCCATGGTCCGGCCCAGCGAATTACGTCTGTAAGATGGCACTGAGCTGCCGGTTTTGTTATCCAAGGTATTCATACCCTCATAAAGCCTGATAATGAAACATAATTTATGAATGAACTTACCGCAAGAAGGGGCGTATAAACTCCGGAGGGTAATGCTGACCGGCCGGGATAAAACCGGCATTGCCCGGTGGCGCCCTTCCCTCCGGCGCGGTCAGGGCCGGTGAGATTCATTTCTTCCGTTAATGCATGCGCTGTGGGGTCATCCATGACCGCTTCTGGCCCGGCCCCTCTTCTGCTTCCTGTCAGCGGCGAGTGAGCATGAAATCGTGCGGCAAACGGACAGGCAGCCCCTGCCCGCGCCGGTATGATATGAGGGTTTATGTGTCCTCAGACGCGGAAGGTATCCACCATCCCCCGCAGAGCATGGACCTGCTCTGCCAGAGACTGGGAGGCAGTCGTTGACTCCTCTACCAGGGCGGCGTTGCTTTGGGTAACCCCGTCCATCTGGCCTACTGCCACCGTAACCTGAGAAATCCCCTGCATCTGTTCGTTCGAAGCCAGGGCGATCTCATCCATCGCCTCAGCCAGCTCGCTGACCTTTCCGGTCACGCTCATGATGTTTGCCGTGGTGCCGTCGGCTACCACAACGCCCGCCTCAACCAGCGTTACCGCATTCTCAATCAGCCCCTTGATGTCCCGGGCCGCCGTCGCGCTGCGCTGCGCGAGATTCCGCACCTCGCTGGCCACCACGGCAAACCCCCGACCCTGCTCCCCGGCGCGCGCCGCCTCAACGGCCGCGTTCAGCGCCAGGATGTTGGTCTGAAAGGCGATGCTTTCAATGGTTCCGGTAATATCCCGCACCTTCGAGGCACTCAGGGATATGTCGGCCATTGTTTTCGTCATCTTATGAACGTTTTCTTCGCCGTTCCGGACGAGCGCCGCGGTTTCACGGGCCGATCCCGCCGCGTGGGTGGCGCCTGCGGTATTACTCCTTACCGTCGCGGTCAGCTCCTCCATACTCGCAGCCGTTTCCTGCAGGGCTGCGGCCTGCTGCTCGGTACGGGCCGACAGCTCGTTATTGCCCTGGGCAATTTCGTCAGATGCCAGCGCGACGGACGCTGAGGCGTCCTTAATCTGAGACACCAGAGCGGCGAGCCGGGTCTGCATCAGGGCCAGGGATGCCAGCATGCTGGCGTTATCACCGGAACGTAACAGGACCTGAGTCGTCAGGTCGCCGCCAGCAATCGCCGCTGCCAGCGTTTGTGCCTGCGCGGGCTCGCCGCCAAGCTGGCGCATCAGTACCCGCACGGTTATAAAGCCGGTGCCGGCGGCCAGCAGGACCGATAACAGAACCAGCCCCCCAAGCAAAGCTCTGGCCAGGCTGATCCCTTCGCTGTTTTTTTCAACGGCATTACGGGCGTTCTGCATCTGAACGTCCGTCATGTTATTCAGCGCCTCCTGCAGCGCCCGCTGTGTCGGGCGGGAGACTTTCATCAGGTACGTAATTGTCTCTTCCTGCCGGTTCTGCAGGCCAAGCCGTCCCGCCTGTTCAAAGCCGGCCATGGCGGGCCCTTCTCTTTCAGTAATCTTGCGAAAGGCCTCACGACCCGCCGCAGTAGAATCGATTTGCATCAGCCGGGCGAGTGCTTCGCGGTTTTTAATGAACAGCTGCTTCTGCTTCTGCACGCGCTCCCACTCCGGCCTCATTTCATCCGGGTCGGTCAGCAGCGCCAGGTTGCGTACCGCGATGGAGATGTCCCGCACGCTGCCCCGCATATCAAGCGCAAGCTGGTACTTTTTCATTTTGACGTCCAGCATGTCGTTCATGCCGTCCCGGGCATGGTTCATGGCGTTGATGGCCACACCGGCGCAGACGGCCAGCAGCAGCACGATGAGGCCGAAGCCCCCGGCAATTCGGGTTGAGACTTTCATGTGGGCTCCCGGGCGAGATAGATTATTTCCTTCACTATCGGCACGGCAGAGAAAAAACATGAGCGCCACATAAAACAGAGCGATTCCTTTCCTTATCTCCTGCGTCCGTTTACCGGATAAAGGCATCAGGAGAGGAGAGGTCAATGAACATGCGGAGCAGCGGTCGTAATGGACTATGGGGTTGTCCTGAACGTTACAGGCGAAACAATGTTGATGGGAGAGTACAAAAAACAGTGCGCAGAGGAAGTTGTGATGGTTTCGTGCTCTGAGAAGGTCAGCGCCTGTGAGGAAGCGGATGCGCGCATAAGGTCCGCTATGAGCGAAAAGCGGACATTAGGTTGAAATGAAATCAAATCCGTATGCCGGAATCTCTCTTAAAGCTAATGGTTTGTTTAAGAGGGATCTTACTAAATATTTAGTATGATCCCACTTAACCTAAATTTAATTATCTCACTGCCGATAATCCTACTTAATGTGCTTAAGCATGCCAATTTCAGGTATGCACCAATGATCTAATGACAAGGAAGAATACGATGCCAAATAAATCAATAAAGGCGATAGTTCAGGAAATCAACAACGATGAAGCTGATGGTGGCGGGCTTTGGCTTCCAAATATTCAGAGACAGTTTGTATGGAATACAGATCAAATTTACCGCCTTTTTGACTCAGTGATGCGCCAATACCCTCTGTCTTCAATGCTTTTCTGGAAAACCCGCGAAGCGATAAAACACCGTAAATTTATACAGAACTTCAATGGTGGTAAGGTTGATTTAAAGGATCATTATCATCATGGTAAAACGAAGGCAAAATGGCTCGTGCTCGATGGCCAGCAGCGTTTGCAGAGCTTCTATCTGGCATTGAAAGGGAGTATCGACGGTCAGATATTACATTTCGATTTACTGAGTGGTGAGCCAACGAGCAAAGAAGAACTACGTTATCGCTTTGAGTTTAAGGAGATGTCTAGTACCGGTTGGCCGTGGATGGCAATGTCCGACATTATCTACACCAAGAAATTGCCTGAGCAGATCCTCAGCCAGCGCCTCAAGGAAGAAGGACTGGAGCTGGGTGGTGGAGAACGTGAGCTGGCAACAATTAACCTTAGCAGAGCGCGTATGGAGTTCAGCAATGATAGCGCTTTGCTTTATCATGTGATTGACAGCAGTGACGATGAAGGCGACCTTACGTTTGACGATGTGGTTGAAGTTTTTATTCGCGCTAACTCAGGCGGTACGCGTTTAAGTAAGTCAGACCTGATGTTTACACTGCTTTCCACAGAATGGTCTGAAGCGGATGTGATCTTTGAGGATTTTCTCGAGCAAATTAACGATAACAATCGCTTCAACTTCTCTCGTGATTTTCTCATCAAGCTGAGTACTACTATTCTGGGTTACGGCGCTAAGTACGATGTGGATAAATTACGTGACGATGAAGTCCGCAGAAAAATCAGTGAGAACTGGCCAGAAATAGCCAAAGCGCTGCTCTTTGTAAAAGGTGAGATCGTCAGCAAAACCTATATCCGTACCGGAAAAGCCCTTACATCCTATAATGCGCTTATCCCGTTGGTATATCTGCAGTATCATTTCCCTAAGAAACTCGAGAAATCACAAGCCTTAAAAAAGTATCTGACACCTGCGCTTCTCAATGCCGTATTTTCCGGTCAGCCTGATGGCATCATTGATAAACTGGTAAAGTTGATTGATGAGCAACAAGATTTTGACGTTAAAAAAATTCGTGCTGCGATTGTGTCGTCCAACCGGAGCTTGCATTTAACTGAGGAACTTCTCTTCGACTGGTGCGGCTATGGTAGCGGACATATCCATCTTCTGTTCAACATGTGGTATGGAGGAGAGTATAAATCCTCAGGATTCCAGCACGAACCACAAATTGACCATATCTTCGCACGTAGCATTCTGAAAGCTCAGAAGGAACTTAACGAAGAAACCGGTCGCCAAAACCGAACCTACGAGAACTGGGAAATTGACCAGTTAGCAAACTGTATGCTTTTGCCTGCGCATCAGAATGGCTCAGGTGATAAAGGTGCACAACCGCTGGATCAATGGCTGAGAAATCAATCAGCTGATTTTTTAGAGTTACATTGCATTCCCTCTTCACCGAAAACACTCTGGAAAATTGAAAATTACAGACGCTTTATCGAAAAGCGCAAGCAACTGATCCAAGAACGTATAGCTGAAATTGGCCTGCTGGAAGCTGAGGAGTAAATACCCTGAAATATACGGGCATGAATGTACTGGAATTAAATAGCCCAAATTTGCTGGGTGCTACTATGGAAGGTAATATCCCAGCATTTCCCTATGCGTCGGTGCCATCTTTTGACCAGATATCTGTTAATTACTCATTGTGACGTACTCAATGTACGCTTTTGGCACGAAGCGGGCGCTTGTTGCAGGTCCGCTATGAATGAGGAGCAGAAGTTTAAAAAATCCTCACCGATGATGAAAGCTAAATTATTGATAAGTAGAAGTACTTTTGCATTATACCGGTACAAGAACGTTATTCACATACTTATAGCCTGTAATTTCTTGCTCAACTCCTTCATTGATATGTTTAGTAGAAGACTCATAACCATTATACCACTGACGTATATAATCATAGTAATCGTCAATATATAATTGATTGAGCTCAAAATATTCGGGTCCCTGAATTCTTCCTATAGCGTTTGCGTAAACATCTGATGTAATAGCTTTTGCCCTTAGCATATGATGTAAAATATTGTGGCAAGTCACCCAGGAGGGCCTACCAGAATTATCACTAAGCATTGTAACAACCCGGAGGTATTTACCAGATATAACCTTGTCAACAATTTCTTCTTTGAAACGATCTTTAATGCTTTTTACTTGTATTTTTGCAGATACCTGTTGATTATAAATTAAAGCGGGCTCCATTATGTCGAGTAATGGATTTTTTCTTAGAAAAATAATGTCAGCATTGCTTTGAGGTTCATAATAACCTAAGTGATTGATCTTCGTTGATAAAAGCCCAGTACCCACGGCTTTATATTCTTCAAAAGCCTTAGTAGACCAGCCTTCTGATCTTTCCGTCGCCCACTGATACGCTCTTAAACGTGGAGTCCTTTTTAAATTGAACTCATCAACCAAATACGCTTCAAAAACAAAACCAGCAAAGGATGAAAGGCTTTGTTTGGATATAAATTTGTAACCATTATTAGTAAGCTGTAAATGGCCCGTCTCAAGACCATCGGAAACTATTCTATTTTTATATTGCTCATGTAAAATTCTCTTTTTTAATTCATCTGGAATGTTCGGTGAATGATGGTTTATAAATTCACTAGGAAAATAAGATACAATAGAAATCATATCGGTTTTGTTAAGTTCTTCGATTGTTATTGAAATATTGTTGCTCACTGACACCCTCACTTCACAGATTATTGATGACCTAAAATTTAAGATTAGTAGAGTAGCGACATATTAAATTTAATATTAATACAAAAGGTTAAAAAAAACACTTACTTTAAGGTCATAATATATAGTTTATGAGAAAATACCCTTCTGAAGTAAATTTCTCGTAAGAAATTAACTTCTGCTCTTGGCACAAAGCGGACATTCTTAGGAGTCAATACGGAAAAGGAGAGAGGCTGCGCCCTGCAGGACGCAGCCAGATATCAGAAGGTCGTCCAGTTTCCGTCTGTATCAGCAGGCGCTTCTTTCTTCACTTTGGCTGGTGAAGATACTACTGCATGCCGGGTGGCTGCAGGATGTGAGACTGCAGCAAGCGTGAACACTGACACCGATTGCAGCAGCAGTGATGCCTGTTCGCGCAGGCTCTGTGAGGCTGACGACGATTCTTCGACCAGCGACGCGTTCTGCTGTGTCACACCATCCATCTCCGTTACGGCAATGCCAACCTGCTCGATACCGCGAGCCTGTTCGGCACTTGCAGCGGTAATTTCCTCAACGGTGTCACTTAACTGACCGACTGATGACACTATATCCGCCATCGTAGTCACAGACCGGCTCGCCAGGGTGCTGCCTGCACTTACGCTTGCCGAGTTTGCCTCAATCAGCTGACGGATCTCACCGGCCGCCGTAGCGCTGCGGCTGGCCAGCGTGCGCACCTCACCGGCGACGACGGCAAAGCCACGTCCCTGTTCGCCTGCACGCGCCGCCTCTACCGCCGCATTAAGGGCCAGTATGTTGGTCTGGAAAGCAATGCTGTCAATCACTGATGTGATATCGGCAATCCGGCCTGAGCTTTCGCCGATAGATTTCATGGTTCCGGAAATGTCGGAAGTCACCTCGCTGCCCTGACGGGCGACCTCCCTCACGTTAACGGCAAGCTGTGCCGCCTGACGGGCATTGTCGGCATTATTTTTGACTGTGACGCTGAGCTCGCTCATGGTAGCAGCGGTCTGCTCCAGTGCACTGGCCTGCTCCTCGGTGCGCTGAGACAGGTCTGTGTTCCCCTGCGCAATCTGCAGGCTGGCTGCGGCAACGCTTTCGGCGTTCCGGCGGACTGTGCTGACCGTTTGCGCCAGCGATTCCTGCATCTCAGCAACTGCGGTGAGCAGCATGCCGGTTTCATCCCGTCCGCTGACAGGGACGGCCTGACTCAGGTCTCCGCGGGCGATGCGTTGTGCGGCGGCAAGCGTGATGCTCAGTGGATGGGTAATACTGCGGGTTATGAGCCAGGCAGCGGCCGCTGCAAGCAGAACGGCGACAGCACTCAGTGAGGTCAGCAGAATGGTGGCCTCATTTCGCTCATTTTCGGCAGCACTACGCGCAGTTTGCATCTGTTGTTCCTGAAAAGACACCAGGTCTGCAATAGCTTTCAGATAGTCAACCTGGGTCTGGTAGCGCGGACCAAGAAGAAGTTGCGTGGCCTCGTCCCGCTTACCTTCCATTCCCAGCGCGATAACGTCATCAGAAAAAGCAAGATACTGACTGCCGGTGCTCCTGATTTGCGCAATGAGTTCCCGGCTTTTGGGTGCCTTCAGCAGAACGTCAACCTGATCAACCGTAGCGGTAATTTTATCATGTACCCTGTCATAATCTTCTTTAAAGATGGCTTTCCGGTCAGGTGCATCCGCCAGTACAACGTTACGGACCAGCCGGCTAAGGTCAGTTGAATAGTAACGCAGATTGGTTGCAGCCGAGGCCTTCTGATAGCGGCTGCCTGCAAGCGTATCCGCCGTCTCTCCCAGAGACTGAATGCGGGTAAATCCGGTAAACGCAACGATCACCAGAAGAAGAAGGATGAAGACAAACGCAGCGCCAAGCCGCGTGCCGATTCTGATGTTGTTCATAAGGTTCCTGGCTGAAATAACGTTTATTTAATAAAGCGTTACATGTGGATTAACGCTTATCTTGTCTTTTATTTTTTTGTAGGGCCATTCAGAGGCAGTTGTGGGCTATTGCTGTATGCGGCTTGCGCAAAAAGTCGGACTGCAGGGAATGCATATCGATGCATTTACCTGTTCATACTGTGATGATTTTTTGAAGATTAAAACCGGTGTTTCTCCGGCAGGTCTGGTGACAGAAATAAAAAATCCCGGCACAGGGGAAGCAAAGCCGGGAACCACTTCTAAAAGGACAAACGCTGTCAGTGACAGAGGCAATCATACCGACAGGTATAGCTTTTATCGGTTCGCTTATCAGAAACTTTATTTCTAGTGAAAATTACGCCTGAGTGAGCGTATGCCTCCCCATTGGTAAAGGATGAGTGCTTCTGCCGGTTTCGTGATATGTAACTCTATTGATGTTCGCTTTGAGCGAGGAGCAGTCATTCGTTCTATCTCTTTTATCGCACTCTCAATAACCACATATTCTTGATTGAATTCTTTCGTTTATCGTTCTTTCAGACAGACTTTAGAAATTTAAAACTGTTTTGAATCGAAGATTTATGTAACCTATCACACTCATGTACTAGTCAGGTGGATTGCAATGAATTTTTCGTCAATTGAGGATGTTAGGAACCGTATCGATCAGATTGACAGTGAACTGGTTAAAATGATCGCGCAACGCAGCCAGTGTGTTAAAGCTGCAGCAGCTTTCAAAAGTGACCATTCAGCCGTGCGTGCTCCAGACCGCGTCCAGCAGGTAATCGATAAGGTAAGTAAACAGGCGACTGAAGCAGGACTTCCCACAGTGATTATCGAAAAGGTCTACCGGGCTATGATCGGTGCGTTTATCGATTATGAACTCGATCAACACAACCAACTGCGACAAGAAAACCGCTGAAATTGTGCGTCAAGTTATAATAAAAGAGCTAATGAATGTCCGCTTCTGGCACAAAGTGGACATCAGCACTGCATCCAGCGTTAAGCGAATTTCACTTTTAAAATCAATGAAATGCACGAAAACAAAGAGCATAGGTAAGCCCACCTGCCCTGTGGTCTGCGATTTCATCGACTCCAGCTCACCGCTTTCATATTGGTCATCACCTCACCCAGACCTGCCGCTTTCGCGAAGTTTAAGACGCTCCAGCCGACGGGTTTTCCGTCCCGAAATTACCATTGCAACAACAAATACCATTGCAAAAAGTACAACGATGGTCGGCGCAGGCGCGCTGTCGATAAAGAACGAGAGATAAACTCCACTTAACGACACCAGCACCGATACCAGGACCGCCACCAGCAGCGCATGTGAAAAACGTCGGGTAAGCAGCACCGCGATAGCGCCAGGCGCAATTAGCAGAGAAATTGACAGGATAATCCCCACCGCTTTCAGGGTCGCGACAATCGTCAGCGAAACCATGCAGAGCAGACCGTAATGCAGCAAACGTGCGGGTAAGCCAGAGACCTGCGCCTGCTGCGGATCAAAACTGAACAACATAAAATCGCGCCACTTCACCGCAATCACTAACACAATTAACGCTGCGATTAAGGATGTCTGAATAATGTCCGCGCCGGTAATGCCCAGCATGTCGCCAAACAGAATGTGATCGAGGTGCACTTCAGGTTTCACGGCGATATAGAGGATCAGCCCCACCGCGAACATGCCGGAGAATACGATGCCCAGTACGGTGTCCTGTTTAATACGGCTGTTGTCCTGCAAAAAGCCACTGGCAACTGCGCAGAAGAGTCCCGCAACAAACGCACCCACCGCAAGCGGCAGTCCCACCATCCAGGCGAGCACAATGCCAGGGAATACCGCATGGCTCATGGCATCGCCCATCAGCGCCCAGCCTTTCAGCACCAGAAATACCGACAGCAGCGCACAGGGGATCGCCACTACCAGCGCGATCAGTAACGCGCTGTTCATAAACGCAAACTGGAAAGGTTCAAGGATCCACATCAGCCAGGCTCCTTTTCGGGTTGCTGACGGCCACGACGCCGGTTAGCAAGCAGGCCATGTTTCGGCGCAAAAACAAACGCCAGCAGGAACAGCAACGTCTGCGCCACCACGATGATTCCGCCCGTTGCGCCATCCAGGTAATAACTTACCCACGCACCGAGAAAACTGGTGATGCTGCCAATGGCGACAGCAATCATGAGCAGACGTGGAAAGCGGTCGGTGAGCAGCCAGGCCGTCGCGCCGGGCGTCACCACCAGACAGATCACCAGAAACGCGCCGACGGTTTGCAGCGCCGCCACGGTTGAGACCGCCAGCAGAGTAAAGAACAGAATTTTCAGGCGTTCAGGCCGCAGACCGATGGCGCGTGCATGATTTTCATCAAAAAAGGTGACCATCAGATCTTTCCACTTAAACAGCAGAATGATGATCGACAGCCCGCCAATCAGAGCCAGCTGGAGAATATCGGCGGGTGCGATCGCCAGAATATTGCCGAGCACGATGGTCTGAATGTTCACTGCAGTCGGATTGAGCGACACCATAAACAGACCGAGACCAAAGAAAGAGGAGAAGATCAGGCCGATAATCGCATCTTCTTTTAAGCGCGTGCGCTGATTCAGCAATAGCATACTGCCCGCCGCCAGCCCACCCGAGAGAAACGCCCCCAGCGCAAATGGCAGACCCAGCATGTAAGCGCCCGCTACGCCCGGTACGATAGAGTGTGAAAGCGCATCACCAATCAGCGACCAGCCTTTGAGCATCAGATAACAGGAGAGAAACGCGCAGAGTCCTCCCACCATGGCGGAGACCCACATCGCGTTGAGCATATAGTGATAACCAAAGGGTTCCAGTAGCAGTTCCATGATCAGTTCCCGTCTTCAGGTGCGGTGCGTGGGGCAATAAAAGGCCGCTCATCGTCGGTGATAATTTGATCGTCCAGCCCTTTCACCATCACATGCCGCAATACACCGCTGAACGCACGCTCAAGATTGGCGGCGGTAAAAGTGGTCCGGGTCGGACCGCTTGCCAGAACGGTGCCTTTTACCATCACCGTGTAATCGCAGAACGCTGTGACCGATCCCAGATTATGGGTAGAGACCAGCATAGTTTTGCCTTCGTCGCGCAACTCATCCAGGAGGCTGATGATTCTGGCCTCGGTCTGCACATCTACGCCGGTAAATGGCTCATCAAGCAGGATAATGCTGCCCTGCTGAGCAATGGCGCGCGCCAGAAATACCCTTTTCTTCTGCCCGCCAGAGAGTTCACCGATCTGGCGATGCCGATAATCCAGCATATCGACCCGCGCCAGCGCCTCACTGACAATCTGCTGGTCGTGCGGTTTAGGTCGGCGCAGCAAGCCCATGTGACCGTAGCGGCCCATCATCACCACATCCTCCACCAGCACCGGAAACGACCAGTCGACCTCTTCCGACTGCGGGACATAAGCTACAAGGCTTTTCCGCAGCGCCTGCCGTGTCGGCATGCCCAACACAGAGATGCTGCCGCTGGCGAGCCGGACAAATCCCATTAGCGCTTTGAATAACGTGGACTTGCCAGATCCATTAACGCCCACCAGTGCTGCAATGGATCCGCCTGGCACGCTAAAACTGGCGTCATGCAGCGCAGTGTGACCGTTGCGATAGGTCACGGTGACATCGGAAACCACGATGGTATCTGTCATTGCGCTTTCTCTCCCGCTTTAATGCCCTGCACCAGCGTCTCTGTGGTAACTCTGAGCAAATCAAGATAGGTCGGCACAGGTCCCTGCGCATTGCTTAAGGAGTCGACGTAAAGTACACCACCGTAATGCGCCCCAGTTTCCCGTGCAACCTGACGGGCTGGCTTGTCCGATACTGTACTTTCACTGAACACTGCCGGGATAGCCTGTTTCTTCACCTGGTCGATGACTTTTCTCACCTGCTGCGGTGTGCCCTGCTGGTCAGCATTGATCGGCCACAGGTAGAGCTCTTTCATGCCCAGGTCACGAGCCAGATAAGAGAAGGCCCCTTCGCTGGTCACCATCCAGCGTTTATTTTCCGGAATGCCGGCAATCTGCTGACGTAACGGATCCAATGCAGCGGTAATTTTTTGCTTATAAACGGCGGCGTTCTGACGATAGGTATCCGCATGAACCGGGTCATATTTCACCAGCGCATCGCGAATGTTATCGACATAGATCAGCGCATTGTCAGGAGACATCCAGGCGTGCGGGTTCGGTTTTCCATTATAAGGCCCCTCTCCTATGCCCATGGGTTTGATCCCTGCGGAGACCAGGACTTCCGGCACCCCGTCCAGATGCTGATAAAAACGCTGAAACCAGCGTTCGAGATTCAGCCCGTTTGCCATGATTAATTGCGCGCCCTGCGCCCGTTTGATATCGCCGGGTGTCGGTTGATATTCGTGTATTTCAGCACCGGGTTTGGTAATGGATATGACCTCTGCTGCATCGCCCGCTACGTTCTTTGCCATGTCAGCAATCACGGTAAAGGTCGTCACTATCTTAAATTTTTCTGCTGCATAGCTGCTGGCTGTCATCAGGGTTGTCAGTAGCGCACTCAGTAAGAGAGTGGTGATTTTAGTTATCGGGACCATCGGGCGATCTCCAGGGGTGATTAAAAAGAGAACATAAATAGCATATGCTAATTTTTATAGCACAGGCTATAAACTTGCGATAGCGCAGGCTTGTGAAGTTTCTTCAGCAAGGAAGTTCGGGTGTGAAGTTTCGTAAATACGGATTCTTAGCTATTGATGTGTAATGATTTAAATTTAACAGCGGAGCGCTTGTTGAAAAGGTGCCACAGGGTGAAGAGCGGATTTTCCCAGCCCTCTTATCCCGGTTGGGTGAGCTGGAGGGCAGAAACAGGATTAAAAAACAGACCCGCCACAATTTTCCATTTACGGCGTGGAATTTGTCACCAGACTCCACATGCGTCAGTCGCACAGAAGTTCGACAATTAAAATAATCTTATTGATAGGCTGAATTGATTAAGCATTGTGAATTTTTTTGCTACAGTTAATGTTACTTACCGCAATCACCCAGGAGGATATTTTGTATTTTTCCAGCGACGAAAAAGCGAATGTCATCATTGGCGAAGCCGCAATGAACCTGTTTAATGCTGGTCAGGAAGTTAATGTTGAACTGCTGATTAAAGAGCTACAGGTTATGGCTGAGTCTGAAGTAAATGAGCATCGCCTTGAGCAGATGCAGCATGCGCGTCAATGGCTGATGGGATTCAAAACGATCAGTTCGCGTACAACCGCCCCGGCAAACTGGCTTTCCAGTACTCTGGGCAAAGAGCCTGCCGCTCCCGTCTCTGCTGATGATATTTTTTTCAAACACTGACGCAGTAGATAACCCCCTGCTGGCCTTAATATTCAGGCTAGAGTGCTGGCGGGGTGTTAACGGTACAAGAATATGGTACAATTTTTTCCTCGCTCCAAAATCCTCGTAACATCCTGTTTTACAAGCTATAGCATTTTTTGCACAAAAATAATTCTTCCAAAAATCCAAAATCTTGTACAACTTTTTGGAAAGATGTATAACTTGCGCGCTTAGTGATGTATAACTTGCGCAGCCAGAGTGCATACATTTAAACCACCTGAGGACAACAACATGCGTCAGAACGGACAAACCCCGGAACCTATCAGCGATATTGCCCGTTACTTCAATCAGGCCAACTCACCTTCGCAACAGGAGACGCTGGGTTCGGTTGTGGTCGAAATTCTGCGCGCAGGTCATAGCCTTAGTCGTAAAACGATTTGCAGTAAACTCCTGAGTCGTCTCGAACTTGCCGCTACACCTGAAGAAGAGAGCCATCTGCAGGAATTAATCGCGATGCTCTTTCGCCGCGAGGATTGATTCTACTTACAGTCGCAGGTGTTAATCAGTACGCTGTTTCAGCCTTTATCCAGGAAGATTTACCGTAGTAAAAAGCCCAGTACTGCTTCCCGTATAAGGTGTGCTAAGTCGCACCCGCTCAGGTATACGGATCCGCAGCATGGCCATTGATTCGCAATCAGAGAAGCCAGTATGTACAGAAGTGAAGATGAGAAACTGACAGATGTCATGATCGGTGAAGCCGTTCTGACATTGCTCAAGTCAGACAAACCCGTTTCCAGTAATGCCTTAATCGCACAGCTCGAACAGATGGCCGCTGATGCTGATGACAACGCGAAAGTGTCTGTTATTCGCAAAGCCATCACTGAAGTCCGAAATGGCATGGTAGCCGCACGCAAACGCGTGCAGGCTGACGGTACTGAACGTGATAAAAACACTCATCGTATGAACAGTGATGGTCCGCCTGACGGTTCGAAAAAACACTGATTAAGCGCAATGCGTGCCTGATATACGCGGCTACCTTTAAGCGAAGCGGCAGATCCACATAGAATTATTTAAAACGGCCTGGGCAAAACGAAAACAGCATCAACGCTCGTTTTGACTTCAACCATTGCATCTGACTCATTTTCCTCAGAGAAAGAAAAATCATGCAACATTCTTCATCAGATATTTCAATCATTGACTATTTTCGCAGTGCAGGCGATCAGCTTGCGCCGGAAACCGAACTGCTGGGTGCAGTGATTCGTGACATTGTTGCTGATCAGGGGCGTGTAACCAATAAATCCATCATCCTGTATCTGATCGCGGAACTGGAATGCACCTCAGATGTGGTCAGGCTGGATGTGTTGCGCAAAACGCTGGAAATCGTGGTTGGCCGTACGCCAGACGATACCGGCATCTGACATCTCATCCTGCGTTATTGCGCTTAACGCAGGATACTCTGCCCGCCTCGCCCCTTTTTAAACTGCCGTGACTTTAGCGATAAACTCTGCAGGCCACCTAAAAAATCGGATTAGAAAATTCTCCTGCCCCTACAGGAGCTGGAAGATATTTTATTCTGGCGATAATGCTTTTATACAAACCTTTCAGGTGATAATCATTCAGGCTTAATAATTGTGACTGTTGAAATCGGGCATTTCTTAATCTGAAAGCCGCGACTGACAATCAACAATACGCAGAAGGTTCTGACTGAATTTTTATTCAGATTTTAAACTGACGTGCTGAATAAAAAAGAAACAACAGACTGACAGAAAAGCCCTTTTCAAGCTGCCACCCTTATTCAATCCTTCTGTTCCTGCCGATATAAAAAGGTTGCCTGGCAGACTGTGCGTGTACTCAACAGTCGTCCTGTCAACCTTAATGCATCTTGCGGGTAAAAAAGCTTATCGCTTCCTGACACAGTGCTTTCAGCCTGCTATCACGGGTTTCTTCGCTCAGGCGAAACAAGGCGTCCGTAATATCGTGAAAATGAACCGGCTCTCCCGCCTTGATCAAATCACTGACTACCGCACCAACCAGCGCGCGGATTTCATTATCGTTGTCGTACTTCACACGACCTCCCGACGGTGTATGCATATACAGTCTATCATCAGCAGGAGGTAAAAAACAAAAAAGCCGTCATGACAGAAATATAAGCGAAGCGGCAAAGAGATTATTAATTATACAGACCCGGAATATTATCTGGCTTTATTTTTTCCTGACATTGCCCTGAACCTGTAAATGGCTAAAACGAGGTTATAACCGCTGCAATCTATTTCATGCCTAATCTGACGGTAATCTGATTTCAATATCCTGAAGCAGAAACCTGGCTAAATGTATTTATTACAGTCTTTCGAATACCGTTTATCCTGATTACCTGCACGCAGGCTTCCCGGTCTGACAGGTTCTGACCTGTCGTTGTCAAATGATCATCAGACAATAGCCAGCACTATGATAAAACTATCTTCATTCACTGGTATCACGAGTAGCACATGGCTAAATTCACCCTGAAACAGATCGCAGCCCAGTCTGGGCTCAGCCTGGCGACCATTGACCGCGCCCTGCATCAGCGCGGCAACGTGCCTGCCCGGACACAGCATCGAATCCAGCAGGCGATAGCGGATCTGGAACTGATGCAAAAAGCAGGGCTCGCGAGAGGAAGAACGATCTATTTCGACGTGATCATGCATACACCTGACCGCTTTCAGCCACTGATACGTGAGGCGCTCAGCAGTCAGATCGCCAGCTTCACCGCCTTTAAACTTCAGCTGCGTTTCCATTTCGGGGCGAATCTTACGGCGGAATCAATTAAGGCGCTGTTGAACAAAAAAGCGTGTCACAGTCACGGCGTCATTCTTAAGGCGGCCTGTTCCGAAGAGCTGAACCTCACCCTTGAATCGCTGCTGAAACACCGTGTTCCGGTGGTGACCATGATGAGCGATTTGCCTGGCAGCGCGCGACTGCGCTATATCGGCATGGATAATTTTGATGCCGGTAAAGTGGCGGCGTTTCTGATGTCAAAATGGCTGCGGATTAGCCCATCTCATATTGTGGCGGTAACCGGCTGCCGGGATTTTATAGGCGAACAGGAGAGGATCCAGGGGTTTCAGCGAGCGATGCAACAGTTTGCGCCCCAGCATAAGGTAAGCGTTGTCGCAGGCGGGTATGGCATTGATGACAGGATGCATCATTCGGTGATGCAGTTTTTGCAGAATCATCCGGACGCAGACGCGATTTACACTGTCGGGGGCGGCAATCCCGGAATACTGCGTGCGTTTGCAGAACAAAAGCGCCAGGTGAATGCCTGTATCGGTCACGATCTCGATCAGGAGAATTGTGCCCTGCTTCAGGCCGGTAAAATTGATGCGCTGATTGAGCATAATATACAGCTTGATGCGCTGTATGCCTTCAGAACGCTACTGGAGTTTCATGGATTTCTGCCAGCGTCAGCACCGCCTGCGCCTTACTCTAAAATCAATATCATTACCCGATATAACATGACGGCCTGAAACGCGTTCTTATTAATAAACCCTGCTTATAGCCCTATACGCACCGCGCTGGCTAATCACCCGCCGATCCACAGGTTACACTTTAACTCACCCTTAACAGCAGGAGTCAGTTATGAAAATTATCGCCAGCGGATCCCAACCTTCACGCAAAGGGCCCACCGAATATTTTACCGGCACAGTCCGGATTGATGCGCCATTTCAGGCATCCGAACCTGCCCGCGTGGGCGGTGCGACGGTGACCTTTGAACCGGGCGCACGCACCGCATGGCATACTCATCCCCTGGGGCAAACCCTGATTGTCACGCAGCGACAGGGCTGGATTCAGTGTGAAGGTGAAGCCATTCAGGTGATGAATACCGGGGATATCGTCTGGATCCCGGAAAATGTGAAGCACTGGCATGGCGCAACGCCGGATAACGCCATGACACACATTGCTATCGCTGAGTCACTGAATGGCTCGCCGGTTGACTGGCTGGAGCACGTCAGCGATCAGCAATATCAGCGCTAAAGGGCAGCGGGCATTTTGCCCGCCCCCCTCTTTCAGTAAAACATTAAGTGCGCGCTCATTGCTCAGCCTGAGTGCCTGACGTAAGCGACCAGGGCGCGTAAATATCCCCAGACAAAATTTAACCCTTTTATTGCCGTTCAGTTTAAACAAATTTGTTAGCATTAAAGCTAAATGCTTCGGTTTACTGCATCCGAATTTCGACAGGAAAAATCGGTGACTTATAAATCTTTTATCTTAGTTTTAATGGCATTAACGCTTTTATCCGGATTTCTGGTCGTGCCAGGGCTGAGCAGACTTAAACACAATTCTGAAATTGACTATCTGACCGATCATCCTGATACGGCCTTTAAAATTTTTAGCCAGTGTAAAACTGAAGTGTCCGACGTGAACCGTTGTTATAACGCTTACAGCACAGCTGTCAATCTTGCGAACACAACGGATTGCTCATCAGCAGGCATTGATCAACAGTTCCGATTCAAAACGCTGATTGAGAGTAGCTCAGCCCGTACAGTGGCTGATGAGATAAAAATAGTTTGCCCGAATGCACGTATCAACATTCCGCTAACATGATGCTCATCATGTCGTCATAGCACACGATAACGGCTCAGCCCCAGGGAGAAAGCCGCCCCGGGACTGGCTTGATCAGTAGAGACTTCTTCGGGTGCGTTGCACGGTGACGGCGATGGCCGTCAGCGCCACCAGCATAAGAAACACACCCAGGCCAACCATCGCGTTGAAGCCATAGGCTTTAAACAGCAGCAGACCGGCTATACAGCCGCTCAGGAAGGAGAATACTGTCGTCAGATGGGTGTGCAGCACTTTCTGGAAAAAACGGCGATCGTCGGTTTCCATATGCACTGCGTGCGACGTGTGGGCAAAGATCCAGGAACCCAGCGCAATGCCAGCATCGGTCAGCGTACCGGTAATGTGTGTGGATCTGACGCGGCCATTGGAGAGCTGCGTTGAGGTCGCATTGTGAATCCCCATTAAAAAGCCCAGCATCACCAGCACTTCCCCATTAAAGCTTGGCCGATAGAACACGATCTCAAAGATCGATGCCGCCGTGAGCGCCGCCCCTTCCGCCATAATGATCAGACAGAAAATGGTGCGCAACTTATGTCTGATCCCGACAACCACAGCCAGCCGCGCAACGGTACAGCCCAGCACAAAGGCAATAATCAGTGCCATTAAAAACAACATGGTGTGAAGGTCGCTGGTGGTCACTTCCTGGGAGATCTGCGAGGTGTTACCCGTCATATGCGACGGGAAAAACCCAAACGCGCCCAGCGCCATAGCATTCAGGATGCCGGCGGTAGTGGCCAGCACCAGCGCCAGCAGTCGGTCTTCGGTATGCGAACGAACTTTCTTCTTTTTTATCAGCACAGGCTTCCCCACATCAGGTGAATACAAAACGGTCTTATAAGGCTTCAAGCATACAACCTGATGAGAATTATTCCTGTCAGAACCAGATAACTCTGATGAAATAAGCCATTAATTTTGCTGATTTTTATAAAGCAGATTCAGTTTACTTTTAAAAGTGTCAACGACGCGATGATTCACCAGCAGATGACCACAAAAGAGGCGGATAGCAAACTCAGTCAACGATAAAGAGCTGCGCGCCGGTGGGGGTAAACGAACGATGCGGTTCAGCATCGTCCGCCACCTGATAACTGACGCCCGGTGTCAGTACGAAACGGCGTCCATCGGCCAGTTCAGTGTGAAGCTCGCCCGCCATGCAGAGCAAAATATGGCCCTTTATGCACCAGTGATCGGCCACATAGCCGGGCGAATAGTCGACCATGCGAACCCGGATATCGTTAAATTCTACGGTTCGCCACGTCGCCTTTCCCTGGTCGCCTGGATGAACGGTCTCTTCAACCTGATCCCATTGCGTCAGGCCAAACGGCAGATTGTCTATTTTCATGCGATTCCCTTATTGAGGATAAACATTAAGACAGAGCCTGGAGCACCGCCTCTTCCGCGTGGATTTGCGTGGTATCAAACAGCGGCACGCTGGCATCCGTAGCATCCACCAGCAGTGTAATTTCAGTGCAGCCCAGAATAATGGCCTCGGCGCCCTGCGCCACCAGCTTCTGCATGATCTCCCTGTAACGACGTCGCGAGGCAGGATTGATTTCGCCCAGGCAAAGTTCCTGGTAAATCACCTCATGCACCAACAGACGGTCCGCTTCATCTGGCGTGATGACCTCAAGGCCAAAGTGCTGCTGAAGTCGCCCGCGATAAAAATCCTGTTCCATGGTGAATCGCGTTGCCAGTAACCCGATTTTACAGACGCCAGCCCGCTGAATGCGGCGTCCGGTGGCGTCGGCGATATGCAGGAGCGGGATGTCTGTAGCGGCGCTGATTTGCGCGGCCACTTTATGCATGGTGTTGGTACAGAGCACAATAAACTGCGCGCCAGCCCGCTCCAGATTACATGCCGCTTCAGCCAGGATCTCGCCCGCCTGCTGCCACTCGCCCGCTGCCTGAAGGTGTTCGATGCGCTGAAAATCGACGCTGTAGAGCACCAGCTCCGCCGAGTGCAGTCCACCCAGTTGCTGTTTAACCTGCTGATTGAGAATGCGGTAATAGAGCGCGGTAGACTCCCACGACATGCCGCCTAACAGACCAATGACTTTCACACTGCGCTCCGGGTTCAGGGGGTTCACTTCAGCATGCCAGATCGGCCATGTTCAGCAACGGCTTTATTCAGGCTGCCCTGATTTCAGGTCTGAAGCGCCAGGCCATCACCATCAGCAGCACTACGCCAGCGCTCATAATCAGCCAGGCCTGGTTCAGTGACGCACCGCTGTCACGCACCCAGCCCGCCACCAGCGGCATCAGCGCCGCAATCAGGTATCCCCCACCCTGCACCCTGGACAGCAAAATCACCGCTTCTCTTGCGCTTCGCGCATGGTCCAGCGTCACAATCAGCGACAGCGGAAAGAGTGCGCCGATGCCTGTACCCAGCAACAGCGCAGAGAAAACCGGCATCGTGTCCGGATAAAATACCAGACTCAGCAGCCCCGCCAGCAACAGGGCCAGCACGCCAAGCAGCAGTGGGCGACGATCGGGAAAACGATGTAATGTCGCCGAGACGATGAATCCTGCTACCACTTCGGTTAAGGTCAGCGCCGCGAGCAGATAGCCGCTGTGGCGCGCACTCCAGCCCAGCTGAATATAGAATGGCGGCAGCCAGGCCAGCACCAGCGTGTAGGCCCCGGTGCCAATGCCGAAAAACAGTGTAAGCAGCACAGTCCGCGGCACAGTCAGTGTTGTCGCATCCGGGGCCACATTAATCGGCGATGTCCGTCTGACCGAGGTCAGCCAGATCAGCAACGTCAACAGCGCTAACCCGCCGGAGATCGTCAGTGTGGTTTGAAGGCCCAGCCATGAGAATAGCGGTTCGGCACTGGCAGCGGTCAGTGCCGCGCCCGCCATAATGCCGGTGCTGAACAGTGCCATCAGCGTCGCCGCGGCTTCAGCAAAGCGTTGCCGGATCAGGGCGGGCATCAGCGCCTGTATCACGCCAATCCCTACGCCTCCCGCCAGCGCAGTTAGCATCAGCTGAGCGGAGGTCAGGTTAACACCGCGCCACAGGCAGGCAGCCGCCAGACAGAGCAACCCGACGGCGATGCCTGTTACCGGCCCGATACGGGCGATGAGCCACGGGCCGGAGAGTGCCGCCAGGCCCATCATCGCTACCGGCAGCGTAGTCAGCAGGCTGAACGCGGTGGCTGACAGCCCGGCGTGCTGTTGCAACACCGGAAACAACGGGCCGATAATAGCCAGCATCGGACGCAGGTTCAGCCCGATCAGGAAAGCGATTGCGGCAAACAAAGTGGGGAATAACAGTTTATTTTTCATCATCGATGCCCTGACAGAGGATTGACGATGACAGCAGCGAGCTGCCACCATTTATCTTAACGTTAAGATAAATTTCGCCCACTGTTAAGAGGGTGAGCACAACCCAACAAAATAACCCCAGCATCTACAGGTGATTTATGCATGACCATATTGATTTTGTTGTCAGTCAGTGGGACAACGCGATGCCCAATCTTGATGCCTCTTCCATGCGAATCTTCGGCAGAGTGCTGCGTCTGATGAAACATCTGGCGAAAGCGCGCAGTCAGGCACTGGCGTCGTTTGGCTTTCAGGAGGGGGAATTTGATGTGCTGGCGACGCTGCGACGGGCGGGCTCACCCTATCGCCTGTCGCCCACTCAGCTCTACCAGGCGCTACTGGTGACCTCTGGCGCGATGACTAATCGCCTGAACCGGCTTGAGCAGCAGCAACTGATTGAACGTGTTGCCGCACCGGATGACAAGCGCAGTATGCTGGTAGGGCTGACGCCTCACGGGCAGCAACAGATTGAGGACGCACTCCGTGTTCATACCGCAACGCAGGAGGCGGTGCTGGCGCCGCTGGCCGCGTCAGAACGCGCCGAGCTGGAGAGGCTGCTGAAAACACTGCTGCTGGCGTTTCCCGGCGAAGCAGGATAGCACCGTCAGCGCTGGAGTTCGGCCACCGTCATGGTGAAGATAACTGGCTGATCATCAGCACTGGCATAGGCATGCGGTATATCGGTACGCGCAACAGCAGCACAGCCCTGCTGCACCACCAGGGACTGCTCACCCACTGTTAGTGCCAGCGTGCCCTGCTCAACGTGCAGCAGTTCGAGCGTGCCCGAAGAATGGCCGGTTGAACTGAACACTTCGCCCGCAAACATCTGCCAGCGCCATAGCTCGATCATATCCGGCCCGCGTGTACCGGCCAGCATCTTCGCACTACCGCCCTGCTCGCCCTGCCACAATACCGGCATATCGCTGGTCTCTATCAGCCAGGCGTCAGGCGCATGCGAAACGTTGACGATATCCGCGACCGAGACGCCCAGCGCGGAGGCCACTTTACAGAGGATGGCAATGCTGGGATTGGCCACGCCCTTTTCAATTTCGACCAGCATCCCTTTGCTGACGCCTGCGCGGCGGGATAATTCGTCCAGCGAGAGCTTCTGGCTTTTACGCCAGTTTTTTATGCTGTCTGAAACAGCCTGATTAACACTGGCAACATCGGCGCCTGCATCGGTCGTTATATTGACTTTTTTGGTCATCGGTCATTACTATGAAATAAATTAGTCACTGAGAGAGTATCTGATGTTAACTGTTCATCCGTCAATCGATCCCGCCGTTTTCGCGCTCGCCCCAGGCTTTCGTGCCATGAGTATTGTAGTGGAGGCTGCACCGCTCACCCGACCGGAGGTCGCCAGCGAAGCACTGAAAAGCGCCTGCCAGCAGGTGTTAAATGATGATGTGGTCTGGGCAGACGCGCATCTTGTCGCGTGGGCTGAGGTATTCAAAGCCTTTGGTGCCAAAGCAAAACGAACGCCCTGTTCTGCTGAAGCATTACGCAAGCGCGTGCTGCGGGATGGCGCATTGCCTGCTATCGATCCGGTTGTCGATCTCTATAACGCCATCAGCATTCGTTACGCCCTGCCGGTCGGCGGTGAAAATATCGCTGCTTATGCTGGCGCGCCGCGTCTGGTGATTGCTGACGGCAGTGAACGTTTCGATACCGTCAAAGAGGGCGAGGTGGTTTACGAGTCACCGGAACCGGGTGAAGTGATCTGGCGTGACGATGAGGGCGTAACCTGCCGCCGCTGGAACTGGCGTCAGGGTGTACGAACCCGACTGGATGCCAGCGCACGTCAGATGTGGTTCATTCTGGAAAGCCTGCCCGCGATGCCGCTCTCCGCACTGCAGCAGGCCAGCGACGATCTGGTCACAGGCTTGCAGCAGATGATGCCAGGTGTGCAGGTCAATGCGACGCTGATTGAAGCGCCAGTAAGTTGAACATTGCCTTAACACCGGTTAAACAGGGTTAACGATGACCTGAATGTGTGGCAGGATACGCGCCCTGCGTCTGGCCATATCCGGCTGACTTAACGCCACACTACCGGTGACTCCAATGGCTAAAGTAAAATACATCTTTCCCCTGTTGCTGATCCTTGCTCTGGCTGCCTGGTGGTTTATCCCTCACGACAGTGAAGAAGATAAGGCGTATTACGTTGCGGTTTTCTGCGCGATAGATCACGACAGTGCGCAACCGCTCGACCGGCAGATGCAAAACGTTATTGAAGGCGGCAACTCTGACTATGCACTGCAAAAAATTGCTTATAAACCCTCGCTGAGCCGCAGTGTCATTAGCCGCTGGCAGCAACTGACGACTGATGAGCAACAACGCGCCGCGCAGGATAATGTTATCTGCCAGCAACTGCTGAGGCGCTGAAAGATGGCGGGGAGTATTATCTGATCATTCAAAGAGTGAAGGAGAAAGTATGACCCTGCCAGAACGTAAGAATTATCCACAACTGGGCGAAGTCAAAGCGCCGTATGTTCACGCCGTTAAACATGGCGCAACGCTTTATGTCTCCGGGCTGACCGCCTTCGGGACTGCGGCTCAGCAGGGCGATATTGCTGAACAGGCAGTGGCTATTTTTGAACAACTTAAAGCTGTTGCTGCTGCTGAGCATACGTCCCTCGCCGCGCTGCTGAAAGTCACAATATTTATCACCTCTTTTACGGAGATCGCCGCGCTGCGGGAAGTGCTTTATCGCCATTATGGTGAGCATCTGCCTGCCAGCTCGCTGGTTCAGGTCAGCGGCCTGTTCTCCACAGATCTGCGCATCGAGATTGAAGCCATTTTTGCCCTTTAAGGCGCAAACCGCGATCTCTCAGCAGCTACAGCTGTAAATCTGCAGCCGCTGCACCCCGCGCCAGATAACCGATGCGATAAACTTCCTGCTCGCCGGAAGGTCGATGCTGAGACGCGTCAATGTTTATTCCCTGCCAGCGGGTCACATCCCAGGCGCGTAAACCTGCGGTTTCCGGCAGTGCCGTCAGATCGGAATGCGCTGGAATTGTCCAGCGCTTCAGCGTCATAAAGCGGGCTTCAGCCAGATTAGCGATGTGGGTTTGCCCCTCCAGCGTCAGCCAGCTTTCGATGCCCGGCCAGCCAAAATCCCTGACCAGTGTCGCGAAGCCAGGACTTTGCAGGAAACGCTGCATGCCACTCGCCTCCCGCCAGAAATAGACCGGCGCATAACGGTTTTCATTCAGTCCGCCATCGTCAAGGCAGGCACAGAGATACGCTTTGGCCACCAGACCCGGAAAGCCATCCAGCCGGGCACCGTTTAGCCTGATGCGCTGTTCAATGATGCCCATATCGTAGTCAGCAGGCAGAGTAAAACGATAGTGCATGATAATCATAACGCCTCCCGTGCCAGCATCTGGCCGCCGCTAAAGCTCCACTCTTCGGTGCTGTTGAACTGAATAATGATCATCACGTCGTCAGGATCGATTGCCATCTCAGCCTGAAGTGCCACACAGAGTGCATGATAAAACCGCTGCTTCTGTTGCCGGGATCGCGGTCGGCCTGCCGTCACCTGAAACAGCACGAAATTATCGCTGCGCCCACCGCTGAGATAGTGGCGGTCAAATACCCGCTGAGAAGCAGGAAGCATTTCAATCACCTGAAAACAATCGTGCTCAGGTACGTCAAATTCTTCCACCAGCGCCTGCTGAAGCAGCATGGAGATCTGATGCAGGGCCGCCTCGTTGTAGCGCTGACGCAACGTTATTCGGGTGAAGGGCATCAGTGGTTATCCTCCAGAAAGCCCAGCGCGGTGACAGCGGCCGGCCAGCCTGCGTAAAACGCCAGATGGGTGAAGCTTTCCACCCGCTCATCCTGCGTCAGCCCATTCTTACGGGCAAAATCAATGTGCCACGACAGCTGCTGGACGCGCCCCAAAGCGGTTAAGGTTGCCAGCGTTAGCAGGCTGCGTTCGCGCGGTGACAGCCCGTCGCGCTGCCAGATATCGCCAAACAGCACCTGCTGAGTGAGTTCGGCCAGTTTTGGCGCGCGCTGCGCCAGTGTTTCCCGATCCAGTGAATTTTTCATTGCACACTCCTGAGTAGTCAGTGAGAGTGTCACTCAGGCCTTTAGTCCTGAAAATCAAATTAATCAGCATGAACCATCCATCTTTACAGGACGATAATGACTAAGTTACCGGAGTCACTCGATATAGATGCACTGCGCAGTTTCGTGGCGGGCATTGATGCGGGCAGCTTTGCGCTGGCTGCACAGCATCTTTGCCGGTCGACCTCAGCCGTCAGTGCGCAGCTTAAAAAACTTGAGCAGCAGTGCGGTACGGCGCTGGTGATGAAAAAAGGGCGGCATCTGCAACTGACCCGCAGCGGCGAACAACTGATGAGTTACGCCAGACGTCTGCTGTCACTGAACGATGAGGCGTTACGGGCCGTGAAAGGCGAAGCGTTGCAGGGTGAAATACGCATCGGGATGCAGGAGGATTTTGGCGAGGCGTTGATGCCTGCCATTCTCGGTGCGTTTAACCGTCAGCATCCGGATGTGATGCTGACCGCACGCGTCGACCGAAACCTGCCGCTGCTGACGGCGCTGGCACGTCATGAGCTGGATTTGGCGTTGCTGTGGCAGGCAGAACAACAGGCAAGCACACAGTTGATTGGTCAGTGTCCGTTGGTCTGGATTCAACATCCTGCGTTTAATCTGGCGGGGTATCTGCAGCGCGGCGAAGCGCTGCCGCTGGTGGCGTTTGATCCGCCCTGTGTAATGCGAACACGCGCTACGCTGGCACTGGATGAGGCAGGCATTCCATGGCGGATAGTGTTTACCAGCCACAGTCTTAGCGGGATTTGGGCAGCAGTACAGGCCGGGCTGGGGATGACTCTGCGCACCCGCGCGGGAATGCCGGATACGCTGGTAACGGAATCACAGCGGCTGCCACAACCCGGCTATCTGGGTATCGCGCTGGCCCGCTCAGATCAGGGCGATGACCCGGCGCGGGCGCTGTTGCAGCACCTGATCTCAGAAGCCGCCCTGCCCTTTATTGCGCGCTGATCTAAATGCCCGCTGACGCAGCAAAGAACAGGCGAGAAGGTGTGCTATCCGGCAAATAATATTAAGGCTGAAGTTTACTCAGGACGGACTTAACTGGCTCGGCGGTGAGATGTGACGAACGGTTATCTGATGCGCCGATCCATAAAAGACTCACTGCCATGACTGCTGAAATAAAAATTGTACGAATATCCATAAATCCTCCCCGGAACAAGATGGATAAAGTAATTCAGGCAGCGGCGAGTTAATCGCGGGATAAGAGACGCTTTAAAGGGTCTGAGTGAAAAAAAGTGGCGCAGATTTCGCCACGTCTGAGTGACAGGTGTAAAGATCAGAGGGATGCGTTCACGGCATTACCCGCCGCAAGCCATTCGCCTCGGCTAAGGGTAAACATCAGGTTGGGAGGAAACCCCTCTGGATCATCGACCTTTTTCAAAAAGGTTAAGCCTGCTTTTTCTAATACACGGCGCGAAGCCAGGTGGTTCTCGCGTGTCACCCCCGTGATGACACTCAGTCCGGCCTCCTCAAATCCGTAACGAATCGCTCTGCGGGAAAGCTCGGTGGCATACCCTTTTCCCCAGGCCGCTGGCTCAAAACGGTAACCGAGATTGTTAGTCTGACGGCCGTCGAACCGGCTTCGGAAGACGCCACCAAAGCCGATGATTTTTTCAGGATGCGCTTTCTCACATATCGTCCAGTCGCCAAAACCCTGATCTTTGTAGAGCTGCAGCGTACGCTCAAGGGACTGAACAGCATATTCCCTGTCTGGCCACGGACCGCGCGGGTTAAATTTATGTGTGTCGGGGTCGCTATAGATTCTGAAGAGGTCGTCGAGATCCTCACGCAGGGTATATCTGTAGAGCAATCGCTCTGATTCCCAAATCATCCTTTGCTCCTTTAGGGTACCAATCCGATACTTCTTTATAGCAGCAGCCTCTTCTGACACCAACTTTTCCGGCTCTTCAACCGTTGGCTAACCACGGAAAGTGTGCCGCATCTCATACAGGCCCGCTGAATCATGGCGGTACCCCATCAGAAAAAACGGACGCGCTATCTGCTCGCGTCCGTTCCTTTCTTACACCTGGCAGTTAAGCTGCACTGTGAACACGAAACGAATCAACCATGCCACGTAACGCATGTGCCTGTTCAGATAGCGACTGTGAAGCCGATGAAGACTCTTCCACCAGCGCGGCGTTATTTTGCGTCACCCCATCCATCTGGCTGACGGCAACACTGACCTGCGAAATGCCCTGCATCTGCTCGGACGAGGAAAGGGAAATATTGTCCATCGCTTCAGCCAGTTCACTCACCATACCCACAATCTTCAGAATGCTCTGGCCAGTGCCGGCGGCCACCGAGACGCCTTGCTCTACCTGGCCGACCGTCTGCTCAATCAGCGATTTGATATCCCGTGCTGCGGTCGCGCTTCGCTGCGCAAGCGAACGAACTTCACCTGCGACGACGGCAAATCCACGTCCATCTTCTCCGGCCCTTGCGGCTTCAACGGCCGCATTGAGCGCCAGAATGTTGGTCTGGAAGGCGATGCCCTCGATCACACTGGTGATATCGCGAATTTTTGCCGCACTGAGCGAGATACCATTCATGGTTTCGGACATCTGATGGACATCATTTTCCCCGCTGCGTGCCAGTGAGGCGGTTTCACGTGCCGAACCGGCCGTCTGCTGTGCACCCAGCGTATTACTCTTCACCGTGGCGGTAAGTTGTTCCATACTGGCAGCCGTTTCCTGCAGCGCCGCCGCCTGCTCTTCAGTGCGTGAAGACAACTCGGTGTTACCACGGGAAATCTCATCCGCCGCCAGCGCCACAGAGCCTGCAGATTCTTTGATTCGTGAAACCAGTTCGCGTAGGTTGGTCTGCATACTATCCAGTGAGGCCAGCAGGCTCCGGGTATCGCCGCGTCGCAATGCCACCGTAGTCGTCAGATCGCCAGAGGCGATGGCTGCAGCAAGCCGCTGCGCCTGAGCGGGTTCTCCTCCCAGTTGACGCATGAGCGTGCGCACAGTAAACAGACAAGTCGCCAGAGCCAGCAGGATTGAAATGCCCGCCAGAATCATCAGCGTGAAGCCGGTACGCGCTGAAGAATCACTGCTCATCACCACCGCTCTCTGCCCCTCCTCACTCTGGATTGTTGAAAGGGTATTAAGGGCATCAAGCAGAGTACGCTGTGCAGCTCGCGTCACGGTCAGCAGGTAGGTTGTGGCTTCCTGAGGACGATTAGCAAGGCCGAGACGACCGGCCTCTTCCAGCGAGTCGAGCGTGGACTTTTCTACCGACAATCCTTTATTAAATGCCTCGCGGGCGGCGGGCGTGGCATCGTCCATCATGCGGGCCAGCTTCTCACGGTTGGTGATGTAAAGCGTCTTCTGTGTCTGCAACCGTTTCCACTCCGGCTCCATCGCTTTGGTATCGGTCAGTAACGCCATATTGCGCACTGCAATGCCCATATCACGCAGGCTGCCACGCATATCAAGCACCATCTGATAGCGTTTCATCTGCACATTAACCACATCGTTCATGCCATTTCGGGCATTATTAAGGGCGTGTAATGCAATACCGCTACAGAGAATAAATAGCAGAATGAGCAGGCCAAAGCCGGCATACAGTCGAGTTGAAATTTTCAATGGCGAGTCTCACTGGTGGATGTAATCAGGTTGTAATGTCTTTCTGCTATCGGCATAGAGCGGACAAAATGTAGTCATGACAGGTAATAAACTTTTTCGGCAATGGCGTCAGGACATTCATGCGAGGCCATTATCACAACGGGGGACGTATCGGTTCTGAACCCGCAGGTAATGGTGGTAGAGTTTCGCTAAAACTGGCGTAACAGATTTGTGGCGTTTCCACGTCCCGGAATCCGATCGATGAAAGGAAAGTGCAATAATGGCTGAACAGCGCAGCATCATCACCGAACTGACTGAACTTGAGCGTCTTTATGGCACGGTTGGCCAGCCCTCTATCGCTAAGGTGACCGACCACATTCATTCCACCTATCGTCCATTTATCGCCGCCTCGCCTTTTGTCGCGCTGGCAACGTCGGGGCCGGAGGGACTGGATGTTTCACCGCGCGGCGACCCGGCAGGTTTTATCAACATTGAAGATGACAAAACCCTGTTGTTACCCGACAGACGCGGCAACAACCGCATCGACAGCCTGCGCAATATTTTGCATGACAATCGCGTCGCGCTGCTTTTTCTCATTCCCGGTATTGGCGAGACGTTACGCATCAATGGTAAAGCAGAAATAGACACTGACCCGTTGCTGCTCCAGCGCTTCGCCGTCAATAATCAATTACCCAGGACCGTACTGCGTATTACCGTCGACAGTGTGTTTTTCCAGTGCAGTCGGGCCATTATTCGCGCTAAATTATGGGATCCTGCTGAACAAATCGCGCGAAACAGGCTGCCCAGTCCCGGAACGATACTCAAAGATCTTTCTGACATTGATGGCGAAGCGTATGACGCTGCCCTGCCCGAACGCATAAAAAATACGCTTTACTGATATCCGCATCCAGCAGGTAAGCGCGGTGTGGCCTCCCACACCGCGCTTACCCGAAACCTGATATGCCATCAGCAGCGCCGTTACGTCTGACTTGAAATGCGGTTCTGTTCTGATTCATCTGATTGCACACTTCTCATACTGACGGGTTGAACGACACCGGTTGCGGCAATGGCAGGCGCTCCAGCTCTATTGGTCAGAGCTGCTAGCGTAAGACTGATACCGACTGCGATGTTCACTCAGATCCACAAACGGCGGTTTTCACTTACACTCAACGGATAAATTCCAGGCGCAGTGGCTGCGCGTTGCCGTGAGAATGATGTCGAAATCCCAATCTGATGTGATCTTAGCGCGGTTTTCACCCGCTACCCGACGCTGGTTTTCTGCGGCCTTTGCTGCACCGACGCCGGTACAAAAAGCGGCCTGGCAGGCCATTGCCGGCGGAGAGCACGCGCTGGTGATCGCGCCTACCGGTTCCGGGAAAACACTGGCAGCCTTTCTCACCGCCATCGACACGCTTTTTCAGGTCAGAACCGACGAGCCCGCTCCCACGCGTGAAACCACCACCCGTATTCTCTATATTTCGCCGGTCAAAGCGTTAGCTGCCGACGTTCAGCGCAACCTGAATCTCCCGCTGGCAGGCGTTTACGCCGAGCGGCAGGCGCTGAATGCGCCCGCGATCACGCTGAATATCGGCATGCGATCAGGCGATACCCCTGCCGCTGAGCGTGCCCGTCTATTGCGACGCCCGCCCGATATCCTGATCACCACACCCGAATCGCTGTTTCTGATGCTGACGTCGAAAGCGCGCACGACACTGCAGGGCGTGACCACGGTGATTGTCGATGAGGTGCATGCGGTAGCGGGATCAAAACGCGGTTCGCAGCTGGCGCTAAGTCTGGAGCGACTGGATGCATTACTGCCGCAACCTGCCCAGCGCATCGGGCTGTCCGCTACAGTACGACCGGTTGAGCGGGTAGCAGCTTTCCTTGGCGGCTGTCAGCCGGTTCAGGTGGTTAATCCGGCCGCCAGTCGCACGCTGCACCTGACGATTGAAGTACCGGTTGAGGATATGACCGATATTGCCAGCGCCGATGACCCGATGGATGACGCCACCTCTGCCAGCGGATCAATCTGGCCGCATATCGAAGCGCGCATTCTGCAGCAGGTCATGGCCCATCGCGCTACGCTGGTATTTGTGAATTCGCGTGGTCTGGCGGAGAAACTAACCGCGCGGCTCAATGCACGTTTCATAGCGCTCCAGACAAACGCTGACGATCAGCATGAAGGGCGTAATGCCACCGACGATCTTATTGCCCGCTCGCATCACGGTTCCGTCTCGAAAGAACAGCGCGGCGAGATTGAGGCCGCCCTGAAGCAGGGCAGTCTGCGCTGCGTGGTGGCGACTTCAAGCCTGGAACTGGGCATTGATATGGGGCCGGTGGATCTGGTGATTCAGGTGGGAGCACCGCTGTCAGTCGCCAGTGCCCTGCAGCGTGTGGGGCGCGCCGGGCATCAGGTCGGCGGCACCTCCACCGGCATCCTGTTTCCCCGCACCCGACGCGATTTGCTGGATTCAGCGGTGATCCTGAAGTCAATGCGCGAGGGTCAGCTTGATGCGCTGGCTCCCCCGCGAAATCCGCTCGATATTCTGGCGCAGCAGACGCTGGCCGCCGTGGCAATGGATACCCTGCAGGCTGATGAGTGGTACGCGCAGGTCTGCCGGGCCGATCCATTCCGCAGCCTGTCGCGTCGTCTGTTTGATGCCACGCTCGATATGCTGGCGGGTAAATTTCCGTCGGACGCCTTTGCTCAGCTGCGGCCGCAGCTGGTGTGGGATCGTCAGAGTGGGCTGCTGACAGCGAGACCCGGCGCACAACATCTGGCCGTGACCAGCGGTGGCACCATTCCCGATCGCGGCATGTTCAGCGTCATTCTGCCGGAAGGTGAAGAGCAGGCGGGATCACGTCGGGTCGGTGAACTGGACGAAGAAATGGTCTATGAGTCGCGGGTCAACGACATCATCACCCTGGGCGCAACATCGTGGCGGATTCAGCAGATCACCCACGATCAGGTGCTGGTGGTACCCGCGCCCGGCCGTCCGGCCCGTCTGCCCTTCTGGCGCGGAGAAGGCGTTGGCCGTTCAGCGGATTCAGGTGCCAGCCTCGGGATGTTTCTGCGTCAGCTTAACGCGGCGTCACCAGACGATGCGCAGCAACAGCTGCAGGCGCTGGGAATGAATTTCAGCGCCGTCACCAATCTGCTGGCTTTACTGGCTGAACAACGCGCCGCAACCGGTGTGCTGCCGGATGATCGCACGTTGCTGATTGAACATTGCCGTGATGAAATCGGCGACTGGCGAGTGATCCTGCACTCGCCGTGGGGCAAGCGGGTCAATGCGCCCTGGGCGCTGGCGATTGCCGCCCGCATCCAGCAACGTATGGGGTTTGATGCGTCTGTTGCGGCCAGCGATGACGGCATCGTGGCCCGCTTTCCTGCCAGCGAGGGGCTGTTACCTGGCGCTGAACTGTTCATGTTCGACGCCGACCAGCTCACCCAGGAAGTCACTGAGAGCATCGGTCAGTCGGCGCTGTTTGCCGCCCGCTTCCGGGAATGTGCATCTCGCGCGCTGCTGCTACCGAGACGTAATCCGGGTAAGCGCTCGCCGCTCTGGCAGCAACGACTGCGTGCCGGCCAGTTGCTGGAAGTCGCACGTCAGTTTGACGATTTCCCAATCCTGATCGAAACCGCACGCGAATGTCTGCAGGATGTCTACGACCTGCCTGCGCTACACCATTTGATGAAACAGGTGACACAGGGCAGCGTAAAAATGGTTGAGGTGACGACCGAACAACCCTCCCCTTTCGCCGCGCCGCTCCTGTTTGGTTACGTCGCCGAGTTTATCTACGCCAGCGATGCACCTCAGGCAGAACGGCGCGCCTCATTGCTGACGCTCGACACTAACCTGTTGGGTGAACTGCTCGGCCAGACCCACAGGCGTGATTTACTGGCACCTGACGTTGTTGAACAGGTTGAGAAAGAACTGCAGCGCCTCGATGACCGCTATCAGGCACAGCATACAGAAGGCATTATCGACGTACTGCGCGACCTCGGTCCGCTCTCCGTTGCAGGTATTGCGGCACGGTTCAGCGGCAACGACTCGCAGATCGCAGAAGCAGTCGCGCAGTTCGCTGTCGCCCGGCGAATCATTCCGGTTACTCTCGCGGGTGAAGATCGCTGGTCAGTGATTGAAGACGCGGCCCGCCTGCGCGATGGGCTGGCCGTCGTGTTACCTGACGATCTGCCCGCGACCTTTCTGGCGCCGCAGGCCGATCCACTGCGCGATCTGATTAACCGTTTTGCCCGTACCCACACGCTGTTTACCGCCCGACAACTGGCCATGCATTTTGGTGCAGGTATCGCTGTGGTGAATGCAGTGCTGCTTTCTTTGCATCAGCAGGGCAGCCTGCTGAATATGGGCGCGGCAACGGGTGAATCGGAAATGGCATGGGTCTCCTCCGAAATATTTAAACGGCTGCGCTTACGTTCACTGCAATCAGCACGCGAAGCAACCCGCCCTGTTCCACCCGCCGCCTGGGTCAGCCTGCTGCTGGAGCGTCACGGTCTGCTTCGCCCTCAGCGTGAGGAATTGTTGGGTACAAACGGGCTGTTGCGGGTGATCGAGCAACTGGCGGGTGTGCCTTTACCGGCCTCGCTATGGGAGTCGCCAATCCTGCGTGCCAGGATAGCCGACTATCAGCCCGCGATGCTCGACGAGTTGTTAACCCGTGGCGAGGTGATCTGGTGCGGTCACAAAATGCTGGGGCAGAATGATGGTCTGATCTCGCTGCACCTCGCTGAATATGCCGCTGAAACACTGCCGGTGATTGATACCACCCAACCTCTGACGTCTGTACAGCAGGCGACTATTGACGTTTTGAGCCGCGGTGGCTCGTGGTTTGTTCATGAGATCATGGCGCAGATGGAAGAAGAGACTCAGCCCACAGAGATCTATGACGCCCTGTGGCAGCTGGTCTGGCAGGGCTATGTCAGCTCCGACAGCTGGATTGCGGTACGGGGGTTGCTGACCACGCCGGGCGTGACCCGTTCGCGTCCGGCGCCTGCATTGCGTACCCGCTTTGGTCAGCGCTTCACACCAGGCGCTCTGCCCGCGCGCCGTCCGGCGGTCAACACGCTGGCGGGGCGCTGGTCACGGGTTATCAGAACGGAGATTGCGCCTGCCCGGATGGCTCTGTCGCTGGTGGAAAATTTACTCGACCGTTATGGGGTGATCACACGTGGCTGTGCAATATCGGAACAAATCCCTGGCGGATTTCCCGCGCTGCAGCCGGTGTTACGTGGCATGGAAGATGCCGGTCGGCTACTGCGCGGGCGTTTTGTGGCCGGTGCAGGTGGTGCGCAGTTTGCTGACAATCTGACTATTGAACGGCTGCGGATGCTGGCAGATAACCCGCAAATCACAACCGAGGCTGTGTCACTGACCGCGATTGACCCGGCGAATCCCTTTGGCGCAATGCTGAGCTGGCCGTCCCACGCCAGCGGCATTCGCCTGACCCGGCGGCAGGGCGCACGGATCGTGATCGCAGGCGGCGCACTGATGCTTTATCTGACGCCATCAGGCAAGGAGTTGCTGACCTTCAGCGACGATCCTGCACGGCTTGAGGCGGCCGTGGCGGCTTTGGGCGTGGCGCTGAAACGGGATAAGTCCGCCAGCTTTACGCTGGAGACGGTGGATGGGGAACCGGTCACGCAGTCACCGCTGCTTAACACGCTGCGACATGCCGGATTTTCACGGGTTCCGCAGGGGTTCAGCTGGTATAGCTGAGTTTTTTGCACGCTCGTTTGTTTCGCGTACAAAGTCGATAAAGGCCTGAAGCGGTGCCGGAATCAGACGTCGATCGTTGTAGTAAAGCCATGGACCGGAAAAAGTCAGCCACCAGGATTGCAGCAGCGGTTCCAGCCTGCCGCTGTCCAGGGCTGGGCGGAGCCACTCATCAAACAGATAGATCACGCCGGTCCCGGCGATGGCCGCCTCCACCGCCAGATCCATTGCACCACCGACGGTGACCACCAGCGGCCCGCTGGTTTCAACACTGATCTCTTCACCCTCCCGACTAAAGGTCCAGTCTGCCATGATGCCACTGGCATAACGGCCACGCAGGCAGCGGTGATGGATCAAATCGCGTGGGTGTTCGGGTCGGCCATATTCAGCCAGGTAAGCCGGAGAAGCCGCCAGCGCGAACCGCTGCTGACGCGGGCCAATCGGTATCGCCACCATATCCTGCTCAAGCCGCTCATCGTAGCGAATCCCGGCGTCACAGCCGTCACGAAAAACGTCCTGCACATTGCTTTCCGCAACGATTTCCAGCCGGATATCGGGATAACGCCGCAGGAACTCCGGTACCAGAGCAGGCAGCACCAGCCGCGTGGCGCTGACCGGGACATTCAGCCGCAGCGTGCCGCCTGGCGTGTTGCGGTAACTATTCAACGCATCCAGCGCAGCGTTAACTTCATTCATTGCGGGCAGAAGACGCTCTATCAGCGCCCTGCCCGCTTCGGTTAACACCACGGTGCGTGTGGTGCGATGAAACAGTCGAATCCCCAGTTGCTGCTCCGCCCGTCGTACCGCATCGCTCAGCCGCGAAGCATTGCTGCCCGTGACGCGCGCCGCTTCCCTGAATCCTCCCGCTTTTGCCACCACGACTACGGCATCCAGCAGCGCCATATCAATCGCCATTGTGCATTACCCCGTACAGTCTGTCCTGATTTCACCGGATAGTTGCACAGCTAAATCACCGTTACAATTGATCTACATTCACGCAGGAGGTTTCCATGTCAGATATCACCATGACTTTTATGTTAGGCGATCGTGAAGTTAACCGTCTCGGCTATGGCGCGATGCAACTGGCCGGGCCGGGCGTGTTTGGCCCGGTCAAAGATGAAGCCCGGGCAATAGAGGTTTTGCGCAACGCCATTGCGGCAGGCGTCAATCATATCGACACCAGCGACTTTTACGGCCCGCACGAAACCAACCACTTAATAAAAAAAGCACTTCATCCCTATCCGCAGGATCTCTGCATTGTCACCAAAGTAGGCGCCCGCCGCGACGCCAAAGGCGGCTGGCAGGCGGCGATGGAACCGGAAGCGCTGACACAGGCGGTAGAAGATAACCTGCGCAACCTGGGTCTTGACGTGATTGAGGTGGTGAACCTCCGCAGCATGTTGCATCCGGCTAAACCTAAAGAGGGCTCGCTGGCACCACAGCTTGAGGCGCTGCTGGAACTCCAGACACGCGGGCTGATTCGTCACATTGGCCTGAGCAACGTCACTGCTACGCAAATCGCAGAAGCCCGGGCGATGACGCCGATTGTCTGCGTGCAGAATATGTATAACCTTGCGCATCGACAGGATGATGAGCTGGTGGATCAGCTGGCGCAACAGGGTATCGCTTACGTCCCTTTTTTCCCGCTGGGCGGTTTCTCTCCTCTGCAGTCGGATCGGCTTAATGACGTGGCTGCGTCCCTGAATGCCACCCCGATGCAGGTTGCACTCGCCTGGCTGCTGCGGCGCTCGCCCAATATTCTATTGATCCCCGGCACCTCTTCTCCGGAACATCTTAAGGAGAACCTCGCCAGCGCCAGTCTGCAACTGTCAGATGAAGTGATGGAAAAATTGAATACCCTGTAACATCAGGCCCTACAATGCGGGCCTGGTACGATTCAGTAACTGTTCAGGCAAGCCGCCAGGTGCGGCTTGTCACTGCAACCAATATGGTGATCGATTCGTTTTATCATATAAGGGTAAAACGGGTTGGATGTCGCACGCATAATTGAGTCCAGCCCGACAATCAGCACCGCACTCTCGCCACGCAGTGACAACGTCCCAAAACTGATACCAAACTCATTTTTCTTCGCGGGCGCACTGCCATATAACCCATCCTCAGCCGGGAATGGAATAGCAACGTGTGACAGCGAGTAGAGATCCGCCGGATAGTCGATTGCCAGCGGCTGAATCCGCTCCTGAATCTCACCCGCAGGCACGCTTTTCGTCACCATTTTGAGCGTAGTGGCGGAAGCATTGGTGATGACCGTCGAGGCATAATTGCGACGTGCAGCGGGCAACAGCTGATTAACCGCCGTATAAGAGGAGTAACGAAATAGCGGACTGACGCTGACCGCCTGATTGATATCGAACAGCACCAGTTCACTGCCGTTCTGCGGCAGAAAGTTATACAACGAGCGTATTACCGAGGGTGTACTGACAGTGGAATCCATCACCGACTGGAAAGTCAGTACTGGCGGGAAGCCGGACAGCTGCTGATTACGTGCATACTGCTGGATCTCTTTCTGCAGCGCCTGTGTCAGTAAATAGGTCTGCCGGGCAGCGTGAACGGGAAAAGAGTTATATTTAAACGGATTAAACTCCGGCACGATATTCAGCCACGCGGTTTTTGAGAAAGCAGGAAAAACAGAGGGCAGCCCGGCGATACCGGCGAAGCGGGCAAAACTCGTCACACCGATCATCGGCGATAGCAGAATCAGCTGCTGAGGACGACGCAGGGAATGATCGCCCAGACTGTCGAGCGCATATTTTACCGCCAGCGCCCCACCGTTCGAGAACCCTACCAGATGGAGTGGCGTCTGCGTGCCTGCCAGACGGGTCGCTTCCCGCACCGCCAGACGTGTGGCGGCCATCCAGTCCTGCCAGTCAACATCGGTCAGCCCCGCAGGCACCGTGCCGTGACCCGGTAACCTGATCGCCACCGCCACATAGCCCTGCTGTCGATAAGCTTCTGCCACATGACGGAGGCTGTAAGGACTGTCCGTCAGACCATGTAGCAGCACAACGGCACCACGCGGCGTGCCCATCGGGCGCAGAATATAGGAACGGTTCCAGTCCTGTGTGAAATGGGCAGGATAGATCACGCTACCCAAATAGTATCGGTTGAGTGGCGTTTTATCTTCGGCTTCAGGTTTGTCACTGATCTGCTGCTTCATCTCGTCAAACAGCTGATTTTCGGCATTCAGGTAATCGGCATAACCTGCTTTGTCGAGTTGCTCCACGATCAGTTCATGGGGGATCCAGGTGTGCCAGCGGTGTAACGCCGGCCCGCGCTCTGCTTCATAGATTCGGAAAATCAGTAGCAGGAGTAACAGCACCAGGACCCCTATCACCAGCCGTCAGAGTCTGCGTTTAACGGTTTTCCACTTACGGGTCATACGTCCTTTCCTGAAAAATTAAAATGCATAGCGAAACCACGCGAAGTCATACCTGAAGCGGGCGTGCCAGCAGATAAACGGCAGGCAGAGGCCGGTGGGCTGAGGACTGTTCCAGGTCTGCGCAATATGGTCAGTAAATACATTCTACCAGTAAGAGATGGGCGTGAATTCAGCATGCAGTGGCGCAGCAGTCATCATTGCAGCAACAACTGCCGTCGTGGTTGATATTTTCATGCTCCATCCCGAGCAGCGTGTAGGGCAAATTTCAGGTGGGTTTTTGGCGATTTCAGCCTGAAATCGCCAAAGCTGGATAATAAAAGAACAGGAAGTTTGCTGATTACAGTGAATGTTTTTCTGGTTAATTCAGGTATGAGACTGTGAAGGCGGGGCCTGGTGCGAAGAGGCAAAGAAGTAAAACCGGATTCAGCCGGTGGGCCGAATCCGGTGGGAATTTATCAGGCTTCAGCCTCTGTCGGCTTTTCGCCAAATTTCTCTTTCATGTGTGACTCAATCTCTTCCAGGCTCTTGCCTCGCGTTTCTGGCACCATCGCCATCACGAAGATCAGCGACCCAACGTTAATCGCGGCAAAGATGAAGAAGGTAGTGCTACCGGCATATTCCATGACCGGCGGGAAGCCAAACGCCACTACAGCGTTAAATATCCACTGTAGCGAAACCGCGCCACCGGTTAATACGCCACGCAACTGCATCGGGAACAGCTCTGACATCATCAGCCAGTAGACCGGCGAGATGCACATCTGCATGCAGAACAGGAACAGCAGAATACAGGCCAGGGCGAGATAACTCTGCATCACGCTGGAGCTCATAAAGGTCAGCACGCTGCCCAGCATGATCTGCGCGGTGATCACCAGACATAACCCGGTGATAAGCATGGTGCGACGCGGGAAGCGGCTGATTGCCCAGATTCCGACAAAGGTCGCGAGAACTGAAACCACACCGTTACCGATGGTGGCAGCAATTGAAGCGCTGGTACCCAGGCCAGTCGACTTCAGGATGATCGGCGTGTAGTACATAAAGCCGTTAACGCCGGTAAACTGCGCGACAAAGCCCAGCCCGACGCCAATCACCATCAGGCGGATTACCCACTTCTCACGAATCAGGGTTTTCGCATCCGGCCCGCGCTCTGCGGCTCTCGCCTGCTTCTTCATCTGCGCCATCTCATGACGCACTTCGCGCGGCGTTTCGCGCAGATACTTCAGGATCTTTTTCGCCTCTTTCAGACGCCCTTCCGCCACCAGCCAGTGAGGGGACGCAGGAACGAAGAATGTGCCGAGGAACAGCAGGAATCCCGGCACCATCGCAATCGCCAGCATGTAACGCCACAGATGCTCGTCATGCAGCAGATAGCTCAGCAGCGTACTGGCGACATAAGCGATAAGCTGTCCGGTAACGATCATCAGCTCGTTGCGGCTGACCAGTGGCGCGCGCAGGCGCGGTCCGGCAATCTCGGCGATAAAGACCGGTACAGTGGATGAGCCACCACCGACAGCAATTCCCAACAGGAAGCGCATGGCCACCATGACGTTGACGGAGGGTGCCAGCGCAGTACCCAGAGAACCCAGCACAAAAATGACCGCCAGACTGCGCAGTGTAATGCGGCGGCCAAAACGGTCAGAGAAGAAACCACTCAGGAAGGAACCAATAGCGGCACCGAACACCAGCGAAGAGGCGACCAGCCCTTCAGTGAAAGAGTTCAGTCCAAGTCCACCCTGATCGGGTGGTGAGGTCATATAAGGTAACGCACCTGAGATAATCCCGGTGTCATAGCCAAAAGCCAGCGCGCCCATGGTGGCGACAAGCACCACTAAAAAGATGCGCTGGCGTACCGTATCCGCAGGCGCGTGATCGCCCGTTTCACCAGAGTCTGGTGTATTCGTACTCATAATATTCCTGCCATTAATAAGTTAAACATCCGTTTGATTAAATTTCATACGGAATAGAAATGGAACATATTTACCGATTGGGAAGAGAAGTGTAGACGGTATTTTAAAGTTAGCTTTAGCATTGCGATTTTTATGGCAGGAATAATCAACCGAAGAAATAAACCAGCGTAATAGTGACAACGATAAATTTATTTGAACATTAAATTCCGCTTTGATTTCTTTCTGGATCCAGTTCAGAAAATGGGCAATGCGCGGCAAGACCTGATGGCGCGCACTGACGGGCAGAGTTGTCTGCTCTGACAGGACACTGACCCGTTTCCCACTGCGCAGATAGTCCTGAGCCAGAATTCACTTACAGATATAAGACCGGGACCTGAGATCGCCGCTTAAGGACTCATATAAAGGCGCTCAAAATGAAATATCCACTCTTTATCCGGCTGGGGTCATTGCTGGGATGCAAACCACTGCGGCCAGGCCAGTATTATTTGCATTATGCATTCTATGTGCCGGGCAACCTGATCCTGCATTTGTCGCCGATCGTCATCTCTGGCTGCCGGGACTGATCTGCTTCTGTGTGGTCATGGGCCAGTATGCACTGACCTTCTGGTTACTCACGCTGCTACGAAACTCAGGCATCAGTGAACCACTGCATAACGGCCTGCTGACCAGTCTGGCTTATCTGTGTGTCATTATCCTTATGCTGCTGGCCAGGCACAGTTTTGAAGCATCACTTTTATCAAAAGGATTGGCGGAACAGCGACTCATGAGCGCTGCAGCAGAAATGGCGCGCGAAGGCTTTATGCCTTTTGTCACCCCTATGCCGTGTTTGCTTCCCGCCGCGCCTATGATTTTATCTGCATGGCTAGCGCCGAAGAAAATCATAATGTCAAAACTACCTGCGCACTGCCGGGTCTGACGACATGTTATGTATCAGGTCATCAGGCGACTCACGATCTGGCTATCATCCAGTGCATGCCGAACCTGACAAACATCGATCCCTGCAGTGCTCTGGAGATTAGCCTGGTGATCACGGCTATCGCGGAACGCCAGGGTTCAGTTTAACTGCGTCTGCTGCGCGGTAAGGTCCGGCTGGTGCCGGATAAATATGCACCCCCTCGCCTAAACCGATTGCTCTGCCGGATGCATTTCTTGCCGCAGGGGATTTGCCGACACTGCATCACCACTATGGCATCTTAACCGATGACCTGGTCAGGCAAATCACATTATGGCTTGAGACATGGCTCCTGGCAAAACCGGGCAGAGCCTGGTTTTCTTCTTCATTCACACAATCCGGCCTGAAAAATCGTTCATAAGTACATGCATTCGCTTCCAGACGTTTTGTCTACTGATTGCAGTGGTCGGCACTTTCTCCTTTTAGCTGACGCTCTCAATGCCACAAAACCAGCACGCTGGAAGCGGCTTTCTATTACAAGGTCCTGAGAGCGTTCTCCATCAAAGCTTCACGCTGTCTAAGCCACCTGCATAAAATAATTTCTATCCTGAGAAAAAAGTTATCCACTTTTTCTGTGGATAAGTGAGGGATATTTTCTGAGTATCTTCTTGCACACTCTATTCACGGCCTGAATGTCGGTGAGTTGTGCTTCTTTTCTGATCGTATTTATTCCCCCCTGAAGAAAAAACGGGGGGCTTAAACATCTTAAATCGTGGCGATTTCAGCCTGAAATTTCTTTTTAATTACATTATTAAACAGTAATTTAGATATGAAATTTCGTTGGCGTACGTGTTTTCCATGACAGGGTGTTCATAGGGCGCTGCAGCCTGTCTGAAGCATGCACGCAGTTAGTGCAGGTTATCCAGAAGGGACTGGTCACTTATAAACCAGCGGCAAAAAATTTTACCTTGCATTATTGCGGCGGCTAAATGGTGGCTTGCAGCTAAGCGAAGTGTCAGCGATGGCATCAGATGAACCGTGCGACTTATTGTCATCAGCACGTAAGCGGTTTAAAGACTGCTTCAGCATCTGGCGACAAGGATTCGCTGAAGGGCGATTTCATCGTTCTTTTATCACCAAATAGCCGATATAATCGTTATTAATCATAAAGTTATTATAAATTAACCCCATAAGAGGCTGGCGATTTCACCCTGAAATTCGGCCCCATGCTACCGCGTATGTAATTCCTGGCTGAAAAAAGAGAAAAAAAAGCCAGCGTTCATCGCTGGCTGATTTGAATAGGGACAAATTAACGGTTGAGGTATTTTTTAAGGGTCTCCGCAATGACTTTATCCAGCTCTTCCTGCAGCTCTTTCGACTGCCGGTTGAATTCATAACTGAACATACGTCCGCGCACCTTTTTACGGGCAAAGCGATCTTTATCGGCAAAAGACCAAAGCGCAGTGGCCTGCGTTTTGTCTTTCTCCGGTACCTTCATCAGCGTCTGGCTACCCTGCCGAATCAGTCGCAGAATATGATTCTTAAGCTCGTCCTCTGCCAGACCTTCACGGGCACAGACCACATCAATTTCACGGGATATGGATTGGATTAGCGCTTCAACGCTTTGCCCAGACTCATTCAACTTGTCAGCAGCCTGCAATAGCGCTTTGTAATCGGGATAGGTCAGTTCTGCGTGATTAGGAAAGAGGGAGATTAACTCTGCTGGCACGCTGGCGGCCTGCAGGGCACGCGTCACTTTTGCCTGGGATAACCCCTGGTTCTCAGCGATCTCTTTCTGCGACAGTCCGCCCTCTTTCAGCATTAACAGGCGCATGCCCACTTCACGCAGGTTATGCTCACGCGCCGTCTGAATATCCTGCGCCAGTCTGCGGGCTTCATCAGGTGTGATGGAGGCGTCGGTAATCAGCACGTCCAGCCCGGTTTTACAGTAGAGCGCGGCGGCACGGCGGCGTGAGCCGTCGAGGATCTCGATGCGGTCATCACGCATAACGCCAATGGCCGGAAAAAACTGCTGCAGCTTGATGGTGCGAATAATGTCCCGCAGTGAGTCAGGTGTCAGACCTGCCTGGTCACGTCCATTGGTTTCCATCGTGACAAAAGTTTTGCTTTCAACCTCACTGGCAGCAATACGTTCAAAACGAAACAAGGCGCGCTTGCCCGTTGCCAGAACGAAGGTCTGGTTGTGTTGGCTGTCAGTCGTATCATTTTCAAGTGGAGTCTGGCTGAAGGTTCTGCCAATCGTGATTCTTTTTGCGCTCATACAAACCTCAGTTCAGGCGAATAAATTCGATACGGTCAAAGACGGCTTTCGCAAAGTCCTCTGCGGCGGATCGTGCATTCTTTAACGCTTCGCTGCTGCCAACGTAGGTGGAAGGATTGGCGGAGATAACCGTATCAAAGGATTCGCCGCAACGTTCGAAACCATCAAGGCGGGGAAGGGCTGCATCCAGCATGTCACCGCCAAAAATCTCTTTAGCCAGGCTATGGCAGAGCTTGTGGTCAGCTTTATTAGAGAGCTTGGACATAAAGCCGATGTTGCCCTGCAGACGACACGTTGCGCCAGAGTCTTCAATAATCGCAATGAGTTCGGGCAGGCGTGTCAGGTATTTTAGCGTCGAGTGAAAATCGACCTGAGCTGGTGGCACTGGCGTCATCAGCAGGTCAGAAGCGGCAATCGCATTCTTCAGAAAAGCATCCAGATGCGGGCCGCTGTCAATGAAAATGAAGTCGTAGTCTTTTTTCAGTTTGGCAATGACGTTGTCGTACAGCACAGCATGGACATTCTGTTGTGGCAGGTGCTCAGCGCAGAGCTGATCCCAGCTTGAGGCGATAAACGCATCATCAATCGAGGCGGGCAGTACATCCACACCCGGAATGATTGATGGAACGATAAATTCGTTTACCAGCTCATCACGGGAGACATTCTGCAGCATGGCCTGCGCTGCCGTTGCTTCCACCAGCCCGACTGAGCGCTCGTGATTCAAAAACATGGTTGCTGAAGACTGCGGGTCGAGGTCAATAACCAGAACACGTAAATCTTCAAACAGGAGATGAGGATGGGCACGCAGCGCATGTGCAAGTGAAACGGTTGAAACCGTTTTGGAGACGCCGCCCTTAAGATTACCGACAAAAATGGTATAGGCATCGCTGTGACGATCGCGATATTTCGGCACGCCACGATGATGATAAATATCGATAATATTCTGAATCGACATGGCATATTTAACAGATGAACCCGCGGCGCGTTTATCAAACTGATAGCCACTCTCCTCCATCTCATTGACTGCGTAATCCACACTGGCTCGTGTCAGTTTCGGCAATTTAGCTAACGCCGCCTTGGCATAGACCTGATAGTAAGTATTTTCGTGCAGTTCCTGCTTTTGCGCCTGAATCTGGTCAGTGAGGCTTAACAGCATGCGTTCTGAACGCTGTGCAACCTTCATCACCTGCTTGTCATCGTTAGCCATAGTTGCTCCAAACATGTAGGATTTATGACTTTATACATAAATCCTGCACATGAGGCAATAATTTATCCTCTCAACATGATCTGCGTTTCTATGTAATCACATGGGTTTTGATGAGGTTCATCACATTATTCACTGTAAACGGAAAATTAAGGCAGAAAATTTGCGATTAACATTCACTGTAATCAGCAGATCATTCACTGTGGTCAGTTGACCGGTTTAAAAACGATCAGACAAATGGGATACAGATAGAGAGCAGGGGAGACGGACTCAGGAGGCTACGTTGACAGAAACAATCGTTCACTGTAATCAGCAAAGTCAGACTGGTATCTGGTGATTTTACGGGAAGGATCTCAGCGTTAAAGATAGTCGGATTAATGGGTATTCAGGCAAGCGCCACAGGGCGCAGCGCTGATTGCTACCTCTTTCTGCTTTAAACATTCACTATAATCAGTAGTGCTTCTCAGATCAGGACACGTTGAAGCAACGTTCACTGTAATCAGTAGTCATGTTTATAGGGTGTCATGATAAGGAAGCGGGTCGGGTTAAAGGTTCACTATAGTCAGTAATGATATGCGGATTAACACTGATCCGTTCAGGAAAGCATCGGGAACAGAGGAGAAAATAGACTACGGTCTGTTAAATACAGGGCCTGATGCTTAGTGCATTATCGCGCATCCATAAACGTTCACTGTAATCAGTAAAACCAGGCGGGTGATAATGTTCACTGTAGTCAGTAAATGAGGAATGAATCCACAAACATTCACTGGAGTCAGTAGAATAATCAGGCTCTGTTCTGCGCCACAGTGAGTCCGAGTTGTCGCTATCAGACAATGACCGTTCAGCTGATTCAGACTCTGACAAGCCTGATGCAAGCAGCAAGACACAGGCACAGGCACATCAGGATTAGCCTTTGCATATCCGCCATGTTCTCACCGGCTTCGCTCTAACGTTCACTGTAATCAGTATCAGACACCTTTCATTGCGCCACATCGAAGTAAACATTCACTGTAGTCAGCAGAGCGTTCACTGTAATCAGTAAGGCATCTCCTCGGGACAGAGCATCACAGCGCAACGTTCACTGTAATCAGTAATCGATATGGCTGACCTTTGAGACGTCGGAATGAAGAGGGTATGTCGATGTGAGCCAGCAAACGTTCACTGTAATCAGTAACAGTGTCACACGCGCCAGCTCTCAGACAGCTAACCGCATTGATCTCTGAACAGGGCAGAGCACTGACATTCACTATAATCAGCAGTGTTCACTGTATCCAGCAGAAGACGCCATCGTGAAACGCAATATGTACATTCACTGTAATCAGCAAACCACATCAGACTGAGCACCAGCAATTATGTATGTAAGTACACACTTACTGGATAGACCTTATAGCAGGTGAAAGAATATCTGCAGGTGAAGGACAAAGACTTTAACACAGCGCTACAGTCACTGATTACAGTGAACGTTACTGATTGCAGTGAATGTCTGAGAAGTACTTATTACAGTGAATGGGCTTAAGACCGCAATGTCACTTTTTCAGTAAAGTGACACTGCAACGCAGGATTGCTGACTACAGTGAACGCGGGGAGTTAATCCTCGAACTCGATCTCATCCAGCGAATCGATGCTCTCCAGATTACCGATACCATCGAGCTTAGGCGTACGACTGTGGATGATGAAAAAGACTGAGCGTCCACGCTTCACTTCTGAGTAATCCAGATAACCGATCTCTTTCAGCTGCTCCATCGCGCGCCGTACCACATGGTTCTGCGTGGTGGTCTTGGAGCCGAGATTGAGGCGCATACGCAGGCGAGCCAGCGAGATAGGCGCCGGATTGGTCGGCAGGCTCTCCAGGAAGGTGTAGAGCGCCTGTGCAGACTCTTTACGCTTGAGGCGTGAGATTGCACGAAGCTGGAGCAGCACCTTATGATCGAAGTTGTAGAGTTCGAAAAGCTTAGGGTCGGCCTGAATGCGGACAATATCTTTTTCGCGGTCGTAATAGGCAGACTGAACCAGGTGAGTATGATACGCCTTGCCGTTGCCTTCAAAGGAGAGGGTATTAGTCGCAATACGGCGCAGAGAAGCATCCAGGCGCTTACGCAGTGCGGCAGAAGAGTTGGCAGAGGGAATGCCACACATCTTCACAAAGTCGATAAACGGCAGGGTGACCGTATCGCCTTTAGTCGGATAACGGGAAAACGACTGAATAATGCCCGCCCAGGTTTTGAAATCGTTATCCATATCCAGCCGCGCGCCGGTAATGGTAATCTTTTCGTAGCCCTCCGCTTTTACCAGCGTCAGGTTCTTCAGCTCTTTCGTCGCATCTGTTGAGGCCATTGCACCGGATTTACCCCGTGCAGTCGATTTCAGGGTCGGCACAAAGAGTCCGAGACGCATTAATGCGACGGGCTGAACGGTATTATTCTTGTTGGGATGAAGCTGAATAACTTCACCACTGTTTTTTGTCACTGACAGAAAAGGTTCTAGTAACGCTTTGTTTTCGTTGTCTTTATCTGCCAT